>VXOG01000028.1:29936-229753 GCA_009840165.1 Chloroflexota bacterium
AACACCCTCATCATCCCCTCCCGCCCGGGGGCGGGGCTGGTGGTGCCTGCAGCTGGGCTGCCCCCCCCTGGGGGGCGCCCCCCCCCCCTGGGGCCCCCGCCCCCCCCCCCCCCGACTCTGATACTCTACCACCAATCGTAAGGGCGGATAATCATCCGCCCTCATCAAACCCAATATCCTTTCGATCCTGTGCATCCATGCAAAACCACGACCCCCTACGTCTCCCCCGCCGTTCGCAAATCCGCCCGCCAGTCGTCCGGACTCGGCCCCCGGTCGATCAGCACGTCCACCACCGCCGGTAGGCCCGACGCCTGCGCATCCCGCAGCGCTCCGGCGAGGTCGCGGGAGTCCGCCACCTGCACGCCGAAGCACCCGAACCCCCTCGCCACCGCCGCGTTGTCCGTCTCCGCGAACTCCGACGCGATGTACTGCCCCGGAGCCTGGTGGTGTCGCACCATTCCCAGCGCGCCGTCGTTGAACACCACGCAGATGATTGGCAGGTCGTACTGCATCGCCGTCGATAGCGCGTTCACCGTCATCATGTACCCGCCGTCACCCGTTACGCACACCACAGGCCGCCCGGGATACGCCACCTGCAATCCCACCGACGCCGGCAGTCCCCAGCCCATGCCGGCCGTCCCGCCGGGACAGAAGAACGTGTGCGCCTGCTGCGACTGGAACAGGTGCGCCATCCACGTCCGGTTGTTCCCCGCGTCCAGCGCATAGACCGTGTCCGCCGGCATCGTCTCCTGCAACACCCGCACCACCCGCTGCGGCAGTACCGGCGACGAGTCGGTGTGCAGCCCCGCGTCCTCGTAGAACCCGGCCTCCGCCTTCCGACCCGACAGCGCGCCGGCCCACTCGCTCCGCTGACCCGACGTGCTCGCCGACGCATCCGCCGATGCCTCCACCAGCTGCCCCAGGATGCTTCCGGCGTCGCCGATCAGCCCTAACTCCACCGGGAACGTCCAGCCCGCGTTCCGGTCGTCGATGTCAATCTGGATGATCCGCTGGCCCTTGGGGTTGAACACCGTCGGCCGCTCCCGCACTGTGTCCTGCGGGCTCAGCTTGGCCCCCACCACGATCACCGTGTCCGCGTCCCCCACCGCCTGATTCGCCGCCGCTTGCCCGTAGATGCCTACCATCCCGACCGACTGCGGATGCGTCTCGGCAATCGCCGACTTCCCCTTGTAGCTGGTGGCCACCGGCGCGTTCCACTGCTCGGCCAACTGCTGCAGCAGCCCGTGCGCCCGCGCCATGTGTACCCCGTTGCCCGCCACGATCACCGGACGCCGCGACTGCGACAGTATCTCCACCGCCCGCTCGATGTCCGCCGGCGCCGCCTGCGGCTTGGCCGTGTTCAGGTAGCCTGCCGTGTCGTGGATGAACGGCGGCGTCTCCATGTCAACCTCGCCGCCAATGGACGCCGACCGCATCAGCAGGCACGTCGGCCCCGGCCGGCCGCTGGTCGCGTGCTTGATCGCCAGCTGCGCCCCCAGCGCCGCCTCCTTGGGCGACGTCGCCAGCGTCGTGTACTTGGTCATCGACCGGAAGATGTTGTGCAGGTCGATGCTCCCGTACTCGCCGGCCCCCGACTGGTTCGCCGGATGCTGGCCCACGCCGCCGTCCGACGTATCCGTGAGCACCACCATCGGACTGGACGACAGCATCGCCTCCATGATCCCGAAAGAGGCGTTCGACCCCATGAACAGCCCCTGCCCCATGATCACCGCCGGCTTCCCCGTCGCCCGCGCGTACGCGTCGGCCATAATCGCCGCCGTCTGTTCATGCCGCGCCAGGTACGTGTTGATCTCCGGCTCCTTCCCCACCAAATTCGCGAAAATCTGTCCCGTCCCGCCGCCCGGAATCCCGAACACGGCGTCAATCCCCGCCTCCCCCAAAAACTGCACAATCAACTCATGAGCCTGCGGCATAATAGTTTCTCCTATATGTCATTGCGAGGCGCAAAGCGCCGTGGCAATCTCGTAAAGTAACCCGCCATTGCGAACCCGATCTGTCATTGCGAGCGAAGCGCGGCAATCCCGTCGCAAATCCCCTCTCCCCTTGCGGGAGAGGGTCAGGGTGAGGGGTAAAACTCCCCGCGTAAGTAGCCGCGATAATACCCACACCCCCGCCAACAATCAACCAACCTCCGCCCGCTCATCCTGAGCCTGTCGGAGTATGCGCCCGCGCCCACCGACAAAGTGACACAATCCCGGTTTACGACCTCGGACGACTGATGTACCATCACACCATGGAAGATCAGGTTGTCCCACACGTTGGCTTTGCCGTCCAACCGAACGAAGCAGCGGCCGATACCTACCAGCCCCTGCTGGTTCAGGTACAACCCAACGGCAGCGGTGCCAACGGCGAAGGGCGGTTCTTTATCGCCTGCGAAGACGCCCTTTCTTTCGCAGGGAAGATCCCCGATGAAAGCATCCAACTGGTCGTAACGTCGCCGCCCTACAACCTGGGCAAGTCCTACGAATCCAGAACGTCCATTGACGAGTATCTGGCTGACCAAGCGCGCGTCATAGAGGAATGTGTTCGTGTGCTGCATCCCCGGGGTTCCATCTGCTGGCAGGTAGGCAACTACGTGAACGACGGCGAGATCATCCCCCTCGATACCCTCTTTTATCCAGTCTTCAAAAACCTCGGTTTGCAGTTGCGAAATCGCATCGTCTGGCACTTCGGACACGGCTTGCACAGCTCCAAGCGATTGTCTGGTCGCTATGAAACGATCAACTGGTGGACCAAATCCGACAACTACGTCTGGAACCTCGACCCCATAAGGGTGCCGTCCAAGTACCCCAACAAGCGCCACTTCAAGGGCCCCAACGTCGGCAAACTCTCCGGCAACCCCAAGGGTAAAAACCCCAGCGATGTTTGGGAGTTCCCCAACGTCAAGCACAATCACCCCGAAAAAACCGTACACCCCTGCCAGTTCCCAGTCGAGTTGGTCGAGCGCCTCGTGCTGTCCATGACCAACCCCGGCGATGCGGTGTTCGACCCCTACATGGGAGTGGGTTCATCAGTGGTCGCCGCCCTCATGCACGAACGCATCGCCTACGGCTGCGATAACGTCCCGGAGTACGTTGAACTGGCCGCCGACCGTATCCGATTGTGGCAGCAGGGCACGCTGCGGACCCGCCCCATGGGAAAGCCCATCTACAACCCGGCCAAACCCAACGGCGGCCACTGATGCAGATCAAAGCGTTGTACTCTCACCTGAACGGGCACGAATACCTCCTCGTTCACCGCAAGCATCTTTGGGACGAAGTGGAGCAGGTGATTGAAAACGTTGATGCAGAAGCTTGTCGCACCAAGGTCTCAAGAGAGAGGACAATGCGCGGACGGCTCTTGTACTCGCCCGCGGACATGAACAACGCCTTCAAAACTGGGTTCCGGGGGAACGGCTGGAGTGAAAGCCGGAATACCTTTTGGGTAGCCTCCGATGAGAAACTGCTTCGTGGCATTTACAGCTTGCCCGAGCACGATCAAAAACGAGAGATCGAGCAGGCCGGCCACACGCCCATAATGTCTTACAACCAAACCGATTTCGTAAAAGACCGCGTAGCCGTCGAAGTTCAATTCGGCAAATACGCCTTCGTCGCCCACGACCTCTTTGTAAAACACCTGAGTTTCTACGTATCCGAAATCATCGACGTGGGCATCGAAATCCTGCCCATGAAAGAACTGGAACGTGAGATGTCCTCCGGCGTCCCCTACTACGAGCGCGATCTGATGAACGTCGTCCGGCAGGGCCGGGGCGTCCCCGCAGTCCCATTGGTACTCGTCGGCGTCTCTCCGTGACAAGACTGCAACCTTAAAGCGCCGAACCCTCCGTCCACGGCGGAAAAACTTGCCCCAACTCTGCGCAGCCGGAATCTAATCGCCGTTCCCCCGCGTAACCGTCATTCCGGACTCACCTCCCGTCATTCCCGCTGCCCTCCCGTCATTCCCGCTTTCGCGGGAATCCAGTAAATCCCCAAATAACGTCACCCCGTACTTGATACGGGGCCGGTGAATCCTGATTCTGACACCCCCCTTGACACCGCCTAATCGAACTTATATCCTAATCTTGTCTAGGCAAACAGCTGTTCACATCCGATACCAGTAGAGGCAGGTTTTCCCTTCGATGGCCAACCCCGTCAGTTTCAAAATCGCAACCGATCCAGGTGGCAAGAGGCCGATATTGACATACCTGTTCACCGGCGGTGCCACACTGGGTCACCGGGACCCTTCGGACCCGGGTGCTAAGGTTTACGATCCGCTCTTCTTGAGCCGGCGAAAGTCCGCTTTCGGTGGATCGAAGGACCCCAGCGCACCAAACTGCCGTCGAAATAGTTGCGTGACCCCGGCCGTATGCTGACAACGAAGCGAAAACCCTGCCTCTCGCCCACCGCAAAAACCACCGACCGAACCCCCAGGAGATCGCCGACCGAAACACCACACCGACTAACCAACATGCGTAGGGGCGGGCGCCGAGCCCGCCCACTACCGCTCCAATCAATAATCCGGTTCATCCTGCGCATCCATGCTAGCTGTGCATCCATGTCAGTGATAAAGGAGCAATCGCCATCGGTACTGTAGCCCTCCACCGGAAACGCAGCCGCGACTTTCTCAACCTTGCCCAGGTCAGTCTCGCGTTCGGCAACGCTCCGGACGCTGCCGAGTACCTGCGCCGGTCCGGCAGCCACGCCGCGACCGCCGCCTGTGTGCATTGGCATTTCCCCCATCGCTCCCGTTGGCAACTCGCCCGCGCCCTCCGGTCTGTCGTGATCGAACATGGCCTTTCCAAATCACACGTCGACACCCTCCAAACCGCCCACTCCGTAGGCCGCGATTGGCTCCGTTCCATCGAACAACCCGACGCCCTTCGACACCTCAATGTTCTCTATCGTCGCCTCCGCCGCCTCGCCGATGACCTCGACCTCGCCATCGCCGCGGACCCAATCCCGCCTTCCCTCCAGAGCGTCTTCGCAGAAATCCAGAGCCAACCCGCGCCATCCATTACCACCCTGGGTGAACTGCGCCGCATCACCGGCCGACCCCTCGACTCCAAATACGAGGACCACCCGCTGGACTGCCCCGACTGCTGCCGTATCAGCCGCGACCCAGCCGCCTCCGGCTCCGTTATCTTCAGCCTGTCCTGTCCTCCCTGCCTCAATCATTTCTAAAACCGCCTATGGTGAGCCTAAATCCGCTCATGGTGAGCTTGTCGAACCACCATCCTGATACCGCCAAATCAATATCCGGATCCGGTCGCATTGAGACACATTCCCCATCCAAATCCGAAAACATCCGGCTCATCCTGTTTATCCTGTTCATCGATGTAAAAGCCGCATCCCGGTTGACCCCATACCCGCGCTGCCCTATCATCCCGGCAAACACGAAAATCCCCTCTCCCTTGACGGGAGAGGGCTAGGGTGAGGGTGACCTCTCCCACCGCCGTACTCAGCACAAAGCGAGGTGCAACCATGCGTGGAGCCGAAGCCGTCGTCAAAGCCCTTGAACAGGAAGGAATACGCTACATATCCGGATTCGCCGGCGGTGGCCTCAACCCCCTTTGGGGTCCCCTGCGGGCCTCCTCCATCCGGCCCTTCGCCGCCCGCCACGAACGCCTCGGCGTCGAGATCGCCGACGGCTATGCCCGCGCCACCGGCGAGGTCGGCGTCGCCATGACCGGCACCGGTCCCGGCGCCACCAACTGCCTCACCGGCATCGCCGGCTGCTACGCCGACAACGTACCCGTGCTGCTCCTCATGGGACAGCATCCCCTCCGCAACCTCGGCCAGGAGTGGCAGCAGGAGGTCTCCGCCAGCATCTTCGACGGTCTCTGCAAGTGGCGCGGCACCTTCACCCGCGTCCAGGACATCCCCCAGGTCATGCGCCGCGCCTTCACCGCCCTGCGCTCCGGGTCCCCCGGCCCGGTCGTCCTCGAAATGCCCCAGGACGTAATGACCGCCGAGGCCGATGACGCCGTATTGGCCTACACCCCGGTCGGCACCCCCGGCAAGTCCGGCCCCGCCGAGGACGAGGTGCAGCGTGCCGCCGACATGCTGGTCAACGCCAGCTTCCCCGTCCTCAACGCCGGCGGCGGCGCAATGTCCGCCAACGCCGCCGATGAGGTTTTGGAGCTCGCGGAAATGCTCTCCATGCCCGTCGCCTCCACCATCATGGCCAAGGGCATCATCCCCGAAAACCATCCCCTCTCCCTCGGCGGCGGCGTCTATCCCCGCAGCCGCTACGCCTCGGGCGCGGCGATCCAAATCAATCGCAAGGCCGATGTCGTCCTCGCCGTCGGCAACTCCTTCCGCCAGCCCAACGGCACCGACGGCCGCCCCATCCCCGAGGGCGTCAGCATCATCCACATCAACGCCGACCAGGCCGACCTCAACAAGACCTACCAGGTCGACCTCCCCATGCTCGCCGACGCCAAGCTGGCCCTCCGCGCCATCATCAACGCCGTCCGCGCCCGCATCGGCCCCAACGGCGGCGGCATCAAGCAGGAAGTAGTGGACGAGATCCGCGCCTGCCACGAGAAATCTCATGCCGAATGGCTCCCCCGGTTTACTGACCAGGAGACTCCCACCAACGGTTACCGCGTCGTTCATGAACTCCAGCAGGTCATTGACCCGGAGCGCACCATAGCGCTGCACGACGCCGGCGGCAGCCGCGGCTACGTCGTCCCCTTCTGGATGACCACTCAGCCGCGCAACTTCGTCGCCATGGGTGGCATGGCCGCCATGGGTTGGTCCGTCGGCGCGGCAATTGGCACCAAGCTCGGCCGGCCCGACCATCTCGTCGTCCACGTCCTCGGCGACGCCTCCTTCGGCATGACCGGCATGGACTTAGAGACCGCGGGACGGATGGGCCTGCCCATCCTCACCGTGGTCATCAACAACGGCGGCACCGGCGGTGGCATGATGGGCATGGAAGACCCCAACGGCACGCCCCCCGAGGTGGCCGTCCTCGGCGGCAACTTCAGCGTCGTTGCCAACGGCCTCGGCTGCTACTCGGAGCGCGTCGAGGATCCCAACGACCTGCAATCCGCCTTCCGCCGCGCCATTCGCGCCACCGAGGAAGGCCAGTCCGCCATGGTCGAAGTCATGATCCGCCCCCTCCCAACCCCCGAACTCCCCGACAACTGGTCTCTCTAACCGATCTCCGCTCATCCTGAGCCTGTCGAAGGGTGAACCCGACGCAACCCCCCACGCAGGAGCGGGCCTTGTGCCCGCTCCTCATCATTCCCACTGGCTCTAATAGATGCGCTTCGCAACAATCTCCATAGTCCTGCTCCTGCTGGTTGCCGCGGTCGGCACAGGATACGGATTAGCCATACTCACCGAAGCAATCGAAACGCCGTGGCCACTCCAGTCCGATTCGTCGCCGGCCACCACGTCCTCACCATCGGAAGTTACCTACAACCTCACTGCCACGCCAACAGGAGCAACCCAACTTCATCCCTCGACCGCGAGTACTCCGGCCACAGAGCCTGTATCGCCCACGCCCACCGCTGTTCCCACGTCAGTTCCTACTGCCACGCCGGCGCCTACCTATACTCCGCGTCCCGTCCCCACTCCAATACCTACTGCCACAGCCGAACCTACGCCTAGGCCCACGCCGAAACCCACTCCTGTCCCAACGCCAACTCCGACGCCGGTAAGCATCGCCCGGTTGCCCTGGGTAGCCGACGGAATCGACGAATCCGAAAGGGCGGCAGCAAGAGAACTGTCAACGCTTGCAGAGACCAACCCTCCGGTCGCCCGCATCCTGCTGGACCGCCCTTGGGTCGCCGACGGCATCACGGGCCCCGAAAAGTCGGCTATCGAGCGCATCGGCGATACTGGGTATGATCGCCCAACCTTCGCTCTTCAGATTGCAAATCTGTCGTGGTTAACGGACGACGTCACTCAACCTGAATCCCAAGTCGTCGAAATATTGTGGGAGACCTCCGACCTGCTAGATGTGGATTTGGCGAAGCAGTTGGTTGCTCTCCCCTGGGTGGCGGACGACATTACTCAGACCGAAGCCGGTATATTGTCCGACCTGCGGTATATGGCAAGAAACCAGATAACGCTAACCACTCGGCTCGCTGGCTTGACTTGGCTGGTGGATGGCTTGGACGAGTTCGAGCTAACCACCATTGAACGCTTGGCTCGAATTGCAGATCAGGATGTGGATTTGGCGCAAGCTATCTCCGGCAAATCTTGGTTGGATGATAACCTAACCGATGACGCCGCCCGGTCGGTGAACAGCCTGTACTACATCCACGATGAGGACAGCGCATTGGCCCGCGACATCGTGGATATGCCATTCCTGGACACCCTGGAACCAACCGACACTGCCGCGTTGGAAGCCATGGCTTGGTTGGCCTACACGGAGATTTTTGCCCTCCGGGAGGTCTTGGCGCATCCCACCCTCAAGGGCGGCATCACCGACGAGTGGGCACCTGTAGTAGCCCTGATGGACAGCGTGAACGAGGCGGCGCCGGCCTTCTTGCGCCCTTTGCTGGACCCTGAGCGAGCCTCCGTAGAGCGCCGCTCAGTAACGCTCACTCATACTGGGAACACTGACCTCGCCATCATCCGCACGGCTCCGGGCGCACTACGCAGCATGGACTTGCTGGAACACAGCGTCGCGAGCGTCGAAGAGTTCATGGACACAGCCATGCCGTCCAACTACGTCGGGTTGCTCTTCGGAACCGCAGTGCTGGGCTACTCCCATGGCACCCACTACGGAGACTACTTTGTGATGCTGCCCGAGTATGATGCCGACGATGGCAGCGGTTCTGCCAATTACGCGGGCCACTTGATGGCCCACGAAGTGGCTCACTTCTACTGGCGCAACAATCCCAACTGGCTCGACGAGGGCTTGGCCGAACTGTTGGCAGCCATATCGGAAAACCAGCGCACCGGGGAGCCGATATCCATCGATTACACCTACTGTTCGGCCGGCGACAATATCGCACTGCTGGAGCGCTTGGACGCCGCCGGAGTTATCTATGATTACCGATGCAACTATGCTTTGGGCGGCCAGTTTTTCCTCGAACTCTATAACACCCTGGGGGATGCCGTCTTCCGTGAGGGACTTCGTAACCTTTATCTCTCTTCTCTGGTCGAAGATTATGCCGACGAATTTGACGGCTCCCCGGTAGGTATTCGCCAGATTCAGGACGCATTCCAATCCCATTCTACCGTTGTGGCCCCGATTATCGACAAGTGGTACCACGGAACCGCTCAATAGCTGGAATAGGAAGGGCCATACTAGCGGCGGCTCAACGCAGGGGCGGGTTTTCAAACCCGCCCTTACTTTATACTGCTCGCACCTGACATAATGCTCACGTACACATTGCTCGCATCGGAGGGAAACCATGCAGTCCATCACCATCGACCGTGCCAAACGCCTCAAAGAAGAACCCCACCTCGGTCACAACCGCTGGCATCCTGACATCACGCCCATCGTAGAAGTTGACCCCGGCGAGGAGGTCATCCTCGAAACCCGCGACGCCTCCGACTCCCAGATCCAGCCCGGCATGACCGAGGCCGACCTCGCCGGCCTGGACGCCAAGGTTGCCCACCCCCTAACCGGCCCGGTGTACGTCAAGGGAGCAGAACCCGGCGACCTCCTGGAAATCGAATACGTTGACATAACCGCCCAGCCGCGCGGCTGGACCCGCAATCGCCCTGGGGCCGGATTCCTCGCCGAGGTTTTCACAGATCCCTACCTCGTGCACTGGGACATTTCAGACGGCTGGGCCACCTCATCGCAGCTCCCCGGCGTTCGCATCCCCGATGGTTCCTTTATGGGGACCGCCGGGCTAGCCCCTTCCCATGAGCAGGTCGCCGCCTGGGCCGCCCGCGAAGCCGATTGGGTCAATCGCGGCGGTACGGCCGCGCCCCCGGACCCCGAAGACGCCATTCCCGCCGGCGGCCAGATCGCCAACGAGGGCCTGCGTACTCTGCCGCCGCGCGAAAACTGCGGCAATATCGACGCCAAGCAGATCACCACCGGTTCCCGGCTCTTTATCCCCGTCGCCGTTCGTGGCGGCCTCTACTCCGCCGGCGACGGTCACTTCGCCCAGGGCGACGGCGAAGTCTGCATCACCGCTATCGAGATGGGCGCTACCTGTACCGTCAGGTTCCATGTACACAAGGGACAGGCCGCCCGGCATAACATAACCATGCCGCGCTACGCCCATCCGGACTACTTCCTGCCGCCCGAATGGGCCGCGCCGCGCAATTTCATCGCCACCGTCGGCTATCCCATCCACCCCGACGGCGCCCAAGAGGGCTTGCAGAGCCTTACGTTGGCGGCTCGTAACGCCCTGCTCAACATGATCGCGCTGCTCCAGGAACGGGGATGGACGGCTCAGCAGGCTTACATAATCAGCAGCGTAGCCGTCGATCTGCGCGTTTCCAACATCGTGGACCTGCCCAACGTCACGGTGTCTGCCTTTCTGCCCGAGGACATTTTCAAAGGCTGATACACGCGCCGTCTTCTCTCGGACGACGCAACTGAGCGTCGTCCCACCCACATATCAAAGCGCCCCGGCCATTTGCCACCGGCCGGGGCGTCTTGTTGTCCATCGTTTGCGCGATGGACGGGCTCGCCGGCGGGTCAGCTCGCCTTCGACCCGCCAGTTTGCCGCGCTGCGCCGCAGTCTGTACCACCAGGACCTGCGGCGTAGTTTCACTGGTTGATGCGCTTCACTTCCAGCACCTCGCCCGGGGCCAGCGCTACCCGGCGCACGTTGATTCCGAGTTTCAACATCCAATAGCCCAGGGTCGCCTTGCTGACTCCCAGGGTGTCCGCCGTCGCGGTCAGACCCTGGTCGTTGACCAGCGCAGGCAACAGACGCTCCAACGGCTGGTCGAATTCCTTTTCTACGCGCATCATCAATTTCGTTTTCCGTGCCATAGTACACCTCCAGCGTGCACTAAATTCTTGGGTAACCCACTGCTTTCAATCGGACGGGTTACATTCCGTTGCCTTCAAGCTCTACACCAGTCAGTTTAGCGACAATCTCAGCCGATGTCAAGACGAGGTATAAAAGTTTCTAAAAGAATTTTTATAATCTTTCAGAACACTGCTTGATACGTCGGTATTTTGCCACACCAGGCAACTGCCTGCTAGCGATTTCCAAACCGTGTTTTTCCAATTTTCGGCGATTTTGGCCGATTGAGCTCAAGAGCGCCCCATGACCACTCCGCCATGTGCGTCCGCCGACCGGCGACTCATACCTCGTTTCAGCTCGGCGATCCAACCGGTTCGGAACCTCCTGCGGGTTTCCAACAGCAGTGAGCCGGTCGAAAATGTAACGGCTGTCAGATCAATACGACATGTAACGCCGGTTTCTTACGGTTGCCCTGTTTGCGTGTACTCCCAGCATCCCGCCGGTACTAGTGGGGAGTACGGATACAACGTTCGTCGGCGGCCTCTCCGGGCCGGCGCACCTGCTACATTACGTCGGCCGTTAATTACATTCCCATCGGATGTGTAATCGAGCCATGCAATGTAATTGCCAATCGGTTCTCTCAGTGTAGTACTAATAGGGTAACTGGCAGCACGGTGATAGTGGGCATCTGCGGACAGCGAACTTTTTTACCCAGATGTACATTGACAGGCCGGGTTGTCTCCATTTTTGTTACACTATTAGTGTAACGGTACTACATGCCACGGCTGATACATTATTTCGGTCTTCCGTTGCACTGAGATACAAAGCAATCCCCAATGGTTCAACGCGGTTGACACTTGATGTGCCGTTGCCTAATCTGCTTGCGGCAACGTTTTCGCCAATTCAACTATCTCGGAGCCGCTGACGTGAACATTCCCACCCTGCCCGACGTTTTCCAGGCTCGCGCAACCATCGCACCCTACTTCCCCAGAACCCCACTCACATATTCATCTGCTCTCAGCGATCTCCTGGAAGCTGAGGTGTACCTGAAACACGAAGAACACCTACCCCTAGGGGCTTTCAAATCTCGCGGGGGTATCAACCTATTGGCTGGCATGCCCGAAGAGGAACGAGCGCGCGGCGTGATTACCGCCAGCAGCGGCAACCATGGCCAATCCATTGCCAGCGCCTGCCACATGTTCGGCGCCCGCGCGCTCATCGGCCTGCCGGTAGATGCCAACCCCAACAAGGTGGCCTCCATGGAAGCCCTGGGCGCTCAGCTGATTTTCTACGGAGCCAACTTCGATGAGGCGAGGGAGCATTGCGAACGACTCGCCCAGGAGGAAGGCTACCGCTATGTCCACCCCGTGAACGAACCGGCCTTGATCGCAGGCGTCGGCACCGCCAGCCTCGAAATTATCGAGGACCTGCCCGACGTGGAGGTAATGATGCTACCTATTGGCGGCGGCAGCGGCGTTTCCGGCGCTTGCGTGGTTGCCGGAGCCGTTAATCCCGCCATCCAGGTGGTTGCCGTCCAGTCGGAAGCCGCGCCGGCTGCTTTCTTGTCCTGGCAGCAGGGACAACTGGTATCCGCTCCGATGCAAACTTGGGTGGAAGGCACGGCCACTGCGGTCGGCTACGAATTGCCGCAACAGATCATGAGACATCGCCTCCACGATTTTCTTCTCGTCAGCGAGGACGACGTCAAACGCGCCGTGGCGATGCTGGTGGAAAAAGCGCACACTCTCGCGGAAGGCGCCGGGGCAACTGCCCTGGCCGGAGCGGTACGACACCCGGAGCTGGTCCGCGGCAAAAAAGTCTCCATAACAATCACGGGCGGGAACATTACGCTCGCGCAGCTCCGCGATTGCATAAACGTGTACCTTGATAGTTGATTCGCCACGGTGGCCGGCCTCAGGAAGCCGCCGGCATAAAACCGGTTGCAAAAAGCGCCGCCCGGTTCATGGGCGGCGCTTCTCGTTTTCTGTTGCTGCGGCTTGGCGGCAACTCTCAAGAGTCTCGCGCGTTTCGTTCACCCAGATAACGCGCCAATTCGTCCCTTTCGAACTGCGGCAACTCGTGCTCCCCGGTCCGATCAATCAGCCACATGCCATCTGCCTTTTCAATCATCTGGCCAATTTCCCAACCGTTTACGCCGATGGAATCCAACGCCCGCAGGGCTTTGGGCGCTTCAATAGATGGCATCGTGGCCAACAACGCTCCGGACCCCAAGAGGCCCATCGGATCCACGCCAAGCGCCGCGCAAATCATCTCGCACTCGGGAAGCACCGGCGTGCTCTCCGCCTCAAAAACCACTCCGAGATCTGACGCGGCCGCGACTTCCCGCAGAGCGGTGACAATCCCTCCCTCCGTGATGTCATGCAGGCTGTGAACATCGACTGATCCACGCAGCGCCCTTGCCACTCCCACTACGCTGATCCCAGGCTCCCGCAGATACGCGCCCGCTCGTTCGATGGTCGCAGTATCCAGGCCGGCGTTTCTCAGATCATCAGCGCATTCCGTGCCCAGAATTGCCGTACCTTCAATTGCCACGCCGGTCGAAAGCACAATGCTATCTCCGTCGCGAGCGCCTCCGGACGTTATCAGTTGATCCCTGCTCAACAATTCGCCCAGCATCGTACCCGTCACTATCGGCCGATCGATTCCAAGGGTGATCTCGCTGTGTCCTCCGATGATCGCCACTCCCAATTCCGAGCAGGCATCGGCAATATCCCGAACGAGGGCACGAACGTCATCCGGTGTAAAATGCTCCGGCATTAACAACGTTGGCAAGAACCATTTAGGATCAGCGCCGGCGCAAGCAATGTCATTGGCGTTCACTTGTACCGCGTACCAACCCACTCGCTCGGTGGCGAACGTGATCGGATCCGACTTGGCCACCAGCAAACGGTCGCCCATTTCGACCACCGCGCAATCTTCGCCAACGGCGGGTCCCACGACTACCCTTGAATCGTGGGTTCCAACATCGGTCAGTAGTTCCGCCAGTAGTCCCGGCGGCAATTTACCTGGTTTCAACGTTCCTCCCGCAATTTCCGGTTCATAGTTCAGTTTAGCAAACTCGCTTGCAGGCGCATTGGAGTTTGCTATAATTGTGTCCGCTACGGCTCCTGTCGTAGCGCCGCATGTGGCGCATTCGTCTAGCGGCCCAGGACACCGCCCTCTCAAGGCGGAGATCAGGGGTTCGAATCCCCTATGCGCCACCATTGATGTCGTCGCCGACGCACCTCTCCGCGTCGGCGTTTCTTTATATGAAGCCGTAGGTTCATGCCATGCAGGACTCAACCACCGCGTTGGCCTTGGTTCTGGTGCTGGCTTCGGCTGCCGCCCATGCCACCTGGAACCTGCTCCTGAAGAAAGCGCAACGGCAGGAGGTTTTCGCTTGGTGGCTGTCCGGGTTCGGCGTTTTTGGTGCGCTCCCAATTGCCGTGGTGTTGGCGTTGCGTACTACCTTCGAGGTTGTGGGACTTTGGTACATAATTGCCACCATCCTGCTCCACATCTGTTATTTCCTGTTCCTGGGCCGCAGCCTGGCCCGCAGCGATCTCTCACTGGTTTATCCAATCGCGCGAGGTTTCGGCCCCGGCTTGGTACCGATACTGGCGGTTTTCTCGCTGGGGGAAACCGTTACGCCGGTAGCGTGGGTGGGCATTGGCGCGGTTGTAGTGGGCATCTACACGACGGCGTGGTGGGGACAACTGCGACAGTTCACGACCAGGGCTACTCTGTTTGCGAACCTGCCCGGGCTGGGCTACGCCCTCCTCACGGGTATCTGTATCGCCCTGTACACCATCGTGGACAAGCGCGGTGTCGCGCATGTTAGCCCCTTCCTCTACCTCTATCTCATGACTGTGGGGGTTGCCGTTGGCTGGGCGCCTTACATAATCCGCAACTACGGCGTCTCCAGCATAGCCCAGGAGTGGCGCAACGGGTGGCGTAGCGTAATCACGGCATCAGTGTTGTTGTTCCTCGCCTACGGTCTGGTGTTGACCGCGATGAGCATTACCGACGTGAGTTTTGTAGCGCCCGTTCGAGAGGTAGGTTCGCTGTTTGCCTTGGTACTGGGAGCCATTGTCTTGAAAGAGTGGGTGACTCGTGGCCGCGTCCTAGGCGCGGTTCTGATTGTTGCCGGAGTCGTGTTGATTGCTCTGTCTCGGTGAACCCTCAGAGTTCGGAAAGTTTATAATGCGGCAATCAATAGGGCACCTCGCCAAGGGAGAGAGTTATGGACAGCCGGATTGACCTGTTTGAAGCGATTTACAGCCAGCGCCAGATCACACGGTACAGGCCAGACCCGGTTCCACAAGGTGCCTTACAGCAGATGATCGATGCTGCCGTTCGCGCCCCCAATGGTGGAAACACGCAGCCCTGGGAGTTTGTGGTAGTCAACGATCCCGAAACCGTGCAGCGGCTGGGCGAGCTCTACAAAACAACCTGGTTGGACGCCATGGGCTGGGAACCGTCGCCCACCGAATCCCGGGTGTACCGCCATGCCCGTTACCTGGCCCATCACATGCCCGAAGTTCCGGCGATGATTGTCGTTTGCGCGGACCATTCGCGCGGTAGCGGGTATCAGCAAGATCAGCCCATCGAGCGCGGTCGCCACGCGGCATCCATCTGGCCGGCCATTCAAAACCTGTTCCTGGCCGGCCGCGCCCTCGGGTTGGGCACTCGCATCACCACCGTCCTCAATCGCAAGGAGGACGAGGTTCGCGAAATCCTCGGCCTTCCGGAATATGCCGAGATGATTTGCCTGACTCCTGTGGGCTATCCCCGCGGCAGCTTCGGACCGACCAATCGCCGCTCGCCGGCAGAAGTCACCTCATTCAACCGATGGGGTTTCCGCGATTGGAACGACTGATTCAAGCTAGCGTCAGTTGCGTGGAGTGGATATGTCCCAGCCGACCGTCAAGATAGAAAACGCCCGGTACATCGTAACGATGGACCCCAAACGTCGCATCATCGCCGACGGGACCGTCGTCATCACCGGCAGCCAGATCAGTAGCGTTGGCAAAGCCTCCGAATTGGGCGGCGACATCGCCGACACCGTGATCGACGCCGCCGGAATGGTAGTGACCCCCGGCTTCGTTAATGGTCACATGCACATCAGCTATGCCCACGCAGTCCGGGGCTTGTTCCCGGACAACCTGGGCGCGGACTATCTCCCGAACGTGTTTCGGCTACAGGCCGCGATGACTCCCGACGATGAGTACGCCACCTCTCTGCTGGCCATCACGGAGTTGCTGAAATACGGGACTACTACCTTCGTCGATCCTGGCACTACCACTCACCTGGACGTGTGCATCGAGGCATATCACCGGTCGGGGTGCCGCATCGTCGTCGGCTGGAACGTGTTGGATCGTCCCAACCCGTTGAACCTGCCGGTGTACGACACCGATGAAGCAGTACGCATGACGGAAGAAACGGTTGCTCGCTACCACGGCGCCCTGGACGGTCTGGTGGGCGCCTGGGCCATGCCGTTCTCCTCAGAGTTTTGTTCCCCTGAGTTGCTGGCTGCTACACACGCCATCGCCGAATCCCGCGCCACCAGGTCCACGCTCCACTACAACAACGGCCCTCGCTGGATTCGGCACTGCGCCGAAACCCATGGCTGCACTCCCACCGAATACCTGGACCGTCTGGGCGTACTGACACCCGGTATGACGCTGGCCCATGGCCTTGGCATCGGCGATGATGAAGCGCGGCTGATTGGCGAACGTGGAGCGGCGGTCGTGATGTGCCCGACGGCCGCTATCAAGGGCGGCGCTCGCATGACCCAACAGGGCCTGATGCCTGAACTGCTGGAGTACGGCGCCGTCGTGGGCCTTGGTACCGATGCCGGGAACAACTCCAACCTGCTCGAAACGCTGCGCTCCGTATATCTGGCGGCTGTATTGTACAAAGACGGCCGCGGCGACGTCGGCATAATCCCGGCCGAAACCGCGCTCGAACTTGGCACCATCAGAGGCGCGGCAGCGTTGGGGATGGATGACATAATCGGTTCTATCGAACCGGGCAAAGCCGCCGACCTGGTCCTGTTCGATACCAACCGGGCCGAGTGGGCCGCCCTGCATAACCCCGTGAATTCGTTGGTGTACAACGCCGACGGACGCAGCGTGCATACGGTGTTGGTGAATGGGCGTGTCGTGGTTGAAAACCACCAGGTTGGCTTCGTGGACGAGGCGGATTTGGTGGCCGACGTGCAACAAAAAGGCGACGCGCTCATCAAACGCGCCGCCGTGAAATTCGATTCACCCTGGCCGGTGGTGTGACCGATTCCGCGCATCATCGGGGATTGTTGTCGGGACCTCCAATATCGCGCAGGATGTTCTCCAGGGCCTGATCCAGGGCCGGGTCCAGATCCACCGGCTCCACAAAGGGAGTGTACTGATAGTCTAACCGCACCTGGTCGATGATCTGTTTCGCTTCGTTGTTGGTGCTGCCCAATCGTTCAAGGTTGTCCAGCAACTCCTGGGACTCCCGGCTGCCCATCTGCTCCAGCTCGGAAAGGTCCATTTCGATGCTGAAGAGAGACCGCAATCGGCGCAGAATGTCGTAGTAGGCCCGGTGGTCCTGGGTGATCCCCAGTTGGTTGTTGTTGTTGGTCATAAACGGGTACATGGGAGCCATCGCCCCCATCCGGAACATCTGGACGTCCGGGTACTGGTAGTGAGCCATTGACACTAGGGCCATCCCGATGGTCGGCCCCTGCCGGCCCCGGCTGCCGTAGCTGGAGAACTGGACCCCGTAGCGTTCCAATTGTTCGCGCATTTCCGGCTGGGAATACACGCACGTAATCCGCCGCTCCAGATCGGGCGGCGCCGGTCCGTTGACCCCTTCAACTGCCACCGTTTGCTGGATTCCCAGTTCCTTGATGGCGTTGAAAAACGCTTCGGAATAGATGTCCAGCCGGTACCAGGGTTCTTCCCCAAGGAAGACCAGCAGTCCGCTGCCGATCTCATAAAAGGCGTTCTGCCGGGTCATCGCCGAGCTGGGTAAACCTTCATGAAATGCTGCGGCAGGTCGGAAGGCGTCGTGGGTGCCGGCCACCTGGAAGGGGTAGCACATGCGGTTGACGTATTCCGTCATTTGACCGATCTGCCGGCCGCCGTTTTTCTCGATCAGGTAGCGGGGGAGTCCGCTGGAAATGCGGCCGCCGTTCGACCACTGCCGACGCCACCCGGCAATCAGATAGTTCGATTCGGGTTTGTCGGTAAAAGTGAAAAGTTCCTCAGGCATAATGGACCGCCTCCCTCCCCGGCTGCCAAGTCGAGGTTATGCCTAATATATCACATCGCCGGTTTCCCCACGCTTTCACCCTCACCCCGACCTCCTGTCATCAAGGGAGAGAGGGAAATGTCTTAGTTGCGGGAGAATCCTCCGGCGCCGCCAAAGCCGGTGGTATGCTCGCTGACCAAGAAGGTGCCAGTGTCCCGTCCGTGGGTGGTTTCCAGTTCGACGTCGAAACGCTGGCCGCCGAATTCGCCAAGCATCTCGAAACGGCGCTCGGTGTACACCCGGCCTTCGAAACCAACGCTCTCAACGTCCCGTTCTTCCTCACCGGACAGGTACATCTCAACGGCGGTGGTCATCAGCTTCTCCCGGTCTTCGCCGTTGAGAACGCCGGGCGCGCGCAGGAACACGTAGCCCCACCGTATGCCCATGTGCTCCATCATGAGATTGCTGAACGATTGCCGGCCTGGTGGTGGGCGGTGAGGGACTCGAACCCCCGGCCTTCTGCGTGTAAAGCAGACGCTCTAACCATCTGAGCTAACCGCCCATATTCATCGAAAAGCATACAACGAAAGGGCAAACAAATGGCGCGCTTGGCGAGATTCGAACTCACGACCTCTGCCTCCGCAGGGCAGCGCTCTATCCACTGAGCTACAAGCGCGCGTGGCGTCGGAAAATACATGGTGCCGAGGGAGGGATTTGAACCCACACGTCCTAATGGACACTGCGCCCTGAACGCAGCGCGTCTGCCGTTTCGCCACCTCGGCTGGTGGTTTTCCGATGTAAAGAGCCATTCGCTGCGGCGGATATGGTGGGCGATGGAGGATTTGAACCTCCGACCTCCTCGGTGTGAACGAGGCGCTCTAACCGCTGAGCTAACCGCCCCAGCACGACTCAAGAGATATTATAGCCCGGCCCGCCTGATACGGCAACGTACCATCTCGCCCAGACGCACGGGGTTTATGGGGTTGTCAGAATCAGGATCAGCAAGACTTGGGGATTTTCAGGATTAGTGGGTGGTGTTTGCTGGGCTTTCTCCTTTTGGGTTGATTGGCGAGAGGCAGGATTTCGCTTCGTTGTCAGCATACGGCCGGATTGGGTACGCAACTATTTGAACGGTCGTTCCGTGGTCGCAGGACGATGTCGTTGCATCCCTCCACGCGGGTCCGAACGGTCCCGGTGACCCAGTGGGGCATCGTTGGTGAGGCGTTAGGTCGTTAAGCAACGGTTGCCACCTGAATCGGTTGCGATTTTGAAAACTGACGGGGTTGGCCGTCGAAGCGAAATCCTGCCTCTCTCTTTCGGGTTGCTAACAGCTGTTTTATCTAGATGAATCTAGGATAGGCGGGTTGGCAAGCTAGGGGCAACAGGGTGGTGTCACCAATTTTTCTGTGACTTTCGCCGGAGTGACGGATGGGGTTTCAGCCTGCCATGCGATTGCCCTTTACGTTCGCAATATGTCGCACGTTATGTAAAAACCCTGGCGGAAGCACCGTTTGGGACAACATAACGCGCCTTGTGCGAACCAACCAATCTTGCGATTTAGCAGCGCGAATTGCTAGCCCATCCCGTATTAAGAAACGGAGCGGGTTTCAACCCGCCCCGTCTAGGTTGGTTCGCGCGGCGCGCCTTGATCAGTGAGCGCCGACTCCGCTGATCTCCTTGCCAGGCTCTCCGACCGCTCCTGACTCCAGCAGCTTGGCGAATGCCTCGGCGTCGTAACCCAATTCGGCCAGCACTTCCTCGTTGTGTTCTCCCAGGGCTGGCGGAACCCTGCGCAATTCGGCCGGCGTGCCCCGCAGCTTGATCGGGGAGTTGGGTACCCTGAGATCCGGCACCTTGGGGTGATTCATCTCCAGGAACATCTCCCTGGCTTTGACCTGCTCGTCGGCCACCACGTCGGACGTTTTGTTAATCGGGCCGACAGGAACACCGGCCTCGTCGATGACTTTGACCCAGTGCGCCACAGTGTTGGTGGCAAAGATGGTGTTTAATAGATCGACCATCTCAGCGCGGTGCGCTACCCGATCAGGATTCGTAGCAAACTTGGGGTCGTCCTTGAGGTCGGGATGGCCGATGGCGTTGCAGAACCGCTCCCACAGGTTGGGGTTGGCCACGCCCAGGATGAAAAAGCCGTCAGCAGCCTGAAAACTCTGGTAGGGCACCAGGCTGGGGTGCCCGGAACCGAGGCGGTGCGGTTCAATGCCGGTGCCGATGAATCCGGTGGCGTGGTAGCTCATGGCAGCCACTTGCCCATCCAGCAGGGCCGTGTCGATCAGCTGGCCCTCGCCGGTCTTGTCCCGGTGATAGAGCGCGGTAACGATGGAACCGTAGGCCAACATTCCGGTGAACAGGTCAACCAACGAGAACCCAACACGCTGGGGCGGGCCGTCGGGTTCCCCGGTCAGGTGCATCAAACCACTGTAGGCCTGGATGATCAGGTCGTAACCGGGTTTGTTGGCCATGGGGCCGGTGCGTCCGTAACCGGAAATGGTGCAGTACACGATGTCCGGGTTGATGGCCTTGATGTCCTCGTAGCCGAGGCCCATGCGCGCCAGCGTGCCGGCACGGAAGCTTTCGATCATCACGTCGGCGTCTTTGGCCAGCGTTTTAACGATCTTCAGTCCTTCCTCCGACTTCAGGTTGACCGACAGGCTGCGCTTGTTGCGGTTGAACGAGAGGAATTGGGTGCTTTCGCCGTTCCAGATGGGCGGCCACTTGCGGGTCTCATCGCCGTCGTTAGGCTCTTCGATTTTGATCACGTCGGCGCCCATGTCGGCCAGGTTTTGGGTGCAAAAGGGGCCGGCCAGGGTACGGGTGAGGTCAACGACCTTGATGTTTTCCAGAGGCTGAGGCATCGTCGGGTCCTCGCTTATTCGTAGTTTTGCGGATTATAGCATGGGGGTCTGGAGTCCGTTGACGCGCGCATTTCCAGGTGGTAGCGTGAGCGCGAATTTTCGTTATGTAGAGTGTTATTCTCGATGGCAACCCTCCGCAGCCGGCCGCTGATCCTGTCCCTGGGCGGCATCAACATGGACCTGGTCACCTTTGCCGACCGTCTGCCGGCCGGCGGCGAAACCGTGGTGGGGCGGCAGTTCGTTACCTACGCCGGCGGCAAGGGAGCCAATCAGGCCGTGGCAGCCGCCCGCATGGGCGTCCGCTCGGCGATGGTCGGACGGGTTGGCGACGATATGTTTGGGCCGCAGCTGATAGAACTGTTGCAGTCCGCCGGAGTTGAAACCGGCGCGGTGGGCGCGAGCGAGGGCGTCAGTTCGGGCATCGCGGTCATCAGCGTCGGCGAGGGTGGACAGAACCGCATCGTTCAAGTGCTGGGGGCCAACGACACCTGCGGCGAGGCGGAATTTAACGCCATCGCCGGCCTGCTGCCCGAAGCGTCCGCCGTGCTGCTGCAACTGGAGGTGTCCGTGGACTTGTCCCTGCGGGTGGCTGCGCTGGCGGTATCCCGGGGAGTCACCGTGATTCTGGATCCCGGCCCGGTGCGACCCGTGCCGGCGGAATTTTACCGGCACGTCTCGATCATCACCCCCAACGAAACGGAAGCCGAGGCGCTGGTAGGTCATCCCGTAGCTAATCTTGATGCGGCTGAGTCGGCAGCAAGTGAGCTGCTGAATCGCGATGTGGCCGCGGCAGTTATCAAGTTGGGGGCGCTGGGCGCGTATTGGTCGGATGGGAATGACAGCGGACACGTCCCGCCGTTTCCCGTAGCCGCGGTGGATACGGTGGCTGCCGGCGATGCGTTCAACGGGGCGATGGCGGTTGCCCTGTCCGAAGGATTCTCATTACCGGATGCGGTTCGATGGGGATGCGCCGCCGGCGCGTTGGCGGTTACCACCGTCGGCGCCCAGGACTCCATGCCTACCCGGGATGCAGTCGCCCAGCTTTTCAGTGGCGGATGCGACTAACTTTATGTCAATTGCAGCCATAGGTAATTGTGTCCACTGACGACAAATTCTGCGCAACCTGTGGGTCCCGGCTGGTGATGCGCCAGCAGGAAGGTCGGGTACATCCGGTCTGTCCGGAGTGCGGACGGGTGGTTTATTACGACCCAAAGCTGGCGGCGACGTGCGTGGTCGAACGAGATGATCGCGTGCTGTTCGTGCAGCGGGCAATGCCCACGGGCTATGGCCTCTGGAGTCTGCCGGGCGGATACGTGGACCGGGGCGAGTTGGTGGAGGATGCCGCCGCCCGCGAGGTGTACGAAGAGACGGGATTGCAAGTGGTAACAGCCGAATTGATTGGGGTGTTCTCTCAAGCCCAACACCCGGTGGTGGTGGTCGCTTACTCGGCAACCGAAACCGGCGGGGAGCTAATCGCTGGGCCCGAATGCCTCGATCTCGGCTTTTTTGCTCCCGATGCGCTGCCGCCCCTGGCATTTCCCCGGGACGCCGAAATCGTCCGACGCAAGCGTTCCATGCCCGACGACAATCAGCGTCGTTTTTGAACATGCCCCCGCTTCCAGGCGCCGGCCTCTTTCGGGATCTTGCCGCACAAGCCGGACGCGAACTGCTGGACGTCCTGTTCCCGATGGAGTGCGTTTCCTGCGGCGCGTCAGGCAAAGTTATTTGCGATAAGTGCGCGGCGGCCCTACCCCTGCTGTTGCGTCCCTTCTGCGCAATCTGCGCTACGCCCGGCGATTTTGCACGCTGCCAGAGTTGCGCCGAATCGGTCAGGCAGTTTGACGGGGTTCGCGCTCCGTACCGGTACGCCGGAGCAATCCGCCAGGCCATACTGGCGTTGAAGTACGGGAACATCAAGGCAGGCGCCCCGCAGTTGGGCGACCTGCTAGCAGACTATCTCAGCGACAACCCCCTGCCGGGCGAGATTATTGTCCCCGTGCCGATGCACCCCCGTCGGCTGCGGGAACGCGGATACAACCAGGCCGAGTTGCTGGCCCGCCGGGTTGCCGCCCACAACAAGCTCAGGTACGAAAGGGATTTACTGTTTCGCACGCGGCAGGTTGAACCCCAGGCCGGCATCGGTAGCGCCGCACAACGGACGGTCAACGTGTCCGGCAGCATCGGGGTTTCGACTGACCGGGAGGTCAGTGGCGCAAGCGTTATCCTGGTGGACGACGTAGCGACTACGGGCAGCACTCTGGAAACCTGCGCCAGCGCTTTGAAACAGGCCGGGGCCGTCTCGGTGTGGGGCCTGACCCTGGCCGTCGCCGGTGGAGAATCGTTGAAGGAATAGCTGCGTTTGACATCGCCCTCTATGTTTGCTGAAATGGCGGCAACAATCACCATATCGACGGCCAAACGAAGGAGGCACGATCATGGCAGGCAACACTATCGTTTACGTGGGCGCGGAAGCCAGCGGACTGTATCGCAAGCAGGCGGGCGATGCTCACTGGGATCTGCTCACCGACGGCCTGGCTCCCGCCACGCAGGCCCGGGCCATCGCCATCCACCCGAGTGACCCGCGCACCATCTTCTGCGGCACCCAGCGCGGCATCTATCGCAGCACCGACGGCGGCGACCACTGGCAGCGGATGAACATGACGGAAGGGCGCGTGGTCTGGTCGATCCGGTTCCATCCCAACGACACCAGCATCATGTTCGCCGGCACTGAGGGCGCCGAGGTTTTCAAGAGCGAGGACGGCGGGGAGAACTGGGCCCACATCGCCACGGTTTCCAACCCCGCCCAGGTTCAAATGGCCTTTGCCATGCGCATCCTGGGGATCGACATTGAGGCCGGCAACCCCAACAACATGTACGCGGCTCTGGAAGTGGGCGGCGCGGCCAGCAGCACCGACGGCGGTCACACCTGGACTATCCGCAACAGCGAGTTCGCCGGCGACGTTGACCTGCTGGACCTGCACGGCGTGGCCGTGGGTGGCGCCGACTCCAACTCCGTGCTAATCTCCAACCGCACCGGCGTTTGGCGCAGCACCGACCGGGGCGCGTCTTGGCAGGACTGTGAGTTTGGCCGGTTCTCGGACATCATGTACTCCCGTGGCGTGGTGCGCGATCCCAGCGATCCCAACACGCTGTACGCCTGCGTCGGCATGAACTTCGGCAGCGAGCAGGGCGGCGTGATGCGCACCACCAACCTGGGCGACACATGGGAACGCTTCGACCAGGGCGTGAGCCCGGGCAGCACCACCTTCGGCGTGGCGGTGAACCGCCAGGATCCGTCGCAGGTTTACTTCTGCACGCGCCGCGGCCAGGTCTTTGGCACGCACGACGGGGGCGCGAGTTGGTCCAGCGACCAGTTGCCGGACACTGCGATGAACACCATCAGCGTGGCTTGCGCTTCGGCATAGTTACCATCTGATCGCACGCCAGCAAACAGGGGCGGGTTTCAAACCCGCCCCTACTCTTTGTGGCCGGTCGAGAGCGTTTAACTTTCGGCCTTCGGCAGCCAGTCCTGGTTCCAAGGGAACTCGTCCGCGCCGGTTCCGAAGGCGGGTAGGCCCTGGTCAACGCGGTCGCGGTACGGGCTGGTGACGGGTTCGCGGTACGGATACAAACCGCCCTCGTACATCTGCTCACCCTTCTTGAAGTGGGTGGCCTGCTCCAGCGTTTCCACGAAGGGCATGTTGATGTCGTAGAGGTTGCCGGCGCTGGCGCGGGGACGCGGGCCAGCCTTGGAAACATGGCCGTACAACTCGCGACCGATGATGCGTTCGGCGGCCCACACGCAATCGACCAGCTTGTCGATGTCAACGCCGGTTGGGATACCCATATCCTCCATCATGTGGAGCAGGTCTTCGGTGGGCGCCATACCAGTTGCGCGCCCGTTGCCGCAGTAGGGGCAGCCGCCGAATCCGCCGATGGTGCCGTCCAGCTCAAGGGTATCCTCGGGGCCGAGGACGCGCATGGCTGCGTAGGCGGAGGCAATGGCCATGTTACGGCCGTTGTGCAGGTGCAGGCGGAAGTGGTTGATTTCCGGCCAGCGCTCCTTGACGCGGACGATGCTCTCTTCAACCTTGGCGGGCGTGCAATGGCTCATGGGGTCGCCCATGGAACAACTGCGGACGCCGATACCGGCCTCTTCCCAAAGGCCGTACTGGTATTCAAACAGGGTCATCAGACTGTCCACCGGGAACTCGCCCAGGAAGTTGGAACCCCAGGATGCGTTGCATCCGATGCCGGCCTCGGTGATGCCCATTTCCTGCGCTTGGGCGATGATCTCAGGCCAGCGCTCCATCTCCTGCATCTGGCTGCGATTGGTGTTGCGTCGGGCGAACACGTCGCACAGGTGGCAGGACAGGCGGGGGTAGGCGTCGCGCTCGATGGTCAGCGGGGGCGAGTAGGCGCGGGCGCGCTCGACTCCGCGGGCGTTCAGCGCAAGGGCGGTGTAGGTAACGCCGGCCTTGGGCGTGAACTTGGTCACTATCTCGTCGATGCGCTCCATCTGTGGCGTCCACCGGGGACTGACGAAAGAACCAACTACGATGCTTTGCAGGCCGGTTTCCGAGAGCATATCGAGGAGCTCAACCTTGTCATCAACGCCGATGTTGGCGTCCTCAATCTGCATGCCTTCCCGCATGCCTTCCTCTTTATAGTGAACTGTGGGCCATTCGTTGGGCATTGGATTCCTCCGGCTGCATAGAGCAGCGGTCGTGGTTATCTACGGCGGCGCAAATGTGCGCAGAATGCCGGGATTTTAGGGTTGGGCTGCCGGCGTTGTCAAGAAATACTCGTGGCAGCGTAAGCAATCATCTTATACACCAGCTTGGCGGCAGTGTAGCTGTTCGCCGCCGGGCCTTCGTTGGGCGCCAGCTCGCACACGTCGAATCCCACGATCTGGCGCTGCTCTGCGACCTGCCTCAGCAGGCCGACCAATTCCAGCCAGCGCATTCCGCCGGGTTCCGGCGTGCCCACCGCCGCCATTTCCGAAGGATCCAGGGCGTCCAGGTCAACGCTGACGTACACTTGACGCTCCAGCCCGGCGATTATGTCATCCAAGCAGTCGTCGCTTTGGGGTGGCCAGTAACATACTCGTAGGCCCGCTTGGTCGATATGGGTCTTTTCCTCCATCGCCAGCGTGCGGACGCCCACCAACGACACAGGGCAGCGTTCGGCAATGCGGCGGGCTGCCGATCCATGCCCCCATGCGGTGCCCTGGTATTCATCGCGCAGGTCGGCGTGGGCGTCGATGTACAGGACGGAAAGGTCGGGAAAACGGTCAAGACAGGCTAGCGCAGAACCGATGGCGGCGGAGTGGTCACCGCCGATTACTCCGGTGAGTTTCCCCATGGACTGATAGTAAGCGACAGCCTGCCTCACGCGGGCAGCCATTTGTTCGGGGTCGCCGACGTGGGGTTCCAGTGCCGGCGCGGTGTGAATCCCCAACTCCCCCACGTCAATGCCCAGCTCCAAGTCGTAGTCTTCAAGGGCGGCGGATGCGGCGATGATTGCCGCCGGCCCGTACCTCGCTCCGCTGCGAAAGGAAGTGGTGCTGTCTATGGGAACCGGGATCAGAACTGCGGATGCCGTTTCCAGGGCCGACTGGTCCGGCGGCAACGCCAGAAAGTTGGCGGGAGTTGTCGGAACCGGGAATCCGCTCACGTTGGTGCGTCAGCCGGGCGGGGAACCGGAGCCTACCGCCTGCAATACGGAACGCTGACGCTGGGTTTCGGCAACGCCCTGCCGGGCGTCCGTCCATTCCAGCCCTCGATCCAGCAGCCAGGTCTTGACCTGCTTGAGGTCGAACAGCGAGCGAGCGTCGGCCAGGGCCTGCTCGTGGTCAAAAGACTTGCACGAAAACAGGTCGATATTGACGTAGTCCCGATGCGGAAAGGTGTGCACGCTGATATGGCTCTCGGCGATGATTACGAAGCCGGAGATGCCGCTATCACCAGGGTTAGAGCCGTGATATTCCAGAACTTCGGGCTCCGTTATCCTGGTCATCCCCAGATTGGCCGGGTACTCATCCAGAAATGCCCGCAGCCGTTCCGTGTCCCACATCATTTCGGCATCGCCGCCGAACCCGTCAATGATCAAGTGCATTCTACCCGTCAGCCCCTGGCGAAAAAATAAGCCCCGTTGGACGGGGCCGCGCCGTCTTGTGAAAATGCGGCGTATAGAATATCATAGCCCGCACTGCAATTCAAAGCAAAATTTCGCCCGCGCAATCCGAAACCGTCGGTGTGGCAATCCGCTTCCCCGGCGGCAACGTATGTCAAGCGTCGGCAGTGGCGACCTAACCCAAACGCAACCCATGACCGGAAATTCCCATGAGCGCTGAATCCATCCCTGTCAACGGCTCCCCCGCTGGTGAAATCGCCGCAGAGGACGCTATGATCGAAGTGCGGGATCTGACGCATTACTACGGCCCCATGCCCGCGGTGGAAAACGTGAACTTCACAGTGCGGCGGGGTGAGATTCTCGGTTTCCTGGGCCCCAACGGCGCCGGCAAGACTACCACCATGCGCATACTGACCGGGTTCATGCCGCCCACTCGCGGCTCGGTGACCCTGGACGGGTTCGACGTGGTCGAAAAGTCTCTGGAAGTCCGCAAACGTGTGGGCTACCTGCCGGAATCGGTGCCGCTGCATACCGAGATGACCGTTACCAACTACCTGAAATACATGGGCACCCTTCGCCGGATGAACGGGCGGCAGATTCGCCGGCGCACCGAAGACGTGATCGACGTTTGCCGGCTGGGCGATTACCGCAAAACGCTTATCGGCAAGCTTTCCAAGGGTTTCCGGCAGCGGGTGGGCATCGCTCAAGCGATCCTCCACGAGCCGGAAGTGCTGGTCCTCGATGAGCCAACCATCGGCATTGACCCGATACAAGTGGTTGAGACTCGCGGCCTGATCCAGGAACTGGGCCGGGAGCAGACGGTGGTTCTGAGCAGCCACATATTGCCCGAGGTCAGCATGATCTGCGAAAGGGTGCTGATCATTCATGAAGGCCATATCGTGGCGGCTGACACGCCCAACAACCTGGCGCAACACCTGCGCGGCGTCGAGCAACTGGAGGTTGAGATCGGCGGCCCGCCGGCTGAGGTATTGCCCGTATTGCGCGGTATCGAAGGCGCAACCGAGGTGAGTCATCATCCCCGACCCGGCGTCAACGCTTACCGGGTGCAATTCCTGGAAGGACTGGACCTGCGGGACGAAATTTCCCGCACGGTGATCAACCATGATTGGAGCCTGCTCAGCATGCAGGTCAACAGCATGAGCCTTGAGGAGATATTCCTGAGGCTCACCACGTCTGAATCCGATGAAGAGGAACTGGTATAGCAGACGATGCGAACGATCCGCGCGGTAGCTTTCAAAGAGATCCAGATCTATTTCAGCAGCCCGGTGGCCTACATCGTGGCGCTTATCTTTATGGTGGTAGGCGGGGCCTTCTTCGTAAGTGATCTGGGCAACCCCTTCCCCGAGGCCTCGCTGAGCAATTTCTTCCAGGGCGCCACACTGGTGATGATCCTGCTGGCGCCGGCTCTGACGATGCGCCTGCTGGCAGAGGAACAAAAGCTGGGTACTATCGAGCTTTTGCTCACTTCCCCGGTGCGCGACTGGGAGGTTATCCTCGGCAAGTACCTTGCCAGCGTGGTCTTCTTCCTCTTTCTGCTGGCGCTCACGTCGTATTACGTCGTACTGTTGGTGGTGTTCGCCAAGCCGGACCCGGGACCGATTTACTCGGGCTACCTGGGGTTGGTGCTGTACGGGATGGCTGCTCTCGCCGTTGGAATCCTCACGTCCACGTTGACCAGCAACCAGATCATCGCGGCGGTAGTGGGTTTCGGCATCCTCCTGGTTCTCTCCCTCGGTTCTTCCTTCATCAGTAGCGCATTGACGGGAACGTGGGCCAACTTCTTCGATCAACTCGGTTTTGGCGGCCATTTCAACGACTTCGACCTGGGCATCATCGATTCGGCCAACATCGTTTATTTCGTCAGCGTAACCGCGCTGTTCTTGTTCCTCTCAATTCGCGCCCTGGAATCGCGTCGTTGGAGGTAGCATGAGCCAGCAGCCTATGGATGACAGGCCGAGAGACTGGCGCCGGCGCCGGGGCAGGGATCGCCAAGCCGCCGTAGGAAACGAGGCAAGCCTCGCCGCCGAAACGGATGCTCTGGAAGAACAGTCGCGGACGCTTTTCTCTTTCCTGGAGCCGGCGTTCGACTTTATCGGGATCTTCTACGTTCCCATCCTGATCGCGGGCGTGGTGGGCCTGATAGCAGGGGCGGCGCTATTAGCCTTCGTCGGTTCGCTGAAACTTTACGGCGGAATCGTGCTTGGCATCGGCGGCGTGCTGGTGCTGTTGGTGGCGCTTTCATACTTCAGCCAGGTAATCGCCGCTTTCTTCAGCCGCACTGGTCGGTACGGAGTCAACACAGTTGTGATGACGGCGGCTTTCATCGGTCTGGTAGTGCTGGCGAACTACGTCGCCTTCGAGAACCATTTCCGAGCCGACACCACCGCCACCAACCAGTTCTCGCTGGCCAACCGGACCAAAGACCTGCTGGACAACCTGGACCGGCCCATCAACGTCATCGCCTACTACCCCGATGAAATCCCCAATATCGATATGCTGACCCGGCGCGGCAAAGTGGACACCATGCTCAGCGAGTTCAGCAACCGTAGCGGTAATTTCTCCTACCAGTTCATCGACCCCCAAAAAGAGGCCGACCTGGCGCGCAGCCAGGGCATCACTTCATACGAGACTCTCTCGGTCTCCGCGGTGGGAACCGACATCATCGACCTGGTTCAGCCCACCGACGGGGCGTTCAGTCGCCTGGAACAAGACCTGTACACAGCGTTGCTGGTTGCCACAGAAACGGAACAGAAGAAAGTATATTTCCTAGCCGGCCACGGAGAACGGGACATCAATCGTGCGGAAGACGACGGTTACCAACAGATCCGGGATGGCCTGGAAGTTGACAACTATGCGGTGAAAACGCTGCTTTGGTCCACGCAAGATGAGGACGTAAGAATTCCCGATGATGCTGCGTTGCTGGTAATAGCCGGACCCACCGGCGAACTGCCTCCCGCTCACGCCGACGCGCTGAACTTCTACATGGCTGGCAAGCAACCGGATGGCACGCCACGTCGGGAAGGGGCGAGGTTGATCTTTTTGGCCGAACCGGATACGCACGACTCCTTCAGGGCATTTCTGGCGCTCTGGGGTGTGATAGTGACGGACAGCTACATCAGGGACCCTGAAGGCTCGCAGCCCAACGCTCCACGCACGTTGCGGGTTGGCATCTACAATCCGCAGGCGCCTCCCGAAATCGTGGCGCCGAGGGGTCAGCAATTGCAGGTGTCATTCATGCCGGGAGCGGCTGCTTTGGAACCGGTCATTGAGGAATCCGGCGCCCGCCTTCCCGTACCTATTGCTGCCACCACTTCGTCGGCTCGCCTGATTAGCGATATTGAACGGACTGATCCCATCGACAGCGATCCGCTGGGAATCTACTTCCCCGCGCTGTACCTGGACATCGCTGGTCCCGTGGGAGCGGCAGCGCCCACCCAACGGCCTCCGGACAACGAGATCGCAGAAATGGCGGTGTTCGGGGATTCCGATTTCATCACCAACCGCAATGTCCAGCGTGGCTCCAGCGCTGCCCTCTTCCTCAACTCCGCCAACTATCTGATGGGCGACTTTTCACTGGTGTCGATCCGCGACCGTGAGTTCGTGTACCGGGAATGGAACCTGGACGCCAACGAGTTCAACTTCGTCCGGTTCTCCACCTGGCTGCTGTTGCCGGGTCTGATGGGCATAATGGCCGTGGTGGTCTGGTGGGTACGGCGTTAGGCGGGGTTAACTCTCCCCTATGAATATCCGACTTACCATTCTGCTGGTCTTCGTGCTGGTCATATTCGGCGCGTTGGCGCTGTACTTCAGGCCCTGGGATCAGCAAGATCCCAGGGATGAACCGCCCTGGGCCTGGCGTATCGATGATGACGCCATAGTTCATATCGAGGTCACGCACCGAGGTCAGGCCGGCGATCTGATCGAATGCTCGGATGACCCTCCCATCCAGGTAACGGGGGAGGAACGTTTCATCGCCTATGAAAAAGACCTCGGACGCGGGAAATGGTTTATCGAAGACGGCAACGAGCGGACAGAGGTCTATCAGAATAAATGGGCAGGAACTCCGTTGCTGCTGAGCGGGCCAAAGGTAAACCGCGTGCTTGGAGAGACCATTGAAAACCCTGCCCAATACGGTCTGGAACCGCCACAGAGCACCATCAAGATTACAGAAGAAACCGGATTGTCCTACGAGTTCTGGTTGGGGAACGGCACGCCGGACCGGGACGACGAAGGGAGATCCAACTACAACTACATGCGCCTGGTCGGTGATTCGCAGCTGTTCACAGTCCCGGAGATTTGGGCAAGGGTGGTGAACTGCCTGGCAGTCAACCCCCCTTACGTCCCGCCGCCCCTGGAACTGGGTTACTTCTACGACGTCGATTTCCGTGACATCCAGGAGCTGGAAGTTACCCACCAGGACACAACGGTAACCTACTCTCCCAACCCGCAGGAACGAACCTGGTACGCCACGGTTGACGGCGAATCGATGCCGGTGGTCCAGCCCGATTGGTGGCCCCTGCAACTCCAGTGGTATGCTCAACCGGGCAAACCCGGCGGACCGGATACCTTTGGCGGTTGGCACGTGGACGAAGATGGAGCGGATGATCCTGCTTATGGCCTGTCGCCGCCCGAAACCACGGTTCGCGTCAAAACCGACGAAAAGAGCTTCGAGTTTTACATCGGCGGCGAGCACATCGAAGTCGATCGGGAGGGCAAGCCTATTCTCGATGACGCCGGCAACACGCAGGTATTGGTGCGCTACGCCGGCGTACCCGAGGATCCCATAGTTTATGTAATCAACGCCGTTCGCGCGGAGCGGACGATCTGCCTGGCGACTCAACCGCCCGTCAGCAAACCCTACGACTGCCCGCGATAGGGACAGTCTTACCCTTACCCTAGCCCTCTCCCTTTATGGGAGAGGGAATTTTTGGAGGTTGTTGTGAACGCTGAAATCATCTCCATCGGGACCGAGTTGTTGATGGGCGAGCTTACTGACACCAACGCCAGTTGGATCGCCGGGCGTTTGCCCGCCCTGGGCATACGGCTTCAGCAGGTGAGCATCATTGACGACGACCTGCCCAAGCTCACCGAGGCGTTCCGCCGGGGCATGGAGCGTTCCGACATGATCTTCACCACCGGCGGCCTGGGCCCGACCCAGGACGACCTGACGCGCGAAGCCGTGGCTGCCGCCCTGGAGGAAACTCCGACAGTTCAGGAGGAGGAACTGGAGAACCTGCGACAGTGGTTCCGCAACCGTGGTCAGGATATGCCGGCCCACAATGTTAAGCAGGCGTATCTGATTCCGTCGGCCCAGTTCATAACCAACCGCAACGGAACGGCGCCGGGCTGGTGGGCGGAAAAGGACGGCAAGCACATCATCATCATGCCGGGCCCGCCGGGCGAAAACCGGGCCATGTGGCAGGATGAAATCGACGCCAAGTTGAAAACGCTGATTGACACCGAGGTCACCATCACTCGGAACATCAAAACGTTGGGGTTGGGCGAGGCTTCAGTTGACGAGATAATCTCCGAGTATTTCGGCTTGGAAAACCCGTACCTGGGCATCTATTCCAAGGCCGACGGCATCCACCTCCGAATTATTGCCCGTGCCAATGATGAAAACTCCGCACGCCATATGATCGCGCCGGTGGAAACCGCGATTCACGAACGCCTGGGACAGTACATCTGGGGTTACGACGACGAGACGCCGGAACTCTCGGTGGGCGCGGCCCTCACCGCCCGGGGGATGACGCTGGCCACCATGGAGTCGGTGAGTGGAGGATTCCTCGCCAACACCATCACTGAGGCCCCGGACAGCGACCGATGGTATCGCGGCGGCAATGTGGCTTATACGGCCGCCGCCATTATCGCGTCAGGCGTGCCTGCGGAGGTGCTGGACGGACACGGCGTCGTAAGCCAGCCGACGGCCAACGCGATGGCGCTGGCGGCACAGCAGACCGCCGCGTCCGATTTTGGAATCGGCGTTACCGGCGTGCTGGGGCCGGAGGAGTTTGAGGGGCACCGGCCCGGCACCATTCACATCGCCATCTGTCACGGCGAAAACGTGCATGAGTTTCCCCTGCGCACGCCGCCGCGCCGGCTGGTGATCAAGCGCCGCTCCTGCAACACGGCGCTGACCGAGCTGAGGAAGCTGATTACGGAGGTGGCGCCGTAGCCGTCACGCTCCTATGCCGGTGAAACCTGGATTCCGGCTTTCGCCGGAATGACAATGCAATAAATGGGGCGGGTTTCAAACCCGCCCCTACGACGTTGGACGTATCTACTTCTGCTACCGCACCATGGTGAGGGAGCGGTAGAGCATCGGCAATCGCTCCGGCAAGGCCCAGATGTCATCCAGCACCTCGTAGTTGAGGTCGCCGCACATGGTCTTGAGGTAGTCGTGTCCGGCTTTGTCAACGGTGAGGCAGAAGGGGGTGATCTCCTTGCGCTTGGCTTCCACCAAGGCCTGGTGCGTGTCGTGAACGGCGTATTCCTTCTCCACGCCTTCGCGGCTGTAACCCCGGTCCTGCGGCCGGCCGTCACTGATCAGGAACATGATCTTGGTGGCCGCGTCCTGGTTTTCCAGCTTGGTGATGGCATGGCGAATCGCCGAACCCATGCGGGTGGCGTGCAGGGGCGTCACTTTGTCAATGCGACGCTTGATCTTGTCGTTGAACTGCTCCTCGATGTCCTTGATGACGTAGAACTCAACGTTCTCTCGCCCGTAGCCCGAGAAGCCGTAAATGCCGTAGGTATCCCCGATGGATTCCAGGGCGTTGATGAGCAGGGCGCAGCTCTCCCTTTCCAGGTCGATGATGCGCTTGTAGTGGCGGCGCACCAGACCCTCCCGGCGCCGGCGCAGCCACACCATGTATTCCACCGGGTCGTCCGGCGCGTCCCGGTCATCCACCGAGTGGCGGCCTTCATCGATGGCTTCGGCTGTGGAGGCGGACATGTCCAGCAGGAACACCACGGCCACGTCGCGTTCCACGCGGTTGCGGCGCCAGTAGATCTTTTCGTCCGGCGGCACGTTCATGCGCAGGTCGGCCCACGCTTCCAAAGCGGAGTTCAGGTCGATGTCCTCACCGTCGATGAGGCGGTACGTTTTGCGCCACGTCTCGGGCATGATGAGTTCAAACTGCCGCTTGATGTGCGCCAGCAGCGACGAGTAATTCCGCAACGAGTCGTTGTAGAAATTGACGTCGCCTTCGTCCAGGATTTTTTCCTTGACGATGCACCAGCGCGGCTTGTAGTCGTTGGCGCGGAAGTCCCATTCGTCGTACACGTAGGTCTTGGGTTCCAGTGCCTCCAACTCGCCGCCGGCGTCGTCATCGTGCAGTATTGGGCCGTAACCCCGGCCGGGGTCGTTGGACGGTGGCGGAACGCCGGCCTCCTTCATTATGTTCTGCGCGAACATCGCCATGCTCTGGTCAACGTCGCCCTCCTGGGCATCCAGTTCCAGCTCGGCGCTGTCCTGTAGCAGTTGCTCCAACTCCTCCTGGGTCATGGGTTCAGCGTCGCCCATTTGGCTCTGGTCCATTTGCAGCTTGGTGAGCAACTGGACCATCTCGGGCTTGAAATCGCCGCGGTATTCAACCGGCTCTGGCGATTCATAGGGGTCACCCTCGCCCTGTTCGCCCTGTTGTTCGTCCATCTGCGCCTGGAGTTTATCAAGCAGCGCTTCGTACTCCTCTTCGGAGAACTCGCCCGGATCGTCCAGATCCTCGGGTTGGTACTCGTCCTCTGGCTGCTGCTGGTTTTGCAGGCGGGAGATGATCTCATACGCACGGAGGGACGCTTCGGCGGTGTCCTCGATGGAGGAGCGAATAGTGCGCAGCCGGTGCATGATGCGGGCCAGCATGTACGCTTCTTCGCGATATTCCTGGGGCACCAGCAAACCCTCGAACCGGTCGAGGCTCATGTGTACCAGGAGCTCAATCAGCGCCTCTTGCAAAGGGAGTTCCTCAACCCTGGGCCTCTGTGCCAGCGCGTCCCGCTGCACGTCCAGCGCCGGCCTGCGAATGCCCGGGTAGTCGGTCTTGATGAGATAGTCCAGCCGGCAGTCTTCCAGCACGCTGAACAGGTCAAACGCCATGCGGCGGTCTTCAAACAGCGCCAGGAAACGGCCGATGTCGGTATAAACGCGCATTGTCCCGCCCGGTCCTTCATTCATTTCCGGGGACGATACGACGCTGGCGTCCTGCAACTGGAAATGCTCGGCCGCGGCCGTTTGGATGGCTGCCATGCGCGCCTGCAGCGCCTCTTCCATCACGATCCGGCGGTCATCAAAGATATTGGCCGGCCGGTCGAAGGCAAACTCAAAGCTGCCGAATTCCAAGTGGGAAACCTGGTGGGTAGCCACCACTTTGAACCAGGCGAAGTTTTGCGACTTGTCGTTGTAATTGTCGATCATAGGCGGCAGGTACACCTTGGTGCCGTCAGTGGACGCGGTGTCCTGGTCCACCCAACCGATCTGGCGGCGCACCAGCTCCTCGGTGCTCATCACCTCGATGTTGGTGCCGGAGAGCGCGCGGGTGTAAAGCCGCATAATGCCCTTGACCCGCTCCAGGTCCAGGCTGGAGGACAGCGTTTCCAGCATGGCCTCCGAGGTGTTGGACTCGATCTTGAAGAACGCAATCCCGCTTTCAGGATTTTCGTTGAGCAGCTCTACGCCCTGCTGGTACCACTGGTCCAGCTGAGGTAGGGTGATGCGGTTCAACACCGGGTCCAGACTCTTGAGGAACGGCGGCACTGCATCGGGAGTGGTGGCCAGCAGCCCCTCGCACAGGTCCAGTATGTGCCCCTGGGAACCGGCGGAAACGTGGGACAACGCCTGCGCTCCGTCGTACAGGAACCGCGAGGTGTCCCGAAGCCCCATTTTGGCCAGCCTTTCACCCAGCCGCAGGAAACGCCCGGTCTGCCCCTCCTCTACGTGTTGCAACGCCCGGGGCGCCATTTCCAGGCACGCCTTGACCTCGCGCCAACTGGAATCCGTGAGCGCCCGGGACATGGAGAGGAATGCCTCTCTTTCCCGTCCCATGCCCGGAAGCACGTCCCGGCCCAGCACCAGGCACTCCGCAGCCACGTCATACGATTTGTACGACAACGCTTCGATCAGCGACGCAAAGACCTCGACGTCCCAAAAGGGAAGGTTCCGCACCAGGTCGGGACTAACCTCAAAGAACCTGGCGGCCAGCGTGCTGGATTTCCACGTACCCTTGTACAAGGAGCGGCCCAGGCCGGCCCAGCGCGGGATGTACTGCGGTCGCAGGTTGGTTACGATGGTGGGACTGGCCTTGAAAAACGCGACGGCCAGCGTCGGGGAATCCTGGGACAGATAGGTGCCGCAACGGGCCCACTGCATGAACGAAGCGAAAGCCAGCGAACGCGCCACCTCCGGACTAACCCGGTAATACTCTACCGCAGATTCCCAGGACCGCACGGTTTGCGTCCCGATGGCAACCCCTTCCTTGGCCCACAGCGCCAATTCCTCTTCGCTGAAGGAGTCGCCCATTGCGTCGGCGACGGCTTCGTAAGCTTCCGTCACCGCCGGGGGTAGTTTGGACAGTTCGGCTAGAAGCTCGCCGGTTGCGGTATTAGTCAAGGCTATTGGCCTCCTTTGTCAGCCCGTCCTCGACGACCTCGAGGAACTGGTCAAGGATTTTTGCGGTCGCGCCGTACACCAGATGCTCCTGGTAGCCGTAAGATCGCACCGCGATACGTTCACCGTCTTCAATGCGCGAGTCCCAACGCCAACTGGCGGGGTCTCGCAGAATGTCCAGCGGGATCTCCACCACCTCGGCGATCTCATGAGAGCTGGGTCGAAACTCGTAGGGATACGGAATGGTTCCCACGAATACCTTCACGAGGAAATTCGACCGCGTCACATTGTCGTCCAGCCGTCCCAATATGGTTATGTCATCCCGCGCGATGCCCATCTCCTCGTAGGTTTCCCGTCGGGCGGTATCCTCAAAGTCAGCGTCCTCGGGATCCCTGGCTCCACCGGGGAAGGACATTTCACCTTTGTGGTATTCCACAGTCATGGACCGCTTGTTCAGCAGAACGCAGTAATCATCGCCCTTTCGATACAACAATAGCATTACTGCCGCCGGCATCAATCCCTCCGGAGCGGCAGTAATCGCCTCGCGTCGCCTCAGTGCGTCGCGGATCAAGTCAAGGGTGTTTTCACCCATGCAGCCTCCACTGCTATTGGGAGCGCCGGGGCTACTCGAAGATGGAGTACACCACCTCTTCGATGCTGCGCTGCAACTCTTGCTCGTCGGTCAGTGTCCAGACGATGGCGACCTGACACGCTCGGCGTGCCGGAATGCCCTGCTGCATCAATCGGCCGGCGTAGATCAGCAGCCGCGTGCTGGCTCCTTCGGCGAGACCGTGTTCCCTGAGATTCCGGATCTTCTCGCCCAAGCGGGCCAGAGCGTGGGCCTGCTCGTCGTTGCAGCCGCTTTCCTTGGCCACGATCTCCGCTTCAACGTCCACCGGCGGGTAGTCGAACTCGATGGAAATAAACCGCTGCCGAGTGCTGTGCTTGAGGTCCTTCAGCGCGCTCTGATAGTGGGGGTTGTAGGAGATGCACAGCAGGAAGCGGTCATCGGCCTCAATGATGTTCCCCGTCTTTTCCACCGGCAGGATCCGGCGGTGGTCGGTCAGCGGGTGGATCAGCACCGTGGTGTCCTTGCGCGCCTCAACCACTTCGTCCAGGTACAGGATCGCCCCGGCTTTGACGGCGCGAGTCATGGGGCCGTCAATCCAGCGGGTGCCGTTGGCGTCCAGCAGGTATCGACCCACCAGGTCGCTGGCGGTCAAGTCTTCATGGCATGCAATGGTTACCAGAGGAACCCGTACTTCCCCTTCATGCATTTCCTGGGCCGCCTCGTTCCTGATCGTGGTGATCGGCCGCCCGAGTTTCCAGGCCATGTATTCGACGAACCGGGTCTTGCCGCAACCGGTTGGCCCCTTCAGCAAAACGGGAATGTGCTGCTCATAGGCAGCCTCGAACAGTTCCAGCTCGTCGCCTACTGCTCGGTAGTAGGGCTCGCTACGAACCAGGAACTCCTCAATGGCAAATTCCTTGAAACTGGGTTCGTCTTCCATCAGTTCGATGTTCGCTTCAACCATTGCTTTGATTTACCTGTCCTTTCACTCGGGCCTGCCACAGTTCGCGCACTCCGCGTTCCAGCGCGGCCAGGTCCGATGAATTATCGACCACCACGTCGGAGCGCCGGTTGCGTTCTTCGACAGACATCTGTGAGTTGATTCGTTTCCTTGCTTCTTCTTCGCTGAGCCCGTTGCGGGCGTGCAGACGTTCAACCACCCTTTCTATCGGGGCGGAGGTCGTCCAGACCTCATCTACCAGGGAATCCCAACCGGCTTCAAACAGCACGGCGGCTTCAACGACGGTTACTGTTTCACCGGCCGCCGCCAAGTTCGCTTTCCGTTCTTCCACCATGCGCGCCATCAGGGGGTGCATAATGCCGTTCAAACGGGCCAGTTCCGCCGGATCCGCAAATACGATGGACCCCAGTTTTCGCCGGTCGATTTCGTCCTCGGGAGTCAGTATCTCCTTGCCAAACGCCGCCACAACTTGCTGCCACGCTTCGGAATTGGGGGTATAGGCTTCGTGCCCCAGTCGGTCTGCGTCGATAATCGACGCGCCTAACTGCCGCAACAGGTCCGCGACTGCGCTTTTGCCGCTCCCTATCCCTCCCGTTAGACCGATGGTAAGCATGACTACCCAAACGTTAAGACTGCCGGCGATTCTAGCAAGGCGCGCGGAATCGGTCAACCGACGCGACCCAACGTCCCCCATTCCGAGTTAGCGGGCAATCCTGGTGAAGGACCTCGGTGTTATGCGGTTGCTGGCCCCGAACGACCGCAAATTCGCCGAAAATAAGCTGTATGCAACGTAATCTTGACAAATAATCTTACTGGTGTAGATTACCAATCGTGAATACCATCAAGATTACGAAGGACGCAACGCTGCAACTACTCGCCGCGTAACGACATATTTCGTCCGATATTCTCCCCGCTATACGCTTGTTCAGAAGGAGTGATGACATGTCGGCTTTCATAGGTGTCAAACCCATCGTGTCAGTGACGTTGGCCTTGTTGCTGGCGCTAGTGTTGGCTTGTGGGGGAACGGCGCCCGCAGAACCACAACAGCAACAGCAGGCGCCCGCCGCTCCGCAGGCTCAGGCGCAACCCGCCGCTGCTACTGCGGCGCCGGCGGCGCAGACCGCCCCCACCGCGATGCCCAATGAAGAGCCTACCGCAACTCCTTTCGCTACGGCTGTTCCCACCGTTCCGCCCAAGGTTCAGGCGGAAACGCCGCGTCTTATGCTTAAGGCCCCCGAGGCCAACCCCAAGCGCGGCGGCGTAATGCAGTGGGCCGGTCTTTCCGACTCGCCCCACTTTGACATGCACCAGTGCAACACTGCGGCGTGCGCCCAGCCCCAGGGAGTCTATTTCGACAATCTGCTGCGCTACAGCCCGTTCGACGGTGGCGTAGAGGTTATTCCCGACCTGGCCTATGCCTGGGAAGTGTCCGACGACGGTCTTGTTTATACCTTCCACCTCCGCGAAGGCGTGATGTTCCATGACGGCGCCGAACTGAGCTCCGAGGACGTCAAAGCCACCTTCGACCGCATCATCTTCCCGCCGGTTGGCATGATTTCGCCCCGCCAAAGCGTTTTCCTTGCGGTTGACGAAGTCCGCACCGTCGATCCCTACACCGTCGAATTCGTCCTCAGCGCGCCCCGAGGTTTCATGCCTGCCGCTATCGCGAACGGCTGGAACGTCATCGAACGCAAGCAAACTCTGGATGACAACAACCTCGACTTGAAAAAACTCAAGCCGGGCACCACAGTCCATCCCGGAACCGGCCCATTCATCCTCGAAGATCACCAGGCCGGCGAATTCTGGAAGGCCTCTCGCAACCCCAACTATTGGAACCCCGAACTTCCCTACCTGGACGGCATACAGCATAACCACCTGGCCTACGGCCCGGCCACCGGAGCCGCCCTGATTGCCGGGCGCGTGGACTACGTGTACGGCGCCGGAGCAGACCTGCGCGACGACATTCGCCAGAATTACTCGGATACCCACACCGTCGTGGTGTACCCCATCCCGTCCATCGGGGGAATGTTCGTCAATCACGAAAGCGAAGGTGTATCCGACCCCAGGGTGCGCCGCGCCATCTCCATGGTGCAGGACCGCTGCGCCATCAAGGTCGCCGTGGCTGCGATCCGCGAAATCGAAGTTGGCACGTGGATAGTACCCAACGACCCGGATTTCGGCGCGTCCTACCGCGAAGAGACGCTGAATCAGAAACCCGGCTATAACTGCCCCGCCACCGCCGATGACGTGGCGATGGCCCAGCAACTGTTGGCCGACGCCGGTTATCCCAACGGCGAAGGCTTCCCGACGCTCGACCTGATGGTGCGCGACATCAACTTCTTCGTGTCCCCGATGGCCCCCATGATGCAGGCGTTCATGAAGCAGAACCTCAACATCAACAGCGAGATACGGGTAGTGCATACCTCCGTTTGGCAGGAAGACCGCGATCAGGGCAACTATGACCTGGCCGTTAACGGTACGCCCACCCCGCTGGCCTCCACCCCCGCATACTGGGGTTCCTGGTTCTCCACCGGCAGCGGCGGCAACTGGAACCGTGGTTCGTCCAACCCCGAGTTCGACACGCTGGTTAACGAATTGATTGGCGCCACCGACCCCGCTCGCCAGGAAGAGCTGACTCATCAAGGCGCAGCCATGCTGGAAGAGTGGACCCCCATGATTGTGATCAACCACTTCACCATCATCGACGGGTTCGCCAACTACCTGAAGGGACACGGGCGGGCGAATCGCGTAACTCTGTTCAACGACATCCGGTTCGACACCGCCTGGCTGGACAAGTAAGCCATGCTGCTCAAGTACATAGGCCGGCGGCTGCTGTACTCGATTCCGGGGCTGATCGGCATCACCATCATCATCTTTTTGGCCTTGCGCATACTGCCGGGGGACCCCCTTGCCATCCTGTACGGGGAGGGCGGACGGGAAAACTTGACCGCCGCCGACATCGCTGAGATCAAGCGGCAGTTGGGCATCGACCGGCCGCTCTACATCCAGTATGCCGATTGGATGAAGGATGTTTTCACCGGCAAAATGGGGGAATCATTCTGGCGTGGCGATTCGGTTTCGGAGTTGATCATCCGGCGCGGCCCGTTGACTGCGGAAATAGCCGTCGTGGCCGTGCTCGTTTCTTGGATCATTGGGTTGCCGGTGGGGATCCTGGGCGCTATCAAGCAAAATAGCGTTGCAGATTACGTGTCCAGATTCCTCACCATTATCTTTTTGGCAGTGCCCAGCTTTTGGGTTGCCATCCTGGTTGTGGTGGTTTCGCTGCTGGCGTTCAATTACCGCCCTCCATTGGGCATTATCCAAATTTGGGAAGACCCGTTCACGAACCTGCAAATCGTGATCGCTCCGGGGATAGTGCTGGGACTCGCCACCTCGGCTTACATTGCGCGAATGGCCCGCACTACGCTGCTGGAGGTTATCCGCGATGACTACGTGCGCACCGCCCGCGCCAAGGGGCTCCCCGAGCGGCTGGTTGTGCTCCGCCACGCCCTGCGCAACGCCTTGCTTCCCGTGCTGACGCTATCCGGGGTTCTGTTTGGACTCCTCCTCGGCGGGTCGGTGGCGGTGGAAACGGCCTTTACCGTCCCCGGCCTGGGAACCGCGCTGGTTCAGGCTTTCACCGAGCGGGACTTCGTGGTAGTCCAGAACCTGGTGCTGCTCTATGGAATCATATTCGTTCTGGTCAACCTCTCCATAGATGTGATGTACGCGGTCCTGGACCCCAGGATCCGGTACGACTGAGACAGCTGTCGTTTAAACGACCTGACTCTCTCAAAACACCCACAGGGGCATTCACATGGCCGGTCAAGCAGACTTGCAAGTTTCGTTGGCTACCCCTGAAGCCAGCCCCCTGCAACGCACGCAGGATGCAGGGATGGCTATCTGGATTTTCTTCCGGCGGTATCCGGTTGGCGCAGTCGGGGGCGTGATGCTGTTGCTCATCACGGTGGTGGCTGTTTTCGCCGGCGTGTTCTCGCCCCACGACCCGTTGTACGTGGACTTTCTCAGTCTTGGCGCGGCGCCGTCCGCCACCTACCTGCTGGGTACGGACTACGAAGGCCGCGACATCCTCAGCCGGATCATCTACGGCGGCCGGGTTTCGCTCCAGGTATCGGTTTTGTCCGTATTGCTGGGTTCTACTATAGGCGCGCTGTGGGGAATCGCCAGCGCATTCCTCGGCGGCCGTTTCGACATCATCAGTCAGCGGGTGGTGGAAATCGTTATGTCGTTTCCGGCGCTGGTCCTGGCGATGGTGCTCCTCGTCGCGCTGGGTGGTGGCATCTGGACAGTCATCATCGCCATCGCGGTAACGCGCTTGCCTTACGGGGTACGGGTGATCCGGTCGGTAGCCCTCTCGGTCAAGGAACTGGCCTACGTGGACGCAGCTAGGGCCATGGGCGCGTCCAACTTCCGTATCATGGCCAAGCACATTGCTCCGCAGTGCTTCGCCGCCTACGTGGTGTTGGCTACGGCTCACCTGGGCGCGGCCATCGTCATCGAGGCATCCCTGGGATTCCTGGGCGTGGGCATCACGCCGCCGACGCCCAGTTGGGGCAACATGTTGGGCGGGGTGATTGCCAACACCTACAAGCCGATCTGGTGGCTGGTGGTGTTCCCCGGCCTGGCGATCTCAATCACGGTGCTGTCGTTCAACCTGCTTGGCGACGCCCTGCGCGACGCTCTGGACCCCAAGCTGCGGGGGAGATAGCAAGCAGGATGGAATCCCTTAAATCTCGATCTGAACCTCGCCATATCGCTCAAAAAAACGTTCCTGCAAGGCGTTGAATTTCTCGCGATAGGCGCTGGCGTGAATGCGGTCGGTCGTCATGATTACTGCGTCTTCTCGGTTGTCGGCGTAGTAGTTTTTCCTGATGCCTACCTCGTTGAAGCCGTACTTGTCGTAGAGTCGTTGGGCAATGAAGTTTGACACTCGCGCCTCCAGGGTAACCTCTTCCAGTCCCTGTTCATAAGCGGCGCGCACCGTTCCTATAATCAGCAACTCGCCAATGCCCTGGCCGCGGAGCGAACTCCGCACCGCTACCTCCGTGATGTGCGCCTGGTCTCCCTGAAACCAGATTCCCACGTAGCCGGCTACCCGATCGCTTTCACCGCTGCCAGACCCGCCAAAAGCTGATTTTACGCTTCTCACCATCCTCCCCCACATTGATGAGTCGGCTGGCTCGCCCGCCTCAGAAACTTCGGAGCATTGCGACGCAACCCCGTCGCCGGTGAGATACGCCACCAGGAATCGGCAATGCCGGCTGTTCAGCTCGCGCCGGAACCGGGTGCCCACCCAGCCAGGCGAGAAAGCCTCATGCTCAATCTCGACAACCTGTGAAATGTCCTCAACGCGCATCCGGCGCAACGCGACGTCCATAGCTAACTAGTCCGAACCGGCGTTCACAGCAAACTCAATTGACCTGCCGACGACTCGCCTGTAGTCGGCTTTACCGTACCGTACACACCGTCGTATCCCGGTTCCACGCTCACTTCTCCGGTACGCGCCCGCATGATCGCCTCGGTGAGGGTCTCCCCTGCCACGGGCAGCAGGGCGCTTTCCGAAGCGTACAACAACGCGGCAAGCTCGCTCCCCACGTGGTCAATCACGGTATCGTACTCCCGCATCACTTTGCGAGTGTTGACCCCCACGTTTCGGATGGCCGCGATAACTTCTTGCAGGGGTATCAGACGGGCAAAGGGGGGATGCCCATCTCCCGAGTCGATCAGGCCGTATGAATCGGGTTGCCAGTCATCATCTAGGGGACGCTGCGCCAGCCGCGAAACCCGGTGCAACACTCCCAGCGTCAGCGCGCGCCCACAGACCGGGCAGTCAGTTCCGTTGGCCGCCTCCTCGGCTGGCCCGTAAACTACGCCACAGTTACGATGCCCGCTGTAATGGTACTTGCCTTCCTCAGGGTAAAACTCCACGGTGAACGCCACTCCCGCGTCGCGCAAGCCGGCTGCTAGGCCATCCCAGGAAAGCTCGCCGGAAAACGCAGTCAGTTCCCGGCCCAGGCGACCCAGCGAGTGCGCGTCGGAAAAGGAAACTATGGAGCGGTTCTCCAACTCCGGTACGGCGCGGTTCATTGCCGGGTCCGACGACAGTCCCGTCTCAACTGCGGTTATCAGGTGCGACAAATCCCCAAAGCATTCTTCGAGGCTATCGAACCCACTTTTGGAACCATAGACACCATACCAGGGAGTCCATGCGTGAGCCGGCATAACAATGGCTTCCGGGTGGCAGTCCAGCGCCAGGGCCAGCAGGTCCCGTGCCGACAGGCTCACCGTGGGGCGTCCGTCGGTTGACAGGTTGCCGTATTGGGACAGCCGACGGGTAAGGTATTCCGCCGCATCTAGCGTCGGCATCAGCGTCAACATGTGGATGCGCCGCACCCGCCCGCCCTGGCGGTACACGCAGCTGATTTCCGTTCCCGGGACAAAGCGAACACCGCCGTATTGGTACAGCCCGTCCTGGCCGGAAACCAGATTCGCCCGTAGTTCCACCGCCCATGTGGGGTGGGTAAAATCCCCGGTCGCCAACAGGTCAATGCCCTTGCGCCGCGCCCACGTCGCCAGGTTGTCCAGCGTCAATGCCTTGCTGCAAGCGAAGGCGTATGGGGAGTGGATATGCAGGTCGGCGACAAAAGACGCCAGCTCGGCCGGAGACTGGTTCATTGGACCGCCAGCAACAACTCGGCCAGTTCCCGGGGTTTCTGCGTCGCGGCCTGATGCGCGGCATCCAGTTCAATCACCGTCGCGTTCGGAATGCGAGCAGCCATGCTCCGCTGCTGTGATGGAGAGATCAGCCGGTCATCTCCCAGCACAATGTAGGTAACCGGGCAGGACAAAGCATCCAGATTCAAAGTAACCGATTGGGTCAGCATCCGGAGTGGGAGCGGACCAAGATGACCCACCGTTTCCACCCGTTGCATCGGATCCAAACCCCGGCACATGTAGCCGGAGATCAGGCCCCTGGGAACCTGAATGTCCCGTCCAACTAGCGAACCCAACGCCCGGCACAAGCTGATAGTGCAACGCGCAAGCAATGGGTACGCCGACACCGGGGTTCCGCGATTCGCCGGAACTATCCCTGCCAGCAGAACCACCCGCTTGGGAGCAACCGGCAATTCGGTTGCCGCCTGTAATGCGACAGTTCCCCCCAACTCATGCCCCGCGATGATGTAATCACTGAAGCCTTCTCGCTCGACGACGCGGGCAATGGCCTGCACTCCTTCCGAAATATCCACCAATCCGGCGTCATCGGCAGCATCCGAACCCTGCCCCGGCAGGTCCACCGCGCGGACTCGCACCCCTTGTCTGGGGCGGTACAACCGGGGCGGATGCTCCACCGGCGCGGTCATGTGCCCCCAGACTTTTCCCCAGCTCCATGCGCCTTGACCCGCTCCATGTACCAACAAGTAGTCAGTCACTTTCTCACCAGCTAATTCAGAGTTGAGTTGCATTCCGCGCCATTCGTCACATTTCCCGTCAATCGTGGCGCTTACCGTCAATCGTGGCGTTTACCGTCATTCCCTACATTTTCCGTCATTCCCGCGAAAGCGGGAATCCAGAAAGCCGCTGTCACAAAGCCAGTGTCTCGGTCACTCCCATTATTATGTCATTATCCTGCTCAGGCAAGACAGTCCTCGGATCCAGCCGCACCGCGTCGTCTTCAATGCGGGCGATTACCGGAGTCGAGCGTCCCCGCAGTGTCGAGAGCAGCGCCTCCAGGCTTTTCCCCGTGCCATTGGCTGATATGGATAGCGCCCAAGAATCCAGCGTTTCCCCCGGCAGGCTTCCGCCGCCGATGGCCGACCGAGCCGGCACAACCGCTGTTTCATAGCCCCACGACGCGCCGATAGCATCCCTCCAGCGTTCCGCACGGGCCTTTATTGCCTCGGGAGTCGCGGAGATCATGCGCCAGACCGGTACTTCCGACTCCGCGTTCCCGCTGAGGTAGTGAGTGAGCGTGGCCGTGAGGCTGGCGAGGCTCATCTTGTCGATGCGCACCGCCCGGGCCAACGGATGCCGTTCCAGTCGGCCGACCAAATCCCGTTTCCCCACCACTATGCCGGCCTGTGGCCCGCCCAGGAGCTTGTCTCCGGAAAAGAACACCAACCCGACGCCCGCGTCTATCGCTTCCTGCGGCATTGGCTCGTGCGCCAACCCGTACCGCTCTGTAGGGAGCAACGCCCCGCTGCCCACGTCATGCAGCACCGGTACGCCCGTCCGCTCTCCGAGGTCCACCAGGTCCCTTTCTTCAACGCCGGCGGTAAATCCTTCTACGCGGAAATTGCTGGCGTGCGCCTTGAGAAACGCTGCGGTGTCCTCGGTCACTGCGTCTGCATAGTCACGGACGTAGGTGCGGTTCGTCGTGCCAACGTCCACCAGCGTGCAGCCGCTTTGCCGCAGCACGTCCGGGATGCGGAAACCGCCGCCGATTTCCACGGCCTCGCCCCGCGCCACAATAACCTCCCGCCCGGAGGCCAGTGTCGACAGGCCTAGGAGCAGCGCGGAGGCGTTATTGTTCACCACCAGCGCGGCTTCTGCGCCGGTGATCTGCCTCAACAGCGACTGCAAGTGCGCCTGCCGCGAACCTCGCCGACCAGTGGCCAGGTCGATTTCAAGGTCCGAGTACCCGCCGGCTACCGCGTCAGCCGCGGCGATGGCTGCCTTGCTGAGGGGCGCGCGGCCCAAGTTGGTGTGAATCACCACTCCGGTCGCGTTGATCAAAGGCCGCGGCGACGGCGTCACAAGTTCATCGACGGTGCGCTTGACCGCCTCAGCAATATCATCCAGGCAACGCGGCTCACCGCCCGCCAGAATATCCCGGCGGGCCTCCGCCAGTGCCTCGCGGGTAAGGTCCACCAGCCACTCCCGGCCATGCGTTGCTACCGCAACGGACAAAATGTCGCTGCTTACGACGCGCTCAACGCTGGGCAGGTTGCGTAGTAGTTGGCTGGTCATGGAAACTGATGGGGCGCCTTGATTGACATTTTCCGTGTGGGCGGCTGTATTTTATCACCGATTAATTGAAGCCGTGAGTCGCATCCGTCCTGGCGCACTCCCTGCGGGTTTGCACTATAATTGAAACCGAAACTCACCGTGCTCCAACCGGATATGCGGGAGATTTCTGTAGGAGGCCAACCACATGAACACTAAACTCATTGGCCTCTGTATCGTTACCGTGTTCGCGATTTCCATCATCCTGGGCGGCGTGCATTCCGCCATCATGGTGATCGAGGCAACAAACGCCCCCGCAGAACCCGCAACCGGCGAATACGTGCCTCGCCTAGCCTCCGACGACGAGCAGGACCCGGCGTTGGCAGCGCTGAGATACGTCTGCCCGTTCCACTGATGGGCAGGATTTGTGGGACCGTGGACACCCAAATTTAAAGACCAAACGGAGTGAGAATGACCACCGAGATCGGTTTGCCACCGGCGCTTGACGCGCTCAAAACTACGGTTCGCCAGATTGTCCGGGATGAGTGCATACCCCTGGAACCCGAGTACCTGGCGCACCCGCCACAGGAAGGCGAACCGGAAAACGGCGCACCCCGGGGCGTCCTCGAAACCGTCCCAGGCGTTTTGGGCACCCTGTCGTCCGACCAGTGGGGTCGCCTGAACCACCTGTCCCAGCAAACCGGAATCTACACGTCATTCGTTCCGGAAGAATACGGCGGCGGCGGAATGGGCGCGCTTGGGCACCTGGTCCTGGAGGAAGAGGTCCACCGCAGCATCGTGCATCTGCCCACCTCGCCGGTGCCCATGTTCATGATCGGCGCCTGCACTCCCGAGCAGGAGGAAAAATACCTCTACCCGGCAATCAACGGCGACCTGTACTATTCCTTCGGTCAAACCGAGCCCCAGGCCGGTTCCGACCCCGGCGGCATGATGCAAACCCGTGCCGTCCGCGATGGCGACGACTGGATTCTGAACGGCACCAAGATGTTCATCTCCGGCGCGGCCTCCGCTGATTTCCTGCTGGTTCAGGCTGTAACCGACCCGGACAAACGGCAACGCGGCGGCATCACGATGTTCATCATCGACAATCCCACGCCGGGCGTCACTTTTGAGCCGATCCGTGTCTGGATTGTCCCCACCAAGGCACAGCAGCACTACATCCACCTGGACAACGTGCGCGTTCCTCAAACCCAGGTTCTCGGCGAAGTCGGTGAAGGCTTCAACCTGGGACAGCAGTGGCTGGTGCATCACGACCGGCTGCTCCGGGGCGCGATGGCGTTAGGCATACTCACCCGCGCCTTGCAGATGGCCATTGACTGGTCCCAGGAGCGCGTAACTTACGGCCGGCCCATCGCCGACCGCCAGGCCATCCAATGGATGCTGACCGACGTATATACCGACATCATCGCCCTGCGCGCCGTGGCCCGGGAAACCGCCGCCCGCGCCGATGCCGGGGAGGATGTACGCGTGGAGGCGTCAATGGTCAAATACGCCGCCGGTGAATGGGGTTGGCGCAGCATCGACAAGATCATGCAGATTTTCGGCGGCGTCGGCGAAACTCTCGACATGCCTATCCCCCACTGGTATCACATGCTCCGCCACGCCCGAATCGGCGGCGGCACCTCGGAAATCCACAAATTCGTCATGGCCCGGGCCTTGCTCGGCGGCCGGGTCAACTTCCAGGGATAAGACGCGAGCGGCCAACCCGCCCGGCTCAACAATGACCGGGCCAACTATTTCCGCAAGGAGAGATAAATGTCCTATCAGAACGCAACAAAATACCTGGTTCCAGCCCTGGCTGCGGCGCTGGTGATACTCATCGCGGCTTGGGCATTCAATCTCCCTCCTGTGTCCGCCCTGACCGACCGGGGTAGTGAACCCCTCGAATTGTCGCTCCAGCCCAGCGGTCAGGTGACAGGATTCCCCTATGACGTGGTACAGGTATCAGGTCAAGGCACCGCCACCGGAACGCCCGACTTGGCGCAGCTCAGACTCAGTGTACAGGTTACGTCCGACACCGCGGTCGACGCTTGGACCACAGCTGCACAAAAGATGACTGCGGTTCGCAGCTCGCTAACGACCAACGGAGTTGAAGAAACCGACATTGGTACCAGCCGCATCAGGATCCGCCCGGACTACGATTACGGCGACGATGGACGTATGCTGATTGGCTACATTGCCACCAACGGATTGAACGTAACCATTCGGGATACCGGCACGGTTGGGACTATTCTCGATGCAGCCGTAACCGCTGGCGGCGATGATATTCGGTTGGACGACTTGGATTACCAGATCTCCGATACCACGGATTTGGAACACGACGCCCGGGCCGCCGCTGTGCAGAACATGGAAGCCAAGGCGAAGCAGATCGCGGAATCATCCGGGCGTACTCTGGGCAACCTTAAAGTAGTCAGTGAATTTCCCGGCGTCGGCATTGGCGGAGGAGACCAGATTTTCGCATTCGCCGCCCTCTCCGACTCCGCCCCTTACGATACCCCGGTCTCTACTGGCGAGGAAACCATTACCGTCAGCGTTTACGGCGTGTACGAACTGCGGTGATCCTCCATGGTTCTCAGCGACCGCACCATCCGCCGCGAACTTGACGAAGGCCGAATCGTCGTCGATCCCATAGACTTCGACGACATCCAGCCGGCCAGCATCGACCTGCACCTGGACAATCGATTCCTGGTCTTCTCAAACTCCCGGCGCCCGTACATCGACGTGCGGGAATCCCAGGCCGATCTCACCGAAGAGGTCAAAATCCAGGGCGACGATCAATTCATACTGCACCCCGGGGAGTTCGTCCTCGGCAGCACCCTGGAGCACATTGAGCTGCCCGATGACCTGGTAGCGCGGCTGGAAGGCAAGAGCAGCCTGGGACGCATCGGCCTGCTGATCCACAGCACTGCCGGCTTCGTGGATCCGGGCTGGCGCGGCCGGCTGACCCTGGAACTGAGCAACGTCGCCCGCCTGCCCATCGCCCTGTACCAAGGTATGAAAATCGGACAGATCTCGTTCCTCCGTCTCTCTGAACCAGCCGAAAGGCTCTACGGTTCTCCGGAACTTGGCAGCAAGTATCAGGGGCAATCCGGCCCCACCGCCAGCCGCTTCCACCAGGATTTTGCGAGCTGATTTCCAGACCCCACCATCATTCCCGCACCCTAACCGTATTCTAGTATCCCTAACCGTCATTCCCGCGAAAGCAGGAATCCAGAAAGCATTTGATTCTCCCGCTCCGTCAAATTAGATGACCACGACAATCAATCCCATGACCCGCGCAATCGAGCTGGCGCGCTCGGCACTGGGCAGCGCCAGCCCCAACCCGGCCGTCGGCGCCGTGGTCGTCCAAAACGGCGCGGTGGTCGGCGAGGGATACACCCTGCCCCCCGGACAGCGACACGCCGAAATCGGAGCATTGGCGCAAGCCGGTTCCTCTGCGCGGGGCGCGACTTTATTCTGCACTTTGGAACCCTGCTGCCACTACGGGCGCACGCCACCCTGCACCGACGCCATCATCGCCGCCGGGGTCAGCCGCGTGGTGTACGCCGTCCGCGACCCGAATCCGCGGGTTTCCGGGGGTGGTGAATCCGCCCTGCGCGCGGCCGGCGTCGCTGTTGAGCGGCAAACTAACCCGGAAGCCGAGGAACTCCACGAAGCGTTCGCCAAGCACATCACTACTGGTCTTCCCTTCGTTGTAGCCAAGTTCGCAATGAGCCTGGACGGAAAGATCGCAACCCGCACCGGCTCATCCCAATGGATAACCGGATCCGCTGCCCGCGCGCGCGTCCAGCGGATGCGCAAAGAAATGGACGCCATCATGGTCGGCATTGGCACCACCCTGGCCGATGATCCCCAGCTGACCGCCCGCGACGCGCAGGGCGAGCCGTTGCCCTCCAACCTGCAGCCCGTCCGCATTATTGTGGACAGCAGCGCACGTACTCCGCCCACCGCCCGGATGCTGAATCAACCCGGGCGCACGATAATCGCGACGGCTGCCGGCGTGCCTCGTGACCGGGTCGCCAGGCTTGAAGACGTTGGAGCAGACGTGCGTGAGTTCCCCGGATCGGATGGCCGTGTGGATCTGCGCAAGATGTTGAAATTCGTCGGCGGCCAGGGAATCGTTAGCGTCCTTGTGGAAGGTGGCGGCTTGGTACTCGGCGCAACTCTGGACGTTGGGCTGATTGACAAGGTATGCGCGTTCGTCGCGCCAATGCTGATTGGCGGGGCCGGCGCACCCTCACCCGTAGCCGGCAGCGGCGCAGCCGTCATCGCCGACGCCTTGAGACTCGAACGCACACGCATTGAACCCATCGGACCGGACTGGCTGATCACCGGTTATCCCATGACCGGGTATCCAATAAATGGAGGCGGCTGAATGTTCACTGGAATCGTCGAAGAAGTAGGCCGCGTATCCGGCCTGAATGACTATCGTTTCGTCATCAACGCCGAAAAAACGCTGACGGACGTAAAGGTCGGCGACAGCATATCCGTCAACGGAGCCTGTCTCACCGTCGTTGAGTTTGATGACAGCAGTTTTGCGGTTGACCTGGCCCCCGAAACCCTGCGGCGCACGTCGCTGGGCGAGGCCGGGTCGGGATCGGCCGTCAACTTGGAGCGCGCGTTGTCGGCCAGCGACCGGATGGGCGGCCACATCGTGCAGGGCCACGTGGACGGAACCGGAGCCATCACCGGCCTCACTCCCGAAGCCGACTGCTACATCATGGAGATCGAGTCCTCTGAATCGCTGGTCCCCTACATCGTCGAGAAAGGCTTTATCGCGGTTGACGGAATCAGCCTTACGGTGGTACAAAGAACGGAGCGCCGCTTCACAATATCTGTCATACCCTTCACGATGCAGAATACTAACCTGCACGAAAAATCGGTTGGCGATCGGGTTAATTTGGAAGCGGACATTTTAGCCAAATACGTGGAAAGTCTCCTCCAGTCCAGATTGAGTTGACTTCCAAACCGTCCGACGGAAATTGCTACCTGCATGCAACTGGCGAGCATCGAACAGGGTCTCGAGGACCTGAAAGCCGGTAAATTCCTCATCGTTGTTGACGACCAGGATCGCGAAAACGAGGGTGACCTTGTCATGCCGGCGGAGCATGTCACTGCGGAGTCCGTCAATTTCATGGTGACCCACGCCCGCGGTCAGCTTTGTATGCCCATGATGTCCGAGCGACTTGCCGAATTGGACATACCGCTATTGCCCAGTCGCAACTCCGACTCTGACATGCCCACCGCTTTCACCATGCCGGTGGATTACGCTATCAACACGTCCACAGGCATTTCCGCTGGAGACCGCGCCGCAACAATCCAGGCGCTAATCAATCCCGATTCGCGCCCGGAGGATTTCATTCAACCGGGCCACCTGTTCCCGCTGCGCTATCACGAGGGCGGCGTACTCGTCCGGCCCGGTCATACTGAGGCCATCATCGACCTGTGCCGTCTCGCCGGCCTTTACCCCGCGGGCATAGTATGTGAAATCATGAGGAAAGACGGCTCCATGGCCCGCCTCCCCGACCTCATCCCCATGGCCGAGGACTTCTCCCTCAATATCCTGTCCATCGAGGACCTGATCGCCTACCGCCGGCAGCACGACCCGGAGGAATAATGCCCCTATGCAGCCTTGATGAGGCTCTGGAAGATCTTACCTCCGGAAAATTCGTGATCGTTGTGGACGACGAGGGTCGTGAAAACGAAGGCGACCTGTTCCTCCTTGCGCAGCATGCGACCCCGGACGCCATCAACTTCATGGTGACCCATGCTCGGGGCCTGGTTTGCATTCCCCTGTCTGCCGAGCGCTTGGACGAACTGCGGATACCCATGTTGCGGAGCCGTAATTCCACGTCTTCCCAGCCGACCGCGTTCACGACATCTGTGGATTACAAACTCGGCACCACCACCGGAATATCTGCCTTTGACCGCAGCGCGACCATTCGCGCCCTGATCGATCCTGATTCTCTACCCGAGGACTTTATCCACCCTGGGCATATGTTCCCGTTGCGCGCCAGTCAGGGCGGCGTTTTGCGCCGTCCGGGACACACCGAAGCCATCATCGACCTGTGCAAACAGGCGGGCGCATATCCCGCCGGCGTGATCTGCGAAATCATGAATCCCGACGGCACCATGGCGCGGATGCCCGAGCTGGAGTTGTTTGCTCAAGAGCACAACCTGAACATATTCAGCATTGCCCAACTCATCGCCCACCGGCGCATGAGCGAAAGGCTGGTGTCCCGCGTCGCCGAGGCCAACCTGCCCACCAAGTACGGCGTCGCTCGTATCATCGGATACGGTAGCGCTATCGATAGCGGGGAACACGCCGCCCTGATCGTTGGCGATTGGTCGCCAGGCGACGAGGTGTTGGTGCGAGTCCACAGTGAATGTCTTACCGGCGACGCTTTCGGCAGCCTGAAATGCGATTGCGGCGAACAGCTCGACATGGCTTTGCGCATGATCTTCGAGAACGGCTCCGGAGCCCTGATCTACCTACGCCAGGAAGGCCGGGGAATTGGCCTGCACAACAAGATCAAGGCCTACGCGCTACAGGACGTCGGTATGGACACCATCGAGGCCAACGTTGCCCTCGGCTTCCAGCCCGACGAGCGCAAGTATGACCTGGCAGTGCAAATCATGCAGGACTTGGGAATAACTCGCACCCAACTGGTTACCAACAATCCACATAAGATGGCCGGCATCAGCGGCTTGGGTGTGGAGGTCGTGGGGCGAGTGAGCCTTGCGGTGCCGCCCAACGAGTCCAACGAAGGCTATATGCGAATCAAGCGCGAGACCATGGGGCACCTGCTCTCTCCGGCCCAAGCCAGACCCCCCAACGTCTCCGGCTGAGCCTCTGCCACCTTTCCCACCCGCCGCATCACGTCATTCCGTCCCACCCCGTCATTCCCGCTTTCGCGGGAATCCAGGCGGCGCGCTTAACCGTCATCGCCCAGCTTGCTCACCAGGTAGGCCTCGATGAAGCCGTCGATCTCCCCGGCCAGCACCGCATCGGTATTTCCGGTCTGGTGATCGGTCCGGTGGTCCTTCACCGATCTGTACGGGTGCAGGACGTAGCTTCGTATCTGATTGCCCCACTCGGCGGACACCCTCTCTCCGCGTAGCGTTGACAGTTCCCGCTCCCGTTCTTGCTCTTGCCGCGCCAGCAGTCTAGCCCGCAGGATCCGCATGGCGTAATCTCGATTCTGGTGCTGCGAACGCTCCGTCTGGCAGGACACCACGATTCCGCTGGGAACGTGGGTCAACCGCACCGCCGACGCCACCTTCTGCACGTTCTGTCCGCCCGGGCCGCTGGACCGGAAAAAGTCCATCTTAATGTCTTCGGGACGCACCTCCACCTCGGTATCCTCCCCCACCACCGCCGGCAAAACTTCGACCCTGGCAAAGGACGTCTGCCGGCGCCGCGCCGGGTCAAAGGGCGACATCCGCACCAGCCGATGCACGCCTACCTCCGCGTTCAGGTATCCGAAGGCGTGCTCCCCGCCAATCTCCATGGTGCTGGTACGCAACCCAGCCTCGTCGCCGTAGGCCGTGTCCAGCACCTGCACCGACCGGCCATCGGAGCTGGCCCATCCGGCGTACATACCGGTTAACATCTCCACCCAGTCGTGGGAATCTGTGCCACCGGCCCCTGAATGTATGGTGAGGATCGCCGGCCGGTCGTCGTATGGCCCCGACAGCGTCAATTCCATCTCGGCACGGGCCAGCCGGCTGGCCACATCCTCGGTCTCGGCGGCCAGTTCATCCGCGATACTCTCATCGCCGGTCTCCATGGCAAGCTCGGTCAGCTCAGCAAGATCGCCCACCTGGGCTTGCAGGCCCCGCCATAGCTCTACCGACTGCTGCAACTTGCCTAGTTCCTGCATCTTGCGCTGGGCCGAAGCGGGGTCATCCCAGAAACCGGTTGCGGCCGCCTCAGCCTCCAGTTCACCTATGGATTTCTCCCTGCCGGCAAGGTCAAAGACGCTCCACGACCGCCTCAACCTTGACGGCCATGTCGGTTAGTTGCTGGCGTAGTTCATCCATTGGTGGGTTCCTCCTGTCCCGCGACGAGTGTCTCGCCGCAGCATTGCGAGAATAATTATACATGGGATGGGCTATAATCAATTCCTATCCATTCCGAAAACCGTAATCATAAACTAGGCAGGTAGCCCCCGATGCTGGATCACGGAACCCCCGAACACGTCGTTGACGATCCCATTGAATCTCTGCGCCACCGTATGCGCCACTCGGCTGCCCACGTGATGGCAGATGCCGTCGTGCAACTCTTCCCGGAGGCCAAGGTGGCCATCGGTCCTCCCACCGCCGATGGTTTCTACTACGATTTCGAGGTCGAGCGGCCCTTCACACCGGAGGATCTGGAACGCATCGAGGCGCTGATGCTCGACACCATTAAGTCCAACGCGCCCTTCCTGCGGGAAGAGTTGAGCCGCGAGTCCGCGCAGTCCATGTTCTCAGCTCAGCCCTTCAAGCAGGAAATCATCGACGACCTGCCCGACGAAACCACGCTCAGCATCTACCGCCACGGCGAGTTCACCGACCTCTGCCAGGGGCCTCACGTCGCCAGCACCGGCGAGATTACCGCCGTCAAGCTGCTGCACACCGCCGGAGCCTACTGGCGCGGCGACGAAAACCGCCCCATGCTCCAGCGCATCTATGGCACCGCCTTCGAGTCGCAAGAGGCATTGGAGGCGCACCTGGAACGCCTGGCCGAGGCGGAACGACGCGACCACCGCACGCTGAGCCGACAGCTCAACCTGTTCACCATCCACGACGAAATCGGCCCTGGTCTCATCGTCTGGCAACCCAAGGGTGGGATCATACGGTCAATCATCGAAAACTACTGGCGCGACATCCACTACCGCCGCGGTTACAACATCGTCTATTCGCCCCACATCGGGCGGGCGCGGCTCTGGGAAACCAGCGGACATCTGGATTTCTACCGGGACAGCATGTACGCCCCCATGGAGATCGACGAGCAGGAATACTTCCTCAAGCCAATGAACTGTCCGTTCCATATCCAGATTTACCGCTCGGCGCTGCGCAGCTACCGGGAGTTGCCGCTGCGGATTGCCGAACTGGGCACCGTGTATCGCTACGAACGCAGCGGCGTGCTGCACGGCATCACGCGGGTGCGCGGATTCACTCAGGACGATGCTCACATCTTCTGCCTGCCCGGCCAGGTTCCGGACGAGGTGGGCGGCGTGCTGGACATGACTTTTGATATTCTGGCCGCCTTTGGATTCGATGACTACGACATTATGTTGTCCACCCGTCCCGAAAAATACGTGGGCGAACCGGAAATGTGGGAGCACGCCACCGAATCGCTGCGGCAGGCCCTGGTGTCCCGGGGGCTGACTTACGACATTGACGAAGGTGGCGGCGCGTTCTACGGCCCCAAGATCGACATCAACATTACCGACGCCCTGGGCCGCGCCTGGCAATGCACCACCGTCCAGTTCGACTTTAACCTGCCCGAACGCTTCGGCCTGGTGTACCAGGACGAACACGGCGACCGTGTGCAGCCGTACATGGTCCACCGTGCCATATTGGGCTCACTGGAGCGATTCTTCGGCGTCCTCGTGGAGCACTACGCCGGCGCGTTTCCGCTCTGGCTGGCTCCCGTGCAGTCAGTCGTTATCCCCATTGCCGACCGCCACAACGAGTACGCCGAGCAGGTTGCCAGCCAGCTGCGCGATGCCGGCTTCCGCGTGGAAGTGGACGACCGCAGTGAGCGCATGAACCAGAAAATCCGCCAGGCCCAGTTGCAGAAAACGCCATACATGCTCGTCGTCGGTGACCGCGAGGCCGACGCCAACGCCGCTGCCGTCCGCACTCGAGACGGCGACAACCACGGCGCAATGTCCCTCTCCGACGTCAAGGCGATGCTCGCCGCTGACCTGGTCGGCACCCCGGCGGCAAGGTAGAGGAGGCGAAAAAGCGCGACGAACGCCTGCGGGCAATGCGCCCCGAACTGATCAAAAAGTACCCCGACAAGTGGGTCGCAATCACTGAGACTAACGTGTTCATCGTCGCAGACTCAGTGAAGGAACTCGTCGAGAAAGCCGAAGAACTCGGCGCGCGCCCTGGTTTTTCAGCGCGTGAGTTCCTGAACACTAAGACGCGCCGGCTGTGGTCTCCTTCTACGACGGGCAGGCCCGGAATGATTTTCGCATCGATCTCCACATCGGCAAACCCCATCCCATAACCGATGGCCTGGACTCGCTGCTTGGACGCGACGTTCTGAACGAGTTGGAGATGCGGTATGCCCCTCGGCGTGGCGAGTTAGGTTTCTCCCCGGATGGGGAACCGTAGGCAGGCCAGACCGCCTAACTCCCTGCCAACTCCCGCAGCGCTCCTACAAAATCCCCGCCTCCGCCATAGCCCTTGCGAAACGTAATCACTCCGTTTGCGTCCATGGCGATCATGGACGACTGGCTGGTAATTCTCAGGTCCGCCAGCATGGATCCCACCGGTTGGGTGGCGATCATGTCCGAGTATCCGTTGTCTTCGATGTAACCCTCCAGACGGCTCGCGCTTTCGCTGAAAGAGACCAGGTAAAAATCGACTTGTCCTGCCTGCTCAGATACGAGGGGGGCCAGCGTCCGCAACTCGGCGCGGCAGGTTGGTCACCAGGTCGCGAAATACATCATAAACGCCGGCCGGCCCGCCAACGTCAGATCCGTCAACGCAATCACCGTTCCGTCCGAACCCTCCATGGTGAAGGCCGGCGGTATCTCGCCGACATTCGTACCCACCGGCGCGGCTGGAACCGACGGAGCCTCTGTTGCAAGTGCCGTGGGTGTCTCTGCCGGCGGAAGCGGCGTATCAGTTGCAGCAGCGGCCAACGTCGGCGCTGATGTGGCGGTAGCTGCCGTTGTGTCCGCGGGCGCCGCAGTCACAGTCGGTTTGGAAGTCTCAGTCGTCGCCGTGGGCGCTTGACTTGCCGGCTGAGAAGCAGCGGTAGGAGCTTCGGTAGCAGCAGCGGCTGTTGCTGCCGGTCGAGTGGCCGTAGCCATCTCAGCAGCGGAAGCCTGCGTGGCCTGCGGATCGGCGGTGGCCGGCGCGGCAGCAGGTTGCCCCGGCGCTGCTGGAGCCGGCGGCGCTTCCGATGCGCACGCCGAGAGAATCACCACCATCCCGGCGCCGATTGCAAACGCCAATGTTCTGCGAACTCTGTCCATCATCTTGTGCTTTCGGCGTCAACGACGCCGCCGGCTACCCTCATCAACTGGGCAGCTGCATATCCATTTGCCGCTGCTCTTTCTGCTGTTGACCTTCCTGTTGAGATGGAACCGCCAGAGGGTCAGTCACCAGACGGTCAAGATACGCCGGCCATTCCCCGGCATTCCCCATGGTCTGACGGTGCAGGATTCGTCCGTGGGCGTTCAAAGACATGAATGATGACTGCCTGGTAACCTCCAGGTCGGCCAACATATTGCCGACGGGTTGGGCGGGAATCATGCCCTGGTAGTTATGTTCGGCAATGTAATCCGATACGGTGGCGGCGTCTTCGTTGAAAGAAACCACGTAGAAGTCAATCTCGTCGTAATCGGATGCGAAAGTGTTCAGCGTCTGCAACTCAGCGCGACAGTGGGGTCACCAAGTAGCGAAGTACATCATCAACACAGGTTGCTGATCGTCCACCAGGTTCTTCAGGGACACCTCCGAGCCGTCAGTCAACTGCATTGTGAAAGGCGGGGCGAGGTCTCCGGCCTCAACGCCGGTGGCGCTACCGCCTGTCGTCCCCCCGGTGGTTGGGGCGCACGCAGTGGCGAGAACGGCCAGCATCGCCGCAATCAGCAGCCCCGGTGTCAATTTGTTAATGCCAGTTCTCATATCCTTACGGTTGTCTCTCCAGAGTCGGGCATCTGGTATGCTGACGAGAAGTAGGCCCGATTCTAGCACTCATTCGGTTGTTTTAGAATACGCTGCGCTCCAGTCGCCGGCTTCACCCCTTTTGAGGAGTTCTCCCTGATGCCCAATCGCCTTGCCAACGAGACCAGCCCCTACCTGCTGCAACACGCCGAAAACCCGGTGGACTGGTATCCCTGGGGCGAGGAGGCCCTCGATCGCGCGCGCGACGAGGACCGCCCCATCCTCCTCAGCATCGGCTATTCAGCCTGCCACTGGTGCCACGTCATGGAGCGCGAGTCTTTCGAGAACGACGATATCGCGGCCCTGATGAACGAGCATTTCGTCAACATCAAGGTGGATCGGGAGGAACGCCCCGACCTGGACGCCGTGTATATGGAGGCCGTCCAGATGCTGACCGGCAGCGGCGGCTGGCCCATGACCGTGTTTCTAACCCCCGAGGGTCACCCCTTCTACGGAGGCACCTATTTCCCTCCCGATGACCGCCAGGGGATGCCCGGCTTTCCCCGCCTGCTCGCCGCCGCCAGCCAGGCGTATCAAACCAATAAGAGCGAAATCGAGCGCGTCACCCGCCAACTCTCCGAACAAATGGGACGCAGCGGCCAGATGCCCCGGGGATTCACGCCATTGACCACCGAGGTAATGCACAATGCCTACTCGCAACTCGCAACTCAGTTCGACCACCTCAACGGCGGTTTCGGCAACGCCCCCAAGTTCCCCCAGCCCATGACACCCGAGTTCCTGCTGCGTTACTACCGCCACGGCTTCAACGCCCGCGCCCTGGAGATGGTCGAACTGACCTTGCAGAAGATGGCCTACGGCGGTATGTACGACCAGGTGGGCGGCGGCTTCCACCGCTACTCCACCGACGCCTACTGGCTGGTGCCCCACTTCGAGAAAATGCTTTATGACAACGCGCTTTTGGCCCGCCTGTATCTCCACGCCTGGCAAGTCACTGGCAACCCGCTGTATCGTCGCATCACCGAGGAAACCCTGGATTACGTCCTCCGTGAAATGACCGACCCGGCCGGCGGCTTCTACTCGGCACAGGACGCCGACAGCGAAGGCGTCGAGGGCAAATTCTTCGTCTGGACCCCCATTGAACTGCGTCCCCTATTAGGCGACGACGCCGACCTCATCATGGGCTACTACGGCGTCACCGAGCGCGGCAACTTCGAGGGTTCCAATATCCTCAACGTCCCGCGCCCGTCCGCAGACTACGCCAACCAGCAGAGCATATCCGAGGAAACGCTGAGCGATGCCATCGCCCGCGCCCGCACCACCTTGCTGGAAGTACGCGAGCAGCGCATCCACCCGCTCCTTGATGACAAGGTGTTGACATCCTGGAACGGCCTCATGCTCCGAGCCTTCGCCGAAGCCGGCGCCGCTCTGGACCGTCCCGACTACCTCGACGCCGCCCGCAACAACGCCGCTTTCTTGCTCGATAACATGCGCGACGCCGACGGTCGCATCCTGCGCACCTGGCGCAACGGCGAGGCCAAGCTCCTCGGCTACCTGGAAGATTATTCCTGCCTGACCGACGGCCTGCTCTCTCTCCACGAGGCGACCCTGGAACCTCGCTGGCTCCAGGAGGCCGTGGCCGTCGCCGACGGCATGAACGCACTATTCTGGGACGACGCCGTCGGTGGTTTCTACGACACCGGCAGCGACCACGAGCAACTGGTGATCCGTCCCCGCGACGTGTTCGACAACGCCCAGCCCTGCGGTGGTTCCGTAGCCACCGACGTGTTACTCCGCCTCGGCGTAATCACCGGCAACGAAGACTATTCGTCCAAAGGCGCAACCCCGCTGCGCGCGTTGCAGCAGCTTCTGGGCCGCGCTCCGGCAGCCACCGGCCATTGGCTCGCCGCCCTCGACTTCTACGTTTCCCTACCCCGCGAAATAGTCATCGTGGGTCCCGCCGATTCCGATTCCACCCAGGCAATGCTAAGGGAAATCAACGGACGGTTCATGCCCAACAAGGTCGCCGTCGGCATGGCCGATCCCGCCACCCCGCCACTGAAGGACTCTCCTCTTTTGGAACAGCGCGTCATGCAGGGCGGCCAGCCCACCGCCTACGTCTGCGAAAACTACGCCTGCCAACTCCCGGTCACCGACGCGGCAGCACTGGCCGCCCAACTCGACCGTCAGTAACTCCCTCTCCCTTGATGGGAGAGGGTTGGGGTGAGGGTGAAATCCTCCCGTCTCGCACGGAAGAACCGTCACCCAAGCCTACCGCGCCGGAACCAGCCCCGCGGCCATCACCGTATCCCGGTTGATGGTGTCGGGCAGCTTATAGCGCGGCCATAGTGAAAAGCCCAGCAGCACCAAGCCCCCTGCTAGCAACGGCGCCAACCGTATGCCCATGGGATTCTCCGGCGAGTCTCCCAGTTGCAGCACCAGGCTCAACAACAGCGGTGGCAGCGCGTAGGTGACTTTTTCAAAAAAGTTCTGCGTGGCGTAAAACAGCGCCTCACGTCGCTCGCCTCGCAACAGGGCGTCGTAGTCCGCGATGTCGGCGGTCAGCCCTTTGGGTAGCAGGAAAACTGCCGCCATGGGCATCCCGGCAATAAACATTACGACGAATCCCTGTAGCAACAGGCCGCCGCTCATCGCCAGCCCGACCAGTCCAATCAGCGGGAACAGCAATGCGCTGGTCACCAGGCATACCCCATAAATCCGACGCTTGGTGACCCGACCGGCGGCAAACAGCATCCAAATGGCGATGCCGGCTACGACTACCCCGGCGATAACGCTCATGGACAGGAAACTTGTGGCCGCGCCGTCCCGCTCTTGCAGCAGCACGCCGACTGCGAAAAACGGCACCCAGCCCTGCAACACCCCGACCCCGGTGGTGAACATCACAAAGGTCGGCAGAAACGCCACGAACTGCGAATTGCGCAGCGTGTCCTTGAATCCCTGCCAGAAGTGCACTTCTGCCGGCGAAATGTCTCGCGGCGCTCGGTTCCACACCGCGCGCAGCGATAAGTAGCGAAATACCAGCGCCACCACCGCGAAAAAGGTCCCGGCAACCTGGAACCCAAAGGCATCCTTGATGAACCCTCCGGCCACTAGCCCCAGCCCGGCGCCGCCAACGGCGAACAGGAAGATCAGGCTCACCACGCTCATGCGGTCGCGCGCCGTCCTGGTCAATTCCGGCACCAGTGCCTCCAAAGCGCCGCTGGACATCGTCGCCGCCGTGAAGAACAGTTCCAGCATCAGCACGAAGTACAGCGCATTCCACCAACTGCTGCCCTCCACGGGCAGCGACCAGATCAAAGCTCCGAACAGCGCATAAAACGGAGTGGAGAACATGATGAACGGAATGCGCCGCCCCCACCGGCTCCGCGTCCGGTCACTCCACCAGCCAATCAGCGGATCCGTGAATGCGTCGATGAAGCGTCCCGCGAAAATCAGAACTCCCGCCAACACCCGGGCGTCTATGTCGAAACCCAGCAACGACACGTCAGGAACCCGGCTCATTCCCTCAATTGCCGGCGGCGCCAGGAAAAATAGCACCCACTGTTGCCGAAAATAGCTTATTGCCTGCAAACCCACGTGATCCGCAGAGAAAAGCATTTTGTTAAGCAGCGGCATTCGCGGCGCCGCTTGTCCCGCCGTATCCGTAGTCATTGCATAAGCTGCCAACCACTCATTCGGGCCGCAATGTACCACATCCGGGTTGTCCCGCAAGCCGGTGTGATAAGATAACTACCGTCGTTTTCGAGTCAGATCGACTGCTTATCAACCTCCCTAATCAGCGCCCAACAGAGGTTTCAACATGGCCATCACCGTAGGACAGCCCGCCCCCGACTTCACTCTCCACGAAAACCCCGCCACACAGCACAGCCTCAGCGACTACCGTGGCAAGAACGTCGTTATCGCCTTCTTCCCCGGCGCTTTCACCGGCGTCTGCACCACCGAGATGTGCGCCTTCCGAGACCGGATTGACGATTTCAACGGCCTGAACGCCGTCGTCCTCGGAATCACCGTTGACCCACCCTTCGCCCAAGCCGCTTGGAAAGCCGCCAACAACGTCGAGTACACCTTCCTCAGCGACTACAACCGCGAGGTCGTCAACGCCTACGATGTCGCCCTGCCCGGCCTCGCCGGAATGCAGGGTTACGTCGCCGCCAAGCGCGCCGTTACCATCGTGGACGGCGAAGGCGTCGTCCGCTATCACTGGGTATCCGAATCGCCCGCTAACGAGCCGGACTACGACGAGGTGCGCGCCGCCGTCGCCGCCCTCAGCTAAACTACTCGCCGGCTGGAACCATTCGGCGTAGGGGCGAATAATCATTCGCCCCTATTTTCATATCGACTGTCACGAGTGGCTGACCAGCCGCTCCACCACCATCTCCGTCAACCGTCCCGCATCCACCCCCAGGCACACGTTCACGTTCGCCTCCCGCCCGGTCATGCTGTACCAGTCCACCACCGTCTGCCCCCGCGTCAGTTCGCCGCCCGTATCCACCGCCACTGCCAGCCGTTCCGTCTCAAACAGTGTCGGATCTACCGCGTATGCCACTGCTGGCACGTCGTTGTAGCGCACTGCCTCGCCCTCCGCCAGCCGGCCCAATCGCCGGTACGCCGCCCGCGTATATTCCGACGCCGACACCAACAGCCGCACCGCCGGGGCCGGACATTCAACCAGCCGAGCGAACTGTTCATCGGAAAACCCGCAGTGGTCGCAAACGTCCAACCCCACCTGCACGATCCGCACTCCGGAGTCATACAGAATCGCCGCCGCTTCCGGGTCCTCGTGTATGTTGGCCGTCGCTACGGGCGATACGTTGCCCGGAACTCGCACCGCGCCCCCCATCACCACCACCTCCGCCAGCGCATCCGCGATCTCCGGCGCCAACCGCAACGCGAGGGCCACATTAGTCATCCTCCCCAACGCCAGCAGGGTAATTTCCCCGGGCGATTCCGAAGCCCGCCGCGCAATCTCCACCGCCGCGTGCTGCGTAATTCCATCGCCGTCATCCGAACCTCGTAAATCGCCCGCCGTCGCTCCTCCCAGCGCATCCCCGCCGTGAATATGCGCGGCCCAACCTTCGTTGGCCTTACGCAGCAAGGGCCCTTGGGCGCCCGGATACACCGGCACGTCGCCTCGGCCTGCAACCTTCAGGATGTGCCGCGCGTTGGCCGCGCACTGTTCCATCGACCCGTTGCCGTAGCTGATGGTCAACGCCTCTACCTGCAATTCCGGGCTGGCCAACGCCAGCAGAATCGCAGCCAAGTCATCAACGCCGGGATCAGTATCAATTATCACGCGCTTGGGCATTGATCTCGTCTCCTCCGCCGCCAATCCTGTGAATCTTCCAATCCGGCAAATCCTGATTCTGACAATCCCCGGCCTTTTGACGATGCTACCGGGTTGAGGCATTATAGCCGCTGCAATTCGCTCGCCATCGGCGGACGATTTCGGAGGGAATATTAATGGCGGTTAATGAAGTTAAAGGTGTCATCTCCAGGGCCAAAGGCGCGGGCGTCGAGTTGGTCACTATCCACGTGCCCGACCCCGGCGAGGGCGAGGCTCTCGTGCGCGTTCAGGCTTGCGGCGTCTGCCACACTGACCTGCACTACCGGGAAGGCGCAATCAACGACGACTTCCCCTTCCTGCTCGGACACGAAGCGGCGGGAGTCGTCGAAAAAATCGGCGACGGCGTAACCAACGTGCAGCCCGGCGATTTTGTGATCCTCGCCTGGCGCGCCCCTTGCGGAAACTGCCGCTCCTGCTACCGCGGTCGTCCGTGGTACTGCTTCGCCAGCCGCAACGCCCAGCAGAAAATGACCCTGCCCGACGGCTCGCCCCTATCGCCCGCCCTCGGCATCGGCGCATTCTGCGAGCTCACCCTCGTGGACGCTTTGCAGGCCGTGAAGGTTGACCCGGCCGCCAGCCCGCTGGCCGCCGGCCTTATCGGTTGCGGCGTCATGGCCGGCCTGGGCGCTGCCATGAACACCGGCGGCGTCGGCCGCGGGGATTCCGTCGCCGTCATCGGATGCGGCGGCGTGGGCAACGCCGCAATCGCCGGCTCCCGGCTCGCCGGCGCCCACACCATCATAGCGGTGGACATCGACGACCGCAAGCTGGAGTGGGCCAAGGGCTTCGGCGCAACCCACACCGTCAACTCCACGCAGACCGACGCTGTGGAAGCCATCCGCGCGCTCACCGATGGCAACGGCGCCAACGTCACCATCGAGGCCGTCGGCAATCCCGCCACCTATGAGCAGGCTTTCTACGCCCGCGACCTGGCCGGAACCGTCGTCCTGGTAGGCGTGCCGGATCCCACCATGAAAATTGAACTGCCCTTAATCGAAGTATTCGGACGCGGCGGCTCTCTGAAATCCTCGTGGTACGGCGACTGTCTCCCCACCCGCGACTTCCCCATGCTCATCGACCTCTACATGCAGGGGCGGCTCGATCTCGATGCCTTCGTCAGCGAACGCATCGGCATCGGCGACGTGGAAGAAGCCTTCACCAGCATGGAGCGCGGTGAAGTCCTCCGCTCCGTCGTAGTTATGTAAAGACACCACAACAAACTCCCTCTCCCCTGCCACATCGCGCCATTTGCTCCCTCTCCCCTGGTGGGAGAGGGTTGGGTGAGGGGGAAATCCTGTTAAGGAATCGAGTATGGCAACCTTCCTCCTCGTCCACGGCGCATGGCACGGCGGCTGGTGTTGGTGGAAAACCGCGCCGCCGCTGCGCGACGCCGGTCATCTCGCCTACGCGCCCAGCCTCACCGGCCTGGGCGACCGCGAGCACCTGGCACGCCTGATACCGCCGGCCGTCCTGAATCTCGACCTCCATATCCGCGACATCGTCCAGCTGCTGGACTCCGAAGATCTTTCAGATGTGGTTCTGGTTGGCCACGCCTACGCCGGCATGGTAATCACCGGGGTTGCGGAACTGCGACCGGAACGCATCGCCGCGCTGGTTTATGTCAACGGAGTCGCCCCGGCCGACGGCGAAGCGATGATCGACCAACTGGCCGCCGTCCGCGGCCCCGAGTTCGTCGCCCGAATCCGGCAGCATATCGACGATGGCGAGCCGTTCATGGCCCAACCCACAACGGCCCCGGAAATCGCCCAGCGATGGGCCATCACCGACCCGGCTGACCAGGCATTCGCCCTGCCCAGGCTCTCGCCACAGCCCACCTTGACCTTCGCCCAGCCGGTCCGCACGGGCCGCGCCGAGGCCGCCAGTATCCGCCGTGAGTTCATCCTGTGCAGCGAATCCGGGTTTGAATCGGTGGCCGAACACGCCGCCGCCAGCGGCTGGGGCGTCCACCACATCGACACCGGCCACGACCCCATGGTCACTGAACCCGAACAACTATCCCAAATCCTGCTCAACATTGCCGCCGACTAATGTCCGTCCGTCATTCCCGCGAAAGCGGGAATCCAGACACCCCATACACAGGCAGTGCGGAGGGAAACATCGGCCCAAATGAACCAACATCCCGAATCTCCGAAATCCCAAAATAACGTCACCACGTACTTGATACGGGGCCAGTAAATACTGATTCAGAGAAATGACACCCGCCTGTTGCGCCAAACCGTCCATACGTTCTATCCTACTTGTGTCAGGTTTCCCGCCGGGCCCTCGAGAACCCGGCGGAACTAGCCGCATCGCATGCAGCGGCAAGCCACCGAAACTACTACACATAGCGAGGTGTCATCGGTTCGGGTCGCTCAACGGCCTGTCGGTTACCCAAAAGCAGAATTCGGTTCCCCAGGAGCCTAGAGTCGGTCTATTCCCCGACCAAGCTCCCGGAACCCGGCGGGTGCCATCACCGCCCCACGAGGGCCGTCAATAGCCCCCTCCCCTGGTGGGAGAGGGTTGGCGAGGGGGCAAAAGCCCTCGCCACTAGGGCGGCCAGCACGTGGAAGTCTAGGGCTATATCTCTCTGCGCAAGCAAAAAACAGTGTTGGCCGTGCTCCGACACGCAACCCGAACCGCAAACCTGACACCAAAATCCTCAAAACCCAAGCAGCCAAGCCCAGTTGAGGTGAACCTGAGCAAATTCCCCATCCTTGAAATAGCGTCACCCCGTACTTGATACGGGGCCGTAAATCCTGATTCAAACAATCCTGTGCTACGATACTTGGTGTAACCCATACGCTAAGGAGAATCCCAACATGGCCGACTCAGCTTTGGGCCTGGACGTCCGGGCCTGCATTTTCGATGTCTTCGGCACCGTCGTCGATTGGCGTTCCAGCATCACCGAACAGTGCGCCAACATGGGCCGCATCAAGGGTATCGACCGCGACTGGGGCGCATTCGCTGACGCCTGGCGCGGCAAGTATCGCCCCTACATGGACAAGGTACGCAACGGCGCGTTGCCCTGGACCAACCTGGACGCTCTGCACCGTATGTCGCTGGACGAGGTTCTCGACGAGTTTGAGATCAGCGGCTTCAGCGACGACGAAAAGATGGAAGTCGCTTATTTCTGGCACAACCTCCGTCCCTGGGCCGACAGCGTGCCCGGCCTCTACCGCCTCAAAAACAAGTTCGTCATCGCGCCCATGTCCAACGGCAACATCGCCCTGATGACCAACATGGCCAAGAACGGCGGTATGCCGTGGGACTGCATCCTCGGCGCAGAGGTCGCCCAGCACTACAAGCCCGACCCGGAAAGCTACGGCACCGCCGTTAAACTGCTCGGCCTCAAAGCCGAACAGGTGATGATGGTCGCCGCCCATCAGGGCGACTTGCTGGCCTCCGCCAAAGTCGGCCTTCGCACGGCGTTCGTCCCCCGGCCACGCGAGCACGGCCCCGACCGCACGCCGGATCCCACTCCGGACCCGTCCTTCAACGTCGTCGCCGAAAACTTCGTTGACCTCGCCGCCAAGCTCGGCGCATAGAAATCCCGGCTCAAGGATCTGCCCGGAACTCCGTAGGTGCGAGGCATGCCTCGCACCTACCTTTACCGACAACATCCAAGAGGCAAATAGCGTCAGGGGAGCGTAGGGGCGGGTTTCAAACCCGCCCCTACTTTTCTCACCGCGCTTACGCCTCCGCCATAGGCTCCAACCCGCACACCTCGGCCACCAGCTCATAAGAACGCAGCCGGTCCTCAAAGTGGTAGCAGATGGTCACTACGCTCAGGTCTCGCGTCTGGTAGTCTTCTGCCACCTTTTCCAACCCGGTCTTCACCTGTTCCGGGTCTCCGTCCACGCAGTTCCGCATGTACTGCTGGATGAACTGCCACTCGTTGGTCAGGTACTTGTAATTCGCCGCCAGCTCGGGGGATGGGATACCCTTGGCGCGCCCGGTTACCGAACGCAGCCGACCAAGGTTCCGGCTTGACGCAATGCGCACCGCTTCTTCCTCTGTCTCCGCACATAGCACCTGCACTCCCACGTTCACCAACGGCTCTGACAGGTATTCTGAAGGCTCAAAATTCTGGCGGTAGGATTCCACAATCTGCGGCCCGTCCGTCGCCCCCATCCCGAAGAAGTGGGCATACGCGAACGGCAGACCCATCTTGGCCGCCATGAACGCCGATTCGTACCGCGACCCCAGCAGCCATACCTGCGGCGCAGTGTCCGTCTCTTCGTCCGGCGACGCCATCACCTCATTGAATGGATGGTCGTCCGGCTGCGTGTCTTCCAGGTAGTTGATCACGTCCCGCACCTGCTGCGGAAAATGCCGCACGTCCTTGGGCATGCTCGGGTACGCCAGCGCCGCCGCCGTTATATGGTCGCTCCCCGGCGCCCGGCCAATGCCCAGGTCAATCCGGTCCGGGTACAGTGAATCCAGTATCCGAAAAGTCTCCGCCACCTTCAGCGCGCTGTAGTGCGGCAGCATCACGCCGCCCGAACCTACCCGTATCCGCTTGGTGTGGGCCGCGATCTGTCCCACCATCACCTCCGGGGCCGTGCCGGCAAAGTTGGGCAGGTTGTGGTGTTCCGCCACCCAGTACCGTTGGTAGCCTAGCCTTTCCGTGGCCACGGCCAACTCGATGGTCTCCCTCAGCGCCGTGCCGGAGTTGCTGCCCTCCCGCATCGGCGACTGGTCAACCACGCTCAGTTGCAGTTTCTCGCTCAATTTTTACCCCTGTTCGCCCCGAATCCGCAGTCGCACGACGGCAATTGTCCGGCGGCGCTATCTGGTTTATTTGAAATTCGCAGGTTGCCGAAACTAACCCGCCGGCTTATTATAGTATTGTCAAACGGCATACGCAGTGGCTGGAATCGAACCCGACCCCGAAAGCTGCCCTTCTTGCTCTTCGATAAAATTATGCGCGCGAAACCGGGAGTGACCAAAACCCCGGCTGTCGAAAAACCGCTAACCGCCAGCGGTAGCAAGTACCTACTTGAACGTATCGTCAAGTGGGTGCTTTTTCTTTTGGCGACCGTTTCCGTCCTGACCACCGTCGGCATCATATCCGTCCTGCTCTACGAGGGCATTCAGTTCTTCACTTCCGACTTCTACCAGGAGAAGCACAGCGAGCTGGAGGTCACCGGCGAGGCGGCTGGGCTCGCCGCCGAATCGGCTCCAACGACCCTGGCCCCCGGCATCGTGCCCAGGGTGGTCGTGCGTTCAACCACCGATGCGCTGATCTTCGTCAACTGGGATGCGCCGACCGTAGGCCGGGCCCCAGTCTATTACGACGTAGCCATCACTCCCAACCTCGGCCTGGACTTGACCGACTGCGCCAATCTCTCCGCCGAGCGCACCTCGTGCGTTATATCCGACGCCGGTCTCGGCCGTTCCTACAAGGTCTCGGTGGCCGCGGTCGCCGGCGTGAGCAAAGGAGTCGCGCTGGAAACTGAGTCCTTCCAGGTCCCCGAAAAGGTCCGATGGCACCGCTACTTCACCGACACCAAATGGCGTACCCTGCTGGTGCCTCGTTCCTACGGAATCTGGCCCCTGCTGGTCGGCACCATGATGATCGCCGTCCTCGCCATGCTGGTCGCCGTCCCCCTCGGCCTCCTCAGCGCCATCTTCCTCAGCGAATATGCCCATCCCAGGCTGCGCGCCATCGCGAAGCCAATACTGGAAGTCCTCGCCGGCGTTCCTACGGTCGTTTATGGCTTCTTCGCCCTCTTCTTCATCACCCCGCTGCTCCGGACCATCAGCGACGACGTGGGCATCTTCAACGCCCTGTCCGCCGCCATCGTGATGGGCGTGATGATTGTTCCCATGGTCTCCAGTTTGAGCGAAGACGCCATGCGTGCCGTTCCCATCTCCCTCCGCGAGGGCGCTTACGCCCTCGGCGCGACCAAGGTGGAAGTTGCCACCAAGGTGGTGGTTCCCGCCGCCCTCTCCGGCATCGTCGCCGCCTTCATCCTGGGCATGTCCCGCGCTGTCGGAGAAACCATGATCGTTTTCATCGCCGCCGGCCAGAACGAAAAACTCACCTTCAACCCTCTCGACCCGGTCAACACCATGACCGGCTTCATGGCCACCACCAACTTCAGCGACAACGCCATACCCGGAACCGCCCAGTTCCAGGCTCTGTTTGCCGTTGGCATCACCCTGTTTGTCATCACCCTGTTGATGAACCTGCTGAGCCAGTTACTGGTCGCCCGATTCCGTGAGGTTTACGAATAATGGCAGTCGTGCTTGAACAGGACTACAATCGCCGGCTTTCGGCCCGGAAGCGCAGGGCCAGGATGTTCTACGCCGTCTGCGTGGCTGCCGTCGTCATCGCCCTTGTTATGCTGGTCGCGCTGCTCTACAGCGTGATTTCGGAGGCCGTCCACTGGTACAGCCTGGAAGGTACCTCGTTGAACACTCTGTTCACGGAAGGGCCGTCCAGCAAGGCCATCAAGTCGGGTCTTTTCCCCGCCATCATAGGGACCCTTTGGGTCATGGCAATCTGCGTGTTCGTTTCGTTCACCGTTGGCGTTTCTGCGGCGGTCTATCTCGAGGAGTATTCCGGCGGCAGCCGCATCGCCGAGTTGATCCAGATCAACATCCAGAACCTGGCCGCCGTCCCGTCAATCGTGTATGGTATCCTCGGGCTCAGCATATTCGTGGCCCTCTTTGCCCTCGGCAAGAGCACCCTCGCCGCCGGCCTTACCCTGGCTCTGCTGATCATGCCCGTGGTGATCGTGTCGTCCCAGGAGGCCATACGCGCTGTGCCGTCGTCCATCCGCGAGGGCGGCTACGCTCTGGGCGGAACCCGATGGCAAGTCATTTGGCGTCTAGTCCTTCCCCAGGCCATGCCAGGCATCTTGACCGGCATCATCCTTGCAGTCAGCCGCGCTATGGGGGAGGCCGCGCCATTGGTCATCATGGGCGCCCTGTCCTTTGTGTCCTTCGCGCCCGCCCATCCGCTCGACCGCTTCACCGTGCTTCCCATTCAGGTCTACGTGTGGATTTCCAAACCGCAGGAGGAGTTCCACCAACTGGCCGCCGCCGGCATCATCGTGCTGCTCATCATGCTGCTCGGCATGAACGCCTTTGCCATCTTCCTTCGCAACCGACTCCAAAAGAACCAACGGGGGTAGTCCCAAATGGCTGCAAGCGCAGTTGCAACCCGTCCCGCTATTCGCGCCATCGACGTCGGGGTCTATTACGGCTCTAACAAGGTCATCGAAGGCGTGACGATGGACATGCCGGAAAACGAAATCACCGCCATCATCGGCCCCAGCGGCGCCGGCAAAAGCACTCTGCTCCGCTGCATCAACCGTATGAACGACCTAATCGAAATCTTCCGCATGGAGGGCGAGATGTGGTTCGGCGATTTCAACCTCTACGCGCCCGATTCCGATCCCACCCAGATCCGCTACCGCATCGGAATGGTGTTCCAGCGCCCCAACCCTTTCCCGAAGTCAATCTACGAAAACGTAGCTTTCGGGCCCAAGATCAACGGGTTCACCGGCAGTATGGACGACATCGTGGAGCAGTCCCTACAGGGTGCGGCCCTTTGGGACGAGGTCAAGGATCGCCTCAGGGAGTCGGCTTTGGCGCTTTCCGGCGGCCAGCAGCAGCGCCTGTGCATCGCCCGTGCGTTGGCCGTCGAACCCAGCGTCATCCTCATGGACGAACCTTGCTCGGCCCTGGACCCCATCGCCACCCTGGCCATCGAAGAGCTGATGCAGGAGCTGAAAAAGCGCTACAGCATCGTCATCGTAACCCACAACATGCAGCAGGCGGGCCGCGTCTCCGACAAGACCGCGTTCCTGATGCCAGACGAGAACCGGGTCGCCCACCTCATCGAGTTTGGCGACACCCGCACCCTTTTCACCAACCCCTCCTACGAACGCACCGAAGCATACATCACCGGGCGGTTCGGCTAACCTTCCACTCGCCGGGCCGGCCGCGCAGACACGGGAACCATCGGGAGACGCTGAAATGCTACGCTCCGACTACGACCGCAATCTGACCGACCTGCAAACTGACCTGGCCGAAATGGGCAGCCTGGTGGAATCGGCTACCCAATTGGCTCTTAGTGCCCTCGAATCCCAAAACGTCGGGCTGGCTCAACAGGTTATTGACGCCGACGACGACATCGACCGCCTGCAAGACGCTCTTGAAAGCAAGTGCGTCATGCTCTTGGCTACTCAGCAGCCGGCCGCCACCGACTTAAGGGCCGTTTTGTGCGCTGTCCACATCGCCGCCGAGCTGGAGCGCATGGGAGACTACGCCGAGGGCATCGCAAAAATCTGCATCCGCATCGGCGATCAGCCTCTGGTCAAGCCGCTGATTGATATTCCGCGAATGGCTGAACTCGCGTTGAAGATGCTTGACGAGAGCTTGCTGGCGTACACCAGCCGGGACGAATGGCTGGCCCGCAAAGTGTGCGCCGATGACGATGCGATTGACGACCTGTACAATCAGATCTACCGCGAATTGCTGACCTACATGCTCTCCGATCCCAGGACCATTGAGCGCGCTACCTATTTGCTGTGGGTCGCCCACAACCTGGAGCGCATCGCCGACCGGGCCACCAACATCGGCGAGCGCGTTCTATGGCTGGTCACCGGCAATACCGTGGGCAATCGCCCCGAAAACCGGTCGTTGCGGTAGATCCGAAAAATTCGCTCCGGCCAGCGTTGACAATTCCCGACCCCGGCAGTATAGTTTTCGCAAATGCAAAGTAGTTGCAAAACCGTCGCCTTCTGCACTTGTTCTTGTCCACGCACATTGGGGGCAGGACTACCCTAACTTGACCCGTACAGGCGCCGCCCGCTCCCACCGATTTTGCCATTGGCACGGTGGGATTTTTTGTGTCACAACCGAGGAGGACACCTTGACCACCCAAGCCCAATCCCCCAGCCTGGAAGACATCCACGCATCCAGCCTCAAGCTGGCGGAAGACGCCGGCGCCATCATCCCGTTCATGGAGGATGAAATTCAGCGTTTCGACGGTGAGGTCGATCGCTTCCGCACGGGCGAGCTGGACAACACTGTCTTCACCCCGTTCCGCCTGCGTCAAGGCGTGTATGGCCAGCGCCAAGCCGATGTGCAGATGATCAGGGTCAAGTTGCCCGGCGGCATCATCTCCGCGGATATGCTCGACTGCTTCGGGGAAATCTCCGAAAAATACGCTCCCCTGAAGAAGGGGCACATCACCACCCGCGAAAACATCCAGCTCCACCACATCCCGCTGGAGCAAACCTCTGAAGTGCTGCTCGAACTGGGCCGCGTGGGCCTCTCCACCCGCGAAGCGTGCGGCAACACCGTTCGCAACGTGGTCGGCCCCGCCACAGCCGGCGTGAGTCCAGAGGAAGTGTTTGACCCCACGCCCTACCTGACCGCATACGTCCGTTTCGGCGTCCGTCACCCCATCACCCAGAACTTCCCCCGCAAGTTCAAGTCGGCTTTCACCGGCAACGACAAGCGGGACGAAGTGGCGGCGGCGATCCAGGACTTGACCTTCGTTTCGCAATACCAGGAAGTGGACGGCGAGCAGCGTAAGGGCTTCAAGGTCTATTGCGGCGGCGGAACGTCCATCATGCCCCGGCTGGCCAAGCCCCTCTACGAATGGGTATCCGAGGACGACTACCTTCGCGTAGCTCTCGCGGTATGGACCGTTTTCAACAACGCCGACATCCTCCGCAAGAACCGCATGATGGCCCGCCTCAAGGTGTTGATCGACAAGATCGGCCTGGACGAGTTCCGCACTATGGTGGACGCCGAGTTGGCCAACATAGGCCCCATCGACTTCCGGCCCCTGATGGCCGCCGAAGAAATCCAGCGCGAAGACCCGCCCACGCAGCCTGCTTCATCCAACGGCAATGATTCCAGCCCGGAATACCAGGCATGGCTCAACTCCAACGTGGAATCGCAGCGGCAGGATGGCTACCACGTCATCTACATTAAGGCCGTCCGCGGCGACCTCAATCCGGCCCAGTTCCACGGCCTGGCGGATATAGTCCGCAAGTACACCGGCGGCAAGGCCCGCACCACCCAGGAACAGAACATCGTCCTCCGCTGGGTTCCCACGGGATACCTGCACGACGTGTGGGAAGCGCTCAAAGAACTGGAACTCGCCGAAGCCGGCCACAACCACATCAGCAACGTGGTCTCCTGCCCCGGCACCGACAGCTGCAAACTGGGCATCACTGCGTCAATGGGATTGGCTAAAGCCCTCCGGGATGAAATGTCGAACTGGAACGGCCTCGCTGATGACGCCGGCGTCGGCGACATCAAAATCAAAATGAGCGGCTGCCCCAACGGCTGCGGCCTCCATCACATCGCCAACATCGGGTTCCACGGCGCGGCGGTCAAGGGCGTGGACGCCCAGCAGATACCGTCCTACGAACTGTTCCTTGGCGGCAACTACGGCGACAACCAAGTTGAGGACTCTCGGATTGGCACTCGCGTCCCCAAGGTCAAGGTGCCCGCGAAGTTGGTCCCGTCGGTGCTGAAAGACATCGTCACCTACTACAAGGACAACCGCAGCGACGACTCCGAGAGTTTCAACGACTTCCTTGACCGCGTGGGCCTCGAAGAGCTTACTTCGGTCGCTGCCCGCGCCCAGGAAGTTGGACACGAAGCCGAGGGCGGCGGCGAGATGTACTTCGACTGGGAGCGCACCAATCAGTACGTGCTGGAACGCGGCGAAGGCGAATGCGCCGTCTAGCAACTCCCACACGGTAACGCAATGGCTGCGGCATCCCTGAACGGAAGAGTGCTGGCCTTTGTCGAGGCTCGAATGCCCGACGAAATGGCCAGCCTCATTCGCCGGCATGGTGGCGTCCCCTATGGCGCGCCTGTCCTCCAGGAACACTACCTCAAGGACAGCCCGGAGGTTCAGCAGGCGATCACGGATGTTTGCGAAGGTCGGGTTGACACCGCCGTCTTTCTAACCGGCGTGGGCGCTAACGCCATGATGGGCATCGCCGAGGCGATGGGACGCCTGCCGGAGTTTGAGGACGCGCTGCGCGATATTACGGTGGTAGCGCGCAGTCCCAAGCCCGGCCGTGTTCTGCGACGCCACAAAATCCCCATTACCATCATGCCGCCCGAACCCTACACTTCCTCGGATCTGACTGCTGCCATGGCGGCGCTGGACCTCAGCGGCAAGAGGGTAGTTTTCCAGCGATACGGCGGTCCCGACTCCGAGCTACCGACATACCTGCGCGAACAGGGAGCGAACTACCAGGAACTGACCCTGTATGATTGGGGTCTGCCCGACGACACCAGCCCGGTCGTCAAGTTGATCGACCGCATAGAACGCGGAGAGGTGGACGCCCTGGCGTTCACCAGCCGACCCCAGGTGCCCAACTTGTTGGACATCGCCACCCAAGCCGGCAAGGAGGAGTCGCTCAGGAGCAGCCTTGCCGGCTCCGTTGCCGTCGCGTCGGTGGGGCCCGTCTGCACCCGCAAGCTTCTGGAGCAAGGAATCAACGTTGACATCGAGCCGGAGCACCCCCACATGGGCAACCTGGTAATGGCCGTAGCCGACTATTTCGACGGCCGCTCCTAGTATTTGAACTCTTCCCGCACCGGGCTGAATATGTCCAGGGCGATGGCTTTGGTTTCCTGCCCTTTGGCATAGTGCTCCACGTCGCCGGGGATTATGTACATATCCCCCGGCTTGAGCACTCTCACCTCGCCGCCGATTCCCATTTCCAGCTCGCCCTCGACTATGATGCCGCCCTGTTCATGCGGGTGGGTGTGCAACGGCACCAAGGCGCCGGCCTCCACTTCCACCAAAGAGAACAGCATCTGCGCCCCCCAGAATGTCCGCGTGCGCGCGCCCTCCGCCAACTCTTTGTAGCCACGGCCGCTCGGCTCCAGAAAATACTTGCTCATAGGTCGTCTCCTTATTGGTTGCAGTCAGTCAAACCCCAACCCTTTTTCCTTCAGGCTGCTGAAGCGTCCGCCCTGTCCTATTATCAAGTGGTCCAGCAGTTCAATGTCCATCAATTTGCCGGCGGATACCAGGTCGCGGGTAACCGCCACGTCCTCGGCGCTTGGCGTCGGGTCACCCGATGGGTGGTTGTGCACCACGATGATCGAAGGGGCGTTCTCCCGCACTGCCGGCCGTAGAACCTCCGCAGGGCGTACCGCGCTGCTGTTCACGGTGCCGATGTAGATTTGACGCTTGGCTACAACCTGATTGCGCGTATTCAGCAACAGGACAACCAGGTGCTCTTGCGCCAAAAGCGACATCTCCGCCGCCACCAGGTTCGCGGCGTCCTGAGGACAGGAGATCTGCGCCCTTTCCTCCGGCGCCAGCGACGCGATGCGCCGGCCCAACTCCAGGGCCGCCAGGATCTCGCAGGTCTTGGCGTCGCTCAGGCCGCGCTGGCTATTGAGTTCAGCGTAGCCCACTCGCGCCAGCCCTCCCAGCCCCTCAAACTCCGCCAGCACCCGCGTCGCCAGGCTGATGGCGTTTTCCCCGGCGATACCCGTCCGGAGCAGAATCGCAACCAGTTCGGCGTTGTTCAGGTAGCGCGGGCCGTGCTCCCGCAGTCGTTCCCGTGGCCGTTCCTGCGCCGGCATTTGCCGAATAGTGGGCTGGTAGGAAGGACGCTCCGGGCGACGGGGCGCTGGTTTAGCAGGGGAGGAACCCACCGGCCCGGAATTGCCGGGAGCCTCGGGATCCTTTGCTGAGACGCCGGCGATGATTTCCTCAAGATAGGCCCGGAAATCATCCAGCGCAGCGGCTTCGGCGGCCGATCCAGCTATGACCATCGTCTTCTCCGGCACAAAATAGCGTCGCCGGCCAGTCTAAATCGGCTCCCTTCCATTGCGCTACAGTGTGCTGTCATCAATGTATCGGCCCGGCAAAAATTCGTGGGCGTCCAGGTCATCGATGGCGGTCAAGGTGCGAGTCAAGAATACTTCGGCCAGTTGTAGGCTGCGGTCGCTAGAGAAGTCGAGCTGCCCGCCGGCGACAATCGGAGTCAGGAAGCACCCCAGCATAACCTGGCGATAGCTGCGCCAGCATTCCTCGAACGTGAAGTCTTCCACCCCGGTACTGCGAAGGACTTGGTGGTATTCGGACAGTACCTCCCGCTCAATCTCCCGGCGAACTCCGGGGGCAACGCTGGATGACAGGAAGTAGGCCACGTCGTACAGCCCACTGGATATGCCGCAAACCTGCCAGTCAACGACGGCGAAATCATCGCTGTCGGCGCTGAAGAACATGTTGTCCAGCCTGAAATCGCCGTGGGAAAACGTTCTCGACCCGGCGGCTACGGCGTCCAGGTGCTCAACGATACTTCGCCCGTATTCCTCGGCGAGCCACCGCATCGGGTCCGGGAAAAGGTGCCCGAAACGGTTGAGAGCGGCCGGCAGGCTGGCCTGATATACCGCGCGAACCAGCGGACGGCGTTCCGGGCTCGTGGAATCATGAAAACCCGATATGGGCGGTTCGTCCACCTTGTTCCAGTAGCGTCCGTGCAGGCGGGCCACCGCCCGGATGGCGGTCTTCGCCTGCTCCGGGCTGGCACCGTCGAGCTGGTCCACCGACGCCATCTCGCGTAAATCCTCCAACACCAGCACAAAGCGATGACTGCTGTCATCGAAGTCGCCATACAGGAGGGCCGGTGATCGGACCGGGACATGGTGCGCCACCTGGCGGTAATAGGCATACTCCCGGTAGTACAACCCCAGCGTGCGCGCGGTCTGTGCCGTTTCCGGGTGCGAACTGGGCAGTTTGACGATGACGGTTTGGGGGCCGGCGGAGTCAACATCCCGGTACGACAGGTGACAGCGCAGGATTTTCCCCACCAGGCCAACGCCGCTGCCGATTTCCTCGACAACGGCGTTTTGGATTTCCGGCGAATCACTGTCGCCGCCGTCGGACAACGCCCGCGCCAGCCAGTCAGTGGTTAGTTCGCTTTCCGTTCCGGGTATGCCGAGGCTGACCATCAGTCAAATCGGAACTTGGAGAACGTGCCTTCTTCCTTGGTAATGAATTCCAGCAGCGCCGGCCGGCCCTCGGCGTTGGCCTGCATCGCCCGCTGCATGGCCGGCTTGATTTCGTCCGGTGTGTGGATCTGTTCCGCGTAAGCGCCCAGGGCCACGGCCACCTGGTAGAAATCGCCGCTCAAGTCCTTGAGGCCGTAGCGTTCCACTGCTGTCGGAATGCGGCTGTCGGGGTAGATGGCCATGGTGGAGTTATTCATCACCACCGTGGTAATCGGGATGTTGGCGCGAACCGCGGTTTCCACGTCCAGCCCCACCATGCCAAACGCGGCATCTCCCATGAAGTTGATAACCATTTTTTCGGGGGCCGCCATCTTTGCGCCCATGGCCAGGCCCAGGCTGTAGCCCAGCTGCGTGGACTTGCCCCATCCGATGAAACTGCGCGGCGCGCGGGCTTCCCAGAACGGCGACACCTGTTCGCGCGGGCTGCCGGATTCATGGGTGACGATGGTGTTATCCAGGTCAACGGTGTGCATGATGTCCCACACCACCCGGTACGGGTTCAGCGGCACCTCGTCGCTGGTGAGCCGGGGCAGCCACTCGGCCATCCAGGCTTCCCGGCTGGCGGTGATTTCGCCGGCAAGCTCCTGGTTCGGGGCACGTTGCTGCGCCCCTTGCGCCTTCAATTCATCGATGAACTGGCGCAGTGCCAGCTTGGCGTCGCCGAGGATGGGATACTCCGTGCGGTAGTCCTTGTTTATGTCGCCGTCGCCGTTGGTGAGGTGGATCAGCGTTTTGCCTGCGGGGATCGGCACCGTGAAACTGCTCTTGGTGAAACTGACGCCAGCCCCAAACACCACGTCGCAGTTGGTGAGGAACCGATGCACCGGCCCGGTTTGGCTGGAACCGCCCACTCCCAACGATAGCGGATGATTCTCCGGGAAGGCGCTCTTGCCTTCCAACGTGGTCAGCACCGGAATCTGCAAAAACTCGGCCAGTTCCAGCAACTCGTCCGTGGCCTCGGCATACAGAACCCCCTGGCCGGCCATTATCACCGGACGCTGCGCCGTCAGGAATCCGCGCGCCGCGCGGGTCACCGCCGCCGGGTCGGCCGCCACCCGCATCTGCACCGGCGGCACGTAGTCGAAATCCTCTTCGCTGATCTGATCGGACACCAGGTCCGACGGAATTTCCAACAGCACCGGCCCCGGCTTGCCCGAGCGCAATTTGGTGAAAGCCTGTCGAAACAGTTCCGGCACCCGGTCCGCAAAGTTCACGTGGGCGGCCCACTTGGTGATCGAGTCGTAAGCCTGCACCGGGTGAAAGTTGGGCTCGACTCCAAGACGATTCCGGGCCACGCCGGCCGGCAGGACCAGGATAGGCACCGAGTCCGCATACGCCTGGGCAACCCCACCGAATGCGTTTTCCGCGCCCGGTCCGTTCTGGGCCAGGAAAATTCCGGTCTTCTTGCCGTTGGTGATCCTGGAGAATCCATCGGCCATGTGTACGCCGGTGCGTTCCTGGCGGCAAACCACCGGCCGGATACCGGCAATGGCGGCGGCTTCGATGAGGGGATTGGACGGCATGACTGCGATCCAGTCCACGCCCTCCATCTTCAATACGTTGGCTACAGCGGTAACTCCGTCCACGGTACGGTTCCTCCTATCCTTCTGCTCTGTTGTTCCGGTCCTTCTCATCTGTCATTCCGGCGAAAGCCGGAATCCGGAACGTATTTCGCAATCAAAATCCCGTCAGCCAATCTCGGCGAGGAAAGCGTCCATCGCGGCGTTGAATTCGCCGGGCTTTTCAACCATGGGGAAGTGGCCCGCGTCCTTCATCTTGATGAGCTTGGAGCCGGGAACGGCGCGGTGAATTTCCTCTTCATAATCGCCAGTGGCCAACGGGTCGTCCACGCCCTGGATTAGCAACAGCGGAGTTTCTAGCGTGTGGATGCGGTCACGCACGTCGAACCGATCAATCACTACCAGGTCGTGGTGTTGCGCCGCCGGGCCGACCTCACGATGCCGTTGCAGCAGTTTCTCGCGCAGTTCCGGTTCGATGAAGTGCATAATGCCGTCCATCATCCCCAGCCACTTCTCATACGTTGCTGCGTCGGCGGCCGCGTCAAGACGGAACTGCAAGTCTTCGGGACGCCTCCGCTTGGGCCGCATGGCAATCGTCATCAAGGCCAGCCCCTTTAATTCTTGGGGATAGTCAAGGGCGTACTGCAACGCGATACATGCCCCCAGCGTGAAGCCGCTCAACACGAGGTCGTGGTCGTGTCCTTGAGCGTGCAGCCAGCCACGCAGCCAGTCGGTGTACCGCTCCACGCTGCTACAGGGAGTCCCACCTAGGTGGCCAGGTAAATGAGGGGCCAAGCTGCCCGGATAATGCGCCAACTGGTTGACGTAGGAATCCGCGCATCCGCCCGCGCCGGGGCCGTGAATGAAAACCAATTGCGCCATCGTAACCTCGCCGGCGTAAGGGCTGCGGGCATTCTAGGCGCGGGGGCGAATCGGGTCAACTCCCGGACCACCCCGTAGTTCGCTCCGGAGTAATCTTGATTACCGGGTTGCTCTCCAGATCCATCTCACGGTACTGCGGATACTTAACACGGAGCAAGGCGAGGGCATCCGCCTGTTCCGCGCCGGGCTCCAGCAACTCGGCGCGGCCCTGCACCAGCAGATACCACAGTCTCGACCAGTCCGCTTCATAATGGTCAATCACTACTGAAACCTGTGGGTTTTCCAGGATGTTGCGGACCCGACGCAGTCCCCTCAAATTTCCGCTTTTCGGTTTGGCGTCCAGCGCCGAGTAAACGCTCTGACCATCGCAGGCGAAGCAGAACGGGATGACGTGGGGCCGTCCCGCATTATCGGCGGTAGCCAAATGACCAACCGGGATTTGATTCAACAATTCAACTTGCCGTTGGCTAAGCACCGCCTCATCGCGTTTTCCTGCCATATCACCCTCGCAGCCGCTCAATAATCATAGGAATATGCAGCAACAGGTCACTCGCCACGACGCCCGCCCTGCCCATACTGTTCCGCGCTACCTCGCCAGCCGTTCCATGAAGGTAGCCCCCTAGCGCGGTGGCGTCGTATGGTGCTAGGCCCTGGGCCATCAGGCCGCCGATAATGCCGGTCAAAACGTCCCCGGTTCCGCCGGCGGCCAGCGCAGGATTGGCGAAAGGCAAGATACATTGCGCGCCGGTCGGCGATGCGACGATGCTGTGGGCTCCTTTCAGCAGCACTGTTTGGCCCCACTTATCCGCCGAACTGCCGGCAATGCCAAGTCGGTCTGCTTGCACTTCGATAGTGGATTGGCCGGTAAGCGTAGCCATTTCGCCGGGGTGTGGTGTCAGCACTGTAGGGCCGCGCAAACGGGCCGGCCAAGCGTCGCAGCGGGCAAGGTTGCTCAACCCGTCGGCATCAATCACCGACGGCGGCATAGGCAAGTCGGCGTTGGCCAATAGCAGCCGCTCCACGAACGCCGTCGTTCCTGGCGACAAGCCAAGTCCACAACCTACCGCCAATGCTGAGTACCCCCCGAGACGTTCCCTGATTAGCTCCGCAGCTGTGGCATCAATACGCCCGTCGGAATCTTCCGGCAGGGGCAGATGGATAGTTTCAGTCAGTTTCGAGGCCGCTATGGGGTACACGGACTCCGGCGTTGCCAGAGTAACCAGCCCGGCGCCAACCCGGTGCGCCGACATTGCGGCCAGAACCGATGCGCCGACGAAGTTCCGGGAACCGGCGACGATCAAGAGGTGTCCGTAGGTGCCTTTATGTGAATCCAGCGGGCGGGCGGGCAGCAAATCAGCGGCTGCCGAATCAGACATCCACTCGACCGACAGGTCAATGCCGTCAAGGGCTCCTGTCGGCAACCCGATACCCAACACAACTATCCGGCCGGCATAGGCGGCGCCAGGAAAGGTGGCGATACCCAACTTGGGGTAACACAAGGCCAGCGTTACGTCGGCAACGAGCGTGTTCTCGTCCGCTGATCCGGTATCTGGGTTCACGCCGGTGGGCAAATCCACGGCCACCACGCGCAAATCTGCGCGGTGGCGACGGTGCCGATTGGCCAATGCGGCAACATCGCTCATCACCCCTTCCAAAGGACGATAGCGACCCGCTCCCAGGATGGCGTCAACTACTACATGACAACTTGCCAGCAATTCGCCTAACTTTGACAAGTCGGCGTCGTCAGCCGCGTCCAATACCGCCACGTCGTAGGACAGGGCGTCAGCCATCTTGGGATCGTGGTCAGGGCGGCCCCGAACGACGTAGCAGTAAACCTCGGCGCCCCAACGCCGGAGATGTCGCGCTATCACCAGGCCGTCCGCGCCGTTATTACCCGGTCCAATCAGGAGAAGGGCTTTGCGACCTGCTGTGCCGCCCATACCCTGGCGTATCTGCTGCGCGCAGGCCAGGCCGGCGTTTTCCATCAAAGTGTCTTTGCTTATGCCGACCCGTTCCGATGCGTCCTCCAGCGCCTGCATCTGGGCGACGGTTACGACTTTGACTGTCATATTTCAGTCGGCGCGAGGGGTGCAGTATCATCGCCCCGCAGGATAGCTGCGGCGGCTTGCCGCGATTCTTCAGTGTCGGGTCGGGAGGCAACGGCGACCACCATGGCGTAGCCGCGGGAATGGGTCAAGCTGATTGCGATTTCGGTCACGCCGAGGCGTTCGGCCCGGCGCAAAGCCCTACCGTGTAACCTGGGACTGGGCGCGCCGCTGGGCGCCCGCACCACTTCAACATCCCGCCAACCGACGCCGCGGAATCCGGTGCCCAGTGATTTCATCACCGCTTCCTTGGCGGCGAAACGAGCGGCCAGGTTGGGGGCGCGGCCACGACAGTAGGCTATCTCGCCGGGGGTGAACACACGCCGCAGAAACCGGTCGCCATAGCGGTCCAGCACGCTGGCAACCCGTTCGATTTCGATGAAATCCACTCCGGTAGTGAGCATTTTTTACATCGATGGATAGGATGGACAGGATTTTGGCCGAACGCGGCTGTGGACTTCCCGCTTTCGCGGGAATGATGGGGCAAGGCAGGAATGCTGGGGGTGTTATTCGCCGGTGTGCCCGGCGATGTTCAAGTCTCTCAGGATGTGGGACACGGAATAACGCCGGTTCAGCACGTAAAAATGAATGCCCGGGACACCGTTGGCCCAGAGGTCTTCAGCTTGGCGCGTAGCGTGTTCCACTCCGATTTCGCGCACGGCGCGGTTGTCGTCGGAGAACCGTTCCAGGCGCTCGTCCAATTCCGCGGGGATGGTTGCTCCACAAAGCGAAGTGAACCTCCGAATCTGGGGAGTGCTGAGGATGGGGAGAACGCCGGGGATCACGGGTACTGTGATTCCGGCGGCGGCGGCTCGCTCCTGGAAGCGGTAGAAGTAGTCGTTGTCATAGAACAGCTGCGTGATCAGGAAGTCTGCGCCCAAGTCCTGCTTCATGCGGGAGTATTCGATATCCGTGTCCAGATCCGCGGATTCGGTGTGTCCTTCCGGGTAACAGGCTCCCGCGATCCCAAAATCGAAGTTATCCGTGATGTGGGTTATCAAATCGGTGGCGTGGGGAAATTCGTCAACTCCCGGCGCGGTCTCGTTGCTGTCCGCCGGCCGGTCACCGCGCAGGGCGATCACGTTTTCGATTCCCGCCCCTTGCAGTCTCTCCAGAACGCCGTGGACCTCGCCGCGAGTCTGGGCCACGCAGGTGAGGTGGGCCATCACTTCGAGATCAGTCTCGGCCCTGATCCTCATGGTGATTTCTTCGGTGAAGGCGCGGGTGCCCCCTCCGGCGCCGTAGGTAACCGATACGAAATCGGGACTGAACTGCTGCAATCCCTTGATTACATCTATGACGGCCGGAACGCCGTCCGCCTCTCTGGGCGGGAAGAACTCGAATGAAATGGTACGTCGTTCGTTTAGTATTTTTTTGATCTTCAAACCGTCTCCTGGTGTTGTGTCGTTTGGTTCAAAATTCGGGCTGGCGCTTTTCCTTGAACGCGGTGATGCCTTCCCTGGGATGCGGCGACGTTCCGAAAAGGTGTGTGAACGTCGCTCCTTCCAGCGCTATGCCATCGCGAAGAGGAACGTCCTGGCTGGCGCGGGCGAGGGATTTCATCAGCGCGAGGCCAGTGCGACTCTTGGTTCGCAAACCGGCAAGGATGGTTTCCAGCTCAATATCCAGCGATTCCGCCGGCGCCGACCGCAGGGCAAGCCCCCATGCCACGGCTTCGGAACCGGAAAGCCAGCGTCCGGTGGTCAGCAATTCCATGGCTCGCGGCATTCCGACGCGGCGCGGCAGCCGCTGGGTCGAGCCGCCGCCGGGGATCAGGCCGAAATTAGCGTGCTGGTCGCCAATACGAGCGTCTTCGGCGACGACCGCCATGTCGCAGGCCATCATCAGCTCCATGCCGCCCGCCAGGGCGTAACCATGCACCGCCGCTATCGTCGGTATGGGCAATTCCTCCAAAGAGAATAGCGCGGCGTTCAAGTCCCGCACGTATTCCGGCAGCAGCGACAGGTCGTCCAATGCCTGGTCAAAGTAGAGCAGATCGGCTCCGGCGCAGAATCCCCGTCCTTCTCCCCGCACAACCAGCGCTTTGAGGGTTCGGTCTTCGGATACTTCCTCGGTAGCCTGCGAAAATTCGCAAAGCAAATCGGGGCTCAGTGCGTTCAGCGCGTCGGGTCGATTCAATCGAATCGTTGCAACCCTATCGTTCCGTGCCAGTGTAATATTGCTATACTGCATCCAGTGCTCCAGTCGCTACGGGCATGGTAGCGTGCCCGCAGCCAATACTATACCAGACCTTGAATTCGCTGGTTTATGCCCAAGCTACACGCAGCCCCCCTGAAGCTGCATATTGATTCGGAGAGGCCCATGCAAGACAGTTTCCGCAACTTCAGCTGGATTTTACACGGTTCACTGGCCGGCTCGATGGGTCCAATGGACCGTCGTCATCTCATTTACTTCGAACGGCATGACATCACGGCCCTGGTACGCATGGAAGAGAATACCATCTCAGGCGAGCCCTGGGGTTTCACGGAACTCTTTGAGCCGGTGCCTGATTTCCAGGCGCCCACCATGGAGCAAATCGACCGGATTGTGAACTTCGTCGAGCAGCAGATCGAGACCTGGGAGCGTCCCACGGTGGTTACCTGCGCTGCCGGCATCGGGCGCACCGGTACGATTCTGGCCTCCTATCTGGTGAACACCGGATACGATCCCGACGAAGCCATCGCCTACATTCGGCAATTGCGGCCGGGTTCCATACAGACGCCGGACCAGGAAAATGCGGTCCGGGAATACGCGAAATTCGTGCAGGAGCGAAACGCCAACCGGCCGCGGCGTTACCGATAAAGCAAATCATACGGGGCCGACTCGCCAATGCGGTCAGCCCCGATGTATGATTCCGGCTCCCGGGGGATCAGGCGATCATAAGCTCCTCGCTCACTCGCTCTGCCGGGCGAGTTGCAACCGCCTCATGGAGCGTCGCCGTCAACTCCGCCGGCTCAACCTCCCGGCTGCACTGTAGGCACTGCAAGTAAGCTCCGTAGATGTCGCGAATCTTGCGCACGTTGCCGCCGCAGTGTGGGCACGCGCGCAGTTCTGCGCGGCGGCGACGCGCGCCCTGGGAAAACCGTTCGATGCTGACTCTGCTCTCCATCATGCGTCTCCTTACTTGATGGTGAATGTTGAAAGCGCTAGGTCAGGTGGTCGTCGTTATCGGGTTTCGTTCTGAGGTTGAGCGGTCAATCTACGGTTAAATTGAAAACGGCCTCGGAGACAAGTCCGAGGCCGTTGCCTGCGGGTTGTCTGTCCGTCTGCGATGGTCACACCATCACTGGCTCTTTATGTTCGGTCGGATTGGTCGGTGCGTCGATGGTCGTGGGCGGTACTGTCGCCGTTGTCGGTCGGCGGAACTCGCGTCCACATTGGGCGCACTGGTGATAAAATCCGAAGGTATCCCTCATCCGGCAAACGTCGCCGCCGCAACGTGGGCACGCCTTGCGCAATAGGGACTTGCGGGTACTGATCTGCGTCTGCATTTTCCTCATTCCTGGTAAATTGCCGATACCGCTGTTTCGCGCCGCTGGCTCCCACGGTGATTTCATTTTACCGCCACTGTATTACCGGAGTATTACGGCTATACCAGCAAAAGCGCGCGAATCAGCATATCATCTTACGCATTTCGTAACAAGGGGGTTTAATGACGAATTTCACGAATCCGATGCACATACCCGGCCAAGTCCTGTTAGCGGTGTATCGAGAAGCGCGCGCGGCGTTCCCGGCGGAGTGTTGCGGGTGGCTCACCGGCCCCGCTGCCGGCGACGGTGTGGACTCCATCAGGCCGGCGGAAAACGCCCAGGACGCCGATGCCCTCATTCCTATAGCCGGCAGAACCAGCGAACGGGCCTACTCTTTCAACTTCGATGACGTTCGCGCTCTCGATGAAAGTTTCGCGTCCGCGACGCCGGCTAGAATCATCTACCATTCCCATCCCAACGGCCAGGCGTATTTTTCCGAAACCGACCGGCAATTGGCTACGCAGCCGCCGGGGTGGGGTGAAGGCCCGGTATTTCCCGTGCAGCAACTGGTAGTGGGAATAGACGCTGAGCGAGTGGTGGAAGCCGCGCTGTTCGGTTGGGACGACGACGCCGCAGGGTTCGTAGAACTGGCCCGCTACGAAGGATCTGAGATCTAGGCGGTAGGCGTTCCCAACATGGCGACCCAGACTGCTCCAACTATGTAGGCGCCGGCCATCAGGGCCAATCCGCCCAGCAGCAGCGGTTGCGGCAGGCGGTTTCTTCCCCACAACAGCAACCCGCCGAACAAAATCAGGCAGACGGCGAAGATTCCGGCCACAAAGTGCTCCGGTTCGGGGTGGTTCAGTATGATGCCTTTCCGGTAGAACGGGTCGGCGAAGGACAGGATAGTAACGTTGAAAACGCAACTGCCGTACAATCCGGCCACTCCGAGGTCGGCGGCGCCCATCCGGGCCGCTGCGACCGTAGCCGAAGCTTCCGGCATCGTGGTCACGATGGATACGGCCAGGATGCCGAGGACGCCGGAGGAGATGCCGGTCAAATCCGCAACCCGGTCCACGCTCTGGGCCAGGAACACGCCGGCGATGATAACGCCGATGGAGACCAGGCTGAACATCAGCCACGCCTTGCTCAGCGTCATGCCCGGGTCTTCCACTTCCTCGTCGTCCCCGACGGCCGGACGGCGCTGGTACACAATCCACATTCCGGCTACATAGACCGCGAGCAGTATGATGGACGACAAGCCGATTTGCCAGACGTTAACCCCGTTCTTGACGCCGGCGAACAGCACGGCCAATCCGGTCAAAACAGCCGCCAGCACTATGAGGTAGCCCTGCTCCGGGGCAACCCGCTGGAGGAACCGTTTGCCCCCGAACACCAGCGCCACCATGGCCATGGTGAACATATTGATCATGTTGGCGCCCACCACGTTGCCCAACGCCAACTGTGGGTTGTCGATCTGCACCGCCGTGATGTTGTTGGAAAGTTCAGGCAGCGATGTCGCCAGCGCCACCAGAATGCTCCCAACGAACAGGCGGCCCCAGCCGGTCAAGGACGCCAACGCATCCCCATACTTGGCCAACTGGACGCCGAGGAATACCACCGCCACGGCGCTGGCGAGGAAAACGACGATGGCAACGGTGAGGCCAACGCTGCCCAGCAAGTTGAACACGGTCCGGCTCCGCAGCTCTAGCCAATGGCCTGCGCGATGAGATCACCCATGCCTACGGTGCTGGTAACCGTTTCGCCGGACGTAGCGATATCGGCGGTTCGATAGCCATTCTCCAGAACGCTCTGCACTGCCCGGTCGATGGCCGCCGCCTCTTCGGTTAAACCGAGCGAATAGCGCAGCATCATGGCAGCGCTGAGGATGGACCCGCAGGGGTTGGCAATACCCTGGCCGGCGATGTCGGGCGCCGTACCGTGTATCGGCTCGTAGAATCCCGGCGTGGTGGCTCCGGCCTGGGGAACTCCGGACAGGCTGGCAGAAGGCAGGAGGCCCATGGATGCCGCCAGGATCGCTGCCTCGTCGGTCAGTATGTCGCCAAAGGTGTTCTCCGCTACGATCACGTCGTAAGATGACGGGCGCAACACGATCTGCATGGCGCAAGCGTCCACCAGCGCGTGCTCCAGTTCAACGTCGGGGTAATCTGCCGCCACCCGGGTCGCGGTGGCCCGCCACAGCCTTGACGTTTCCAGGACGTTGGCCTTGTCAACAGAGGTCAGCTTTTTCCGCCGCCCTCGGGCTAGTTCAAAGCCGACGCGAAGCACACGCTCGATTTCGGCTTCCGAATATCGCATGGTGTCAACGCCAACGATGCCCTGCGGCGTTTCAGTCCGTCCCTTGGGCTGTGCGTAGTACAAGCCGCCGGTAAGTTCCCTCACCACCACCATGTCCACGTTCTCAAGGACGTGGGGCTTCAGTACGCTGGATCCCGTGAGTTCCGGATATACCTTTACGGGCCGGATATTGGCAAAGACGTTAAGGTGAGCGCGAAGGGCTAAAAGCCCGTCTTCCGGGCGGGTTGGAGCCGACGGGTCATCCCATTTGGGTCCGCCGACGGCCCCGAACAGCACCGCGTCGGCGTCAGTAGCCAGGTCTCTTACCGTGTCGGTAAGGGGGGTTCCGTGGCGGTCAATGGAAACACCGCCCACGTCCCCGTATTCCAATAAAAAGTTATGTCCGAAGGCGCGGCCCACGGCTTCCAGGGCCTTGACCCCCTCCGCCGTAACTTCGGGCCCGATGCCGTCGCCGCCGAGAACGGCGATGTTAAAATCCATAGAAATCTGCTCCTGGCCACCGGCCCATTATGTAAAAAAGCCAAGCCGGAACGAGCCGACGGGTAGTATAGCCTACGGGTTGGCGGGTATCAAACGCCAGGGCAATTGTGTTGTTCACACACCATAGGGTTATGGGGACAGTTTACCGGACCACCGGACGCCGTTAGGGTCGCTTTACTTGGCGGACACTACGCAGATTTACCCGTAGACACGCGGTTCAAACCATTCGGTGCGAATGGAGCGGTAGGTAGCCCGAATGGTGATGGGCGACACCATCGGCCAGATGGTGTGCTTGCTACGGATTGCCTGCCGGTGGCACAGCTTGACCGTAATAATCGTTGGTGCCCCTTTTGGTATATCGGTAGGCGTCGTTGTTTGCGCCCCAGCAGATAGCGCGGCCGTCGGTTCGGATTCCGCAAGTGTGCACTCCACCGGCCGCCACGGTAAGGAATGTTCCTGGCGGCGGGTCGGCTTGGCCGTAGTGTGTTTCAGAAACGTGACTCGTTGAAAATGCCCAATCGCTAGTGCTGGTGATCCGGATCTTGTTCGGCCCCCAGCAGGCAAGAGTATCGTCAACCTTGATGCCGCAGGCATGCGCGCTGCCGACGCTGACCGATCTGAACTTGCCCCGAGGCGGAGAGGTGTTCCCGTCCACATCGTAGCCCCAGCAGGCGACCTTTCCAGAAACCCGGATGGCGCAGGCGAGGGCACTTCCGAGGCTCACGGACTGGTACTGGCCGTCCGGGGGCGGCCGCGTGATCGCGCCGTGGCGCTGGCCCGCGAGAGACTGGTACTGGCCGTCCGGGGGCGGCACTTCCAATTCTCCAAATCCGTACTGCCAGCAAATCAGAGAATTATCGTTCCTGACGCCGCAGGCATTGTTCCCATGTACGCTGATGTGTCGGAATGTTCCCCTCGGTGAGCGTCTCGGATTGCTGAAGCCATATCCCCAGCAACGAACCGAATCGTCGGATAGGATTCCGCAGAAGGAAGGCGGTCTGTTGTAAACCTGTCCCCCGCTTACGGAAGAAAACTCCCCGGATGGTGGTGCAATCCCGTCTTCGAGAAGGTCAGGATGCCAGCAGGACAAAGCCCCGTCCACTGTTACCGCGCAGCCGTGGGCTATGGATTTGAACGTGCCTTCCGGCGGAGTGTTGGTTTGACCCCAACAAACGATGGTGGCGGAGTCGGTCAAGGCGCATGTGTTCGCGTCGCCGGCGATGATGTCAGTGAACCCGTTGGGGACCGGTATCCCCGGCGGCGTGTCGGAGTTGGGCACGGCGTTTTTGTTCCAGCAAATGCCAACTGGCGATTGTTCACAAAGATAATCGGCGCCGTTACTGGACATGGCGACGTAACCGGGTGCGTTGTTCTGCAATGAAGCGCTGTAACCCCAGCAAATGACGGTCCCATCCTGCCGAACAGCGCAGTTGTGGCTGATGCCGGCGCTAACGGAGCGGAACGCGCCGTTGGGCGGAGTCAGCTGTCGTTCGCTGATGGGAGGCTCTCCTTCCCACGCCCTGAGGGAACCCCAACAAGCCAGAGAGCCATCGGTCTTGATGCCGCAAGTGTGGTCAAAACCCGCGCTGACAAGTTGGAACGGGCCGGCGGGAGGTAATGCCTGGCCTTCCTCGACAGTGGCTTGCTCCGGAACAGATGTCGTTGTGTCCTGATTCTGGACGCCGGCTGGCTTTGTCGCCGGGCCAGGGTTGCGTTCGAGCAAGTCCCCAGCCGGTTCATTGCTGCCCCAGCAGACTACGGAGCCGTCGGTTTGCACTCCACAGGTGTGGCGACTGCCGGCGCTAACGGAGCGAAATGAGCCCTCGGTAGGGCTTGACTGGCCGAATTCGTTATCTCCCCAGCAGAGCGCGGCGCCATCGTCTGTTACCCCACAGGTGTGGTAGGTTCCGGCGCTGACCGAGCGAAAGGAACCTGATCCCACGGGGGGAATATCCTGGCCTATGGGGTGCACCGGGTGGTAGAGGACGTCGGAAAACCAGCACTCTATCGTTCCGTTTTCTCGCAGCCCGCAGATATGTGACTCGCCGGAGCTGACGGCAGTGAAAGGGCCGGGGCGCCAATCGGTTGCGTAGCCGAAGGGGCTCCAGCAACCAATTTCACCGTCTTTAGTGACGGCACAGATATATACGTCACCGACGTCGACAGACTGGAATTCCGGATCGACGGAACCGCGAGTGAGAATGTCCCCAGCGAGAATGTCTCCGGATTGTCCCCAACAAGCGATCCGTTCGTCCACCCTGAGGCTGCAGGAATATGAACCGCCGGCACTGACGTCGATGGCAGGACTGGCTGGGATAGGATGCAGTGGCGGGGGCTTAGTAGTAACCGAACCGCAAGCGACGAGTCCCACGGTCATCAACGCGACCACCAACAGCAGAAGTGCACACGGGCATCGGGGAGGGCACATGAAATTTATCCGCTAAACCCTAATCCACCGAAAGGATGAATGTGGTGGTGTGCTGAGAGGGTGAGAAAGTGCTGCCGGCTTCGGGGATGATGGTTTTTGCGACATCAAACCAACCAGCCAGATGTCAATCACTAAACCGGAATTATCGGCGAGTGATCTCAGGACGTCAATCTGGTGAAAGTAGTCAGTAACATAGGCCGGGAGACCGCTGTCATGTGCCGTTGTCCTGGGCGGTCTGTTCAAGTCTGGGAATTCGTCACGTCTTGCCTCATCTATATCGCGACGTGAGCCATGCCTCAACATCACGGAAATGAACAATTTCCTGCGTAATCACCAATACGGAGAGGCCGCTGTCGACCAACGGGCACGCCTCGCAGGAATACAACGAATATTCGATGGTGTGTAAACAACATAATTGCCAACGCCAGCGTCAATTGTGGAGCTGTGCAAACCCGTCATTGCGTGCGCAGCGTGGCAAGTTCGTTGACAGACCCGGCCCCAATCCTTAAACTGGCACTATCAGCCAGTTTGCGCTGGCGCTTTTCGTTGTACTCATTAAGGAGGCCCTCGCAAGATGACCACCACCAATAACAGCCGGTCCCTCGTGGTAATCCAGTTGGCTGGCGCGAATGACCCGCTGAACACCGTTGTCCCCTACACAGATGGACATTATTACGACTTCCGCCCCAACGTAGGAATCCCCACTGATCAGGTGATTCCCATTGACGGGCGTCTCGCTTTCAACCCCAACATGGCGCCCATCAAGGCCCTTTGGGACGAAGGCAAAGTCGCCGTTGTCAACGGCATTGGGTATCCCAACCCGAACCGTTCGCACTTCCGCAGCATGGACATCTGGCACACCTGCGAGCCGGAAAAAATCGCCACCGAAGGTTGGCTGGGCCGCGTAATCCGCGACCTTGATCCCCAGGGACAGAACGTCATCACCGGCGTGAACTTTGGCCGCGGCCTGCCCAGGTCCATGGGCGCGCCGGGCGTTCCGGTAGCGTCGGTAGGCAATCTGGAAACCTACGGCCTGTTCCCCGACGTTGAAGAGGAGCGCATTCGCGGCCTCTGCCTCGACGCTTTCGGAAAGATGTACGGCGGCACGATCCAGGACGCTGTGATGGACTACCTGGGCCAGACCGGACGCGACGCGCTCAAAGGCGCGGACATCCTTCGCACCGCTCCCGAGAGCTATTCTTCCACCGTCGAATACGCCGACAACCCCATCGCCCAGGCCCTCAAGAACGCCGCCCAGGTGATGACCGCCGACCTCGGCACCCGCATCTACTACACCCAGCACGGCAGTTTCGACACCCACGGCGACGAGGTGAAGGTTCACGGTGGCCTATGGAACCAGGTTGCCGGCGCAGTCAGCGACTTCATGGCTGACCTGGATGAGCACGGCAAGGCCGACGATGCCATCGTCCTCATCTGGACCGAGTTCGGTCGCCGCATCCGCGACAACGGTTCCGGAACCGACCACGGGTCGGGCGGAACCGCTTTCATCATCGGAAACCAGGTGAATGGCGGCTTCTACGGTGAATACCCGTCGCTGGCGGAACGCGACCAGCTGGACGGCGATCTGCACTTCAACAACGACTTCCGCTCCACCTATTCCACCATTGCCGATAAATGGCTCGGCCTGGACGCCGCGCCCATCGTCAATGGTCAGTTCGAGCAGTGGGACTTCATCCGTAACTAGGTTCCCACGCGGATCGTCAAGTCAAGCAAGCGAAATTCTAGGAGGCAATTATGAGCAATGCCGACGTTGCCTTGATGGCTCACCTGATGCGGCGGGCCGGATTCGGCGCCAGCCGAGATGAACTGGAACAAAAGGTGGCCCAGGGCTACGAAGCCGTGGTGGAGGACCTGCTGCAACCCGGCAGCGCCAATGCCATGCCCGATGACGTGATCCGTCGCTACCATTCGGAAATGGGCGAGATGCGCGAGCTGAACAGCGCCGGAGCCTACTGGATGTATCGGATGGTCACCACCGACAACCAGTTGGAGGAGAAACTTGCCCTGTTCTGGCACGGTTTGTTCGCCACCGGCTACGCGAAGCTGAACCAGGCGAGCGCGCTGACCAACCAGATCAACACATTCCGTCGGAACGCCCTGGGTTCCTTCCGTACCATTCTGGTGGAACTGTCCAAGGACCCGGCCATGATCATCTGGCTGGACAACCACGACAACCACAAGGACGACATCAACGAGAACTACGGTCGTGAGTTGCTGGAACTATTCTCCATGGGCATCGGCAACTACACCGAGGACGATGTCAAGGAATGCGCCCGGGCTTTCACCGGATGGACGCTGGGCAACGCTGAATACATGTCCACCCGCGCCAGCCGTGATTCCATCTGGCCGTACAGCCGTATCAACTGGCACTTCAACTACCGCGAATACGATCACGACGACGGCGAAAAGACGTTCCTGGGCCGCACCGGGAATTTCAACGGCGATGACATCATTGACATCATCGTGCAACAGGAAGCCACGGCGCGCTTCATCAGCACTCGCCTGTTCCAATACTTCGCCGCCGACGAGGTTGATGAATCGGGAGAGGCCGTTATCGAAGAGATGGTTCAGTCCTACTTCGCTTCGGACTATGAAATCCGCTCAGTCCTGCGCACGCTGTTCAACTCGGACTACTTCAAGTCGGAGGATGCCAGGTTCGCTCGCGTGAAGGGACCGGTGGAGCTCGTGGTAGGCGCGGTGAGAATGGCCGGCACTTACCAGCAGCCGACATTTGGCGCTGACCAACTGGCCCGCCAAACCATGTACATGGGTCAGGGCATCTTCCAGCCGCCCAGCGTGGAAGGTTGGCACGAGGGAGCCGAGTGGATCGACAGCGGCGCCCTGGTGGAAAGGGTCAACTTCGTAGGTCAGGAACTGGGCGATCCTTCGCACCCTGGAGTCAAATCCATCATTGACCGGCTGGCCCAGCATGGGAACGGTCTGCTCTCCCCTGAAGAACAGGTGGCAGGGTGCGCCGATCTCATCGGCCCGCTGGAACTCTCGGAAGCGACCAGCCTGTCCATCAACCAGTTCGCCAGCCAGCAGGGCGATGCCGACCTGCGTGAAGGCACTCGCAGCGAAGCCGACGACCAGCGTATCGCCAACCTGCTGCGCCTGCTGACGGCAACGCGGGAGTACCAGTTGGCTTAGCACAGCTGAGCAATCCAGACGGCACCGGACGATGTAGGGGCGAATGATCATTCGCCCCTACGCAAAACAGGAGAGGCTGCAATGACTACCGCAACTGCGGTAAGTGCCGGACCGATGGAGTACGTGAAGACCATCGGCCTCACCACCAACCAGAGCGGTCGGGGTTTCATCAACCCCTACGACTGCGGTTTCACCAACGACGGGCGAATCCTGGTACTCAACCACGCCGACGCCGCCCGCGCCGCGCTCATCCGTATCGGTGTCCTCAATTGGGACGAGGATTACCTGGGCGAGTACAGCAAGGGCACTGGCCGGGGCGAGGGTCAGTGGATGCTACCCATCGGCATGGCCATCAGCGCCGACCAGCGCGTCCACATCACCGACGAGCATCTGCATCGCGTTACGGTACTCGATACTAGTGGGGAATTCATCCGCATGTGGGGCGAGCAGGGTGATGCTTTAGGACAACTCAACGGCCCCTCGGGAATTTCCGTTGCTCCTGATGGCACTGTGTACGTAGCCGAACAGCATAACCACCGTGTTCAGGTTTTCACGCCGGAGGGCGATCCGGTCGCGCAATGGGGCGAACCCGGCGACGGCCCGGGCCAGTTCAATATGCCTTGGGGCATCGGGCTGGACACCGACGGCAACGTATTCGTCGCCGACTGGCGCAACGACCGCATTCAGAAATTCACCGCAGACGGACAGCACCTGGCGACCTACGGCTCTTCCGGCTCAGGAGACGGAGAATTCAGCCGGCCATCGGGCGTTTGCGTCGATTCGGACGGGTACATCTATGTCTCCGACTGGGGCAACGAGCGGGTGCAGCTTTTGGACCCGGAAGGCAACTTCGTCCAAACTCTACGAGGGCAGGCTACCCTGTCCAAGTGGGCCCAGGATTTCATGTCAGTGAACCCCGACGAATACAACACGCGGCAGATTGCCAACCTGGTTCCCGACCTGCCAGACCACCTCGATACCCCTTATCTCATCTCTGCCCAGACCGAACCGTACTTCTGGGGCCCGGTGTCCATCCGCCTGGACCCTGAAGGGCGCTTGTTCGTGGTGGAAGCGAACCGGCACCGCATCCAGGTGTACCAACGCCGCAAGGACTGATCGAGAGTTGGCAAACAGCGACATCCTTACCGAGATAAGAGCGGTCGTTGGCGGTGATTATGTAATTGATCACCGTGAGGACCTGCTGGTGTACGAATACGACGGGTCAGTTGACCGCTCGATGCCTCGAGCGGTCGTTCTGCCGGCGAACACCGGGGAGGTAAGCCAGGTGATGGCTCTGGCCTACGAGGCCGGCATCACGGTTGTCGGCCGAGGCAGCGGCACCGGCCTCAGCGGCGGCGCCATCACGCCGCCCGATGGCCTCCAGATAGCCTTTCCTCGGATGAATCGAATCCTGGAAGTGGATACGACCAACCGCACTGCATTGGTGGAGCCGGGGGTAATCAACCTGGACCTGGACAACCACGTCCGCCAATTCGGCATGAGATACGCTCCGGATCCGTCCAGCCAACGCGCCTGTAGCCTGGGCGGAAACATTGCGGAGAACGCCGGCGGTCCGCATTGCCTGGCCTACGGCGCGACCACCAACCATGTTGTCGGCATGGAGGTGGTGCTTGAGGATGGCGAAGTAGTCTATCTAGGCAGTCAAGCTCGGGAAGCAGCCGGATATGACTTGCGCGGGGCGTTCGTGGGTTCCGAAGGAACCTTTGGCATCGCCACGAAAATACTGGTGCGGTTGCTGCCCGCGCCCGAATCGGTTCGCACCTTCCTGGGAATATTCCCCGACATAGACTCCGCCTGTACTGCGGTATCCGCGGTAATTGGTTACGGAATCGTACCGGCTGCCCTGGAAATGATTGACGCTCTGAGCATCCGCGCCGTCCAGAACGTCACCGATGCCGGCTACCCCAACGACGCCGGAGCGGTGCTGCTGATTGAACTGGAGGGTCTGCGCGAGGAGGTGGAGGAAGTTACTCAGGACGTGGAATCCGCGCTTTGGGATACCGGCGCTGCCGACGTGCGGATAGCCGAGGATGACGCGGAGCGGGAGCGGTTGTGGGTTGGTCGTAAGACTGCTTTCGGCGCGTTCGGCACTATCGCTCCAAACTATTATCTGGTGGACGGCGTCGTACCGCGAACCCGATTGACTCAGATGTTGCGCAAAGTCAACGAGGTCAGCGAACGCTACGGCATCACCATCGCCAATGTCTTTCACGCCGGCGATGGCAATCTTCACCCATGTATGCTGTTTGACGCTCGCGAGCCTGGGGTCATGGACAGCGCAATGGCCGCTGCCGCGGAACTGATGGAAGAATGTGCGGCGCTGGGTGGCACACTGAGCGGCGAGCACGGCATCGGTCTGGAAAAGAAGGAATTCATGCCGCTGGTGTACGCCAACGATGACATGGTGGCGATGCAGAGAGTGCGGGAGGCTTTCGCTCCGCAAAATCGCCTGAATCCGGGAAAGATCTTCCCCGACGGAAGCTATTATCGCCCGGCGCCACACCCTGCGGCGCACACCGCCGGCCTGTACGCGTGATGCATGACGGCACTGCCTGATCTCGGTCGGGATATTTCCGCCCAACTTGCGGCCCTTATCGGCCAAAACCGTGTGGTTAGCGATAGCCGCGTGTCAGATTACTCCATTGGGCCATTCGTTCCTTCAGCAATCGCGTACCCGTCAGAAATCGAAGAGGTCTCCGCGGTGTTGGCATGGGCACACCGTAACGACATCGCGGTTTATCCCAGCGGGGGCCGGACGCTCAGCAGTCTGGGGAACACGCCGAGTCGTCCCGGGATTGCGCTGGACATGACTCGTCTGAATAGTATGATCGACTTTCAGCCGGCGGACCTCACCGTGCGCGTCCAGGCCGGCATGACTATCAGCCAGCTCGATTCCACGTTGAGCCGGGACGGAAAGTATGTCCCGCTCGCTCCGCCTCTGGCGCATCGAGCCACCATTGGCGGCACATTGGCTACCGGCGTCAGCGGGCCAATGCGCTTTGCTTACGGGTTGCCCAGGGATTGGCTCATCGGGATCAGCGTCGTCGGAGCCGACGGAACCATGAGCAAGGCCGGCGGACAGGTAGTCAAAAACGTAACGGGCTATGACCTGAACCGCCTGTACACCGGCTCCCTGGGCACGTTGGCCGTGATCACAGAAGCCACTTTCAAGATTACGCCGGCGCCGACGGCATGGGCAGCGACAATCGCCACGTTCCAAAACAATTCGGGTGTGGTGGCGGCGTGCCGAAACCTACTGTCTCAGCATATCGCTCCGCAGGGCCTGCACGTCCTGAGTTCGGCGGCAGCCCGAAGGATACAAAATTCCGACCTGCCCAGCGGGTCCGGGCCAATGGCGATTGCCCTGATCGCCGGCAGGCCGGCGTCAGTGAAGCGTAGGGTGGAAGATACGGTCTCGGCTTGGCGGGACACTGACACCACATTCCAGGTCGCCGGGCAAGAGGCCGTCGAACTGGTCGAAAAATTAGCGGACTTTCCGGTCAACCCTGCTGATCCACCGTCCGTATGCGTTCGACTGAATGCGCCGCCCGATGCTTTGGAAAAACTCTTGGCGTTGGATGAGCAGGACATCGGTGTAGAAGTCCCGGGCGTAGTCGCCGACGCCGGCTTCGGCGGAGGCCGAGTGATGTGGTGGCGCGATATTTCCAGCGAAGACTCCGTTCGCGTCGCCGAACGCCTCCGGCAGATTCAATCCACAGCGGTGAGCTTGGGCGGCGACGCCATCGTAGAGACCTGCCCGCAGGCGGTAAGAGAGCTGATCGACGTTTGGGGACCGGCGCCGTCGGGAATGGAAATTATGCGTCGGATCAAGCGCCAATTTGACCCCAAGAATCTGCTAAACCCCGGACGCTTTATCGGAGGACTGTAATGGTCAGCGGCGCAGATCCCAAGACGGGCGAGGTTCAGCATTTGGGCGGCGGAATCGACGCTGGACACGGCTTCCCGTACGGTGTTCCTTTTGAGGGTTCGCTGAACGACGGGCCCGGATTCGTCGGCAGCGATGCGCCGGCGGAGGCCGATCTATACCGCTGCGTCCACTGCGGCCTGTGCCTCAGCGCCTGCCCCACGTATGTGGAAACACGGCTGGAAACGGAATCGCCAAGGGGCCGTATCGCCTTGATGAAAGCGGTCCATGAGGGTCGGACCGGGATCAGCGAACGCTTGGTGTCCCACTGGGAACTGTGCCTACAGTGTCGAGCGTGCGAGGCCGTGTGCCCATCCGGAGTGCCATACGGCCGGCTGATGGAGCACACGCGGGCGCAGGTGCGGGAAAGCAATCTCGAGAGTCCCGAACTGAACCGGCTCTCTCGTCTGTTCCTGACGGCCGCTCTGCCCCACAACGGACGGCTGAGACTGGCGGGTCATCTGATGCGCTTGTACCAGAAGTCGGGCTTGCAAGGGCTGGTACGTCGTACCGGCCTTCTGAAAGCTCTCCCCGGCGGGTTGGACCAAATGGAAGCGCAAATGCCCGTGATGGGCAATCACTTCTTCACTCCGAGCAGCCAGGTTTATCCGGCGCAGGGCGAACGGCGGATGACCGTCGGACTGCTGTCCGGGTGTGTCATGCCCATGATGCAGGGTGAGGCGATGCGAGCGGCGGTTCGTGTGTTACAGCGCAACGGCTGCGACGTTGTGATACCGACTGGGCAAGGCTGCTGCGGCGCGCTTAACCTGCACGCGGGGGATCTGGAGTTGGGGCGACAGTTGGCGAGGCGGAACATCGACGCTTTCCGCGCCGCCGGCGTTGATTCAATCATCACGGCTTCAGCCGGTTGCGGCTCCTCCATGAAAGAATACGGCGACTTGCTGCGCGACGACGCGGCCTACGCGGATGTGGCCCACGAGTTCGCGGAAAGCACGCGGGACATCAACGAATTTCTGGCCGGCTTGCCCGTGGATCCACCCCGATCTGAACTATCTTGGCGAGTGACTATGCAGGACCCTTGCCACCTGGCCCACGCTCAACGGATCACCGAGGCCCCTCGCCAGGTTCTGCGTAGTATCCCGGGGTTGCAACTGACGGAGATGGCCGAATCGTCGCTTTGCTGCGGGTCGGCGGGGTTCTACTCGCTGCTGCAGCGGGATATGTCCCAGCGACTCCAACGGCGCAAGATAGGAAACGCGCTGGCAACCGAAGCTCAGGTCATCGCTTCCGCCAACCCCGGCTGCATGGCGCAGTTGGAACAGGGATTGCGAGACGCCGCATCCGACATGCGGGTAATGCACGTGGTAGAAATACTCGACGCGGCGTACAGAATCGAACGCTGATCTAACTGGCAATGCCGTTGTTCGCAAAACTCCGCTGGGCGGCCGCTACGCTGGCTCCAAACGCAACCTCGTAGCCGGAATCAGCCAGGATCATCTCGAGGGCCGACAGCACGGATAGCACGTTGCTCTCCCGGGCCCCTTCGCCCATCATGCCGATGCGCCAGACCCGGTTGCGGAACTCACCGAGGCCACCGCTGACCTCGATATTGTAGTCGTTGAGCAATCGGCCACGCACTGCTGCCTCGTCAATTCCCTCCGGGGACTTGACGACGGTGATGGGATTCAGCTGATAGTCCTCCGCAGTGGTCAACTCCAACCCCATAGCAGCCAGTCCGGCTCGGAGACCGGCGGCGACATGGGCGTGGCGAGCGTGTCGCTGATCAATTCCCTCCTCCATCATCATGCGCAGCGATTCGCGCATGGCGTAGGTCATGGTGATGGGGCTGGTGTGGTGATAGACGCGCTGGGTTTCATTCCAGTACTCGGCAACTCCCTGGAGGTTGAAGTAAAAGCTCTCGACCCTGGTGGAACGCTTGTTGATGGCGTCCATGGCCCGCTCGCCAAAGCTGATGGGCGCCAATCCCGGAGGCGCTCCCAGGCACTTCTGGCTGGCGCTGTAGCACACGTCGATGTCCCAGTCATCCACACGTACCTCGTGGCTGCCAAGAGAAGTAACGGCATCGACTACCACCAATGCGCCGTAGCGGTGCGCCATGTCGATGGCGTGCTGCAACGGAGTGATCGCGCCGGTCGAGGTTTCCGCATGAACCAGGCCGACCATCTTGGTTCCCGGGTTGGCCTTCAGCGCATCCTCCAAAGCATTGAGGTCCGCCGGCTCGCCCCACGGAGAATCAACCATGACGGTGTTTGCGCCGCACCGCTCGGCAATGTCGGCCAGCCGCACACCGAAATAACCGTTGCGACAGACGATAGCCGTATCGCCTCGTTCGAGGATGTTTACGCACGCAGTTTCCATGGCGCCGGTTCCGGTGGCCGAAATGGGCATGGTCACGTAGTTTTCGGTGTGAAAGACTCGTCGGAGCATCTCGCACACGTCGTCCATGATCTGGAAAAAGAGCGGGTCAAGGTGCCCCACCACGGGCTGGGTCATGGCGCGCAGTACGCGAGGGTGGACGGTACAGGGACCCGCTCCCAGCAGCAGCCGGTTCGGGGCTTCAAATTCATCGAAGTATGATTCGTTCACTGTAATCTCCGCTTTTCAAACTCTCAAGAGGTCCCGGCACGGCGGAACTACACTACCGCCGACGCGCCGCCATCGATGTTGATGGCCACTCCGGTGAGGTAGCTGGCGCGTTCCGAAGCAAGGAAAGCGATCACGTCACCGGCTTCGGCTCCTTCGCCGACCCGACCCAGCGGCACACCGCGGCCGGCGGCCAACTGGGCATAGAAATCGTCCATGTCCAGATCGGGCTCGTTATTGATCCGTGTGTCGTACCGCCGCTGGTGCTGGCCGCTCTTGATGAGGCCGATGCAAACGGTGTTGACCAAAATGTTGTCGGAGGCCAGATCCTTTGACAGGCCCTTGGTGATGGCGATGCCGGCAGCCCGTGAGATGGACGTGGGCATCGAGTTGGCGCCGGGAGTGCGCCCGCCGAGGTTGGTGACGTTGATAATGCGACCGCCGCCGACCTTGCGCATTTCGGGGATGGACGCCCGAATCAGGCGGACGGCGCCCCATACCTTGAGCTCGAAATCGAACTCCCAGTCGTCATCGCTCACGTCCTCAAACCCTTTGGCCATGGAGGTGCCGGCGTTGTTCACCAGGATGTCCACACGTCCATATCTCTCGATAGCAGTGTTGACCACTTGAGCCGCAGTATAGCGGTCGGTAACATCGGCGGACAGAGGCAGCACCTCGCCCTCCGTAGCAGTGCGGATCTCATCTGCCGCTGCATCCAGGACGTCCTGCCGCCGGGCCACGATAATAACGTTGGCTCCCTCACCGGCCATACGCAAAGCGGCTGCTTTGCCAATGCCTTCACTGCCGCCGGTTACGATTGCTACCTTCCCATCCAAGCCCAACTCCATCGCTCGCCTCCTTGTAAAAACCCGGATAATGTGACGGTATCCGGGCGCAATTGTGTCGATAACCGACGGGGATTATAGCACAGGGCTGCCGGCGCTATTCCGATCGCGCTCCCGTCAGCCCCCACGAACCTTCGTGATCACACGTGCCCAACATCTCTTTCAAGGCTTCCACCTCAGCCCTGCTAACCGTTAGCTCCCACTGTGCCTTGACCGACACCCAATCGGAAGCGTACCGACACCACCCGGCGGTGTCCTCAGGCCGCCATTGGTCGGGCGGCTGCTTCCCCTTGGAGCGGTTCAGCGATGATTCGGTGACTTGGAGGCTGGCGGGATGATTCAGGTCGTTTGCATAGGCGCGCTTGCGCTCCTTATCCCAATCCCAACCGCCGGACTCGTGGGCGTGGCCCAGAGGCACATGATGGTCAATGTCCACGTCTCCAGCGTCGGTGAACACTTGGCCGCTCCATGGCCCGAGCCATTCGCCTCCCGTTACGCGGCATTCCTCATCGCCGGCAAAGGCGACCGCGGCAAGGCTTTCGGCAATCAGGGCCTCGGCCCGCGTGTCCTGGCAATCCTGGTCGGCGTCCACCCAATGCCGCCAGTCCCTCCGGTCGTACTCGATTTCGCTGCCCCGCTCGGCAACCGGCAAGTCATCCAGAACGGCAACTACTTCCTGCACATCCGATGGTAAGGGACGATCAAGGGCGGAACCACCGCCGGGCGTCGATGATTCGGCATCAGCCAACCGGGATATGCCATCGGCAACCCGTCCTGCCGTTTTAACTGCTTTGACGCCGGAATCACATGCCAACGACACCAATATCGCCAGCAGCATAAGCCCCAGGGCGATAGTGCAGGCACTTCTCAACCTTTCTAAACCCCGAAGCCTTCCCGCTCGGCAATGGACGGCACGTCTTTATCGCCGCGGCCGCTGAGGCAAACCACGATAATGTTGTCCGAAGGCATGTCGGCAGCCATGCGGCTAACGTGATAGATGGCGTGAGCGGATTCCAATGCGGGAATGATGCCCTCGGTTTGACACAGCAGGCGGAACCCTTCCAGAGCCTCGTCGTCCGTCACGGATAGGTATTCGGCGCGGCCCGTGGCCTTCAGCCAGCTGTGCTCCGGCCCGACACCAGGGTAGTCAAGACCGGCCGAGATGCTGTGCGCCTCCTGAATCTGACCGTGCTCGTCCTGCAAAAGGTACGACATTGAGCCGTGCAGCACACCGGGTCGGCCGGCCGACAGGGTGGCTGAGTGTTTGCCAGTTTCAACCCCCTCCCCCGCAGCTTCCACTCCCACCAACCGGACATCTCCATCGCCGATGAATTCATAGAACGTACCGATGGCGTTGCTGCCGCCGCCAACACAGGCGGCTACTGCGTCGGGCAGGCGTCCTTCTACGTCCAGGATCTGTTGCCGGGCTTCGTATCCAATTACCGACTGGAAATCCCGGACCAGCATCGGGTACGGGTGAGGGCCGACCACACTGCCAATCAGATAGTGTGTGTTTTCAACGTTCGTAACCCAATCCCGGATGGCCTCATTGATGGCGTCTTTCAGCGTTCGCGTGCCGGATTCCACCCCGATGACCTCCGCCCCCAGCAGGCGCATCCGGTACACGTTTAGCGCTTGCCGCACCGTATCCTCAACCCCCATATAGACGATGCACTGCAAACCCAGCATGGCGCACACTGTTGCGGTGGCGACACCGTGCTGTCCGGCGCCGGTTTCTGCGATTATGCGCTGCTTGCCCATCCGCTGCGCCAGCAGGCATTGTCCCAGGGCGTTGTTAATCTTGTGCGCTCCGGTGTGGGCCAAATCCTCACGCTTCAGGTAGATTCGGGCGCCGCCGCAATGTCGAGTCAGGTTCTCGGCGTAGTACAGCGCAGTGGGCCGGCCGGCGTAGTTTCGCATCAGGTGGTCAAGCTGCTCAGCGAAACCGGCGTCGTCCTGGGCAGCGCGGTAAGCCGTTTCCAGTTCGGTGAGGGCGGCCATCACCGTTTCGGGAACGAATTTCCCGCCGAAATCACCGAAGCGGCCCCGTTCGTCCGGGAGGTTAGTCTGGGTGGTAACTACCATGGGGGACTCCACTGCTGTCGATCAACCGCCACTGCGAGCATTGGCGACGAATTGCCTGATTTTTGCGCGGTCTTGTGCGCCGTCGGTTTCTACACCGCTGGAAACGTCCACGCCCCAGGGGTTCACTTGGGCCGCCGCGTCAGCCACGTTCTCCGGAGTCAGCCCGCCCGCCAGCAGGAACTGTCGCCCGCTCTCGGCCAACTTCGCGGCAATACTCCAGTCAAAAGACTGCCCTGTACCCCCGTGCAACCCGGACACCTGGCTATCCAGCGTAATGGCGCAGCCGGCGGCGGCGTAGGCATCGATCAACTCAACCATCCCGGCAATGTCGGCGTCATCCGCGACATGCAAGACCTTGATAACGCCGGCGTGTTGCCGCACGCGCCGGCAGTCGTCTGGCGATTCGTCGCCGCACAACTGCACACAGTCCAGGCCGGCGGCAGCGATAGTATCCAGCACTTCCTCCACTGGCTGATCGCCAAACAGCCCAACGGAGCGGGGGGCGTCCGGCCCAAGTTCGCCCAGCGCGTCGGTGATTACTCGGGCCGCTGCCGGTTCGATACATCTCCGCCGTCCGGGGACGAATACCATGCCTATGTAGTCTGCCCCGGCTTCTGCGGCCACCAGGGCGTCTTCCAGCCGGCGCACGCCACAGATTTTTACCGTCGATACCGGCATCAGCGTCAGCGGACGGATAGCACGGGAGCGCCGGTCAACGAACGCACTTTGGCGGCGGTATCGTCGGCGGTTACTAGCGCCTCGCCGACCAGCACCGCGTTGACCCCGTAGGGTTGCAGCCGCAGCAGGTCGTTGGGCGTGCTGATTCCGCTCTCGCTCACGATGACCCTGTCTGTCGGAATTAGCGGGGCGAGTGACTCGGTGGTCGCCAGGTCGGTAACAAAGGTGTGCAGGTCCCGGTTATTGATGCCTATGACTTCGGCGCCTGCGCCAACCGCCGTAGCAATCTCATCGGCGTCATGGGTTTCCACCAACGGCGTCATACCCAGCGCCCGGCCCACGTCGATCAACTCGGACAACTGCGTTGGAGAAAGGATATCGACAATCAGCAGGTAGGTGTCTGCCCCAATGGCCCTTGCCTCATAAACCTGGTACGGGTCGAACAAAAAGTCCTTCCGGAGCACCGGCACACTGCCAGACGCTCCACTTTCCTTGACCGCCGTAAGGTGCCCCGGCTCGCCCAGGAAATGCCCGTCGGTAATGACGGAAACCGCCGAGGCCCCGTTCTGGACGTAGGTACCAGCCAGCTCAGTGGGCTGGAAGTCTTCCCGGAGGAGGCCCTTGGATGGAGAGGCTTTCTTCACTTCCGCAATCAGGCTAATCCCTTCCGCGCGCAGCGCGCCAGCGAAATCCAGCGCGGCCGGCCTGCTGGCAATCCGTTCCTGCAAGGTGCTCAAGGGAGTAGCGGACATCGCAGCCGCAAGTTCTTCGCGCTTCTTGGCAACGATTCGGTTAAGGATGCTTGCCGGCATTCTATTCTGTCCTCAACTGTTGTGTCAGCGAGATCATGGCGTCCAGTTTTTCGGTGGCCTTGCCGTCGGCGATTGACGCTCTGGCCAGCTCGATGCCTTCCGAAAGCGTGCCGGCCATATCACCCGCGACCAGCGCCGCGGCACTGTTCAGAACCACCGCGTCGCTGATCGGCCCGGCAACGCCGGCCAGAACGCTGCGCATGGTAGCAGCGTTGGTAGCCGGGTCGCCGCCGCGCAGGTCGTCAGGCGTAGCGGCAGACAAACCCAAGCGGCCGGGCTGCACCACGTAGGGCCGGATGGTGCCGTCCAGCACCTCCCAGCCGTTGGTGTCGCTGCCTAAGGAAATCTCATCCATACCGTCATCGCTATGCACGATGATGGCGTGGTGCGTACCGAACAACCGCAAAGCCTCGGCCATCTTTTCCCCGACCTCGGGGTAACCTACGCCGATCAACTGGCAAGACACGCCGGCCGGGTTGGTGATGGGCCCCAAAACGTTGAACACGGTGCGTATCCCGATTTCGCGGCGCACGGGCGCGGCGTAGCGCATGGCAGGGTGATAGGCAGGAGCGAACATGAACCCGATGCCGATTTCGCGCAGGCATCGCTCCACCCCTTCCGGCGGCAGTTCGATCTGGATGCCCAAGGCTTCCAGCACGTCGGCGCTGCCGCAATCCCCGGACGCGGCCCGGTTGCCGTGCTTGGCGACGGTCAGGCCGGCCCCGGCCACCACGAATGCCGCGGCGGTCGAGATATTGAACGTACCCTTGCGGTCCCCGCCGGTTCCGCAAGTGTCAATAGCGGTTCCGCCAGGATCTACCCGAAGGGATTTTTCCCGCATCACCGTGGCGAATCCGGCGATTTCCTCGGGAGTTTCGCCCTTGAGCGCCAGCGCAGTCAGATAGGATCCCAACTGAGCCGGCGTAGCTTCGCCCTCCATGACTTCGCGCATCACCTCGATGGCATCGTTCATGGACAGGGATTCGCCGGCCACCGCCGCGGATATGGCTTCACGAATCATCTGGCACCGCGATTCGGTTAGAATTGTCGGCAAATATAATAGCACGCCTGCTGATGCTTCAATCGACTTTCCGGTGCCACCGCTGTCACTCTCGCACCACCACCGTCACTCCCGCACCACCACCGTCATTCCCGCGAACGCGGGAATCCAGCAACGAGGTAACTACCCATGCGCGTTGACGTTCACACCCATGTTTGGCCCGACCGCATTGCCGATGCCGTCGCCGAAAATATGGAAGCCGACCTGGGTTTCACCCCCATCGCGGCCAACACGGTGGCCGGCATCAAGGCGCACATGGCGGCGTCCGGTGTTGACAAGTCCATCGTACTGGGTGTGGCGGCGCGGCCGGATCAGGTAAGGCGCGCCAATGATTGGCTGATTTCCATAACCGACGATAACCTGGTTCCTTTCGGCGCCGTTCACCCCGACCTGGCCGACAAGGCCGGAGAAATCCGCTATTTGCGCGAGAACGGCGTCAAGGGCATTAAGATGCACCCGGTAATCAACGGTTTCTATCCCGACGATCCGCAGTGGTTCCCGGTGTACGAGGAACTTGGCGATGATATGACCCTCGCGATCCACGCCGGCCGGCTGCCCCATCAAGGAGCGGACGCGCCGCTGTACGCCGCACCGGAGCGCATCGCCAACATCGTCCAGCGGTTTCCGAAACTCAAGGTGATCGCCCTGCACCTGGGCGGGTTCTACATGCTGGACGAAGCGGAGCGCGCGCTGATGGGACACGAAAACGTGCTGGTGGACACCACCTGGCCGCCGTCCATCAGGGAACTCACCGCCGAAACCCTGACGGCCATCATCGGCAAGCACGGGGCGCACAAAGTTTGCTTCGGCACCGACTACCCGCTGGTGGACATGGGCAGCGAGTCCGATTACCTCGCGTCGCTGCCCCTCACTTCAGGCCAGGTGGAGGGCATCCTGGGAGAAAACGCCCGGCGATTTGTCGGGCTCTAGTCCACCATCCCGCAGGCGTTCAGCACAAAGGCGTATTCCTCAGCCACTTCCTTGATGCGCTCAAACCGCCCGGAGGCTCCCGCATGGCCGGAATCCATGTGGATTTTCAGCAGCAGCGGGTTGTTATCCGTGCGCGTCGCCCGCAGCTTGGCGACCCACTTGGCCGGCTCCCAGTAGGTAACCCGTGGGTCGCTGATCCCCCCCGTCACCAGCATGGGCGGATACCGCTGCTCGCGCACGTTGTCGTAGGGCGAGTAAGTGCGGATGTACCGATAATATCCCTCATCGTTGGGGTTGCCCCACTCGTTGTACTCCATGGTGGTCAGGGGCAGCGTGTCGTCCAGCATCGTGTTGAGCACGTCCACAAAGGGCACGTGAGCCACCACGCAGCCGAACAGGTCGGGACGCTCGTTGACCACCGCGCCCATCAGCATCCCGCCCGCGCTCCCGCCGGCGGCGGCGATGCGTCCCGCCGACGTGTAGCCCTCTGCAATCAGGTAGTCCGCGCAGTCGATGAAGTCGTTGAACGTGTTCCGCTTGTTCAGCAGCTTTCCGTTCTCATACCAGTCCCAGCCCATTTCCATTCCGCCCCGGATGTGGGCAATGGCGAAGATAAACCCCCGATCCACCAGGCTGAGGGCCGAAATGCTGAAACTCGCCTCCATGTTCAACCCGTAGCTCCCGTATCCGTAAAGATACAGCGGCGCGCTGCCGTCAACGGGCGTACCCTTCCGCATCAGCACGCTGATGGGAACCGCAGTGCCATCCCGGGCCAATGCCCAGATGCGCCGGGTTTCGTATTCGTCGCCGTCGTAGCCGGACGGTATCTCCTGCTGCTTCCGCAGCACCCGCTCCTGCGTTTCCATGTCGTAGTCGTACACCGACGCCGGGGTCTTCATGGAGGTGTACCCAAAACGCAGGGAGGCGGTATCGAATTCACGTCCGCTGCGCGGCGATATGGCGAAGTCTTCTTCCTCTATGCCGGAAATGTAGTGGCTATCCCCGTTGTCCAGGCGGAGGATCATCACCTGTGGCAACCCATCCTTCCGGCAGCCAACCACCAGGTGATCCCGGTAGGCATCAACGCCCCGTATCGGTCTGCCCGGTTCGTGAGCCATGAACTCCGTCCAATGCTCCCAACCCGGCGCAGTGATGTCCGTTGTGGACAGCATGAAATCGCGAGCCCCATCTCCGTTATGCCGGATGAAAAAACGGTCGCCGTGATCCACAACGTCGTACTCAAAATCGCTCGCCCTGGGCTCAATCAGCGTGAGTTCGGCATCCGGGTCGTTGGCGTCCAGGAAACGCCATTCGGACATATTGTTGCCGCCCGCCACCACGTAGATGAACCGTCCGCTGTTCGACTTGCCGCAACCGACGAAAAAGCGCGGATCATCTTCGTGATAGACCACCGGGTCGTTACCCGGATCTTCCCCCAGCGTGTGCCGGTGGATGCTCACCGGCCTGTGGTGCTCGTCCAGCACGGAGTAATAAAAGGTGCGGCTGTCATTGGCCCATTCCAGGCTGTAGTAGGTGTTGGGTATAGTATCGGGCAGCGTCTCGCCGGTAGCCAGATCCACGACCCTGATGGTGTACTGCTCCGACCCATCGAAATCAGCGCCATAAGCCACCAGCTGATGATCAGGGCTGTTCTCGAACACGCCAACTCGCGTGTAGTCGTGGCCTTCGGCAAGGGCGTTCACGTCCAGCAGAATTTCCTCCCTGCCCTCTTCGCTCCCGTATTTCCGGCAGTAAATCGGATACTGGCCGCCCTCTTCGTAGCGGACGTAGTAATAGTAATCGCCGTCTTTCTCCGGCACCGTGTTGTCGTCCTCCTTGATGCGGCCCCGAATCTCATCGTAGATGGTGGCTTGCAGCGATTGCAGCGGCTCCAAAAAGGCTTCGGTAAAGGCGTTCTCGGCCCGCAAGTGTTCCATGGTGGCCGGATCGTCCTGCTCGCGGAGCCAGTGCCAGGGATCTGCCCAGGAATCCCCATGGACTTCCACCAAGTGCGAACGACGGGGGGCTGAGGGTTCAGCCGGTGGCTGGTCAGGCGTCTGCATTACTATCTCCTGAATGTGGATCCGCATCGGGTTGGTCTTCGGCAACCGGCTCGGCGCGCACCGATTCCGCCGCCGAAACGATAGCAGCCAGCTCATCTTCCAGATAGCGTCCGCAAGCGCCCGGTCTCATTTTGGCGACCAGGCTGCCTAGCCATCCGCCATATTCGGCGCGTATCGAGATGAAAGCCAAGCCGAAGTCCTCGTTGGTGTATCCCGGGTCAAGCTCGTCGCACATTCTGATCCGGTAAGAATACTCTGCCCAAAAACCAGGGCCGATGGTGCGATGGGAAAGGCTGCTGGGTTTCTGCACAGACGTGATTATGCTGGTGAACCTGTCACGTCCGATGTGCAGCAAAATTCGGTGCCCCGGCATAGGTTCCTTTCCGTCCGGTAAATCCGACCTCCGGTAGCGGCTGCTGTGTATGGTGCGACTGGGAAAATCGGCGACTGCCTCCCACGCTTCGTCCGGCTGGCAGGGCAATATCTTGGTGATTTCAAATACGGGCATGCGACTTTCCAAACTCTGCCACCCACTGGGCAGCCAATTTGACCCCAACGACGTTTTATGCAATTGTAGCGCAGGCCCCTTTTCCGGCGGATGCTGTAGCAGGAACAGAACTATGCCAAACGGAGCTCTGACCGGTCTTAAAGTCCTTGACTTCACCCACTACGTCGCCGGGCCTTATTGCACCAAACTTTTGGCTGACTACGGAGCGGACTTGATCAAGGTAGAGGCGCCCTCCGGCGATGGAGCGCGGCAAATTGGCCCGTTCCCCGATGATGTGCCGCACCTGGAGAAAAGCGGGCTTTTCCTGCACCTGAACACCAACAAGCGCGGCGTTGTCATCAACCTGAAGCGGGATGAAGCGGCTGACCTAGTTTGTAGCCTGGCATCTTGGGCGGACGTGGTCGTCGAAAATTTCAGACCCGGCGTCGCAACGCGGCTTGGCGTCGGGTACGAGCAGCTATCAGCCATCAATCCCCGGCTTATCTACACCAGCATTTCCAATTTCGGGCAGACCGGCCCCTATCGAGATTACAAAGGCTCCGAGATAGTTTTCTACGGAATGGGCGGCGAGATGCACTCAACTGGACTCGCCGACCGGGAACCCCTCAAACTCGGCGGCAACGTCGGACTCTACCAGGCTGGAGCGGTGGCGGCCGTGGCCACAATGGGCGCCATTCTGGCCGGTTCTTTCGCCCCGGATGGTGCCGATGCGCCAGGCCAGCACATCGACGTATCCATCCTCGAGACTCAACTCGGCTCCGTGGACCGTCGGCAGAGCGCCCTCCTGGCCCACCAGTACACCGGCGAATTGAGCCATCGACCGGCATCCGGCGGTTCCGGCGGCTATCCCAACGCCGTGTACCCGACCGCAGACGGTTATTTGCAGATCAACGGCAGTAGGATGTATTGGCCGCGCACTGTCGCCATGCTCGGCAACCCGCCGGAACTGAACACGGAACGCTGGCGAGACCCGGCATCCCAGGGCGACCCGGACATGCAGATCGAGTTTGAATCGGCGCATTTTTTGCCCTGGCTGCTGGAACGCACCAACGCCGAGGCGTGGCAAGCCGCCCAGACCCACCACGTACTCTCCGGCCCGATTAACACCATGGCCGACCTGGATGTTGACCCATCGTTCAATGCTCGGGACGTTTTTGCCAAGGCCGACCATCCCGCCGCCGGCCCGCTGCGTTACCCCGGCCGGCCGTTCATTATGAACCAGTCACCCTGGCAACTCCGACACACGGCTCCGTTGCTGGGCCAGCACACGCAGGAAGTGCTAATCGAATTGGGCTACTCCAAATCCCACATCAGCGCTCTGGCAAAAGCCGGCACAATCCTTACCAATGCGCCATGTAGGGGCGAATAATTATTCGCCCCTACGCTAGGATAGGAACTATCATGCCACGCCTGCCATTAGAGGGCCTGCGCGTCCTGGAGATCACCGTAGTTTGGGCCGGCCCTTACTGTGGTTCCTTTCTCGCTGACTTGGGCGCGGAGGTAATTCGCGTCGAGTCCACCAAGACATTCATTCCCTTGACGCGCGGGGCCGCGCCGCATCCTTCCCAGGACGTCATCGACAACCTTCCTCTGTACTCCGGCGGCGTTCCGGACCGCATTCCCGGCGAGCGTCCCTTCAATCGCTCACCCATGTTCAACTCCCATGCTCGGAACAAGCTCAGCATGACGGTCAACCTGCTGGATCCCGGAGGACGGGAGATTTTCGACCGCCTGGTCGCCATCAGCGACGTCCTGGTGGAAAACAACCCCACCGAAACCATGGAAAAGCTGGGCATTTCCTACGAATCGCTGAAGGCCGTCAAGGACGACATCATCATGCTGCGGATGCCGGCCTACGGAAGCACCGGGCCTTATCGGGATTTCCGTGCCCACGGCGTCCATATTGAGGGTGTCGTCGGCCACACCATGCTCCGCGGCTACGAGGATACCGACCCTTCGTACAACACGACGGTTCTAATGTCCGACGCGGCTGCCGGCGCCCAGGGCGCTTTCGCGGTGCTGGCCGCGCTGCATCACCGGAAACGAACCGGCGAGGGCCAGTTGGTGGAATTGGGTCAAGCGGAGAACGTATTTCCGTATATGGGTGAATACTACCTGGACTATCTGATGAACGGGCGGACGCATAGCCCCACGGGTAACCGCCACCCGTCGGCGCTGCAAAACTGTTACCCGTGCGCCGGAGAAAATCGATGGGTAGTCATCACCGTTTATGACAATAGCCAATGGCGTGCGCTGTGCGAAATCATCGGCGCGCCGGATTTGGCGTCTGATACTGAGTTGTCAGATCATGCAGCCCGGCGCACCCGCCAGGACGAAATCGATCACCGCATCGCTTCCTGGACACTCACGCAAACCCCCGATTCTGCCATGCATACGCTGCAACAACGCGGCATCCCTGCCGGCGCGGTGATGAACCAGGCCGATGCTTTCGCGGATTCACATATCCAGAACCGACAATTCTTCCGCGAAGCTTACCAGGAAGACTGCGGCACTCACCTCTACCCCGGCCCGCTGTACAAGATGTCCGCAACCCCTCTGGGCATAAGGCGCGGACCCTTTATGTTCGGCCAGGATAACGAGTACGTGTATCGTGAACTGCTGGGTTACAGCGCTGAGGAATGCGCCGCATTTGAAGCGGCCGGCCATATCGGCGCCGATTACGCAGAGGGAGTGGGCTGAGTCCTGTCCTCTACAAACGTCGGCTGCGGTGTTACGATAGGGCTGCACAAACACCCTTGAGCGAGGTAACACCTATGCCCACCAAACGCATCGGTATCCATGCCGGCGCACCCAACGCCGAAGCGTCCCTTGATCTCATGCGCCGCGCAGAGGCAGCCGGCGTTCAGGCCGCCTGGCTGACTACGGGAGGAACTGGCCTGGATGCCCTGACGCTCTTCTCCGCTGCCGCCGTCCAAACCGACAACATCCTGTTCGGTACTTCCATTGTTCCCACCTATCCGCGCCATCCAATCGTGGTAGCGCAACAAGCTCAGGTAATTGACCAACTGGCCCCGGGACGGCTGCGGATCGGAGTCGGACCAAGCCACCGGCCACCGATGAGGGCCATGTTCGGGTTCAACCTGAGGGCGCCGCTCACCAACCTGCGCGAGTACCTCCAGATCCTGCGGGCGCTGCTGCAGGATGGTTCAGTTGACTTCGACGGCCAGGAATACACTGCCCACGCCAGCATCCCGCGCCCGGTCAACGTGGCGGTGATGGCGTCGGCATTGCAGGAAGGCTCTTACGAGCTGTGCGGCGAGCTTGCTGACGGCGCGATCAGTTGGGTCAGCCCGGCGGTGTACCTGCGGGATAGAGCGCTGCCGGCCATGCGCCGGGGTTCCGACCAGGCGGGACGCGACACACCCCCGCTAATCGCCCACGCCCCCGTTTGCATCAGCACGGATACCGACGCCACGCGGCTGGCGGTTCAACAACAGCTATCCAATTACCCCCGCCTGCCGTTCTATCAGCAGATGTGGGCCGCCGCCGGACACCCGGAAGCTGCCGAAGAAACGTGGAGCGATGGCATGATCGAGGCCACGGTGCTGACCGGCGACGCCGACAGCGTCGGCGAGCGCATGGTCGCCATGCTCGACATGGGTATCAGCGAGTTGCTGGTTACTCCCGTTACCGCTGGCGACGACCCCGCCGCCGATATGGAGCAGACTATCCAATTACTGGGCAAAGTTGCCCTGTCGTTGTAACCCGGAGTAGAACCATGAAACTCGGGTTGTTCAATATGCCGTTGCATCCGCCGGGTCGATTGCACGCTGATACCTACGACGAAGACCTGGAGTTGATGGCGCTTGCCGACGAACTCGGTTACTCCGAGGCCTGGATCGGTGAGCACTTCACCACCGAATGGGAGAACATGCCCGCGCCGGACCTGTTCATAGCCAGGGCGTTGGGAGTCACGAAAAATCTCGTGATGGGAACCGGAGTGTCTCTACTGGCGTTTCACGATCCGATCATGATCGCACACCGGATTGCCATGCTGGACCACTTGGCGCGGGGCCGCTTCTTCTTCGGAATCGGCTCGGGAGGCGTACCTACCGATTCGGAAATGTTCCAACTGGACCGTCAATCAGGGCAGCAACGCAACCTGATGCGCGAAGCCGCTGAATTGATCGTCAATATGTGGACTGCCGAGGAACCTGGAAAGTTCCACCACCGCGGAGAGCATTACGACGTCAAGTTGCCGTCTCCTCGCCCGGAAATGGGCCTGTCGTTTCATATGCGGCCATACCAACAGCCGCATCCGCCCATCGCGGTAGCCGGCAGCAGCCCATCGTCGCAGACGTTGGAGGTTGCAGGGGAATTGGGTTGGTGGCCGATGAGCACCTTTTTCCTGCATTCCTCAAACCTGCCGATGCACTGGGAAGCCTACGCCAAAGGAGCTAGCGCCGCCGGACGCGCGGTTTCGCGTTCTCAATGGCGGATCGCCCGCGAGATATATGTCGCGGACAACACTGAGCAAGCGATTAGCGACGTCATGGACGGCCCGCCGGCCCACACATTCACCAACTATTTTCTCCCTCTGCTGGGCCAGGGTCTGCGGGGATTGGATGGCATCAGGACAACGCCGGACGTGCCGGACTCTGCCCTGACACCGGAGTACATGCTGGAGAATTTCTGGATCGTGGGCGACCCTGACGCCTGCGCTGAGAAAATTCGGCAACTCTACCAGGACACGGGCGGATTCGGCACACTGCTGATACTGTGCCACGATTGGGGCAACGACCGAGCCAAGGGACTGCGCTCTCTGGAATTGCTGGCCAAAGAAACCCTGCCTCAACTGGAAGATTTAACACCGTCCCACTAGTGCCGCACGCAATGCTTGTCGAAGGAGGAATTATGTTCATCGCCACCAACCGCATCAAAGTTAAGACTGGCTACGGGGACACCTTGGAGCAGATGTTCAAAGCGCGTGGCGCCGTTCAGGACCACCCCGGCTTCATCAGCTTCGAGCTTTGGAAGATGAACAAAACCCCCGATCACGAAGAATTCCTCGTAGTAACCCATTGGGAAGCCGAGGAACACCACAACACCTGGACTCGCAGCGACGCCTTCCGTTCGGCCCATGCCGGCGGCCCGCCCGACTTCCTGCTCGGCCCCGGTGAGTTTCACACCTACCAGGTAGTGCATCGCTTGGAAGCGGCGGCGACCGCGGCGGCGGATTAGGTCCGTCAGGGTTTCGCCAAGGAGTTCGCCATGACGACTGCTCCGAAAGCTCGCATCGTCCCGGACGACGCGCTGGTCATAAACCTGCGCGATCTGGGTGTCTTGGCAACCGGGCCGGAACTGGACAGGCTGTTCGCCAAGTTTTGCGACCGGAACAGTCAGAGCGTTTGGCAGTATGAGCTCACGCCGGAAGGGGAGATAGTCGTCTTGCCGCCCATAAACCATCCCGGCGGGCTACATGAAAACGAGACTGCCACTGAATTGAATATCTGGAGGCGCGGCTTTGGAGGAATGGCGACGGGTTCCAACGCCTTTTACCGGATGCCCATCACGGGGGGTGTTCTGGTGCCTGATGCCGCGTGGGTTTCGCCCGAACGGTTATCCGAGCATCCCCCTGTTCCTGGGGATCCGATTCCTATTTGCCCGGATTTCGTCATTGAAATCCGTTCGGGCACCGACAACCTGGCGCCTCTACACGCCAAAATGCGCCTCTATATGCAAAATGGCGCCCTGCTGGGCTGGTTGATCGACCCGATCAACAGGCGAGTTTATATCTACCGCTACGGGCAAACGGAAGCCGAACCGTTGGAAAATCCGCTGATCCTATCCGGAGAGGACGTTCTCCCCGGTTTCACCTTTGACGTTGCTCGCTGGATTTTCGACCGGACGTAGTTTCAGGAAATGAGGGCGTAGATGGATCCGTCCGAACCTACTTTATTGGCCGAACAGTTCGGCCCCTTGCAGGGGGTTCGCATACTGTCCACCGGCACCATCGTGGCCGAGCCCTTTGCTGCCGTGATGGCGGCCGAAATGGGCGCCGAGGTGATCCATATCGAGCGCCCCGGCAAGGGCGAGGACTGGCGGGTGGCCGAGTTCCCCATCCAAGCTCCCAGCGGGGATCTGGTAGCCAGTTCCTGGCTCCAGGATCACCGGAACATGTACCACACCACCCTGGACTTCAGCACAGCCGAGGGGCGGGATATCTTCCTCAAGTTGGTGGAGCGGGCTGATATTTGGATGGAGAGTTCCAAAGCCCGCACCTACGACAAGTGGGGACTGGACGACGCCACCGTCTTGGCGGCCAACCCGAGCATAGTGATCTGCCATATATCCGGATACGGGCAGGATGGCGACCCGGAATACGTGGGCCGGGCGTCTTACGATTTCACCGCCCAGGCGTTCGGCGGCATGATGAATCTCATGGGCAATCCCGAACCCGACCCGCCGACTCGTGCGGTGCCCTGGACCGCGGACTACATCACCGGTCTGTTCTGTATGTGGTCGTCCCTGGCGGCGTACATTCACGCGCAACGCACCGGAGAAGGCCAGGTCATCGACTTGGCTCAGTTCGAGGCGGTCCATCGCATCTTGTCCGGGACTATGGTCGCCTACAACGAGTTGGGTATGGTACGCGAGAGGGCCGGCAATAAGGCCGGCAACGCTCAGCCTTGGGACACCTTTCAGGCCAGCGATGGCTGGGTTGTCATCGCCGCCGTCGGTCCAGCTGTGTACGCCAGGGTCTGCCGCGTGCTGGATTTGGACCCGGATGACGAGAAGTGGGTCAAGGCCCGTCGGGAGGTAAACTCGCCCGAAGGCATTGAGTTCGACGCCGTCCTGCGCGGCTGGGTAGAAGACCGAACGGTGGACGAGGTGGTGAGGATATTCAACGAAGCCCAGGTGGGCTGCAGCCGGATCATGAACGCGCGGGAGATGGCTGAGAATCCCCATTATCGCGCCCGGGAAGTGCACCTGGAATGGGAAGACCAACAACTGGGAAAAACGGTAAAGGGAGTGGGCATAGTGCCCAAGCTCTCCGGGACACCGGGCAAGATCTGGCGCGGCTCAGTCCCCGTAGGCCACGACAACCACCTGGTCTATGGCGACCTGCTCGGAATCAGCCCCGACACGCTCCACGAACTGGCGGAGCGAGGCGTTATCTAAGGGCCACGGGAGAGGAGTACGAATCATGACCACCGCCGCGGAAAGCAGTATCGCCCCGGACAGCGCCTTGGTAATCCACCCGCAGAGCTTGGGCGTTACTGCAACCGGTTGCGAACTGGAAAAACTGTTCATCGAGTTTTGCAACCAGAACAGTCAAAGCGCTTGGCGGTTTGAGCTCAGTCCACAAGGAGAAATCATCATTATGCCGCCCGTTCATCACCCCGGCGATGGCCACGAGCACGACTTGGGCATCGAGCTGGGGTTGTGGGCGCGGGAGTTTGGCGGAGTGGCTAGAGGTTCCAGCGCCGCTTTTCAAATGCCGGCAACCGGCGGCACCCTCTCGCCTGATGCTTCATGGACAACGCAAGAAAAATGGGACTTCCACCCGCATTTGGCTGGCGATTCGCACCCATTCTGTCCCGATTTCGTCGTTGAAATCCGCTCCACCTACGACAACTTGGCCCCACTCCACGCCAAGATGCAAATCTATATGCGAAACCATGCGCTGCTGGGCTGGCTCATTGACCCACCCAACCGCCGCGTTTATATCTACCGCGTAGGTCGGACTGAGCCGGAACTGCTGGAAGGCCCGCCCACGCTATCAGGCGAAAACATACTGCCCAGATTCACTTTTGACGTTGCGCGCTGGATCTTCGACCGCAGCTAACTAGTTCTTGCCCCACCGCCCAGCGGACACAAAAGCCCCGGCATATGCCGGGGCCGACTTTTATCTTTTGGTAGCGGGGGTTGGACTCGAACCAACGACCTTCGGGTTATGAGCCCGACGAGCTGCCACTGCTCCACCCCGCATTGTTGTTGAGGGTTACGAACCCGATCCGCTTCTGGCGGACCACTGCTCCACCCCGCATCGTCCGTAGGAAGAAACTGAAATAGGAAGTTTGAACCGTTTTGTCGAGAACCGAGCCAGAAGAATTAGAAGCTCCTGGCGTGGGTCAAATCTCTCGACTGGTTAGTACCGGTTTGCTGAAGCTGTTGCCAGCCTTACACATCCGGCCTATCAAGCAGCTAGTCTCGCTGCAGTCTTACCCCCGAACTGAATCGGGGAGGGAGGCCTTATCTTGGGGGATGCTTCGCGCTTAGATGCCTTCAGCGCTTATCGCTGCCAAACATGGCTACCCAGCGCTGCTCCTGGCGGAACAACTGGAACACCATAGGTTTGTCCTTCCCGGTCCTCTCGTACTAGGGAAAGGTTCCCTCAAGCCTCCTGCGCCCACGGCGGATAGAGACCGAACTGTCTCACGACGTTCTGAACCCAACTCACGTACCCCTTTAACCGGCGAACAGCCGGACCCTTGGGACCGCCTTCAGCCCCAGGATGGGACGAGCCGACATCGAGGTGCCAAACCTCGCCGTCGATGTGAACTCTTGGGCGAGATAAGCCTGTTATCCCCGGGGTAGCTTTTATCCGATAAGCCACGGCCCTTCCACACGGTGCCGTAGGATCACTTTGCCCGACTTTCGTCCCTGCTCGACTTGTAGGTCTCGCAGTCAAGCCCTCTTATGCCAATGCGTTCTGTGGACGATTTCCATCCGTCCTGAGAGGACCTTTGGGCGCCTCCGTTACTTTTTAGGAGGCAACCGCCCCAGTTAAACTGCCCACCAAGCACTGTTCCCCAGTTTTGCTGAGGTTAGAACCAAAAACAGCCAAGGGTGGTATTTCAACGACGACTCCACACCTACTGGCGTAGGCGCTTCTAAGTCTCCCACCTATCCTACACATGACAGCTCCCAGCCCAATGCCAGGCTACAGTAAAGCTCCACGGGGTCTTTTTGTCCTGCCGCGGGTCGCCCGCGTCTTCACGGGCACCGCAATTTCACCGAGCCCTCCGCCGAGACAATGGCCAAGTCGTTCAACCATTCATGCGGGTCGGAACTTACCCGACAAGGGACTTCGCTACCTTAGGACCGTTAGAGTTACGGCCGCCGTTCACCGGGGCTTCAGTTCGTAGCTTGCACCACTCCCCTTAACCTTCCGGCACTGGGCAGGCGTCAGCCTGTATACGTAGGGTTTCCCCTTAGCACAGACCTGTGTTTTTGTTAAACAGTCGCCCGGCCTTCTTCTCTGCGCCCCCAGACAGCTCCACCGGCTAGCGGTTTCACCATCCAGGGGGCCCCTTCTCCCGAAGTTACGGGGCCCTTTTGTCTAGTTCCTTAGCGGAGGTTAGCTCGAACACCTAGGGACTTTTATCCCAGCCCACCAGTGGCGGTTTGCGGTACGGTCGCCGCAGCTCCATAACCACGAAGCTTTTCTTGTCGGTATGGCCTCAACGAGGTCTCCGTTCCCGTAGGTCGGGATTCCCTCACTCCTCAGCTTAACACCGGGGTGGATTTGCCTGCCCCGGAACGCCTACAAGCAAGGACGCACCATGTCCAATGGGCACGCCCCGCCTAGCCTCCCGCACCCCTCCTTGGTTTTAAAGCGAAACAACGGCGGTGCAGGAATATTAACCTGCTGTCCATCGCCTTCGGCGCTTGCCTACGGCTTAGGACCGACTAACCCTACGCCGAACAACGTTGCGTAGGAAACCTTGGGCTTTCGGTGTCAGGGATTCTCACCCTGATTTACGCTACTCATTCCGGGATTCTCACTTCCCCGCGCTCCAGCGAGCCTCACGACTCACCTTCTCCGCACGAGGAACGCTCCCCTACCATGCCCAGGCGTAACCCAGACTTTCCCTTTCCGTCGCTTCGCAACGAGCTGACCCCGAAGGGCCGCTCAAGCGAGGCACCGGTCGGTTCCGGCCTGTACCTGTACATCCACGGCTTCGGCGGCAGACTTAAGCCCCGTTACATTTTCCGCGCAGGATCCCTCGACCAGTGAGCTATTACGCACTCTTTAAAGGGTGGCTGCTTCTAAGCCAACCTCCTGGCTGTTTTGGGAACCCCACCTCGTTTCCCACTTAGTCTGCTCTTGGGGGCCTTAGCCGGTGGTCTGGGCTGTTTCCCTCTTGACAATCGCACTTATCTGTGACTGTCTCACTCCCGGGTATCGGTAGAACGGCATTGGTGGTTTGATTGAGTTTGGTAAGCTCACGCCCCCTAGCCCATTCAGTGCCCTACCTCCGTCCTCCTAGTTCCCGAGGCTGCACCTAAATGCATTTCGGGGAGAACCAGCTATTTCCGGGTTCGATTGGCATTTCACCTCTACCCACAGCTCATCCCAAGCTTTTGTACTAGCCACGAGTTCGATCCTTCAGTCCGCGTTAACGAACCTTCAATCTGGCCATGGGTAGCTCACCCGGTTTCGAGTCTACTACATGGAACTCAACGCCCTATTCAGACTCGCTTTCGCTACGGCTCCGGAACTCCAGTTCCTTAACCTTGCTCCATACAGTAAGTCCCCGGATCATTCTTCAATAGGCACGCCGTCATCCGTAAATACGGACTCCGACCTTCTGTAGGCTTACGGTTTCAGGTCTATTTCACTCCCCGCCAGGGGTTCTTTTCACCTTTCCCTCACGGTACTGGTGCGCTATCGGTGACCAAGGGTATTTAGCCTTGGAGGGTGGTCCCCCCGACTTCCCACAAGGTTTCACGTGCCCCATGGTACTTAGGATCTGCTTCAGGAGCTTCATTCCTTTCGCCTACCGGGCTGTCACCGTCTGCGGCGGCCCTTCCCAGGGTCCTTCGGCTAGAAATGAAGTTTGTAACTCCTTGGAACCTGATGAGGCGGCTCCAGAAACGTCCTGTAACCCCGCAACGACATAGGCCCTCATGCCGTTAGGTCGTTGCGGTTTAGGCTCTTCCCCGTTCGTTCGCCACTACTGAGGGAATCTCGGTTGATTTCTTTTCCTCGGGGTACTTAGATGTTTCAGTTCCCCCACTTACCTCCCGCCAGAGGCGGGTGGACCGACTCAACGCCGGAACAGGTTACCCAATTCGGAGACCCCCGACTACGCCTGTTAGACGGCTCATCGAGGCTTATCGCAGCCTTACCGCGTCCTTCTTCGGCCCTTGGTCCCAAGGCATCCACCGTAAGCCCTTCATAATTTGACCCACGCTAGGAACTTCAAATTCTCTAGACTCGGTTCTTTTATGCAGTTCAAACTTCCTATTCAGTTTTTAACGTGCTCTAACCGTTCGTGGCCTGCCCGACTCGTTCGCCGGTGGCGCTGCCGCATCCGTAGAAGGCGACTTCCGTTCAGTTGGCGGAAATGGAGTATAGGGCCAATCACGCTTTCCGTCAAGCATTTCAGACCGGCCAATTGGCGTTATAGCGATTTCAGCGGCCAACGAACGGGGGCATGCCCCGATTCTTGTCCAGGAACCACTGGACAGCGATCTTGTGATCCTCGGTTTTCCTGACGTGCTCCTGCGCCGCCGACGCCAGCTCCAGGGCTTCCCGGAAAGAGAGGTCCATGCTCTCCTGCACCAGGTACTTGGTAAGCGAATGGGCCACCGTGGGACCTTTGCCGATTCGCGTCGCCAGTTCCATCGCGCCTTCCATGAGTTGGTCGTCTGGGAAGCATTTGCTGGCGAGGCCCATCCGCACTGCGTCCTCACCACCCATCCAATCCCCGGTGTACTGCAACAGCAACGTGTTGCTGGTGCCGATCAGCTTGGGCAACTGCCAGCAGCTACCGTCGCCGGGGATGAGGCCATTAAGCACGAACCGCTCCGAGAGCCGGCCGGTTTCCCCCACGATCCGGATGTCGCAGGACAGGGCGAGTCCGCAGCCAACCCCGGCGGCCGGACCGTTGACCACCGCGATAGACGGCTTTTGCAAGTCGTGAATCCGGAGGGGAACGAAATTTACCCTGGGGCCGCTTTCAACGCGGCTCTGTCGGCCCTTCATGTATTCCATTTTTCCCCAGGTCAGCGGTTCAGGTTCCGTTTCCGCTTCCCTCTCATCGATCCTGCGCCGAAACCCGCGCACGTTTGCGCCGGAGCAGAAGGACGGCTCGGTGCCCGTCAGGACCAGCACCCGTTCCTCCGGGTTGTTTTCAAACTCGTCCAGCCGCTCGAACATCTCCGCAGCCATGTCCGGCCCCAGCGCGTTGCGCGTTGGCGGATCGTGCATCGTCATAACCAGCACGCCGTCAACCACGTCGGTCTTGATAAATTCGTATGCCATCGGCCTAACCTCGCCGACCCCGGCCTCAATCGCCGGGGTGAAAGTTGCGCCCATTCTACCCGGCGCAATTCGAGCCGGCTACCGCTGCCAGCGCTGGCTACCGGAGGCGGTTTGCCAAGTAAGTGGTCATATCCTAAAATCGGCCTATCCTACCGGAACGTTCACATCCATACACCGCCAACCCGCTGGAGTCGCATCATGCAATCGGGAACTATCGTCAATCTCCATATCGCCCGTGTTAAAGGAACCCCCTCAGATCCGGTCGAAGCGGCGCGGGCCATTTCCGCCGAGGGACTGGAAGGCGACCGGAGCCGCAACCCCCGGAACCTTCGGCAAGTCCTGGTGATGGACAAGGAAACCCTTGACCACTACGGGCTCGAGCCGGGACAAATCAAAGAGAATCTCACCGTGACCGGTTTGGACTTGTCGCAAGCGCGTCAGGGCCACGTCTTTTTCATCGGTGACGACGAAAACCACGTTACCCTGGAAGTGACTGGGGATTGCGAGCCGTGCCAGAAGATGGACGCTCTGATACCCGGGCTGCGCGAGGAGATCTTCGGCAAGCGCGGCATCCTGACAGTGGTTCTGCAAGGCGGCGAAATCAAGGTGGGCGACGCGATCAGATTGGAACCGTAGCCGGATTGGAGCAGGAATCAGATTAGGCTTCTCAAATCCATTTACGGTGAGATTGACGATGCGCTTCTCAATGAATCTTCCTTCCCATCGACTTCGCACTGTTGCCATTGCCACCGCATTCGCGCTTCCGGCCATCGCGCTTGTAGCCTGGCCGCGCGCGGCTCATGCCGCCGGCGTCGATACCGAAACCCAGTTCGTGCTCAACACCTTCGCCTTTCTCATCTGGGGCGCGCTGGTGATGTGGATGTGCGCAGGGTTCACCATGCTGGAAGCCGGCTCCGTAAGGACAAAAAACGCCTCGATGATCTGCTTGAAGAACATCGGCCTTTACTCCATCGCCGGGCTGGCCTTCTATTTCATCGGTTACAACCTGATGTACAACAACGTCCAGCAGGTGATCGGGACGGTGGTGTGGCCGCTGTATGGGCCGTCCGGGGACGAGATGGCCCTGCTCAGCGGGGACGAATCCGCGCTGGCCGCGGTGGTCGACAACGGATACTCGGTGATGTCGGACTGGTTCTTCCAGATGGTGTTCGTTGCCACCACGGCGTCCATAATCTCCGGGGCGCTGGCCGAGCGGGTCAAGATGTGGAGCTTCTTCCTGTTCACTCTGCTGCTGACTGCGCTGATCTACCCTATCATCGGTTCTTGGACGTGGGGTGGCGGCTGGCTGTACGGTATGGGTTTCCAGGACTTCGCGGGCTCCACCATCGTGCATAGCACCGGAGGTTGGGCTGCGCTGGCCGGCGCGCTGGTGGTCGGGCCCCGGCTGGGCAAGTTCCGGCGAGACGGCTCGGCAAGAGCCACACCACCTTCCAACGTGGTGCTGGTAACTCTGGGCGTGTTCGTCCTCTGGTTCGGCTGGTTCGGATTCAATGGCGGTTCTCAACTGGCGTTGGGTTCAGCCTTTGACGCAGTGGCTATGAGCAACGTTCTGGTCAATACTAACCTGGCGGCGGCGGCCGGGGTGATCACCGCGCTGTCTCTGTCCAGGCTGGTGTTCGGACGGATCGACCTCTTGGTTGGCCTGAACGGAGGTTTGGCCGGCTTGGTATCGATCACAGCCGGGCCGGACATAGTTCCGCACGCCTGGTCGGTGCTCATCGGCATAGTGGGCGGCGCGATCTGTACCGGCGGGATCAAGTTCCTGGAGATCGTCAAGGTTGACGACGTAGTGGGCGCGGTGCCGGTTCACCTGTTCGCCGGCATCTGGGGCACGATTGCCGTGTGCATCGCGGCCGGCGGTAACTTCGTTACGCAGTTGATCGGCATACTCTCAATCGGCGCATTCGTGTTCGGCCTGTCCTGGGCGGTCTGGTTCGCCATCGAAAAGACCATCGGCGTCAGGGTGTCCGAGGTGACGGAGCGGTTGGGGCAAGATACTGCCGAGCTGGGTATGGAGTCCTACCCCGAGTTCGTGCTGATGCCCGAGCCAATGGACGACGACTAGACCAATTCCTACGAGACCGCAGCACCAAAGAGGGGAGGCTGGTCGGCCTCCCCTTTATGCTTGGCTGTATCTGGTGCTGGTTCAGCGAACCAAGGTATCCCGGATGGCGGCGCCCACGTTGCCAACCTGCGTCACATCCTGCCACTGCCGGACCGCGTCCTCAACGCGATTCTCCGACAGCACCAGCCCAACGTTTTCCCGGAACTTGCCGGCGATGTTGTCCATGCCCCAGGGGTTGGCCTGACTGCCCAGGATAGATCCGCGCGCCGTTTCGTGCTCAATGACCCGGCCGTCCTTCAGGGTTACCCGGATCGGTACGCCCTTGGATACCGTGCCGCCACCCTGCTCAAACTTGGATTGGACGCGGATGTTCACCCGTTCCATCATGTCCGTCACCTCCGTGTCAACAATCTTCTCGTCGGTGAACGTGTCGATGCCTATCCGGCCGTCAACCAGGGCCGCCGCCATGTTGTACTTCGCGCTGAACTTGCCCTTGAGGTCGCTTTCGGGCTCCTCGTAAAGCATCACCGTCGAAGCGTAGGACTGCACAATCTCGGCGTTGGCCACTTCCTCGTACCCAAATTCGTGCTCACGCATCAGGCCCAACACGCTGTCCAGCATGGCGTGGTTGCCGCCGCAGGAGGGGTACTTCTTGATCATCAGCGCATCCTGCACGTGGAAGGGCTTGCCCAATTTATCGGCCGCTTCCTCCAGGTCCGTGTGTTCGTCCCCGATAACGGTGGCGGTAAACCCGACCGGGTGCTCAAGGATCTGATCGCCGGCCGTAAATCCCCGTTGCGCGAGCTGGGCCGCCATCACGCCGTCGCGGCAGGTCATGCCTGCATGCAGGGGCTTGGTCATGGTGCCGAAATTGTGGATCACGCCGCCGGCCATGGAACCCGCCATGCCCAGAGCCATCGTTGTCTGCCCTTCGTCCAGCTTCAAAAGCTTGGCGCACGCAGCCGCGGCAGCCAACCTTCCAAGGATGGCCGTGCTGTGAAATCCGCGGTGCATCTGCTGACCGTGGTAGTGGGTAGCGTAGTCCACGGCCAGACCGACCTCGCAGCCCACAACGTAAGCCTCCATGAGGTCGCGCCCGGTGGCCCCGATGCTTTCGCCGAGAGCCAGGAGGGCCGGGAAAATCGCGACTGTAGGATGCCCGAAGCCGCCGAAGTCGTCGTAGTCGAGCGCGTGGCCCATCGTGCCGTTCACCAGAGCGGCGTTGAGCGCCGAGGTACGTTCTCCGGTGGCCAGAATAGTCGCCTCCTCGGTCCCGCCCAGTTCGCCGGCATAGCCGCGGATGATGTCGCCCAACTTTTGGGTGGAGCCGGCGAGAATCACGCCCACCAGGTCGAAACAAGACTCATTGGCGACGCGAATAGCATCGGGGGGAATATCTTCGTATGTCGTCTCCACAATCCATTTGGCTACTTTTTCAGTCGCGCCCATGGCCTGAAACCTCCTGTCAAAGTGCAGTTCGGTTGAGAGTGAACAAACGGATTGTAACACTGGGGTGGCGCCTTGGACCGCTCGCCTTGACCATGAACAAGTAGCGTCGTATATTGCCAGACACGAATCCATGCTGGCGGGAAAATGATGGACAGGCCCAACCATGTCCTGAGATCGGTGTTCAAGATACTGGCGACGTTGTTCTGTTGCCTTCCTATCGGCATCGCTGCCATTGTCTTCGCCGCGATCGGAATGTCGCGCGAAAGCTCCGGGGACTATGCCGGCGCCGATTCAGCAGCAAAACCTCGATGATACTGATCTGGGTTTCGGTTGGGGTGAGCCTGGCAATATGGCTGATTTACTTCTTGGTGTTCGTGCTGATCCTGGGCGCTTCGCTGCTTCCTTTCCTGGCATTGTGACCGTTCGGGTTGACGCGCCGACGTAGAGACCGCCGATGCACGTCACCCTGGAGCGTCCACATTGGCTGCGATCTCCGTGGGTGTCGGCAGCGTTGTTGGCAGGCGCAGCCGTTGCGGGCTTGGGGTTCCTGCGCATCGTGGACCCGAGAATCCCCGGAAATTATCCGACGTGCCCGTTCCTGTTTGCAACGGGATGCTACTGTCCCGGCTGCGGCACTCTGAGGGCACTGGCATCCCTGTTGGAACGCGACGTCCGATCCGCGCTGGGCTACAACCCGCTGACCGTGCTGGCGTTGCCCGTTCTAGCAGCCCTTGCCTGTAGCATGTGGTCTGAAAGAGTTGGTTGGCTGGCGCGGTTCCATTTCAACGTGCCGCACTGGGCAGCATGGGCGCTGCTGACGGCGATCTTGGGGTTCTGGGGATTGCGGAACATCCCTAGTATATCCGTTCGCAATGTTGGCGCCGTAACTCTTCGGTTGCCGCTCATCCGGGCATTTGTTAGACTGCCGGCGTTGGGCCGGCGTCTGGGTTGGGCGTTGCGGCCACTGACACTACGAAAGCCCAGGAGGTACGGGTAGATGATTTACGAAGTCCGGACTTACGACCTCAAGCCCGGCGGTGTGCCCATTTTCGAGGAGGCCTTTGAAAAGGCTCTGCCGCACCGGGAAAAATACTCGAAGCTCGCCGCCTTTTTCCACACCGAAATTGGCCCGCTGAACCAGGTAATCCACATCTGGCCCTACGAAAGCCTGGACCAGCGGAATGAAGTACGCGCCGAAGCCGGCAAGGACCCGAACTGGCCGCCGGACAGCCAGGGCACCATCCTGCACATGGAGTCCGAAATCTTCTATCCGGCCCCGTTCATGCGACCCATGGGCGGCGGACAGAAGCAGGGCAACGTGTATGAAATGCGGATTTACGAGTACCAGAACGGCGCCATGCCCAAGGTGCTGGACATCTGGGGCGCGGCTATTGAACACCGTGAAAAGTTCTCGCCGCTGGCCGCCGGGATGTACAGCGACATCGGCGGGCTGAACAAGTGGGTACACATCTGGCCCTACCAGGACCTGGCCGAGCGGGACAAGATCCGCGCCGAGGCGTCGGCGACGCCGCACTGGCCACCGCCAACCCGGGAATTCCTGGTCAACCAGTCAACCAAGGTGCTGGTGCCGGCAAGCTTCTCACCACACGCATAGGGACCAAGCACACGATAATGATGGTAGGGGCGAATAATCATTCGCCCCTACGCTATAATGGGGTTGCAATTCTCTCGATAGTCCTTGAAACGTAAGAGGTCCACCGTAATGAACATCGGTATCGCAATGTTCGTAACCCCGTCTTCGATAGATGTCGCCGAGCTGGCGCAGGCTTGCGAAGGTCACGGCTTTGAATCCCTCTGGGTTCCCGAGCACCCGGCCATACCCGCCGGTCCCAAGACGCCCTGGCCGGGGTCGCCCGACGGTGTGATACCGCAGATGTATTACGAGTGCGTTGATCCGTTTGTCGCGTTGGGCCGGGCCTCCGCAGTCACTTCGACTCTGAAGCTGGGCACCGGAATCTGTCTGGTGCCGGAGCGCAACCCTATACTGTTGGCTAAAGAAATCGCCACCCTGGACTATTTCAGCGGCGGGCGTTTCCTCTTCGGCATCGGCACCGGCTGGTTGCGGGAAGAGACCGAGTTGTTCGGCATCGAGTTCGGGCAACGCATCGGGTACACCCGCGAATCAATACTGGCTATGAAGGAACTGTGGACGAAGGAGACCGGCGAGTTCCACGGCAGACACATAGATTTTCCGCCGATCTACTCGTCGCCCAAACCTGTCCAGAAGCCGCATCCGCCAGTGCTCATCGGTGGGAATGCTCCCAACGTGGCCCGCCGCGTGGTGAGCTGGGGCGACGGCTGGATGCCCAATCGCATCACGCCGGAACAGCTGAACGAAACCCGTGAGGAGATAGTCCGGCTGGCGCAGGAGGCTGGCCGCGACCCGGACTCGATAGAGGTATCGGTGTTCGGGCAGCCGGCAGACCCCGAAATCCTGAAGGCATACGAAGACGCCGGAGCCACGCGCGCCATGGTGTTCGCCGACAGCGCGCCGCGCGACGACGCTCTCCGGCAGCTGGACGACTTCGCCGGAAAACTCCTTGCCTGAAATTCCCTCTCCCTTCATGGGAGAGGGCTGGGGTGAGGGTGATTTTCACCACAGGATAACACCGCCATGCTCTCCGAGAACGCAAACACCCTGTCGCTGCGCGATGCCAACCAGCGGTTTTACGATGCCTTCGGGTCGCTGGATCTGGAGCAGATGGATGCCGTTTGGGAGCAGTCCGAACGGGCGCTGTGCGTGCATCCGGGCTGGCAGCCGATAGTCGGCTGGCCCGATATCCGGCGCTCGTGGCAGGGCATTTTCAACGGCGCGGCGTTGATGCACTTCAATATCCATTATGTCAACATTGCCATTGAGGGCAACTGTGGGTTCGTTACCTGTGTAGAAAGCATCACCAGCGTGGTGGAGGGGCAGGCGCAGGGATTCGGTGTACTCGCCACCAACATATTCGTCCGCAACGGCGACGGATGGCTGGTGCTCGTTCACCACGCATCGCCTCGGCTCTGATCTGCTCTGAGTATCATGTCCTATTCAAGAAGCGCAACGGTCGATATGACCGCCACCGACCGGAACCTGTGGCAAGCCATCGTAGCCGAGGCCATCGCCCACCTTACCTACACCGCATACGCGCAGAAAGCGCGGGAAGAGGGACATCCGGAAGTCGCTGAAGTATTTGAAGAAATAGCCAGAGCCGAAACGCTCCACGGCCTCAGCTACCTGAGGCTCGCCGGCGCCGTGGACAGCACCGCCGCCAACCTGGGCAAGGTTATTGAGGGCGAGACCCGGGAATACACCCGCACTTATCCCCGCATGATTAACGACGCTATGGCTGATGGCCGCGCCGAAGCGGTGGCAGCGTTCGCCGACGCCATGGAACAGGAAAAGGAACACCAGATAGCCTTTTCCGACGCCCTTTCTCGACTGCACATCCAAAGCGACGGCGAAGCCGTTGCCCTTCTGGATGATAGCCCTGCGCTGTATCCTCCAGCTGATACGGGCCCAATCCCGACAGGAGGCGAACAGCCGACGCTGCCCCTGGACTTGGAGAACTACATCGATGCCGCGCTGGCGTTGGATAAAGAGCCTTTTCGCGTGGCCAACTTGGGACGCCTCCGCGAAGTGGTGTTCGGCGCTCAGGACGGCATCATCAGCACCGTTGCACTGACCACCTCCGTCGCTATCGCGGTGGGAACGACCGGAACCGTTCTCGTCGCGGGTCTCGCTGCTGCCGCTGCCGGCATGATCAGCATGGCCGCCGGCGCGTACCTGGGATCCAGGGCTGAGGAGGACGTGCGGGAGGACGCCATCGCCCGGCAAATCCGGGAGTTGGAAGAGAAACCTGAGGAACAGCTTGCCGAACTGGTCATCCTGTTCCAACGGGAGGGCAACACCTACGATGAAGCGGTGCGGCTGGCCAACCAGATCGCCGACAACGAATCGCTATGGCTCAGCACCCTGCTGGAGAAGAAACTCGGCATCAGCCCCGACCTGGGCGGCAACCCGCTGAAAGACGCCGCCGTGATGTGCGTTTCCTTCGGATCAGCGGCTATCATACCGATCATCCCTTTCCTTTTCCTCAGCGTGGGCTGGACAACCATAGGGTGGTCTATAGGGCTTTCGCTGGGCGGCCTCTTCATTCTGGGCTTGGTCAAAGGCCGGCTGGTACAGAAGTCGCCGATCCTCCAGGGATTGGAAATCTTTGGGATCGGCGCCGTTTCGGCGGCATTAGGTTACGGGCTTGGCGAGCTATTGCCGAGACTACTGGGGTTCTGACACGGGCTATTCGAACCGGCCCAGTAGCCCCTTCACCGCCGCCAGGAACTCCGGCGGGTTGTCGCCCTGCACCAGATGGCCGGCGTTGGAGACGGTTACCGTAGTGCAGTCGTAGTGTTCGGCAGCCATTCGCTGCATGGTCTCATCGGCAAAGATGTCGCTGAGAGCTCCGCGAACCACCAGCGCCGGGCAATCAATCTGGCGCCAACCTTCCCAAAGTTGCTCCGACGTCCAGGCCGGCGCGCGGAAGCCCTGGGTGCGTATGACCTTGTCATATTTCCAGGTCCATTTGCCGTCGTTGCGCTGACGGATGCTGTACTTCAAAGCGCCCAGCGTTTGCTCACGGGAGCGACCGGTATATTCCATGACCCGCTGTGCGAATTCTTCCAGGGTGTCCAGCTCGTCGGGTAGCTCGCGGAAGCGTTGGATGCGATCGGAGCCTCGGCGCTGGGTTTCCGGGCCGGTGTCCACGATGGTCAAAGACTTGAGCATTCCGGGGTGCTTGGACGCCCACGCCAGGCTGTTGCGCCCGCCCATGGAATGGCCCATTAAGTGAAAATCCTTGAGGCCGAGTTCGCCTACTAGGCTCTCCACGTCGCCAACGTAGGCATCGGTGGAATAGTCGCCGCCGGGAGACCAGTCGCTATCGCCATGGCCGCGCTGGTCAACCGCGATGATGCGATAATCCACCGAGAGGGGCAGGCTGATAAAGTCCCAGCTATGGGCCTGCTGCTGGATGCCGTGAAGCATCAGGATGGTCGGTTTGTCCGAGTCTCCCCATTCCAGGAAGTGTAGATTTAGGCCATTGACCTTAACCTGCTTGTCTTCCGGTTCGTTCTCCACAGTAAACGGAACCCCAATCTGCCTCGCCGCGTCGTGCAGCGACAGTCCCATGGAATGTGATGCCATCCTGATAACCTCCTGGCTCTGATAACGCGTGCGCCATATTATCACGGCGCGCGCTTTTATCGGGAAACATCCTCGCGGTCAAAGATGCGCTGTCGAACCTCAAACACAAACCCCGGCAAAACCGTTTCGCCGTTCACTGTCTCAGGGTCGTCCAAAACTTCCGGATCAACGCCGGTCCGGTAGATATGTACCCGACGCTGGTGAGGGTCAATCAGCCAGCCGAGTAGCGCGCCGTTGGCGATGTAGTCGGCCAGCTTGCGCTGCAAAGGAGCGAGTCGGTCACTGCGCGAGCGTATCTCCACCACAAACGCCGGACAGAATGGTAGCAGCCAGTCCTCGGGCGCAGGATATGGTTCAGGTCGGTTAGCCAATTGCTCCGGCGAGATCCAAGCTGCATCGGGTGCATAACGCTGGCCGTTGGGCAGACGGATACCCAGCCGCGCGCCGTGCGCTTCGCCGCCATATTCCTCGGCCCAATTCCCCAGAAGTCGGCCGGTTTCCAATTCTTCCCATGAGCCTTTCTGTCTCTGCATAGGCGTTATCAGCAGCGCTCCATCCGCGTCCAGTTCCAGTTTGCCCACCAGTTCATGGTTGGCGTGATTGAACTCGATCATCCAACGGTCAATCTCCCGCTCGGAGTATTCCAGGCGGGCCATGAGCTCCAGAATCGGACGGAAGTCAAGAACCAGCGGAGACGGCTCGGGATCGCCGTCAACCCACATGGATTCCTGAAACGACGAAGGCAGTTCGGTAATCGGCTTGGCAACCATGAGGATTACTCTCCTTCCCGCTCCAAAATGCCCCGGATGGTGAACATGCGCTGGAACAGTGTGAAGCACGACACGCCCGCGATGACCCATAAGACCCACACCATGATCGGCACCGGGGCCAACCCCTCTACGATGAGACCGGCGCCCAGGATAATCACCCGCTCGGTGCGGGTCATGATACCCGAGCGGGTAAAAGCGCCCAGGCCCTCGCCGCGGGCGCGCAGGTACGACACTCCCTGAGAGAACACCAACCCTAACAACACCGAAAGCATACTCAGTATGAGTTGACCGGATGGCAGATCGCCCAGCAAATAGTAGATGCCCAAACCCACAAACAGTGAGGCTTCTCCAAGACGGTCAAACACTGAGTCCAGGAGTGCGCCGAAAGGCGACGCCTTGCCGGTGAGTCGAGCCAGCGCGCCATCGAAGAGGTCCAGGATGCCACCCAGCAGGAAGACGACGCCAGCGTATAGCGGCCACCCAAGGGCAACAACAGCCGCCGCCGCCGCACAGATCAAAAATCCGATCAGCGTGATACTGTTGGGCGTCAAGCCAACAGCATTGAATGCGCGTGCTCCGGGAATCTCGACGTAGCGCAGGACGGCTCCGCGCAATTCCTCTCTACCTGGCAGCGCCACTTCGTTCAGCCTCCTCAATACATTGCTGGTAGTAATCCTCAACTCGGGATGCCACTTGCTCCCATCGGAATCGGGCAGCGGCGTCCCTACCGGCTGACGTGAGCCTGACCGACAGGTCTGGGTTGTCCAGCACGCGCGCCACGGCGTTGACAATGGCAGTCGGATCTCGCGGACCCACCAGCAGACCGTTTCCTTCGTGGAACACAACATCCCGGTACCCGTCAATGTCGGATGCGACCACAGGAACGCCCGCGGCCATTGCCTCCACCAGCACGACGCCAAAACTCTCACCGCCGGTGGCCGGGCTACAGAATACGTCTGCGCTGGCGTAGTATCTGGGCAGGTCTTCGTCCGAGACTGCTCCGGTGACGGACACTGAATCGGGGTATTCGGCGTTGATGACACTCAACAGGGTCGCGCACTCGCGGTCCGGCTCGCCGGGGCCTACGATGATCAGGCGCGTGTTGTCTCGCGTTCGCCGCAGGGTCGAAAAGGCTTGCAGCAGGTAGCGCAGTCCTTTTCGCTCGTCCTTGCGGCCAACGAACAGGATATTGATCTTCCCGTCTTTCAGATCCCGTAAGGGCTCAGCACTGGCGAAACGCTCGAAATCAATCCCGTTGGGAATTACCTGATACGAGTACCCGGGAAAGTGTGGCGATACGAAGGCTCGGGCGGCCGGAGACACTGCGATGCGTCCGTGGAGCCGCTTCTGCCAACGGGCTACCGCCCGCCGGCACATGCGATAGAGGTGTCTGCGGTCGGAATATGCGTGAAAGGTGCCGACGTTCACCGACCTGGAATGTTGCAGGACCATCAGCGGCAGCAGGGGAGCCAGCGGTTCGTGGAGATGCACAATGTCGAAGCCTTCCCGACCCATCAACGCCCGCACTTTGGGATACAACCACCAATCAAAGGTGACTCGGGCCGTGGAACCGCCGGCGGAGAGGGGCACGGACCGGCCCATGGGGATGAATTGTCTGTCGTGCTGATCAACAACGGCCGGGGATTTGGACGGCGAATGCGGCGCAATCACGAAGATATCATGCCCCCGGCTGCGCAACTCGGCGGACAACTGGACCACGTGGGAGTTGACACCGCCCGGCCAGGCAAAATCATAGGGCGAGACCATGGCGATTTTCATTGCCACGCCCGCCTCCCCCGGCGTGCGGCGCGTCAGCTCCGCGCCGTTACCTGAACGGAATTTATACTGGGATCAGCGATGAAGGCTTCAACCATCTCGTGGGCTTCGGCGTCCGTGAACTGGATGGGCGGGCTCTTCATAAAGTATGCGGACGGGCCAAAAACCGCCCCGCTCTGGCCATTGTCCATAGCCAGTTTCGCGCACCGTATGGCGTCCACCACGACCCCTGCCGAGTTGGGGCTGTCCCAAACCTCCAGCTTGACCTCCATCTTCACGGGCGCGCCGCCAAAAACCTTGCCGTCGATGTGGATGTAACACCATTTACGATCCTGTAACCAGGGCACGTGGTCGCTGGGGCCGATGTGTATGGCGTCCGCTTCAGGCTCTTCGTCCATTTGGCTGGTAACTGATCCGGTTTTGGAAATCTTTTTCGACACCAGGCGGTCGCGTTCCAGCATATTGAGGAAGTCCGTGTTGCCGCCGAAGTTCAACTGATAGGTATTGTCGATTTCGGCCCCGCGATTCTCCATCAGACGGGTCAGAACCCTGTGGACGATGGTGGCGCCTACCTGAGACTTGATGTCGTCGCCAATGATGGGAACGCCGCGCTCTTCAAACCGGCCTCGCCAGTAGTCCTCGCGGGCAATGAACACGGGAATGCAGTTGATCATCGCGCAGCGGGCATCGAGAATCTGCTCCACGTACCACTTGGTAGCCATCTCGCTCCCCACTGGCAGGTAGTTGATCACTACGTCAACTTCCCGTTCCTTCAAGATGCCTGAAATGTCGGCGGTGCTGTGGGGAGACTTGACCACAACGTCGGACAGGTAGCGACCGATGCCGTCGTGGGTCATGCCGCGTTCCACCGTCACGCCCAGATGGGGCACGTCGGCGAACTTGATGGTGTTGTTGGGCTCGGTGAAAATCGCCTGGGACAGGTCTTTCCCCACCTTGTTGCGGTCAATGTCGAAAGCAGCGACAACCTCGATGTCCTCTATGCGGTAGTCGCCGATCCGGTTGTGCATCACGCCCGGTATGGGCTGGTCATCGGGCACTTCGACATACTTGTGAATGCCCTGGACCAAAGATGAGGCGCAGTTGCCCACACCAATAATGGCAACATTAATCTTGCCCAATTGAGTTCTCCTTGCGGGCTGCCGATGGTCAACTACGTTTATGTGACGCGATCCAGCCTTTTTTTTCGAGGGAAATACGCTGACAGACAGTCTAACACACCGGCCTGGAAGGCCGCGAAAAACGGCGCGCTTGGGCGAGACGGCCTAAAGGCTAGCCGTCGGCGAAGAACCGGAATATCGCGGTCTCATCGTCGTGCCGGAACCTTCCTCCCCGGAACCGAATGTCCCGGCCCTGCTCGATATGCTGATCCACCAGGGCTTTGACTCGGTTTGAGGCTTCTTCCGCATCAGCAGATTCCCGCACAATTTCCATGAGCTCGTCGCCGAGAAGATTGTCGCTGACGCCATCGGTGCAGCATACGAGGCGATCCGAGGAGGACAGGTCAACCTCAGTGCGGAATACCGAGAGGCCTGCCTCCGCCCCGACCGCCTTGGATACTCCGAGGCGAATGAGGCCACCCATGCGCCCGCTGTACTGTTCATAAGCGTCGGGGCGGATCACATAGATGGGGCTGTCTCCGACGGATACGATGTGCAGCCTCTCGTTGAGATACAGCGCGGCCGAAGCGGTGGTTAGAAGGAACCGCCCGCCGCCCACCTGGTGAAAATCGGTGTTCAACTCCTCAAGTATCGCCACTATGTCGTCAGGGCCAGTGATATTGGCCTGATTCAAAGCGTCGGCCACGGACCCGCTGGCTTCATCGCCGCCGTGCCCGGTGACGCCGTCAAGCACCACGTCCAAAAAGTTCCCGTCCCCGAGATCCCTGGTGAGATAGTTGTCCTCACCGTGAGATGTGTTGTCATGAAGTATCGCCAAAGAACCGGTCAGCATAACACTCCAACCCTCGCTGCGTTAAAGACTGTGATAATCACGCAGACAATGCCGTGATCTCGGAGTCTGCGTCGAATTGGTATCTCGCCCAGTGGGTTTCAGTGAGTCGATCCAATGCGCTCCTCCAGGCGGCCACCGCCGCGGGGCGATCAGACATTCCGTCGTATCGAATGTTAATTTGCCCCAGACATTCCTGCAAGTGCCCGGCAAATTCGACTACCGTGCCATAGCTGCGGGTTCTGACTTTCCCGATGCACACGGAGGCGGCCTCTCGGACATTATCCTCAACCATCCCAAAGGTTCTGAGCAGATCGTCGCACTCTTCCTCCAGTGAGATGACCGGGCGTTGATTGTATGGATCGTAATAGCCGGCAGGGTCGGTTGGCGGCAAACTGGGCGCGATATAAAACTTGAGCATCTCCAGGAAGAAATCGTGAACATCCTGCGGCCCACGATTCGCCACGGTCGTCTCAACCCCATGACCGACCAGTGCGCTGGCATCTACCAGCGAAATACGGCCGGAACCTGGCGAGTAAAAAACGTTGTGCGGCCCGAGATCCAGCAAGGCATAACCGGCTTCCTGGAAGACTTCCTGCGCGGCCAACAGCTGGGTCTGCACCGGCCACGGCCCAACGCCAGGAGGAAAGGCCAACGGGTGCAGAGCAAACAGGTTCTGTCCCAAGCCAATAGGGACCCGCAGGATCCGGCTACGGGGGTCGCCCACCAGAGGTATGCCAGCCGCGCGCTCTTCCACGCGGACCCGGTACGATTGACCCACGTCGTCGCCGAAATACGCGTCGTGGATGGCTGCTTCGGTAATACCTAGCACCCGGGGCACCAGGTCGCAATGTATTCCGGCTCTCTCATAAGCCTCCAGCGTCCGACTAGTTCGATCCTCGATAGGGCTGTGCATCTGACGGCTGACCGCTTGCGGTGAAGGCCGTTTCAAAACCACCTGCTGCCCGGTTTCCCGGTCAACGGCCGCTCGAACGTCGTAATCGGCGCCACTACCCAGTGGCCCTGCCAATTCAAACCGATCCAGTGTCACAGTTTCCATAGCCAGAAAACCCCGATCAGCCGTGGCGACAAAGGATCGTCAGCCAGTCCTCGCGCTGGCGTATTTCGTCCACCTGGAGGCCAGCGTCCGATACGGCAGAAATCGCCTCGTCGTGTTGATCGACTATGATGCCGGAAGCAACGAACACACCGTCCGGGGCCAGCAAATCGGGGATCGCGGGAGAGACCAGGCGAATACCCCGCGCGCTGATGTTGGCGACGGCAACATCGTAGCTGCGCCCGCGCGTAACCGCACTTGGTATGCTGCCCGATTCAGCGGACACCCGGTCGGAGATTCCGGTGCGGCGGAAGTTTTTCTGAGCCGCACGGACAGCATGTCCGTCAATATCCACAGCGGTAATGTGCGACGCGCCCAGCTTGGCGGCGGCGATAGTAAGAATGCCCGAACCCGTACCCACATCCAATACCGAGTTGCCTGGTTGAACCAGCTCTTCCAGCGCCTCCAGGCAGGAGTAGGTGGTGGGATGGTATCCGGTCCCGAATGCCAGCCCCGGGTCCAAATCGATCACCACGTCTCCCGGCTGCGTTTCGTATTCGACCCATGAGGGCTTGATAACCAGATTATTCCCCACTCGCAGCAGCGTGAAGTGCTGCTTCCAGGAATCTCGCCAGTCCTCCTCAGCCCCTAGGGGGGTGATCTCCAGCTCTCCCAACTCGGCAACGCTGGACGCCAACTTAATCCCGACCTCGATGTGGGCAAGTCGCTGACGGGACAGGCCGGGCAGGTAGGAACGCAGAATTGCGTATTCGCCCGGTTTGGTCTCTACACTCAAACCGTAACCGTAGCGTTCAAAGAGGTAGGAGACCGGTTCCACGTACTCAAAAGGAACGGTGATGCTAAGTTCGTGCCAGGACATCAGTCATCGCCAGGTGCGAAGGTGTCCTTGATACGATCAAAGAGACCTTTCTGTTTCTCTTCTCCGGTCTGTTTGCCTTCCATGGAAGGATCGCCTGCTTCCTGGGTGGAGCTGGCCGCCGGAGGTTCTTCGGTTTCGGCCTGCGGATCGGCAGAATCTCCCGATTTACTCCGGCCTCGGGATCGAGATTTCGCGGGCCCGGGCGGCGCATTACCGCGATTCTGGAAGGAATATGCCAAGTCTTCCAACAATTGCCGCTGGTACTTGTTGAGGCGCTGAGGGACGTTCACATCAACCATCACCCTGATGTCCCCGCGCCGGTTGGTCGCGCGACCATCGCGGCGCAATCTGGGTACGCCGTGGCCACGGATGCGGAACACTCGGCCGGACTGGGTGCCGGCAGGAATATCCAGAGTAACCTCTTCACCTTCCAAAGTGGGAACCTGCTTGGTAGAACCCAACGCGGCTTCTGCGATGTTGAGATCCAACCGCAGCAGCAGGTCTTCATCCTCTCGGGCAAACAGGGGGTGTTCCTGTACTCTGACCTGGACGTACAGGTTTCCCGGGGGGCCGCCGTTGGCGCCGGCATCGCCTTCGCCGGTAATTCGCACTTGCATCCCATCGTTGACACCCGCGGGGATGGTAACGGTACGGGTACGCTGGCGGCGCTCGTAGCCGCGGCCTCGGCAGTTGTGGCAATGGGTTTCGATATAGCGTCCAGAGCCGTTGCAAGCGGAGCAGGGGGACGTTACGGCGAATTGCCCGAAAACGCTGCGCTGGGCCCGACGAACCTGACCCGAACCGTTGCAGGTGGTGCAGGTGGAAACTGGAGTGCCGGGTTCGTTGCCAGCGCCGGAGCAGAGATGGCAAGGTTCAACGCGCTGGATATCAATGTCGCGTTCGCAGCCGAAGACGGCTTCTTCGAAAGTGAGGTTCAGCCGTTGGGCGATGTCCTCTCCGGTGCGGGGTTGGCTGGCCGTGCGCGCTCCGCCGCCAAAGAAGGTATCGAAAATATCGCCGAAACCGCCGAACGGGTCGAAGCCGTCGAAAGGCCGGTCACCGCCGCCATTAACGCCCGCGTGCCCGAAACGATCGTATCGAGAGCGTTTCTCCTGGTCGCTGAGGACCTGGTACGCCTCGTTTATTTCCTTGAATTTATCCTCGGCGCCGGGCGTCTTGTTCCGGTCCGGGTGGAACTCCATGGCCTTCCGGCGGAAGGCGCGACGGATTTGTTCGTCGTTCGCCGCCCGGTCAACTCCGAGGGTCTCGTAATAATCGACTGGCATATTTCTACGTAAAGGTCACAGGTTATGACATGATTATAGCCGAGTGGGGCCAACATCCTCAACAGTGGACCCAAATCAGACAGCGGAGTCGTGCGGAGAGCCAACCGGCCCATGGCATCATTAGTGTTTGATAGAATCAAACTCAGCAGGTAAATCGCCCTACAAGGAGGCACGCCATGCCAATCGCCAGGCTTTACACCGGAAATGACGGCCAATCTCACATCGAGGAGCTGGAACTTGACACGCACCCTGGGTTGGCCGCCATACAGTCAACCACCGGCATAGTGTTTCGTCGCGTGGAGTCAGGATACTTCAGCGACTGGCACTGCGCTCCCCGCCGCCAGTTCGTCATTACGTTGGATGGCGAGGTTGAAATCGGGCTCGGCGACGGTTCGGTGCATAGATTTGGTCCAGGGCAGGCCATGCTTGCCGAGGACCTTACCGGGCAAGGTCACACCACCCGCGCGGTGGGCGACGGGCCGCGACTGACCGCCACAATCCCGCTGGAAACGTAGGTACGCGCCATAAACGCGCAGTAGCGTGAGCAGGCGGTCTGCATGACATCCTCGCAAGCCGTATATCCGCCACGGCCAACGATTGACCGTAAAACCCTGCCGCCGGGGCCTCGCGAGTTGCCCCTGGTAGGGCAGACGCTTCGCTACATGCGGAACCCCATCGGACTGATGCGGGACGCCGCAAGGTACGGCGACCTGGTCACGCTGTCCGTCAAGCCCGCCCTGGTGTACCTGGTCAACCACCCCGAGCTGATCAGGGACGTTATCGTTACCCACCACCGGAAAATCGAACGCGGCCCCAACACCGAGGTGATGAAGCTGCTCACCGGCAATGGACTCATCACGGCGACCGGCGCAGATCACCTGCGCCAGCGACGATTGATCCAGCCCAGCCTGCGGCGGGAGCGCGTCGAGCGGTACGCGGAGACGATGCAGTCCTACGCCGAGTCGCACCAAAACAATTGGACGCACGGACAGCGGGTTGACCTGGGACGGGAATTATCATTACTGACCCTGCGCATCGTGGTCAAGACGCTGTTCGGAACCCACCTGGCCGATGAGGTGCGCCGGATTGGGGCGGCATTCGCCCTCAGCAACAACTACATCACCACCCGGGCCAACCAGCCACCCCGGATGCGGAAATTATTCCACCGCCTTCCGTTGCCCTACAGCTTGCGTTTCAAGCGGGCCCGGGCCGACCTGGACAGCATCATCTATGGGTTGATAGCAGACCGCCGAGATTCCAGCGACCAGAGGGATGATCTTCTCTCCCTGCTGATGCACGCCCGCTTTGACGATGACAATGGCAAACCTTGTGGAGCAGGATTGACGGACGAGCAGGTGCGGGACGAAACGGTGACGATGTTCGCCGCCGGCCATGAAACCACCGCCGTAACACTGATCTGGACGTGGTATCTGCTGGCAACTCACCCCGAATTGCAGGCCAGGTTCCAGGACGAGTTGGACGGAGTTATTGGCGACCGTGCCGCGACGCTGGCTGACCTGCCGAATCTGGCGTTCCTGGACCAGGTGTTGGAAGAAGCGTTGCGGCTCTATCCGCCCATCTGGTTCTGGGGACGGATGGCGTTCCAGCCATTCGACCTGGGCGGTTATCAGATCCCTGCTGGCGCGTTCCTGTTGGCTCCGCAGTTGATCGCGCAACGGGACCCAAGATTTTTCGACGCTCCCCTGGAGTTTCGCCCTGAACGCTGGACTCCGGAGTTCCGGGCCAGCCTTCCCCAGTTCGCCTATTATCCCTTCGGAGGTGGGCCCAGACGCTGCATCGGCGATGGTTTTGCGATGATGGAAGCCAAGCTCATCATGGCCACTATCGGACGCTATTGGACCATGCGCCACGACCCCAGACACAAGGCGGAAATGTTGCCCCTGATCTCCCTGAGGCCGAAGGGCGGGATGCCCATGTTCCTGGAACGCCGCCACCCCGTGTAAGCAAGCTCGCCTTTCAGCCTCGCCGCTGCCCGGAGGTGAACTGTGAACGTCAATACTCTGCCTTATCCGCCGAAACCCGTGATTAACCGGGCTGACCTACCCCCCGGTCCGCGGGAATTGCCCATCGTAGGGCAGTCCTTCCGCTACGTGTCCGATGTGCTGGGGTTGATGCGCGAGGCCGCCACTTACGGCGACCTGGTTACGGTGTCGGTCAAGCCGGTTCTGGTGTATCTGGTCAACCACCCGGAACTGGTGCGGGAGCTATTGGTCGTCAACAATCGGAGCGTCGGACGCGGACGCTTGACCGACACGCTGCGATACCTGCTCGGTATGGGGCTGGTGACCGCAGACGGCCCGCTGCATCTACGCCAACGCCGGCTGATGCAGCCCCAGTTTCACCACCGCCGCATTGAGGGCTACGGCGAGATTATGACAGACTTCACGCTGAAGCATGAAGAGCGTTGGCGAGATGGGGACCGGGTTGACATGGCTCAGGAAATGAGCGAACTGACCCTGCACATCGTCGTCAAAACCCTTTTCGACCTTGAATTAGCCGACACGGTGCAGCGCATCGGGGCCTCTTTTGAGCTGAGCAACAACTACATCAAGGCCCGGGACAATCAACCCCCTGGCCTCCGCAATCTGTTCCATAGTATGCCGCTGCCTTTCACCCGACTGTTCAAGCGCGAACTCGCCTTCCTGGACCAAACGGTCTATGACCTGATTGAACAGCACCGACAGTCCGACCGGGAGGGCAGCGACCTGCTCTCGCTGCTGCTGCAAGCCAGGGACGAAGAGGCCGAGAATCCCGAGGACGCCGTGATGACCGACCGGCAGCTGCGGGACGAAGTGATAACGCTGTTCGCCGCTGGGCACGAAACTACCGCTATGGCCTTGACCTGGACTTGGTATTTACTGGCTACGCATCCCGAAGTACAGGCACGCTTCCACGCCGAGCTGGACGAAACTTTAGCCGGGCGTGTCCCAACGGTGAACGACCTCCCCAACCTCACCTTCACCGACCGGATACTCACCGAGTCGATGCGGCTTTACCCGCCCATCTGGTCCACTGGACGGATGGCTTTCCAGCCGATTGAATTGGGCGGTTACCAGATTCCGGCCGGGGCGGCTTTGGTGTCGCCACCGCTTATCATTCAGCAAGACCCGCGCTGGTTTGACGATCCGCTGGAATTTCGGCCCGACCGTTGGACGCAGGAGTTCCGCGAGAACCTCCCGGCCTTCGCGTACTTCCCATTCGGCGGCGGGCCACGTCTCTGCATTGGCGAAGGTTTCGCCTGGATGGAGGCCAAGTTGCTGTTGGCAACTATGGGCCAGCATTGGAGCATGAGCCACGACCCGAAACACAACATTGAACTTGTGCCTCTGGTATCACTGCGGCCCAAAGGCGGCATGCCGATGCTGTTGGAGCGGCGGAACTAGCCATTTGCAGCGACCGTTGAGCCTGCGAAAGACACGAGCTCCTTCAAGGCACGGATGGGGTAGCTGGCTGCCCCGCCTGGGCTCGAACCAGGGCTTACAGCTCCAAAGGCTGACGTGCTACCGCTACACCACGGGGCATCTGGGTAAATTATACCACCCGGCCCGTGCGCCCCGGCGTGCGCTATACTGCCGGCATCTACCCGCCAAAGGCGGTTGACGCGGAGTTTGGAAGTATGGAAAGTGTAGGATTTATCGGCTTGGGCAACATGGGCGGCGGCATGTCCGCCAACATCCAGCGCGCCGGCTATCCCATGATCGTGTACGACCTGCGGGAGGAAGCCGCGCTGCCCCTCCTGGAAGGCGGCGCGCGATTGGCCAACACGCCGGCCGAAGTCGCCGCAGCCAGTGATGTCACCTTTACCTCCCTCCCCGGACCCTACGAAGTGGAAGCGGTGTCAACTGGAGCGGAGGGCGTGCTGGAGGGCATCCGGCCTGGCAGCGTGTACATCGACCTCTCATCCAGCCGGCCCACGCTCATCCGAGAGATTGAACCGAAGTTCCGGGCCAAGGGCTGCCACGTACTGGACGCTCCGGTCAGCGGCGGCAAGACGGGCGCGGCATCGGGCAACCTGGCCGTAATGGTCGGTGGTGACCGTGAAGTGTTCGACCGGGTGAAGCCGATCCTGGACTCCTTCGGCGACAAAGTCTTCTATGCCGGCGAGGTCGGCGCCGGCAGCGTAGCCAAGCTGGTTCACAACATGATCGGGCACAGTGTCCGGCAGGCCATCGCTGAGGGGCTGACGCTCGGGGTCAAGGCCGGCGTTGATCCCGAACCGCTCTGGGAATGCGTTCGGCGCGGCGCGTTGGGGCGCATGTCCTTCCTGCATGAGGGGCTGGTCCGCACCATGTTCCGCGGCGAGTTCGAACCGGCAAGTTTCGCGCTGAACCTGGCCCACAAAGACATCTCGCTCGCTACCGAACTCGCCCGCGAGTACGACGTGCCTATGCCCATGTCCACACTGGCGCAGCAGATTTCCCTCCAGGCCATGAACCGAGGCTGGGGAAATGCCGACAGCAGCAGCACGGTGCGCCTCCAGGAGGAGCAGGCCGGCGTGGAGGTGCGCGCGCCCCACGTGGACCCGGAGCGTTCGGCCCGGTTCATAACCACGCATCCCGACGCGGAGTAGATTCGCCCGAAACTATGCTAGACTCGTTTTAGGAGAATGCCGGTCCGGCCGGGTGGCCGCCGCGAGACTGCAAGGTCTCGGGGAGGAAAGTCCGGGCTCCACCGGACAGGGTGCTGGGTAACGCCCAGGCTCCGAGGCGTTCGCGCCAAGGGGACGGAAAGTGGCACAGAAACATACCGCCGTCGGCTGCCTAGCAGCAGCGGTAAGGGTGAAATCGGGCGGTAAGAGCGCCCGGCCACGTGCGGCGACGCACTGGCGGCCAAACCCCACCTGGAGCAAGGCCAAATAGGGGAACCATGGGCGTCCGGCCCGTTCCCGGGTTGGCTGCTTGACCCCAGCGGCAACGCTGGGGCTAGATAGATGGTCACCGTCCGCCGAGAGGCGGTTACAGAACCCGGCTTACAGGCCGCCCGGCGTTCTCCTTAACTCCCTCTCCCTTGACGGGAGAGGGTTGGGGTGAGGGTGAACCTCTGCGTCAACCCTCTCCAAATCACCACAAGGAGCCTCCCAATGGTTAGAACCAATCGTGCCAAAGCCAAACTGCTCGCCGGCGAGATCGCCGTCGGCGGCAGCGTAAACTTCTACGCCCCCATCCTGGTGGAACTCTACGGCGTGCTTGGATTCGACTGGGTCTGGATCGACTGCGAACACGGGTCGTCCAACGATTCCGAGTCGGAGAACATGATCCGCGCCGCCGAACTGCACGACATCACGCCGGTGGTGCGAGTGCCCAACGCCGAACCCTCCACTTTGCTGCGCTTTCTGGACCGGGGCGCCCAGGGACTGATTGTTCCGCACATCAACAACCGCACCGAAGCCGAGGCAGTAGCCAAAGCTTCGCATTACTTCCCCATGGGCGACCGGAGCAGCGCCACCGGCGGCCGCACCAACCGTCTGGGCAGCGGACTTCCGCCGGCGGATTACTACGAGGCCGCCAACCGCGAGACGCTGGTGATCTGCATGGTTGAAACGCCGGAGGCCGTGGCGAACGTCCGCGAAATCGCCAGCGTTGACGGCGTGGACGCGATTCTGGTGGGCAGCAGCGACCTCACCCAGGCGATGGGAATGCCCCCACCGGCCGATGTGGATGCCGCCATATCGCAGGTAATCGACGGCACCCTGGCCGAAGGCAAGATAATTGGCGTCGCCGGCGCCGGCATGACCGTGGACAACGTGGGCCGGTTCCGACAGTTCGCCGAGCGTGGCGTACACCTGATGTCGGTCAACGTGCAGGACTTTATCCGCCAGAGCGCCGGCCGTTTCCTTGCGGATTTGCGCTCTTGATGTCTAGGATGCCCAAATCTCCCGTCGTGTCCCAGATGATACAATTACCTTGCGCAACGGCGTTATGATAGATCCGTCAATATTCATAGTGCTGGGTAAAATTCGGCGGGAGTTGACCAGGATAGTCGCTCTCGGTCTGTTGCTAACCTATCTTCTGGCGGCATTGGCGGTATGTAGCCGAGACGGCTGTGGTAACGGACTTCAACATACGGTTGTCAATACTCTGGGTCACGCCAGACCGTATCTGTGGCAAGGCATAGCGTTAGCCTATTTGATTGAATTCACCGGAGGTGTGGTTTCCATGACAATCGGACTGGCTTGGGATTGGTGGAAAGAGCGTCCTGCCAAAGCCGCTGCCAAAGCTAAGGCAGAAGCTTACGCTGAAGCTTACGCTGAAGCGCAGGTGGAATTTCAGACTCAAGCAGCGGAATTTCAAACTCAAGCAGCAGCATATCGTGAACGACTGTTGCGCAACGGAATAGATCCGGACACGGGCGAGCGACTACCCAATTTCAGCAACGGCGCCAACGCGACCGAAGACCGCGCCTGATCTTAGGCAAGGTTCAACTGCACTCCAGATCCTTGGCTCACTTGGATAAATGAACGACTTGGCCGACCGCGTCCTGAGAGGAGAACTCCGGGCGCTCTCGCGGGCGTTGACCCTGTTGGAGCGTGGTAGTCCGGACGCTGGTTCGGTGATGGAGCAGTTGGACCCACACACCGGGCGCGGGTACACCGTGGGGATTACCGGGCCACCGGGGGTCGGCAAGAGCACGCTGGTCGATCGGCTTGCCGAGCACCTGCGCGCGCAGGGACTCACCGTTGGCATCCTGGCGGTTGACCCCACCAGCCCATTCACCGGCGGCGCGCTGCTGGGGGATAGGATCCGGATGCAGCGGCACTACCTGGACGAAGGCGTTTTCATCCGCAGCGTCGCCACGCGGGGACAATCCGGCGGGCTGCCCCGCATCGTCAAGAGCATGGTGCGCGTGTTGGACGCCGCCGGCAAAGACGTGGTGCTGGTGGAAACGGTGGGGGTGGGCCAGACCGAGTTGGGAATCATGGGTGTGGCCGACTCGGTGGTGGTGACGATGACGCCCGAATCCGGCGACTCGATACAAACGCTCAAGGCCGGCGTCATGGAGATTGCCGACCTTTATGTCATCAACAAAGCCGACCGGGACGGAGCCAACCAGTTAGCTACGGCTGTCGTGGGGACGCTCCAGATGGCGGACCTGAGCGACGGATGGAATCCGCAAGTGCTGCTGACGCAGGCTTACGCCAACGTGGGCATCAACGAGTTGTGGGACAGCATCGGCGCGCATCGGTCGTATCTGACGGACAGCGGCGGGCTGCAGAAGCGGCGCGGCGAACGGCGACGCACCGAGTTCCTCGAAACGGTGCAGGAGGAACTGCACCGGCGCATCACGAAGCGTCTATCTGACGACGCGGGGTTGCGAACGCTGCTGGAAAAAATCGAGGAGAAGGCCGCCGAGCCGTATGCCGAGGCGATGCGCCTGCTGGATGATGACGCCGGTATAGCTGGAGTGATGAATTAAACCTATGGTCCCTGACTCGCGTCGCGGGGTTGACGGCGATGACTCACTACTGGCATCGGTAGCCGGTGTTCCACTGACGCGATTGGCCCGGGTGGCGGTGTGCGCGATCTGGGGAGGCTTCTGGTCAGCGCGCGTGCTGCTGACCGATGCCCTGTATTATCTACAGCAATTGCAGGTAAAATTGGCTATATCGGACTTGTTGGGCAGCGACCCGGTTGACCAAGCCTTCAGCGTCTGTATGATGTGGCTGACCGTAGAAGTAATTGCCATAGCGACGAATTTTGTTTCAGGAGGAATCCGTATGCTTATCGCAAAGACGCCGCGTGGGTTCAAGGCAAGCATCGTCGCCGGTGCTATTGATGGGCTTTCCCTGGAAGAGCTGGAAGCCATTATTGAAAAGGAACGCAAGGCTCGGCAAGAAAAAGAAGCCAAAACCAAAGTCGAAAAGGACTAGCCGCGTGCTGGCTGTCCCATTATCTGATTATTGGTTCATGACTATGTGGATAGCCGGCGAATCTCCTCGCTTGCCTGGTCGGAAACCCGAAAGTGGCTCAGCTGCGGATTCAGCGCGTTCTGTGTAAACTTCGACAAAGAATCGCGTGAGAGAGTGCTCACCCAATCGACTTTGCGCACATACCCAAGCTCGTCATCAACCTCGTTACCTGTTGCGAGGTCAACCCAAACGACGTGTTGGTGCTCAGCGTCGGATTTGGCGATGCCGAAATGGTACAGACGGCGTTGCGGGTCGTAAGTGACGAGCGTTTCGCCAATTCGAACTTCGCAGGAAAACCGCTTGAGCATACCGACGATGTTCGGAAGCGCGCCGGGATTTTCCTGGGGATAACACTCCCTCAAGCGTTGTCTGATATTCGCATTGGTATCGGTGGGACGGATGACCCCTATACCCCAACCCAGATATGCGACGTCTTCGTTCAGGAAATGATGTATTACGGTTCCGTCTCTCCCAGCCCGAATCATCCACATTTTCGTGTTGGGCAAATCCATTCTTATCTCCCTGCAAGCCCGATAGATTGCGGGGTACCGGAAGGTAGCCCCTGCAAATCTCCGTAGCAGCTAGTTGCGGCTATCCCCATCCTCATTCGAGCCGTTCGTCTGGCTGCCCCGGTTGCCGCCGCCGTCCTGCTGGTTCATGCTGCCCATGCCCAGGAAGGGCGAGAGCATGGAGGTGAACTCCATGGGGAAAATGAACTTGGTGGACGGGCTGCTGCCCAGCGATTTGAGAGTGTCGAAGTACTGGAGGCTCATGGTGCGGGCATCGACGGTGCTGGCCACGTTGTAGATGCGCTCCAGGGCGGTGCTGAAACCCTCGGCGCGCAGGACTGTCGCCTGCTGGTCGCCCTCGGCTTGCAGGATTTCCGACTCCCGTTGACCCTGCGCCCTCAGAATGGCGGATTGCCGCTCACCCTCAGCCAGGTTGATGGCCGCCTGCCGTTGTCCTTCGGACTCGGTGATTTCAGCGGTGCGGATTGCGTCGGCGGACTTTTGGCGCTCCATGGCCGCCTTGACTCCGGGAGGCGGGTCCACCTCGTTGATCTCAACCTGGGACACCTTGACGCCCCAGCGCTCGGTTACCTCGTCCATGCGAATCTGCACGTCGTCGCGGATTCGCTCCCGCTCGGACAGTGTGGTCGCCAGATCCATCGCGCCAATGACCGAACGGAGAGTTGCAAACGCGAGGTTGATGACGGCGGCTTCAAAGTTCTGAACTTCAAGCACCGCCCGATCAACAGCGTCCTCCATCACTCGGTAGTAGATGACGAAGTCCATGTCCACTACCACGTTGTCGGCGGTGATGTATTTCTGCGTAGGCACCCGGGTTACGCGCTCACGCAGGTCAACCTTAGTGCCATGGTATAGGAAGGGAATGAGGAAGTGCAGGCCCGGTCGCCGGCTGCCGATGTAGGTACCGAAACGCTGGACGACCATGCGCTGATATTGCTGAACAACGATTATTCCACTGGCCATGATCAAGCCTCCTTGCTGTCTAGTTTGCGAGGGGTGGAATCAAAGACAATCTTACCATCATTCCTGACCTTCTACGGTCGGTGGGGACGCGACGAATTCAACGGTGAGCATCAAACCTCGCACTGCGACCACCCGGATTTGACTGCCCTCCCGGATAGTCGCGCCATCGTCGCTGATGGCGGACCACGTTTCGTCACCCAGGTTCACTATTCCCCTGGGATTCAAAACCCGCGTAACACGCCCGGTTTGCCCCAGGAGATGCCCGGTGGAACTGCGTCCGTCACTGTCCGATAACCCCCCTCCGGCAACCACGGCGCGGCGTCCCAACACCCGAGATGAAATGGCCTCGTAGGCGAAATAGCCGGCGATGAGGGCGAAGAAGCCACCGACGCCCACCAGCACCCAGTGACTCACCGACACGTCGGGGAAGTTTACGGGCACCTCACCGCCACCAAAGCCGCCGAAAAGCAACAGGCCGCCGATGACAAGACTAACTACAGCGCCGATTCCTAAAGCTCCGAAGCCGGACACGAAAATCTCCAACACGGCGAGCACGACCGCCAGCGCGATGAACGCGACCCCTGCCCAGTTGAACGGAAGGTTGCCCAATGCCAGGAATCCCAGGCCAAGACAGATGACGCCGGCGATGCCGGGACCGATAGTGCCCGGTGTCATCAGCTCGAACACCAGGCCCAGGCTACCCAGGCTGATGAGAAGAAAGGCGATGTTGGGGTTGGCAATGAAATCGACGAACCGCTCGCGCCATTGCATCTCGACCTGCTGCAAGTCGTAGTCCGTCAACTCCAGAACACGCTGACCTGAGACGGTGACGACATCCCAGCCGTCCAACTGTGCCAGCAAGTCCGGCAGGTCATCAGCCAGCAGGTCAATTATGTTGGCCTCCAACGCTTCGGAAGCGGAGTAAGACGCAGCAGTGCGAACGGTTTGCTCCAAGGGGTCAGGGTTTCGGCCTCGCTCCTCGGCGATGGATCGAATCAACGCGGCCGCGTCGTTGGTCACCTTGTCGGCCAAGGTTTCGCCGATGTCCTCGCCACTGCCGGAGACGGGCGTGGCCGCCCCGATATTGGAGCCGGGAGCCATGGCGGCGATGTGCCCGGCGGCGGTGATAAAGGTCCCGGCGGAACCGGCCTGAGCTCCCCGCGGCGATACAAACACCACTACTGGAACCTCGGACTCCAGCAGCGTCTCGACGATTTCGCGCGTGCTGTCGTACAGCCCGCCCGGAGTGTCCAGTTCGATGACCAACAGTTGCGCGTCGGCCTCAATGGCGGTGGCCACGGCGCGGGCGATGACCCGGGACTTGACCGGATTGATGGTGTCTTCAATCCGCAGAACGAACACTGCCCTGGATTGAGCCTCAGCGGGGACAAAGTGCAAGAACGTTCCGAATACGCCGGCGCAGACGAGCGCCGAGCATATAACTAGAACCACAGGATTCGGCTTACGTACCCGCATGATCGATCACCCGGTTTCATCATCGGGCCGAATGCAACGTATGTCAATCGTTGGCGCGGGTGCAATAGTGAGCAGGTGAATACGAAAGGATGCAGGTTAGGCGGTTGCGCTGGCAATCCGAATTGCACAGTAAGGCCGCCCCGGTAGCCGACCGCTGTGCCGGCGAACCTGGTGGTCAGCATCGCCGAAAGCTGAGGGTTGGCGGCTTAGATTTCGTCCTCAGATTCCAGCGACATTCCCCGGGCGCCAGTGGACGGCTTGGGTCCAGCGGCTCGTGCCAGATTTCCCGCACCACGGCGTACACCGGCGGCGACCCGACCCGCAGCAACGCGCCCAGGGGCGGGGCGTGGTGCAGTTCATAGCACTGCACTGCGCCTCGATGCGCTGCGAGTGCGAAACCTCCACCTCGCCGACGCGCTGCCCAGTCTTTGTGTCCGTCATGGTAATCTCGGCCACCGTCAACCCTCGCGCTACTGGATTTTAACACGCAGGCGTGATGGCAAGCCAGCTCGTTCCCATACTGCGGAAGCAGGGCCCGGAATGTGCAGGTACTCCCTGATCTTTGGAAACTCCGGTTTCGTAAAGTTTCTTTGAGGTGAACATTGCAGGTTGCCCGTAACATCCCGAAATCGAGCCCCATACCGGAGCCAAAGTGAAACCCGCATCAGCGTCGGGTAGAATTGGCGGAGGTTGGTTGGCTCAAGCACAAGACAATGAGCCGCCGCCGCTCCCCGGTGTCCAAGCCGCTAATGGGCCCCATCCGGTCAAAGCTAAACCAATGAAAGTTTTCGCGCGGGGTGGCCTGCTGGGGACATGATTGGTCCGGGAAAGGCACCCCGCCGAATGCAACCTTTCAGCAGGTCAGCGCCGGCGGGTGGCATGCCTGCGGGTTAAAGACTGATGGCGGCGTGGTCTGCTGGGGCGCTGAGGCGCGCGGCAGCGCCGGGGTGGACGGTGGCCAACGGCAAGTTGGCGGTGATTATGACGCCGATGGCGAAGGCCTGATCGAGGTGTCCAACCTTGCGCAGCTCGACGCCGTGCGGCACGACCTGGACGGCCACGGCTTTCCCGCGAACGAAGCGTCGAGCGTTGCATACTACGCGGCTTTCCCCGATGCCCCAGCAGACATGGGCTGTCCGGCCGACGGCTGTGTGGGCTACGAGTTGGTCGCCAACCTGGACCTCGACGCCAACTGCAACGTCATGGCCGATGCGGGCGACGCCTAGACGCCTATTGGAACGACGGCGCGGGCTGGATACCCATCGGGGTCGGCGCCGACGAGTTGGGCTCCTCAAAGTACGACCCATTTGACGCCCTGTTCGACGGCAATGGGCACACCATCGCAAACCTGTACATCAACCGCAAGGGAAGCCGCCACCCGCACGGCTTGTTCGGACCAACTGGCGCCGGCAGCCGTTTCCGCAATGTGGGTTTGACGCTAGTTGACCTGGCTGCTGGTAGCAGTGCAGGAGGGTTGGTTGGCAGCAACCGCGGCATCATCGAGAAGGGCTACGTAATGGGCGTTGTGACGGGAGAGAACCGGGTTGGCGGCTTGGTTGGATACAACCGCGGCGGGATCATCATCGACAGCTACGCCTCTGTCGCCGTAGCGGGTACAAGCGAATTCGGTGGCCTGGTCGGGGGCAGCAACGGCATCATCGCCGGCAGCTACGCTGTCGGTGACGTGTACGGGTCTAATCCCGCTCCACCCGTAGTTGCGGCCGACGAATTACCGCGCCCTAACACGGTGCATCGCTACTCTTGGGGTGGTGGGTTGGTGGGGTCCAACGCCGGCGTGGTAATGGGCAGCTACGCTACAGGCAAAGTAATCGGAACAAATGCCATCGGAGGGTTGGTAGGTGAAAACGCCGGCCTGGTTACCGACAGCTACGCCATGGGGGAAATAGGAGGCGCGAAAGAGGTGGGTGGGCTGATTGGCCGGAACTTCGGTGCGGTGGTCAAAACATATGCCACCGGCAGGGTCTTCTTTGGGTTTAAGCCTGGCGATTATATTGGCGGCCTCGTCGGAAAGAACGATGGCCTCGTGTACTCCAGTTATTGGGACACCCGAACGACCGGGTTGGAGTGGAGCGATGGTGGACAGGGGTATGAGACCGACGAGTTGCAATCCGAGACGGGAGAGGGCTTCATTTACCAGCTTTGGAACTTCATGCTCTGGGATTTTGGCACGTCCAGCCAGTACCCGGCGCTTAAGTACCGCAGTTTGGACCTAGCAACCCAGAGGTAGCCGTTGAGCATCTCTGGTTCGCCGCTTAGCCGCGCTGGCCTGATCATGCAACTGGTGTAGGACGTTCCGGCGCATTAGCTCTCGAGTAGCGAAATCGCCTCAATAGTAAGACAGGCCGTTTGACGATGGCAGGGGAGTGCCAATACAATGCGGGCAATTCGGACATCAAGAGGAGCGCGAATTTCGATGGATTATCAGTACATCTTGTACGACAAGGAAAGGGTATCGCGGTTTGAGGGCAGTGGGGACAGACGACGTGAGAAGGTGGGCCATGTGGCGTTCCTGACGATGAATCGGCCCGAAGTGTTGAACGCGATGAACCGTCAGCTCACCGGCGAGTTGCACGACGCCGTCAACGCCGCCAACGAAGACCCGGACATCGGTTGTATCGTGATCACCGGGGCGGACACGCACCCCCGCGTGCCGGCTTTCACCGCCGGGGGCGACATTCACCAGCAGCGCGAAGATCAGGCGGCATTGAACGCAGGGACTTTGACGCGCGATGACATGGACGTCCAATCCTCGAAGCGGCAACGGGGCAGCTACGAAGTAAGCGCTTCTGCCAAGCCGGTGATTGGGATGATTAACGGGTTGGCCTACGGCGGTGGCGCCGTGTTGTCGTCCTCATTGGACATCCGGATCGGCTCGGACGCGGCCCGCTTCAGGTTCCTCGCCGCCGCTTATGGCCGGATCAATTCGACCTGGACACTGGTGAACCAGGTAGGTTGGCCCCAGGCCAAGGAATTGCTGTTCACTGCCCGCATCGTGGAGGCGGAAGAAGCCTACCGCATCGGGCTATTGAACCACCTGGTTCCTGCCTATCGCCTGCGTGAGAAAACGATGGAAGTCGCCACGCAGATCGCCACCAACGATGTGCCCTCTGTGATAGGGATCAAGCGTCTGCTGCTCCAGCACATGGGGGGGTCGCTGGAAGATCAGTGGGCGAACGAAAGGGATTTCACCACCAACGTCCTGCGTGGAACATTGGCGGAAGAAGCGTTCCCTGATTTCCTGGCACGCCGGGGGCGGCCGGTACGGAGTGCCTAGCGGCACCACAATCTGATAAAACGCAACCCCTCCCTGTGAACCTTCGGGAGGAGTTTTCGATTAGCGATTTCGGTAACGACGTTGCAAGTGCAGCGGAAGCAGGTCGGTATCCCCTTCCCAGGCGATGTTTCCCCTGGAATCAATCACTGAGTAGGCTATCGGTTTGCGTGGCGCTGGACTGGTCTGGGCGCTCTTACGGCGGCGTTCAGGTTGCTCCGCAAGCAGTCCGGTGTCACCTTCCCACGAGACATCGCCGTGGGAATCCACCACGGTATAGGATACGGGCCGTGACGTTACGGCTTGATCCTCCCGGGGTATGGCATAATCCAGGTAGCGGGTGGTAAGCGTATTGGCGATGGGCTGCACCGGCGACATCACTCGGATCACTATCGGCTGATCCAGAATATTCTCTATCATCCGGTTAACGCGGTTAATATTGTTCTGTACGATTGGCACGTTTCCTCCATGACGGCGGGAGTAGGACTATAGTATATCCTAGCCATCCAGGGTCCCCTTGGTGCTCGGAACCTGGTCGATGGCACGGGGGTCGGGCTCCACAGCGTCGCGGAGGGCCCGGGCCAGCGCCTTGCACAACGCTTCAGCCTTGTGGTGAGGACTAACGCCGGCAAGGACTTTGGCATGGAGGTTGATACGAGCTTCAATGGCAAAGGATTCGAGAAAGTGAGCCACCAGGTCGCCGGACAACGATTCCACCACGCTATCGTTCAGCGTGGTATCCACTACGGTGTAGGGCCGACCACTCCAATCCACAGCGACCATGACCAGTGTTTCGTCCAGAGGAACTATGGCATGGCCCATCCGACGAATCCCGCGAGGCTCTCCTAGAGCCTGCCCAAAAGCGCGCCCCAGCATGATGGCGGTGTCCTCAACCAGATGGTGCCAGCCAACGTGGGTGTCGCCCTGGGCCCGCAGGTCTATGTCAAAGAGACCGTGCCGGGCGATCTGGCTGACCATGTGATCCAGGAAACCGTTACCAGTGTCCACGGCATAACGCCCGGTGCCATCAAGGTCAACGGAAATGGATATGCTGGTTTCGGCAGTTTCTCGCTCCAACGTGGCGGTGCGGACTGCTCCAGCAGGCGGTGTCGCCATGGTCAGTTCGCCCCTAGAATTTCGCGGAAGCCCGATACCACAGCGTCGGTTTCTTCCGGCTTACCTACGCTGGAACGGATGTAGTCCCGCAACAGGTCGTTATCGAAATACCGCAGGAAAACCCCTCGCCGGCACATCGCCTCATATACTTCCCGTCCGCGTCCGTCGGGCATTTTGCACAGGATGAAGTTGGCCTGCGACGGCCAAACGGTGATGCCGGGTATTTCGCGGAGCAAGCGGTACATCCGGGCCCGTTCTTCAACTATGGCATCGACCCGTTCCAGCAGGTTCCGAGTGTCGGCCAGCGACGCCAGCAAGGCAACCTCGGCGGCAAGGTTGACGTTGTACGGCGGTTTGACGCCCATCATGGTGGCGGCCAGCTCCGGGTCCATGGCGCCGGCGCCTATGCGGAGGCCAGCAAGCCCGGCCCATTTGCTGAAAGTGCGGAGAACCACCAGGTTCCGGTATTCGGGCAACAGGTGCATCAGGGTCTGCCCGCAGAAATCGTAGTAGGCTTCATCTGCAACCACCAAAAGGCCGGTGTCCAGCAGAGCTCGGGCTTGGGCTTCGGTAACCAGGTTGCCCGTGGGGTTGTTGGGGCTGGGGAAGAAGATGGCCTTCGTCCGCTCGGAAATCGCGCCCTTGATGGCCTCGATGTCTATGTCAAAGTTTTCGTCTCTCGGTATTGAAACAGCCTCCGCGCCGGCGACGTCGGCGGAGAACGAGTACATGCCGAACGTGGGCACCGGGATGATGATTTCGTCCCCAGGAGCCAGGAACATGCGCATCAACAAATCAATGATTTCGTCGCTGCCGTTGCCGGCCACGATGTTGGCCTCGGCAACTCCGAGGTATTCGGACAAGGCGGCGCGCAGGCGGCGCTGGTCAGGGTCCGGGTAATGGTTGTAGTCCCGGAAGGTGCCGAGGGCTTCCGCGACCTGGGGCGAGGGGCCGTATGGATTCTCGTTGCCGTTCAGGCGAATCACCTGATCCAACGGCACGCCGGCCTCTTCAGCCAGAGTCTCGCTGGGCGATACGCCTTGATAGGTCTTCAGCCGGCTGATGTGGGGCAACAGCAATTCTTCTATGTCAGGCATCGTTCGGCAGTCCTTCTGCGCACTACGGGTTTCGTGGGGTGATTATGGAGCTTTGGCGGCAGCCAAATGGTCCAGACGGGCCTGGACAGCCCCTGCGTGGCCCGGCAGGCCCTCCGCCTCCGCTATACGAACGGCGGCAGCCCCAAGGGCCGAAAAGTGCTGGGGGCTGAGGCCGACCACAGGCATGGTTCGTACGAAATGGTGAACACTGAGGGCGGAACTGAAACGGGCGGTTCCACCGGTGGGCATGACGTGAGACGGCCCCGCGATGTAGTCTCCCATCACTTCGGGCGAGAACTCGCCGAGGAAAAGGCCGCCAGCGTTTCGGATCTGTCCGGCCCAGGCCCAGGGGTCGGCAATCATGAGGCAAAGGTGTTCGGGAGCGATGCGGTTGGCGACCGCGATCGCTTCGTCAAAATCGTCCACCAGTACGATGCAACCTTGCCTTTCGAGGGAGTGCCGGATGGTATTGGCCCGAGGGTTGGAGGCGATTTGCGCGTCCAGTTCGGACTCGATGGCATCCACCAGTTCGTTTGAGTCGGTCACCAGGATCGCAGAGGCCATCGGGTCGTGTTCGGCCTGGGCGATGAGGTCGGCGGCGCAGAAGACTGGGTTGGCGGTTGCGTCGGCGAGCACGATGGTCTCGGTGGGGCCGAACACGCCGTCGATGTCGACCTGGCCCTGCACCATCCGCTTGGCGTAGGCTACGAATACGTTGCCGGGGCCACAGATTTTATCGACCTTTGGAATGCTCTCCGTACCGTAGGCCAGCGCGCCGATCGCCGGCACTCCCCCGACCTGGTACACCGCATCCACGCCGGCGATCCGGGCGGCCGCTAGAACCGTCGGGTTCAGCGGTTCGTTGCCGCGGCGTGGCGTGGTCAGCGCTACCTCCTTGACGCCGGCAACCCGCGCCGGTATCGCGGTCATCAACACGGTGGACGGGTATGCAGCCGTGCCGCCGGGAGCATAGAGTCCGACCCGCTCCAGCGGGCGCACCAACTCGCCCAATCCGTCGCCTAAATCAACCCAATCACGGGGCAGCGTAGCCTCATGGAACCGCATGATTCGCTCGGCCGCCATCTCCAGGGCCCGTTTTAGATCGTCGGGAGTCGAACGCCAGGCATCTTCCAGCTCAGACGCCGGGACTTGCAACTCGTCAAGGTCCGCGCCATCCAATAGGTTGGCGTACCGACGAACGGCGTCATCGCCTTCGGCTCGAACGTCTCGGAGCATCTGCAGTACCGACGACTCCGGCGTCGCATCGGGCCCGAATAGTTCCCGCGTGCGCCGCAACGCCTCGTCAGGCAGCGAGGACAAGTCCAGCGGGTCAATGCGGGTGAGGACCGAATCGGCGGCGGTCAATCCGCGAACCTGTTTAAGTTGCACTGAGATACTCCCGCGCCTGGATTTTCGTTTCTTCGATCACGCGCTGACGATAGTCGTCGATCAACTCGCGAGGGACCCGTTCGTAGATGCGCTCCAGGCTGCGCGGCATGTTCTCCAGGAACCCATCGACCACCAACTGCACCTCATCGTTGTCCCGGTACATTCGGTTCAGCGCTCGCTTGAGGCGTTCCCAGGTAAAGTCCCATCCCAGCAGCCTGGCAACCCAACCGCGCCACTCGTCGATCAACTCATCCTGCAGGAATTCCAGCGCCGGCATGGTTTCCACGTTGGAAATAGCAGTATGGTGGGTGGACAGACCACCGTTTTCACTGAGCACCACCCGATCCATATCCAACTGAAGGGCACGGTCCCAGATGTGAGCCTCCACCTCGGTATCAGTTACGAGATTTGCCGGGTCGAAATGGGGGCGAAACATGGTCGTTATCCACGTCTCATCGGCGACCAAATGGCTCACGTAACCGAGGAGGAACGCCCGGGTTTCAGGAGCAAGACCATTGTTGGATCCGGCGAGGTGCGGGTGCAACTCAAACATTCTCTGCACACCGGCCCCGACGTGATTCACTGAAAGGTCGGAAAAATGCGTTCTCGCGCGTTCCCACTTGGTCATGGCCCGGATGTCCGGCGTGGTGGAACCCAGATAAGCCGCGCCGGCGTGATCGTGGGCATAGCCCCAATCGAGTTCTTCGGCGACCTGCTGGCACAGGTAGATGTGCATCGGGAGGTTAGGCATACTCGGCCGGACCCCCGTTTTGCGCGGCGATTCGGGCCATGAATCCGTCAAACGCCTGGGATTGTCCCTTGAACAGGTAGGACAGCTGGGCGGCGGCAATGTCCACGCCGCCACATTCCCGAAGATGGTCAACCACATCGAGCAATCGGTTCTTGCGAATCAGCAGGGACACGGCGTACCAGTCCTCTTCCTCGACGCTGAACACGCGGGCGACCGTGGGCCCCTGGATTCCGGCGATTTCGGGCCGCGAGAGGATCATGGCGCTAACATCTTCCGCGGAGCGCCCCTGCACGTTGGCGGTGATGCGGTAGTAGGGTTCCGACCGCATGTGGGCTTCAAGCATTTCCGTGAACGATTGCGCCAGGCGGAGGTCGGCGGGGTTCTGGGCCAGCGACACCGGGTTGGCGATGAGGCAGGCTTGTGAGGTCAGTATGGTGCCGCCGTCCAGGGTTTTCAACCGGTTCTCCCGCAGCGTGGTGCCAGTGGCCGAAAGGTCTGCGATGAGATCGGCGTACCCGGCGATGGGGGCGGCTTCCAGGGTGCCGCTGGCCGGCACCAGGGTAAAGTAGTTGATGCCACGCTCGAAGAGGTAGCGTCGCAGCAGACGGGGGTATTTGGTGGCGATTCGCAACTGGCGACCGTGGGCGTGAAACTCCAACGCCAGGTCGGCCAGGTCGTCTATGGACGTAACGTCAAGCCAGGATTCGGGGACGGCCAGCACGTATTCGCAGCGTCCGAACTCCAGGTCCTCCATCACGGCGACCACCGCGTCATCGTCGTGGCGGTATTCCATCAGCCGGTCCAGCCCGGTGATGCCCATGTCCGCGCTGCCCTCCTCCACCTTGGTGGTGATGTCGGCGGTGCGCTGAAAGAGCACGTCAATTCCCGGAATCGAAGGAATCAACCCGGTGTACCGGCGCGAGTTGGGGCGGTTGACCTTGACACCACACGATGCCAGGAACCGCATTGTCGGCTCGCCCAGTTCGCCGTCGCTTGGAATTACCAGTCTCAAATCGCCACCCGGTTCACACCGTGATTGTACGCGAAAATTCGGACGCCGAACCAGATCCTGATACGTCCAAAATGGCAACTCCACCTTGAAGACGTATCTCGGCCGCGGCGCGGAGAGCGGCGGCATTGGAGTCGGCGGCTGCCGGTTTCACCAGAACCGCGTCCGTTGCGGTTGGCTCGCCCATCGGCTCAGGCATCGCGGTCAGCAATGATTCCAGCGTGTACGCGAAGCCCAGAGCCGGCACGGCGTCGGCGCCGCCCAATGCCATTGCTAACGCATCGTAGCGGCCGCCACCACCGAGGACAGCGCCTGAAGACCCCCCCACAACGTCGAATATGATCCCGTTGTAGTACGCAATTCCCCGAGCCAGCGAGAAGTCTATTTCGAGCCGGCCATCCAGCGCGGGCATGTCCGTAACCAACGTGACCAAATCCGTCAACCGTTCACAGGCGGCCATGTCCGCGCCGGCGGAGGTTACGATGCCGCGCACCTGGCCCAGGGTATCCGCCGGGTTGCCTCGGACGCGCGCCAATTGGCCGGCCAGTTCCAGGCCGTTTTCGATTGCGTCGGCAGCGTCGCCGCCACGCAACTTGCGGAGTAGTCGGCTAACGATCTCGTCTGGCGAGCGTCGGCCCAGCGGGGTTTCCGGAGAACTGTTCCAGCGCATGAATCCGGTCAACACGGCGCGGGCCAGACCGTCGGGGAGGCCGGCTACCGCATCCGCCAAATCCACCTCATCAGTGGGCAGGCCCCGGCCGGAGACCAGGTGCAACTCGTCGGCGCGTTGCAGGGTGGCCGCCAGATTATCGGGGCTGTCGCCGATGCGGTTCATGTTGGCAACGATGAAGGCGCGGGCGCGGTCCGAGAGGCCCACGGTGTCCAGTACGCTGTCCAGCACGTCCAGGTCGGCGAGGCGCACGCGGAAATCGGCGATACCCAACTCCGCAGGAATCTCGGCGGCCAGCGACAAAAGCTCGGCGTCGGCCAGGATGCTGTTGGAACCGATCAGCTCGGCGCCGACCTGGGTGAACTGGCCGCTGTTGTCAGCCGGGGGCGGATGGCCCAGGTCGTAGCGGAACACCGGCCCGGCGTATTGCCAACGGACAACCCGGCCGGCCTCCGACTCGCCCGCGGCCTCGAGGTAGTGCCGCATGATCGCGGAGGTAAACTCCGGGCGCAGGCTGACGGCGTTGGACCCAGGGTCGCTAAACGAATACATCTGCGATGCCAGGTCGCCGCCCGACTTGCGCAGGAACAACTCGGTGGACTCCAGGATCGGCACGTCCAAATTCAGGTACCCGTAGCGCCGGATAGCCTCAAACAGCCGAAATTGCACGGCCTGCTTATCACGGTAAGCGGCGTCGGGGAGATCCCGCATACCGGGCAGTCGGCGTACCGGGTTAGCAACAACAGGAGCGGCGGGGGCGATCATCGCCGGCTATTGTACCACCTGCGAGTAAATGACAGCATCACGGATGCGCGTTCGCCCCGCCGTCGATGTAAACGGGCTGGCCGCTGGGGTAGTCGCAGTGTGACGAGCAGAGGTACACCAGCATGGCGGCAAGATCGCGCGGGTGGCCTTTGCGCCGCATTGGGGTGTAGCGAACCAGCAGTTCTTCGCGCTGGGCTTCCAGCGGGATGTCTTCCGCCGTGGACCAGCCGGAGCCGACGGCGTTGACGCGAATCTCGCTGCGTCCCCACTCTACGGCAAAGGAACGAGTCAGGGACAGCACCGCCGCCTGCGTAGCACTGTAGGCCGAGCAGTTGATGACGGCGCGTTCCGCCAGGTTGGAAATCAGGTTGACGATGCGCCCATACTGCTGCGCCAGCATCCACTCCCCTGCCGCCTGACTGAGCATGAATGTGGCGCGGACGTTGCGCGCGTGCAGTTCGTCCCATTCGTGCAGGGAAATCTCGGCGGCGGGTTTGGCGAAAAAGCTGCGGGTATCGTTGACCAGAATGTCCACCCGGCCATGGGTAGCGGCGAAAGCAGCTATCACAGCAGCTGCGCCTTCCGGCGTGTCCCACCTCCCGGCGTACCCGTGCGTCTCGCCTCCTGTTACCGTGGACACGGCGGCGCGGATGGCATCCATGGCATCAGCATGGCGGGCGACGGCGAAAACGCTCGCTCCGGCCTCGGCCAGTGCAGCCGCCAGTTGCGGGGTTTCGTCGCCGCCGGACGACGCGACTATGGCGGTGTGGCCGGCAAGACTGTATTCGGCGGGCAGAGTCATGTGGCTATGGCTCCAGAGCAGCGACCGGAGCATGGCCGGTGGGCGCGATGCCCGAGGCCAGACCTGCCCCGTCCAGGATGAACATTTCGCCGGTCATGTAGTCGGAGGCGTCGGAGGCCAGGAACACGGCAATGGGCCCCAGATCCTCCGGCTTGCCCAGCTTGCCGGTGGGCAGGAAGTCACCGGATTGCGGCAGCGTGCGGTTGATCTCCGCGCTCGGGTCTATGGTGGGAATGAACCCGGGAACGATGCTGTTGGCCGTGATACCATACCGCGCCAGGCTGAATGACAGCACGCGGGTGAGTTGAATCACGCCGCCTTTGGACGTGCAGTACATGTAGATGTCGCGGCCGCCCCGCAGCCCGAAACCGGACGCGACGTTGATAATCTTGCCTTTGCCGGCATCGGCCATCGGTTTGGCCGCGGCGCGGGCGCAGTAGAAAGCGCCGTTCAGGTTCACCGACATCGCCGTTTCCCAATCGTCATCGGTGATTTCCCAAATCGGCTTGAGCACGTTGTCGGCTACCATCGCGGCGTTGTTTATGAGCGCGTCAATGCGCCCGAAGTGGTCTAGGGTCGCCTTGATCAACGCATCGGCGTCGGCTGACCTGGATACGTCGGTGGGTATGGCAATGGCGTCCTGGCCGGCGGCGATCACCTCGTCACGCGCCGCCTCGATGGGTCCGGGCCGGCGCCCAGCGATCACCAAGTTAGCCCCGGATCGAGTGAGGGCGCGCACCATCTCCAGGCCGAGCCCAGTGCCGCCGCCGGTGATGACGACGACTTTTCCGTCCAGGTAAAGGTTTTCAAGCATTGGCAACCGACTCTCCTTGAACTGTCCGCAGAGTAATGTCTCCGGCAGTCAGGGTCAACAATTGACCGTCGTCGGTGCGCAGCAGCAGGTTGCCATGCTCGTCAACGTCCTCAGCCAGGCCGGCATTGCTGACGTCGTGGTGCGTTACGACAACGCGCTGACCGAGAGTGCCCAGCCAGCGCCGCCATTCGGGTATGGGCGAGCGTCCGCGCCGCAGGTCCAGGTACAGCGCGTCCATGTGCTGCAAGGTGCGGCGCAGCAACTCGGACCGATCAACCTCCGAGCCGGCCAGGTCATTGAGGCTGGCCGCGGTTTCCGCAGTTTCCGGGTCTGCCGATACGTCCAACGCAACGTTGACGCCGACCCCCACCACTGCGTGTTCGATGCGCGCGCCGGACAGCGCGCTTTCCGCAAGTATGCCGGCGACCTTGAGGCCGTCAAAGGTTATGTCATTGGGCCACTTGATGGCTGGGTACAACCCGGCCACCTGCCGAATCGCGCGAGCCACCGCAACGCCGACCAACGGGCTGAGCAATGGCAGGGTGGTCGCGTCGGGTCGGAAGAGGACGGAGAAGTACAGGTTGCCGGCGTCGGACACCCAGCGGCGACCGAGGCGGCCCCGGCTGGCGCTCTGGGTTTCGGCGACTACCACCGCTCCCTCATCCGCGCCTTCGCGGGCCCACTGCGCGGCGTCGTCCATGGTGGAGGCGGTGGACTGGTAGTAGCGGGCACTCCGCCCGATGATGGCCGTGTAGAGGCCGGTACGGAGCATTCGGGCGACAGTGGAAGGGGCCATTGAAAAAAGCGATAGTCAGGCTTGTTCAACCCATTCCGCGAACGATTCGCCGCCGGTGTACTGGTCCGGCAAGAGGCTCCAAAGAATCTCCAGTAGCGGCCGCACCTTCTCCAAGGCCGACGCTGCACGATACGGGGTCATATAAACCTCGTAGAAATTGCCATGCAACTGCTCCGCAGCGCTCAGTCCGTCGTAGATGACGTCGATTTGCGCCGGCGATTCCTCGGCCAAGGCGGTGATCACTTCCTGGATGGCGACATGATCATAGTGTTCCCAGCCGCGCAGGGTGGCGACGGCTTTGGTCAGTTGGGCCACCGTGCCCCAGCCTTTCTCACCGGCTTGACACAGATCACCATCGTCCATATGCGCGGGCCACTTTGACCAGTAGTCGCGCGCTTGCGTGGTGTGCTTGCGGATGCGGGCGTCCCGACGTGCCGGGGGTTCGCGTCTGATTCGAGGCGGCATGATGATAGCAGTATAACCTACCAGCCGTGATCGTAGCGGTCTTGCAGGATGTCGAGCAAGTCGTCGATGGGGATGCGTTCCTGGGCCATGGTGTCGCGGTCGCGGATGGTGACGGCCTGGTCGTCCAGCGTATCGAAATCGACGGTTACGCAGTAGGGTGTGCCGATTTCGTCCTGCCGGCGGTAGCGCCGGCCGATGCTCTGCGCGTCGTCGAACTGGGCGCGGAAACGCCGGCGCACCAGGTCGTACACCGAGCGGGCCGTGGGCGCGAGGCGAGCGTTGCGACTCAACGGCAGCACCGCCACGGTTACCGGCGCAATGGCCCGGTGGAAGTGCAGCACGGTGCGAGTATCGTTGCCGTCGGGTTCCTCGTCGTAACTGTCCAGCCAGAAAGCGAGGGTGGCGCGGTCAACGCCGCCGGATGGCTCGATCACGTAGGGCAGGTAGCGCTCGTGGATTTCGTCGTCGAAGTAGGTCAGGTCTTCGCCGCTGAATTCCTTGTGCCGGCCCAGGTCGAAGTCGGTGCGGTCGGCAATGCCTTCCAGCTCACCCCAACCCCAGGGGAAACGGTACTCGATGTCGTAGGTCGCCTTGGCATAGTGAGCCAACTCGTCGCCGGCGTGTTCGCGGAGGCGCAGGTTCTCGGCGCGGATGCCGTAGCTCACGTACCAGTCAAAGCGGTCTCTCACCCACTGGTGCAGCCATTCCTCGTCGGTGCCCGGCTTGACGAAGAACTCGATCTCCATCTGCTCGAACTCGCGGGTGCGGAAAGTGAAGTTGCCGGGGGTGATTTCATTGCGGAACGCTTTGCCGATCTGGGCGATGCCGAAAGGCAGTTTCTTGCGGGTCGCCGTCTGCACGTTCTGGAAGTTGACGAAGATTCCCTGAGCGGTTTCAGGCCGCAAAAATACCTCGGAGCTGGACTCCTCAACCGGCCCCATGAAGGTGCGGAACATCAGGTTGAACCGGCGGGGCTCGGTGAAGTCTCCGCCACATTCGGGGCAATTTTCGGTCTCCAGTTGGTCCTGTCGGAAGCGACGGTGGCACACGCGGCATTCCACCAACGGGTCACTGAAATTCTCCACGTGGCCGCTGGCTTCCCACACCCGGGGGTGCATCAGGATGGCGGCGTCCAGGCCCACCACGTCGTCGCGCTCGGACACGACGGAACGCCACCAGGCTTCCTTGACGTTGCGCTTGAGTTCCACGCCAAGAGGCCCATAGTCCCAGGTTGATCCTAGTCCCCCGTACACCTCGCTGGACTGAAAGACGAAACCCCGTCGCTTGGACAGGGAAAGGATTTTATCCATATCGGCGTAGGGCAGAGTGCGCGGCATCGTGGCTCCTCGCGGTCAAAGTTGGGATTGAATCATGTTACCACAGGGGCCGCTTCCACCTCTCCCGGCAACTCCCGGCGTACGGCGTCGGCAAGGCTTTCGGCGGCCAGGTCGTCCAGCTTGATGTAGCGCGCAGACATGGCATCGGCAATGCCCTGCGCCAACCCCAGCTTGATGAAGTCCTGCTCGGTGTCCACGACCGCGGCGGGGATTTTCGCCTCGGCAATCATCGTCGCAAGGTTCTGCACCTCATCGTCCTGGGACGCCAGTCGGGTCAATTGGTCTCCCGCAAGCGAAACGTTGGCCCGCCCGTCGGACAGCAGGACGAGCAGCGGAAGTACGTCCCGGTCCTTGAGCTTCTCGGTTTCCAGGGTTTCCATGGCCAGATACAGGGCGCGCGCCAGCGGGGTTCGTCCGCCGGTGGGCATTTCCTGGAGGAACCACTGCGCCATTTCGACACTGTTTGTGGGCGGCAGCAGGAGTTCGGCGCCGGTTCCCCGGAAGGCGATCAGGCCCACCCGGTCGCGCCGCTGGTAGGCATCCAGGAGCAGAGACATTACCGCGCCTTTGACGGCAACCATGCGCCGTTGCGCCCCCATGGAGCCGCTGGCATCGACGACGAACAGGATCAGCGATCCGGTGTGAGTCTCTCTGACTTTCTCGCGGACGTCCCACGGCTCGATGAGCAGAGCGGACGTATCACAGTCCGCAGCAGTGCGGCGGGATTGCTGATAAGGCGCGGCGGCTCGCAGGGTAGCGTCAAGGGCCAGGTCGGAGGCCGTGCCTTCCGGAACGCGGGCGCCGACGTATCGTCCTACCGACGTGCCGCTGACGGTGGTGGCGCGACGCCCGGACGAGCGGCGGGCGCGGCGGTCGGGCGGCTGAACCTGGAGGTTCTGGACAGCGTAGGGGTCGCCAACCTCGAACCACTCGTCGCCGAGAGCGGCGTCCGCAGAATCATCGGCTTCGTCGTCGGGCGGATCGGGTTCTCTATCGCTATCGTCGGTGGGGTCTTCGTTGCTGGAATCGTTGTCGGCGGACGGCTCACGGTCCCGTTGCTGATTCTGGAAATCCTCCAGCATATTGTCCAGCTGTTCGGTGACCAGGTGCGGCTGTTGGAACGGCTGGCGACGCTGCCGGTGCAGCAGTGCCATTAGCGCCGCTTCACGCACGTCTTCCACGTCAACTACCGTTCGGCCCTCGTAGGCGGCGATGGTGCTGGCGGTTTTGTACATCACGATGTCGCCGCGCAGCCCGTCCACCTGGTACTCGGCGCAGATGTCGGTAATCAGCTCCAAGATGTCATCCGGGACTATCACCTCCGCGAGCAGTCGCTGGCTGGAGAGAAGGCGGTCCCGTTCCTCCTGCTCCGCTTCAGCCCAACCATCCATAAAATCGAAGGGCGCGGCCTCAAAAGCCATCCGCCGGCGCACCACCTCACGGCGTTCGGCTGGCTCGAAAACTCCATCGACCTCCACGGCCAGGCCAAAACGGTCGAGAAGCTGAGGCCGAAGGTCGCCCTCCTCCGGGTTCATGGTGCCAACCAGCATGAACTCTGCGGCATGGCTGACGGATATGCCCTCGCGCTCAACGTAGTTGCGACCCATTGCGGCCGCGTCCAGCAGAACGTCCACCAGGTGGTCGTTGAGCAGGTTCACCTCGTCAATGTAGAGAATGCCACGATGAGCGGCAGCAATCAGCCCCGGCTCAAAGTTCTTCTCCCCGGACTTGATAGCTTGCTCAATATCCAGCGATCCGACCAATCGGTCCTCGGTAGCCCCTACCGGCAGATCAACGATCCGCACCTGCCGGGCCGATGCCCCACCGGCGCGGACTGCTTGCTGGCACCATTGGCATACCTCTTGCGGGTTTCCGGGCTGGCAACTGTAGGAGCAGCCGGGCACCACGGGAACCTGGGGAAGCAGCGCGGCCAGCGACCGCACGGCGGTACTTTTGGCGGTTCCCTTTTTGCCGCGCACCAGCACGCCGCCGATGCGCGGGTTGATAGCGTTGAGCAGCAACGCCCGCTTCATGGGCGTTTGCCCGACGATTGCGGTGAACGGGAAACGAGGCTCCCGCAGGGTTGGCTGAGTCATTGCAACGCCCGATCAGGTGGCGGCCACGCCCGACTGCGGATACGCGTGGAGGTCACGCTCGCGGTAGATGCGGTAGCCGACGGTGGCGAAGGCAATGCCCATCCAGAGCAGGAAATGCCCGACGGCGGTGAAAGTGCGGAACAAGATGGTCAGACCCGGCGGCAGCCACTCGGGCGCAGCATCACGCACGCTGGGGACAGCGTAGGCCAGCAGCAGGGCGACCACCGCGTAAGCGATCCCGACGCCGGCGTAACGGATCCAACGGCCGCCACCCTCCGAACTGCGGTTGACCAGACCCACGCCGTAGATCACCAGGGCAACCGCGACGCCGGAAACAAACATGAACAGGAACTGGAAGCCCTGGCGCGCCAGCAACGTACTATCTTCGCCGATGCCCGGCGGATTGAGCGGGAACTTGAGCTGGGCGTACATCGACACGCCCCAGAAGCCGAGCAGACCGGCGACGGCCGCCCAGGCCCAGGGGCTCCAACCGGGCGTCGCGTTGCGCATCAGATGATAGAGGCCCGCGAAAATTGCTCCAAAGAGGATCCCGATCACCGCCAGGCCAAAGCTCATTCCGATCCGCTGTACACCCAAGCTGGTCAGAAACGCCAGCGGCAGGGGATCTTCTTCTTCAGCCTCGGCCAGCTGCTCGGCGCAACCGGCACGGTCTCTGTCGCAGCCTTCCAACTCAATCGCCCATTCCATCACGGGCACATTGAAGATGTTCATGTAAGCAGCGACCAAAAGCCCCACTAAGACTCCCATTACTATAGAAGTGGATAAAATACGCGTCATGGAGTACCTCCCGATGCAAATCTGTCTGGTCAGGTTCACCAGCCGAAAATCAGCCAGTTTTGGTAAAAATGGCGAAACCACTCAGGCAGATTCGCGGCGCACTCCTCCTAACGCTTCTACAGCGTTCGCGCAGCGAAAAACGCCAGATGTGAGTCCGGAATCCCGGACGAAAAAGCCGGCCCGTACCCCATGGGTGTCGGGCCGGCGCTGGTGCTTAATGGCACATGAACGCGACGTGGCGCGCGTGGTGGAAGAACTCGTGGACAGTGGTCAGGATGCCGGGGGCTCCGATGGAAGCGGCGTGGACTCCACCGTCAACGTAGCCGACCAGGTACAGGGCAATGGCGCCAACGACGAGCCACGGCGCCCATGCTGCCGTATCGGTGGCGGAAAGGAAACGGTTGAAGATACCCATGTTTTCACTCCTCTTTGTGGTGATAGACGCTTTACGTCGTATCAATAGCAGGCATTGTAGTACCTTGCCGAGGGTTGCACAATACCGGCAGGCGGACAATATCGCCAGAAGCGTGGCTTAACGCTCGACGAAAATCAGGTCGTCCTCCTTCCCGACCCAGCGGTCGCGCGCCTCTTCAAACGCGCGCAACTTTTCGGGCTGCAATTCAGTGCGCTTTTCGTCGTCATCCAGGTACGGATTGGGAAAGTAACAGCGCACCAAAGTATCGTCCCAATTGTGGGAAAACCGGACGTAATAGGATTTTAATTCGCCGTGGCTGGTGGCCTCAACAAACTGGATTCCGTCGATTTGCTCCAGCTGGAGGTGGAAGTGCCAATTGTCGGCCTCAATCGTGGCCCAACCACGGTGCACTTCAGGCTCCCTGATGCCGTGGGCGTGGTTCTCGCTGACCACGGAACCGCCACCCACTACCCACATCATGTTGGGGTCGCTGGTCAGTTCCTTGAGCAAGTCCAGAGTGTATTCCATAGCGTTACCCTCCTGCTCACGTAGCGGGCGCCTGGTTTCGCATTGCGCCGGCTTCCTGGCGCGCTTCAATATCGGTTTCCAGGTCCAGATACATCTGCCGCAGTTGCTCCAGCATCTCCGGCGGCGGGTCTTCCCACAGCCCTCGTTGCACCGCCTCCAGCAGCCGCTCTACGATACCACGCAGCGCCCAGGGATTGCTCTGCCGGAAAAATTCCTGCATGTCTGGATTCAGGACGTATTCTTCCGTAACGTCCTCATACATCCAGTCTTCGATAACCTGCGCCGTGGCATCATACCCAAACATGTAATCTACGGTGGCGGCAAGCTCGAATGCGCCCTTGTACCCGTGACGCTGCATTGACTGCATCCACTTGGGGTTGACCACGCGACTGCGGAAGACCCGCCGCGCCTCGTCCTGCAAATCGCGGACGCGAGCGCGGGTCGGGTCGCTGCTGTCGCCGAAAAACTGGCGCGGGTTGCGCCCGGTGAGGGAGCGCACGGTGGCGATCATACCGCCGTGGTACTGCATGTAGTCATCGCTGTCGAACACGTCATGCTCGCGGTTGTCCTGGTTTTTGGCCGCGATGACGATCTGCCCGAACCGCGTGCGGAATTCGTTGCGGGCCGTAACCCCGAAGTCCTGCCGCGAGTAGGCGTATCCACCCCAGGCGGTGTACACCTCGGCAAGGTCGTGAACCGATTCCCAGTTGCGCTCATCAAGCACGCCCAGGATGCCCGCGCCGTATGATCCGGGCTTGCTCCCGAAGATCCGGAACAGGGCCGGGTTTCCGGCGCTTTCGGTAGTCTCTTCGTCCGGCGCAGACGCGCGGCGTTCGGCGTCTTCCCGCACGTGCTTGACCACGAAATTCTGGTCGGCCGATTCGTCCTGCGCTGCTGCCAGCGCCACTGCCTGGTCAATCAGGTAAATGAGATTTGGGAAGGCATCCCGGAAGAATCCGCTGATGCGAACCGTGACGTCAATTCGGGGCCGGCCAAGCTCCGCGATGGGAATAATCTCCAGGCCACTGACTCGCCGGCTCTCCGCCTGCCATACGGGTTTGACACCCAGCAGGTACAGTATCTGAGCGATGTCGTCGCCATGGGTGCGCATGGCGGAAGTTCCCCAGACCACGACGCCCACCATCTCCGGGTACGCGCCCTCTTCGTCCAGGTATTTCTGCAACAGCGCGTCACCCAGCGACTTCCCAACATCCCACGCGGTGGGCGAGGGCAGCGCGCGCGGGTCCACCGAGTAGAAATTCCGGCCCGTGGGCAGCACGTTGACCATACCCCGCGTGGGCGCGCCCGACGGTCCGGGCGGAACGAATCTCCCCTCCAGACCCCGTAGCAGGTTGTCAATCTCATCGGTGGTGCGCAACAGTGAAGGGTAGATATGCTGTCCTACGTAGGACAAAACACTCTCAGTGCGCGGATCCGGTTCGCCGAGGATGTCAGCGACAACAGGAGATATGAGATGCGCCGCAAAGCCGTCGTCGCACAGCCGCTGGTAAGCCTGCCGACACATGGCTTCCAAAGCTTCGATCACGTCGCCGGAGTTGCGGATAGGCGCGTCGCCGTCTGAGCCGGCTAGCGCGGCCGGCGCGCTGCCATTGACTGCTGCCGCCGGGTTTTCCAGCAGGTCGTAGTAGTCGTAGCCCAACGCTTCGGCCAGAGCGCGGCGGAGGCTGGGCACGGCGCCGTTGTCCAGCCGGGTCAACGCGCACAGCAGCCCCACCATCTGCTCGGAGGTGGGAGGTTCGCCCAGGGTATGCAGCCCGTCCTTGATCTGCGCGTCCTTGATTTCACAAAGGTAGCCGTCGATTTCCAGCATGAACTCGCCGAAGTCGTCGGGCTGCTCGTCAACGCCCAGGTCACGGTGCAATTCCGCCTGCTGCACCATTTCCCAGATCTGGGCCTCCAGCGTGGGGAGTTTACCCGGATCAAGGGTTTGGCATTGGTAATGTTCGTCCATCAACTGCTCCAGCTTCGCGATGTCGCCGTAGGAGTCAGCGGTGGTCATGGGCGGGATGAGATGGTCAATGATGGTGGCGTGGGTGCGCCGTTTCGCCTGGGTTCCCTCGCCGGGGTTGTTCACGATGAAGGGGTAGAACAGTGGAATGTCGTCCAGGGCAACCTCGGGGTAGCAGGCGGCCGACAGGCCGACGCCCTTGCCGGGCAGCCATTCCAGCGTCCCGTGTTTGCCGATGTGGATCATCGCGTCAGCGCCGAACACGTCCCGGATCCAGCGGTAGTAGGCGATGTAGTGGTGCGTCGGAGTCAGGTCGGGGTTGTGATAGACCGATATGGGGTTCTCGCCGAAACCCCGGGGCGGCTGCAGCCCCACGAACACGTTGCCCATGGGCACGCCGGCAATGGCCAGTTGATCGCCGATCCGGTACACCTGGCCCGGCAAATCGCCCCAGGCCTCTTGCAGTTCGGCCCGTACCGACGCCGGGAACCCGGCGTACCATTGCGCATACTGCCGCCGCTCGACGTGTCCCGCCGCCAGCCGCAGCTGCTCTTCAGTCAACGTATCGGTGTCGTTGCTGCAACGTTCGATGATCCGCTGCACCAGCTCGTCCCCGTCAGCGGGAATGTCCTCAACCCGGTAGCCGGCGGACTTGAGCGCGTGCAGCAGGTTGATAGCGGAGGCCGGGGTATCCAGGCCCACCGCGTTGCCGATGCGGGCGTCTTTCGTGGGGTAGTTGCTCAGGATGATGGCGATGCGCTTGTCGGCGTTGCTCTTGCGTCGCAGGGCGGCGTGCCGGGCGGCCAGACGCGCCAGGTGATCCATGCGGTCGGGTTGCGGGACGTAGCGTTGCATCCGGCCGGCCGACAACCCGTTGGCGCCGGCGCCGGTCTCTTCCTTGAAGGACACCGGAACCGTGATGATTCGCCCGTCGAATTCGGGGAACGCGACGTTCATCGCCGTGTCAATGGGGCCCAGGCCCAGCGAGCTTTCCTCCCATTCCGCGCGGCTGCCGGTGCTCACGATACCCTGGATGATGGGCACGTCCAGCTTATCCAGCAGTTCCTGCGACCAGCCGGTCGCCACGGTTGCTCCGGTTCCGCCTTGCTGGTGGTCGAGATCGCTCATGGCCAGGCCCATGGTGTTGACGATGCAGTCCACCCGCGGAACGCCGGCCGCGTCAACCATGTACTCGGTGAGGGTGTGGCCTCCCTCCTCGTCGCCTTCCTCGGGTTGATGCTTCAGGCTGTACGAAAAAACGGGCAGTACGTTCACGTCCTGCGCTTCCAGCCGGGCGATAAGGTCATCCACGAACGCCAGGTTGCCGCTCATCCAGTGGGCGCGGTAAAAGAGCGCTCCGATTGACGGGCGACCCTGCTTGAACCGATTCGCCATGTACTCCGCGACGCCCGTGCCTTCAGGGACTTCCGGGTGATACACACCTTGCCACGGCATGGGCGCCGGCGCTTCGTGTCCGTAGTCGGCGCCGAGGTAGGTATCGGCGAGGAACAGGAACAGGTTGCGGAAGTTGAGCACGCCGCCGCGCATCAGGTAGGAAAATACGGTTTCCACCTCGGCAACCGGAGCGGTGCAGGCAGTAACCAGGTCTTCGTCCCATTCCTGGTGGCCGGGGCACGCGATCAACGGGATGCCGTTGGCGCGGCAGATTTCCACCAGCGGCTCGAATACGTCGCCTAGCGCGCGCCGGCCGCCCAGCAGACGTAGCACCACCGCCGAGGAAGCGCCTACCGCCTGCAAAAGCTCCTCACGAGCGGAGGCGGCGGACTCCCCCTCACCCTCCAGCGACACCGGGTTACAGGCGTACACGCTGACGCCGTCGCCCCAGGGCATCCCGACCAACGCGCGTTCAGCGGTCAGAATGTCGGTATCGGCAGTCGTCACCAATACGATGGTGGCAGTATCGGTCGGGGTTTGAGTAGTCATGTTCAATCGTGGTCTCCGGCGGGCCTGGGGAACACCATTATGGAAAGGTCGCTGAATTCGTCGGGCAGCCGGGCGCATTCAGCCAGCGTGCCGTCCCAGCGCTGCTCATCGGGCAGGCTCAGTCGTTGGAACACGGTAACGGGATGCTCAGGGTCTGCGCCGTCGGAGATCGCGTTGGCCGCGATGCCGGGAGGCATGAAATCGAACGGGCGTGGCAGCAGGATGACGTTACGCCGGCCCTCCTGCAACGTTTCCACCAACTCGCCCAACTCCGAACCGCGATCCCATCGCTGGTGCAGCGTGATGAACAACGATTCTTCGAGGGAAATGCCGGCGCGGGCGCATGCGATCTGCACGCTGCTGACGCCGGGTACCAATTTCACCGTATCGGCGCGCCGACGGACCCGATTGAGTAACTCTTTGACGGATACGTTGAGGTCGCCCCACACGCAGACCACGCAGGATTTGCCCTGCTGCGCCTGCTCCTGGGCGTAGTCCAGCACTGCCTCCTGGTCGCGGTAGGCCATGGGGTGCACTTCGGCTCCCCCGGTGTGACCCGCCACCACGTCCAGCACGGTCTTGAAGCCCACCACCAGGTCAGCGTCAAGGAGAGCTTCCCGACCCTTGATGGTCAGGAACTCGGGGTCGCCTGGCCCGACGGCCACGACGGTCATTGTGATGCCGGTATCGGCGGTGGTCATCTGGTATGTCCGTTATAGCGTACTGAACGAAAAACCCTGGCATATTTGCTCAGCCAGGGTCGTAAACGTCACCAAGTGGTGGAGAGGGCATTGGTGCAAACCGATGAACGGCTCAATGCCTCGCGGAAAGACCCTGTTGGGCGCAGAGCGGGATCCAAGGCAACACCGGGCAGGTCTCCTGGCTTACGGCTCCAAGCCCTGCCGACGCCTTCCCGCCTTCCGCTACTCGCGGTGGCAGTGGCAATTCGCCGGCCGGCTCCCCGTTTACAGTGGCGCAACCGCGACGGACTTTCACCGTCTTCCCAATTAAGCCGAACTTGGGTTATGGCGCCCGGTGTATCATTTTCAAGTTTTAAGCGCGCACGATGCGCCTCAACAATGTAGCCCTACCGGGAACGGTTGTCAACGGGAAATTCGCCTCACGCTTAACCGCTTTCGCCATAACTTTCACCGCGAGTCCGCCTCTGGCCGACGTGGCTATCTCGACGCCAGCCGCCAATTCGCAAGCCTCCGGCGCCCCACAAGTCGTTTCACTTCCGGCGCATGTCAATCCGATGACATTTCCCCCTTGCCCCCAAGCCTCACTCGCTCCTACCCTTATAACTGTCAACTCCACCATCTTCCTCACCAAAAGCCACCCCTTGATCAACCAGCCTCTGTCATTGCGCGTCTGCCTCTGGCGGAAGTGGAGATCCCGCCGTCAGCCGTCAATCCTGACCTCCAAATCCGCTCGCCAGCCCGCCCGATCCCCTCAAATAGCCACCAGAACCGCCCAATCCACCACCATTCACCCCCGCGAACCTGTCCATAGCCCTCTCAAATGAAAGGAAATGAACGGATATGACCGGAAAATCCTCAATCCTGATAATCCTCTAATCCCGCGAATCCTGATTCTGACAATTTCGAGGTAACCATGACCATCTCCCAACTCCGCCGTCGCATCGACGCCCTCAAACTCAAATTCGCCCGGGAACTCGCCATCATCAAGCTCCGCCGCATCGCCGAAGACGTCACCGACGACTGGACGCCTTCCGAACCCCCGGAACCGTCCGAGGTCATCCAGCGCATCGTCAAAGCCGGCTTCCGCCTCCCCACCTTCACCCGCTTGCACCGCTACCTCGACGACGTCCGACGGGGAGGTGAAGTTCCCTACCCCAACACCATGGTGCTTAGTCTCCTGCCCTGGGCTGAAAACGACCGCTACTTCCCGTTACTCCGCTGGGATCTTCCCTCCCAAACCCCGTAACGATGGACATTTCCCCAAATGGGTACGCGTGGGGGAAATTTGACTGTCGAAGGCCGGGGCTGCGTTAGAGACGGAAAAAGCGGTGCTACACTAGAACCTATATTAGATTAATAGCAGGCGATGCCTGCCAGGAGAGACCCATGGAAAATACCGGGATGACAGTCTTGAAGATCCTGGGCGCGATAATTGCCGTGGTCATCGTGGCCGCAATCGCCGTAGGACTGGGGATGTACTTCCGTCTGATTCCAATACCGGGGCCGATCCTGGCCCTGCTGGTGGACGCAAAGGAGCCGGAATACTCCGCACGCTACTACCCGTCGGATACCATCGCCTACGGTTGGATCACGCTGGTCCCTGGCGAGGGCCAGGTCGGAGAAATGGAGGCCATTTGGGAAAGATTCAACGAGTATCCCGGTTTCCGCGATCTGGTGGACGAATTGAAGATTGATTTCCTGACCGAAACCGGCATCGATTTGGACGAGGAAATCCATCCGTGGATCGGCCCCGAAATCTCGGCAGGACTGATCGACTTTGACCTTGACCAGGAGCTGCCATCTGCGGCAATAACCATCCAGGTGCGCGATGAGGACGCGGCAAGGAACTTCCTTGAGAAATGGCGTGAGTACATGGAGGAAGAAACAGGTGCCCGGTTCGACACGGGTTCGCACCGTGGCAACACTACCTGGGTGGACGACTCGGAACACCAGGCTTATGCACTAACTAACGATTGGCTGGTGTATGCCACCAACGAGTCGGTTCTACATTCCGTGCTGGACCGCATGAACGGTGACGCGGACGATTCGTTGGCCGACGAGGTCAAATTTCAAGCCGCGCGGGCAGCGTTGCCGGAGCGCCGCTTTCACTCCGGGTACGTTGACTACCAACAGGCTCTCGATTTGCTCGGCGACGCTGCCGGCGGGTTCGGTCCCGTCGTGCCCGGAGCAATCGGCCCGGCAACATTCGCTGAAAGCGCCCCGGAATGGGTAGCCATGTCGGGGAGTTGGGTAGAGCGTGGCGTCGTGGTTGAGATGGTATCTCCCACCGTCACCGATTTTGGCCTTGAGGTGAGCGAGCTGCGCGACCCGGCGCTGCTGCTGCCCGACGACACGCTGGGATTCATGGCCGCCGGCTTCGACCCGAACGTTGACAACTGGCGCAAGGCGCTGGCGGAGTATTACCTCCGAGACGTGTTGCCCGACCCCTATCTGTTGGACGAGATCAACAGCAATCTGGCCGGTATGACTCCCGACGGAGCGCCACCGTTTGACAATGACGCTACGCTGGCGGATGCTCTTGACTTGGGTTTTGACCTGGCGGAGCAATTCACCGGCATCGACCTGGAAACGGATTTCTTCGGACACTTGGCCGGCGAAATGATAGTAGCCGTCAACGAGTTCGACTTCGAGGCCGTATCCGATGACCCGGAGGCCAACCCCGTTGACGCGACGCTAATGCTGTCCTACCTGGAGGAAGGCGAGGACGGCTTGGCCGACACTATGGACGAAGTGGCGGGCTTGCTGGAAATGCACGTTGGACTGACGGCCAACCGAACTGACGTAGGAGCGGAAAGGGAGGCCATCATCTTCGATCCGGGCGTCTTGGGGATGATGATGGGCGGAGAGATTGCCTATCAGCCCGGCTACGTGCTGCACAACCAGTACCTGACCATCGGCACTACGGTAAAGGCGCTGTCAAGCATCATCGCCCGCCAGGAGGTAGCAGGCGCCAACCTCGCTTCGGACGCCGAATACCAACGGGCTGCCAGCCACCTCATGGCCGACCGGCAGTTCCTGGGTTACGTCAACGTCAACAGTATCGTGAATCAACTGGACGCGGACGACCTCGGCATCGAAGCGGAACGGGTCCGAGTGATGCAAGAGGGGATTGGCGTAGTGGCATTCAGGTCCACTTTGGGAACGGAGCACAGCCGTACCGTTGCGGTGTTAACGCTGTTGCCGGAATAGCGGCCAAAACGTAGGGGCGAAAGATCATTCGCCCCTACCCTTTCGCTACGCTGAATATCCGCTCTCTCCTCAACCCCCGCCGATGGCCGGCAGGAAGTGCATTTCGGCATCCTCACTGACCCGTTCCATCAGACCGAGCTGGCTCACGTCGCCATCTACAATTACGGCAAGACCCGGGGTTAAGTCGTCCAGTTCCTCGTCGTAGAGCAGCTCTTTGATGCCGGGGTGCATCCGCTCCAGGTTGTTGATGACTTGGCGGACGGTAGCACCTTCCACCTGCACCCGGTCGGGAGCTCCGGTGATGCGCTGCATTTGTGCGGGTATCCAAACGTCGGGCATTGTCAGTTCCCTCGAAATGTCAACCTTGCTGGTAGGGGCGGGTTTCAAACCCGCCCCCACGTTACGCTAACTGCCGTTCTTCTCCCAGAGCGCTTCCAGGACGTTGCCCGGGTTCATAGGCAGCACGGTCAGGCGGACGCCGATGGCGTCGTAGATCGCGTTGGCGATGGCCGCCATGGGAGGCACAATCGGCACCTCGCCGACGCCGCGCACGCCATAGGGGTGGTTGGGGTTGTCAACCTCAACGATGCAGGTGTCGATCATGGGCAGGTCCAGGCTGGTGGGCATCCGGTAGTCCAGGAAGCTGGAGTTGACCATGTGGCCCTGATCGTTTGTGTAATACTCCTCGTTGAGCGCCCAGCCGATGCCCTGCACCGCGCCGCCCTGGATCTGCCCTTCCACGTAAGACGGGTGGATCGCCTTGCCGGCGTCCTGCACGGCGGTGTAGCGCACGATCTCAACCTTGCCGGTGTCCTCATCAACCTCCACGTCAACGATGTGAACGCCGATGCACGGGCCGGCTCCGCCGGGGTTGACGCCGCCACGTCCCACGATTGGGCCGCCGGTTGGCACCTGGCGGGCGGCAAGCTGCTGGAAGGTCATCTGCAACTGGTCATCGGCTCGGTGCTTGAGAACACCGTCTTCAAACTCTACCTCCTCCGGCTCCACTTCCCAGATGCGAGCTGCGCGGGCGATCATCTGCTGCCTGATGTCCTGGGCGGCGGTGTAGGCGGCGAAACCGGTCTTGAAAGTCACGCTGCTGCCGCCGGTGTTCGAGGTGAAACCGATGCTGTCGGTGTCGCCAATCTGCGGGTTAACGTCCTCGACGGGTATGCCCAACACCTCGGCCAGCTGCTGGGACACGGAGGCGCGGGTGCCGCCGATGTCGGGCGAGCCCTCGGTAAGGGTGACCGTGCCATCGGGGTTGACCAACGCAACGGCGGCGGACGGGCCGGTATTGTTGCCCCAAAATCCCGAGGCGACCCCGCGTCCACGTCTCTTGCCATCCTTGCCGGCAGTGTAGTGCGGGTGCGCCTTGGTCGCTTCCAGGGTTTCGACGTATCCAACCTTGGGAGTGAGCGGGCCGGTGGGACGCCGGGTGCCTTCCTTGGCGCTGTTGATCAGGCGCAGGTCGATGGGGTCGATACCCAACTTTTCGGCCAGTTCGTCTAGCGCGACTTCCACGCAGTAAGCCGCCGCCGGGGAGCCGGGGGCGCGGTAGGCCGCGGTCTTGGGCCGGTTGACCACGATGTCATAGCCCTCGATCCAGGTGTTGGGGATGTCGTAAGCGGCCAGCACGCAGTTGGCGGCGCCTGGCACAGGCGAACCGGGGAACGCTCCCGCCTCAAAGATCAGGTGAACTTCGGCGGCGGTGATTTTGCCGTCGCTGGTGGCGCCGATCTTGCAGGAAATCTCGGTGCCGGAGGTCGGCCCGGTGGCCTCAAAGACCTCGGTGCGGTTCATGGCGAGCTTGACGGGCGCGTGGGCTTTGCGAGCCAGCAGCGCGGCGACCGGCTCCATGTACACGGCCAGCTTCGCGCCGAATCCGCCGCCGATTTCCATGGGAATCGCCTTGACCTTGGATACCGGAATGCCCACCAGCCTGGCGGTGTGGTCGCGGACCGTAAAGTGTCCTTGGCTGCTGGACCAGATGGTAAGGTTGCCGTCGTCGTGCCACATGGCCGTCCCTGCGTGCGGCTCGATGTAGCCCTGGTGAACGGCGGATGTGGAAACGCTGCGCTCGACCACCACGTCGGCGTCGGCGAAACCGGTGTCCATATCGCCCATGCGGAACTCGAAGTGGTTCGCGATGTTCGTGCCCGTGGAGGCGTCGTCGTCATCAAGGACTCCGCCGGCGCGGGTGGCCGCAGAATGCCCGGCCGCCAGCCGCTCGTGAACCAGCGTTGCATCATCGGCCATCGCTTCGCGGGCGTGCATCACCGGGGGCAGGACCTCGTACTCCACCTCGATCCGGGACAGGGCTTCCTCGGCGAGGTGCGCGTTGACCGCAGCGACGGCGGCGATGGCATGGCCCTTGTACAGCGCCTTGTCCTGGGCCATGATGTTGTTGCTCAGGAACTTGAAGTTGATCATCGCGCCTTCCGCCAGGTCAGACGCCCGGCCGGTGGGTTCCACGATGTCGGCGCCGGTCACGACGGCGCGGACGCCGGGCATGGCCTCGGCCTTGCTGGTGTCAATCGACTTGATGCGCGCGTGAGCGTGGGGGCTGCGCAGAACCTTCCCGTAGAGCATGCCGGGCAGGTTGAGGTCGGCGCTGTAACGGGCCAGCCCGGTTACTTTATCGGCGCCGTCGTGGCGCACCGGGCGGGTACCAACGACCTTGTACTGCTTGTCGCTGGTCAGGACCATGTTGGGCGTGTAGTCCGGCATCGGCAATTCCTCCGTGAAACTTCTGAACAGGCAAATGAGATGCCGGAAACGGCGCGGCAGGCAGCCCCGGCGGGCCTATGATAGCATAGCCAACCAAATAAGACAGAGGCAGAGTAGTATGGACACCATCATTATCAAAGGATGTTTGAACGGCAGCCGGGGGCGAGAGCACAATCCCAACGTACCCTGGACTCCCGAAGAAGTTGCGCAGGAAGCAGTGCGATGCTACGAGGCGGGCGCGTCCATCGTGCATATCCACGCCCGCACGCCGGACGGGGGCATCAGCTACGACCCCGCCTGGTACGCCCAGACCGATGCCATGATCCGCGCTCAGTGCGACCTGGTGCTCAACCACACCACGGCCCGCCAGGCCCACGTGCCGGTGGAAGCCGTCACCCGCTACCTGCTGGAAACACCACAGCCGGTGGAGATGGTATCCCTCAACCTGGGCATGGGTGTCCGGTGGGCTGCGGATCCCGAAACCGGCCGGCGACGGACCGTGATTTCACCCAACTCATTCGAGGACATTACCGCGACGCTGGACGCCTGTTATCAGCGCGGAACGTTCCCCGAGCCTGCGGTGCATGACATGGGCGACGTGAACAACGCTTTCACCCTGATGCAGGAGGGCTACATCAAGGACACTCGGTATTTCCTGGTGGAGCCGGGGGCGCACTGGGGTGACGGCCGGCAGGCCATGGTCGGCTCGCCACGCAATTACACGCTCATCGCAGAAACCATCCGCGAGCGATACCCCGAATCCACATGGCTGACTCACAGCAGCCTGGGCCAGACTTTCCCGCTGTGCGCCATTGCCATCGCCACCGGCTACCACATCCGTGTCGGGTTCGAGGACAGCCCATACCTGCCCAACAACCCACAGCCCAAATCCAACGCCGAGTACATCGAGTGGGCGGTCACCATGGCCCGGCTGCACGGCCGGGAGCCGGCCACTCCGCAGCAGGCGCGGGACATGCTGGGCCTGAATCCGTACCCGGAGGCCTAGCGCCAAGCTAATTCATTAATCAATGCGCCGCCCACGCCAGTATTGCGTGGGCTGCCCGTAGTCTCCGTCGCTTCCCCAATACCCGCCGGCCGGACCCGACGGCCGTCGAAACATCCTCACCACCAAGCCCACCCCAGCGCCGACCACGAAGCCACCTATGTGGGCGAAGAATGCCGTGCTCACCTGGTCGCTGACGCCGATGGAGAGCAAGCCCTGAATGGTTTGCAAGCCGAACCAGATCAGGAGCAGCCACACGGCACGCAGCTCAACCACAGTAATGAGGAAGTAGATGATTAGCGTCCGAATGCGGTTGCTCGGATACAGCAGCAGATACGCGCCCATCACGCCGGAAATCGCACCGCTGGCGCCAACCAGCGGGGTCTGCGACGCCGGGTCAATGATGTAGTGGGCCAGCGTGGCCAATACGCCGGCGACAAAGTAAAAAACGAGGTACTTGACGTGGCCGAACGTGTCCTCAATGTTGTCGCCGAACACCCACAGGAACAGCATATTGCCGACAAAGTGCATGAGTCCGCCGTGGATGAACATGCAGGTGAGCAACGTCCCCCAGGTGGGAAATGGGGTAGCGATGCTGATGCTGCCGGCTCGTCCCAATCCCAGGGTCTCAAATCCCCGCCCGGACGTCAGCTCGGCGGGTATAAAGCCGTAGGTCAGGAAGAAGGCGTAGATGTCGAGGTTGCTGCCGCCGAAAAGGAACCCGAATCCGCCGACCCCGATCTCATAGAGGAAAACGAGGGAATTAAGGCTAAGCAGGGCGACGTTTACGAAAGGGAATGTCCCTCGATAACGCCCCGCATCGGCGATTGGAAGCACGGCTAGACGGGCGCTCCTGCGATGTCCTCGGCGGCGTGCTCGATGATCTCGGCGGCGGTGCTCTGGGAAATGCGCCCTATGTTGAGCATGAGGTGGAACTTGGTGGGATCGTTGGCGTTGGCGCGGAAAAACTTGCGATAGAAAGTCACCCGGGCGTTTTCCAGGTCTTCCGCGTAAGCGCGTGCCTCATCGTTGGAGAACATTTCCCGTTTGGCCATGGTGTCTATGCGAACGTCCATAGGAGCCACCAGTCCCACATGGACCACGCCGGGAGTGTCCGCCAGTATCATGTTGCTGCCGCGCCCGATGATTACCACGTCGCCGCCCTCGGACAGCTCTTTGATCACGGAAGTCGTCGCGTCAATGAACGCCCGGTCGTGCACCGGGGAAGTGGCCGCCGCGTCCGACACCAGTTCGGTGTACGCCTCGGCCGGCAGCATTTCGATGCCTCGCCCAAAGTACGGCTCCGCGCCGGCGCCGGCGACCGCTGAGCGTTCCAAAACGCCCTGCATGAAACGGGCCACCTTTTCGCGGAAAGGTACCACCCGCTGCTCTTTTTCGATCAGTTGGCCTATCGGTGATCCGACCAAACGCGCCGCTTCAGAGAATATGTAGCGGTCCACGTAGTTGATCCCCAGGTTCTGGGCCACCAGATGGCCGATTTCCAGGGTGCCGCTGCCTATGACCCCGTTGATGGTGATGACCGGCATAGTTTTTCCTCCAACCCCACTGCACGCCGGTTACGCGCCGTACTGAGCCAGCACCCGGCTGCGCCGGCGGTGGTACTCGTCAGTCAGAAGGCCCATGGCAAAGGAGTCGTACCAGTTGCCGTCCTTGCGGTGCGTCCGGCGCAGGTGCCCTTCCAGCACAAACCCCAGGTGGCGGAACATTTGCAGCGCGTGCTCGTTATACTCCGGCACGTCCACCCAGACGCGGTGCAACTCAAGGCTGTCAAAGGCTTCGTCCAGCATGGCCACCAGCGCCGCCGTTCCGTAGTGATGGTGCCAGAGGTCCTTGCGTCCGATCAGGATGAACAGTTGCGCTTCTTCTAGGGGCCATTCCACCAGCAGTTGACCTTCGCCGATATGAGCCTCATCCGTGGAATAGATTGAATAAATGCGGCGTTCGTCCTGGCTGAAGATTTGATGCCACTCGTCGTCTCCGGCTTCCTGAACGCGCTCTGGCACGTACCCGATGTGGAGGGCGTGCCCGTCCGAATCGTCCGTCCCATACCAGAGGGAACTGACTTCAGGATCGCGCAGCCAATCGCGAACCCGGCCGACGTCATTTCTTGAGACATCCGTAGTGAGGCTAACCTGTGGAAACATGGCCGTCCTCCTCAAAGTACAATCGCAATTCGCGGTCGATTTCCAACCGGGTACCGCGTATAGCTCTCGAATAATGCGATTATATCACGGCCCCATGTCAAGAGACGGAACGGGTGATTGGCCCGCCCCGTCTCATAAGCGTACCGAGCGGCCGAAAACCGCCCCGTACTATGGGTGGCTAATCGGCCGCGACGGCCGCTTCTCGCCCCAGCTTGTCGTAGGCCCATTCCAGCAGATCCACCGTTTCATCCCACCCGATGCAGGAGTCGGTAATCGAAATGCCGTAGTCGAGTGTCGCGGGATCGGGGCCGAGTTTCTGGGCGCCGGCATTGATGTTGCTTTCCAGCATCACGCCAACCAGGTTGTCGTTGCCTTCCAGGCGCTGGGTGACAACGTCCTCGAAAGCGATGTGCTGGCGGGTGTGGTCTTTGTTGGAATTGCCGTGGCTGCAATCGACTACCATGTTGAGGGGCGCGTTGGCCTTGCGCAGGGCGTCCTCGGCGACGGCGATGGAGCGAGCGTCGAAGTTGGTGCCGCTGCGTCCGCCGCGCATCACCAGGTGGCAGTTTTGATTACCGCGGGTTTCAACGATGGAGGCCTGTCCATCGTGGTCGATACCCAGGAACGCCTGCGGCGTGCCGGCCGCTACCAGCGCGTCAACCGCAGTTTGCGGGTCGCCGTCGGTGCCGTTCTTGAATCCGACGGGCATGGAAAGGCCGGACGCCATCTGCCGGTGAATCTGGCTCTCGGTGGTGCGGGCACCGATAGCGGCCCAGGTGACCAGGTCGGCCACGTATTGCGGGACGATGGGGTCCAGGAATTCGGTGGCCGAGCAGAGTCCTGCCTCGGCTATCTCCATGAGCAACCGACGCGCCCGGTGCAGCCCATCCTCAATCTGGTAGGTGTCGTTGAGGTTAGGGTCATAAATCAGACCTTTCCAGCCCACGGTGGTGCGCGGCTTTTCAAAGTAAACCCGCATCACGACCATGATGCGGTCGCTGAGCTGCTCCGCCAGCGGCTTAAGCCGTTCGGCGTAGTCCAGCGCGGCGGCATGGTCATGGATTGAGCAGGGGCCCACGATCACGGCGAAACGCTCATCCTCGCGGTTGAGAACCGCTTCGAGCTGCCGGCGTCCCTCCAGGACCGTCTGTTCAGCGGCGGTACTCAAAGGAATCCGAGCCTCCAGTTCCGATGGTCGAATCAGCGCGTTGTTGCTCATTACGTTTACGTCCTTGGCCGGTGAGATTGCCATTTTGTCCTCCTGCATTGATGACCTTGACCGCTCCGACTGTGCGTTTAATCAAAAAGGACTTCAGCCTCGATCCGGCTGAAGTCCTGTCCTGGTGGTTTTCACGAAGGCTATCGGGCTTCACACGCCGGATTCACGCTGACCGGGCGGCGGTAAGCGTAAAAGTAAAACGGGCGGCAATAACCGACAGTGATGTGACCGTTGGCGGAAACCATGACGGAAATCCTACGCCGCGACCGGGCGGTTGTCAACTACGCCCGGCCAGTTCTGCGACCACTTTGGCGCCACGGGCGGCTGCCCCTTCGTGGGGGCCGTCTCCCAGGGCGCGAACGAGGACGCTACCCACGGCGGCTCCATCGGCCCGCTGGCCCACATCGAGAACGTGCTCACGGTTGGAGATGCCGAACCCGATAGCGATGGGCAAATCGCTGTATTGACGAACTCGGCTCGCCAAGTCCAGGCCTTCACTCGATACCTGGGACCGGACACCGGTCACGCCGGTTACACTGATGCAATATACGAAACCGCTGCCGATTTCGACTGCTTGGGCAATACTTTCGTCGGTGCTGGTGGGCGCCAACAGAGGAATCAGGTGAATACCGTATGGGGCCAGTTCAGCAACCAGCGAGCCGGCCTCCCCGACGGGCAGATCGTGAATAATCAGGCCATCCACCGTGGCATCCGCGCACGCCGCCGCGAAGCGCCGTAAACCGTAGGAAATCAAACTGTTGTAGTAGCCTATTAATATCAACGGCGTGTCGCCGATAAGGGGTCGCAGGGACCGGGCGGTGTCGAGGCAATCCTGCGGCGTGATGCCGTTCTGTAGTGCCGCAAAACTTGACTCCTGAATGACCGGTCCTTCTCCGATGGGGTCGCTGAAGGGAACACCCAACTCAATCGCGTCGGCGCCAGCAGCAACCAGGTGAGGCACGATATCCATAGCGGCATCACGGTAGGGATGACCAACGGTCACAAACATCAACAACGCGGGGCGTCCTTCAGCTTCTGACGCAGCGAATTTGGCAGCAATGCGGTCGGTGTTGGTAATCGATTCGGTAGCCATGTCATGCCTGTGCCACAGTTGAAGTTAAAACAATCTAGCCTACCGCTGCGTTGGTGTCCAGTCTGAGGCCACCAGCCGAATATCCGCCAGGTACGACATGATGCCGTCCATACACTCGGTCGGGGTCAAGCGTCCCGTATCCATAGTGAGCTCCGGATTTTCCGGGCGCTCGAAGGGCGAGTCTATACCCGTGAAATCAACGATCTCTCCGGCCCTTGCTCTCCGGTAAAGACCCTTGTTGTCTCGCTGCTCGCACAATTCCAGCGGAGCGTCCACGAACACCTCGATGAAATTGCCGGCAGGAAACAGGCTCCGGGCAAATTCTCGATCAGCCTCAAAGGGCGAGATGCAGGCAACCAAAGAAATCAACCCAGAGTCGTAAACCAACCTGGTCACCTCAGCCATCCGCCTGACGTTTTCCCGACGGTCTTCGACTGTGAATCCCAAATCCCGATTCAGCCCATGCCGCAGATTGTCGCCGTCCAGAACATAAGCATGGTATTCCAGGTCGTACAACTGCCTGGCGACCAAATTTGCCAGCGTGGTCTTGCCAGCCCCGGACAACCCTGTGAACCACATGACAAAGGGTGCCTGTTTGAGCAGTTTCGCGCGATCGGAGGTTGTTACGGCGTAGTTTTGCCAAACCACATCGTGTTGAATGGCCATCTGCGACTGCTCCATACGAATTGCGCGCGGAATTATACCCCAGCAATCAAGACGCGAGCATTCAAAACAGCCGCCCGGTCACAGGCCGAAAATGATTCCCAAGGTGGCGACAAGGTTCTGAGCGCCGTGGACAAATACGCCAGGCCACAATGACCCGGTCTGCCAGTAAAGCGAGCCGAGCAGCAGGCCGGTGATGAAAACCGGCACCATCACGGCCGGCTGGAAATGCATTCCGGCAAACACCGCCGCCGATACTACGATCCCCGGAGTCACGCCCCAGCGGTTGATCAGTCCTCTGAGCAGAAATCCCCGAAAAAAAACCTCTTCTGCAAAAGGTGTCAACACCGCCAGCGCTATGACGGTCAAAATCGCGAGCCCTCCGGGAAGCAACAGATCTCCCGGCAAGTCTGGCGGAATTAAGTAATCAAGACCCAACGCAGTGACCGCCATCAGATACAGTTGTACGCCGCCCAGGCTCGCTCCCAGGACGAACACGACGGAAATCGATACCTGCCACCAGGGCCTGTTGGGACGTTTCAACCCGTAAAGCCTCGGCTCAAGCGGCCATGCCCGGGTAGTCAGAAGCCATACTAGCGCCAACTGTACTATCGCCAGGAGCGCGGCGCCAATTACGGTTGTTACCGACAGCGGCAACAGAACGGCAAGCAACGACGTCAGGATCGCGGACGGTATCAGCGCCATTACGCCCAAAGCCGGAGGGACCAGGCCCCACGTCCCTCTTCCGTCCGCAGCAGCGTCGCGTTTCCCGCATTGTGAAGTCATAGCATTGATCAATGGTAGCTGAATCATCACGGAAATAGTATAGCCCATGCCATTTGTTTCATTGCCAACGATGCCGGCTTGCGCGATAATGTTGCGTGCGCACCCGATTTCAGGACACCAAAAGCAACCGGTGCGCCGCGGGGCGCTATGTCGGGCGAGAACAATTCCGCTATTTCCGAGCAGGCTTTTCTCAGAATCGCGGCGGCCACCGGCCTTGATATTTCTGACCGGGAGCACATGGCTGACCTGCGCGGTCGAGTCTCGCTGATGCGTCAGGGCTTGGAGCGACTGTACGAAATCGACGTTTCTGGCGCGGAATCTCCCTCGGTGTTCGTCCCAGAGCGCGAGTAGCGCCGTGAATACGCAGCTGCTCGTCGCTGTCCCAGAGGTCTCCTATGCCAGAAACCGAACTTCATTACATGTCAGCTTGGGAGTTGTCCGGTCTGATTCGCGACCGCCGAATTTCTCCCGTTGAGGTTGTTGAAGCCTGTCTGGAGCGGATCGAAGCCACCGAACCGACCCTGAACTCATTCATAACCGTGCTCCCGGAGCAGGCTCGGGCCAGCGCCGAACGGGCGGATCAGGAGATCAGCCGGGGCAACTATCGCGGACCGCTCCACGGCATACCCGTGGGTTTGAAGGACCTGTTCGAGACCGCCGGCGTCCGAACCACTTCGGGCACGCGCATCTACGACAACTACGTTCCCTCGCAGGACTGCACAGTAGCCGCTAATTTCAGCCAGGCCGGCGCCGTCCTCATCGGCAAACTCAACATGCACCCGCTGGCCTTTGGCCCCACCGGCGAGAATGGCGATTACGGCCACATGCACAACCCCTGGAACCCCGAGCGCATTACCGGGGGATCCAGTGGCGGCAGCGGCTCTGCGGCAGCCGCCGGACAATGCCCTATTACGATGGGCAGCGACACCGGCGGCAGCGTGCGGATTCCTGCGGCCCTGTGCGGCATCGTGGGGTTGAAACCCACCTACGGCAGAGTGAGCCGGGCTGGACTCACTCCCCTTTCCTGGTGCCTGGACCATCCCGGCCCAATGGTTCGCACCGTTGAAGACGCAGCGTTGACCATGAACGCCATCGCCGGGCGGGATCCACGTGACCCTGCCACCGCAGACGTTCCGGTTCCGGACTATACCGAAGCGCTCACCGAGGACATACGCGGCCTGCGTATCGGCGTGGTGAAGGAATATTTTGAGAGCGAGATCGATTCCCGGGTGGCGGAGCTGGTGCATCGGGCCATATCCGAACTGGGCGAACTCGGAGCGGAGATAGTGGAAGTTTCCCTGCCGCTGTATCAGTACGCTCAGCCGATCAGCAACGCGATACTCAGCGCCGAAGCTACCGCTGCCCACCGGGACATCCTGCTCAGTGACGGCGACAAACTGTACCTGCAAGTCCGGGACCGGCTCGAAGAGGGGCTGTTCATCACCGCAGCCGAATATCTGCGAGCGCAGCAAGCCAGACAGGTCTTTTGCGCCCATGTCGCGGAACTTCTGAAAGACGTTGACCTGCTGGCCGGGCCGGTGGAACCCGTAACCGCCCCGGAGATCCTGGCACGGAGGATCGATGTTGGCGGTGAATTGTTGCCGGCGGTGCCGTTGCTGACCAAGTACACACGGGTGTACAACATTACCGGCTCTCCGGCCATATCGGTGCCCTGCGGATTCGCCGATGACGGCTTGCCGGTGGCCTTGCATCTGGCCGGACGCAACTTCGACGAGGTCACCGTGTTGCGCGCCGCGTATGCGTACCAGCAGGCTCACGACTGGCATCACCAGCGTCCGCCGCTATAGAAAACACCCATACTTATCGTAAGGGAAATCAAAAACCGATTGTGATTACTGCCGTTACATTTGACCTTTGGCAAACCTTGATCCTTGATAACCGGGAACTGGGGTTGCAACGGGCTCAAGCCCGGTTGGACGGCGCTCGGGAAACCTTGCTCAGCCACGGCGTCGATTACAATCCCGATCACATCAGAGAGGCGTATCGGGGTTGCTATCGGGCCTGCCGGGCGGTCCGTAACGACAATAAAGACGTGAGTTTTCGCCGGCAGGTGGAAATCTTCATCGACCTGATCGAAGATGGCTTATCCAATCGATTGCCCGAATCTGCCGTAGCCGAAATTGAACGCAGCTATGCTGAATCTTTTTTTGACTATCCACCTCGATTCCACGACTCCAGTCAGCAGACGTTGGAGGCAGTACGTAGCATGGGCCTGAGCATCGGGCTGATTTCCAACACGGGAATGACACCAGGCTACACGTTTCGGGAATTTCTACAACAGCACGGTCTCCTCCAGTATTTCGCCGTCCTGACCTTTTCCGACGAAGTGCTGTTGGCGAAACCCTCCGACGAAATTTTCCTGATGACCGTCAAATCTCTGGACGCAAGCCCGGGCGCTACCATCCATGTGGGGGACCACGTCAACAATGACGTTGTGGGCGCCAACCGGGTCGGTATGAAGTCCATCTGGATACGAGGATTCTACGAGCCGGATGATCCCAACGACCCAGAATCCCAGGCTGACGTTGCGGTGGACGATCTCTCTGATGTGTCCGGTGCAGTACGTCAGCTCATCAGCCTCTAGCCAACCCTTGCGTCACTGAATCCCACAACAAGGAGGCCGGCCTTGTTCGAGGAATTGAGCGGTGGTCCGCTGCCCAACGGACGCTATCCAGACATTACCCTGGCGATTTTCCCTCACCTCCGGGAGTTCCTGGTGATCGACACCCGGGATGCCGCGGCTGATATTGCCGTGATGTCCACGGACTCGGTTTTCAACGATGAGTACTACCGGGCAGTCGAAAGCGAGTTCGGTAGCTTGCTGCGTGAGGGAGGAGACCGACCTTTCCTCCACTTGATGCACTTGCCGAGCCAACTCGACGACATTCTGCGTGGTATCGCCATGAATTTTATCCTCGACCGCCTCGGCGTAAACTTCCATGACGAAGATAACCTGCCGGAAGTAGTGGTTTTCGTCATATCCGGCCCCACTCTGGCCATCCCACAGGACCAAGTTGTGGCGGGTTTCGCGGAGATGCTTGCTCAACGCGCGGGTAGCGGAGAAATCGAACGTTGGTCGCAGAAGCTTGCAGAATTGATCCAGCGCGAAGCCGAGGCGTTCCCGCCCACCAATGAGGTCTTGGGCGAATCCATGACCGACGAATCCCTTGACCCTTACTACATCTGGCAAAACCGTAACTAGGATGCAACCCGATCATGCAACCAATCGCCTTGACATTCAGCAGCCGCGACAACAACGATGACAGCGACCTCATAGCGGTTGCGCAAGCGGCCGACCGCCTCGGTTACCATTCTTTCTGGACCGGAGAATCCTGGGGCCGCGACGCTTTCACTGTTTTGACCATGCTGGCCTGTCACACTGAGCGGATTATGCTGGGAACCGGAATAGTCACCGTGTACAGCCGCACGCCCGGTTTGATCGCTCAAAGTATCGCCTCCCTGGACTGCATCAGCCGCGGCCGCGCCATGCTGGGCTTGGGCAGTAGCGGGCGCATCGTCATCGAGGACTGGCACGGTGTCAAGTTCGACCATCCGGTTTCCCGCACCCGCGAGTACATCGAAATTATCCGCATGGCGTTGGCCGGAGGCCGAGTCAACTACGAAGGTCGTTTCTATCAACTGAAGCGGTTCCGCATGGGCGTTGCGCCGGTTCAGGAACGGATTCCGATCTATATCGCGTCGTTAGGCCAACGGAACCTGGAATTGACCGGGGAACTGGCCGACGGGTGGCTGCCCATATGGACCCATAGTGAAAAGTTGCCTCAAATCAAGGAGCCTTTGCTGGCCGCGCTAACCGCTGCCGGACGACAGCCCGGTGACATGACCACCGCCCCGCAGATTCTCAGTTGCGCCTCCGAAGACGAGGAAACCCTCGCCAACGCCATCCGCCAGGCCCGAGCCCACATGGCCTTTTACATCGGAGGCATGGGCCGGTACTACTACGACCTGTTCTGTCGCTACGGCTACCAGACGGAGGGCGACGCTGTGCGCCGAGCCTGGGCCGAAGGAGATCGAGGGGCGGCAGCCGATGCCATCACGGACGAGATGGTTGACAGCATCACCGCCATAGGCACGCCGGACGAATGCCGGCGCAGGATGGATCGTTTCCGCTCCAACGGGGTTGACATGCCCCTGGTGGCCTTCCCACACGGCGCCGAACGGGACACCATGTTGGGCACGCTGGAAGCCCTGGCGCCCGGGAAGGCGTAGGTTGCAACGGTGAAAATCGGTTTGATATCCGACACCCATTCCGCCGGCAGCGGTTGGGACCTGCCCACGCCGGTGCTGGATGCGCTGGCCGGCTGCGAGCTATTGCTTCACTGCGGCGACCTGGAATGTATCGGGGTGCTGGACTGCCTGGAGCAGGTCGCGCCGGTGCTCGCCGTGCGCGGCTACGAGGACCCCCGCGAACCCGGCGAACGTCTTGCCGATACCCTCCGCGTGGTCAATGTGTCGGGAGTCAAAGTCGGAATGGTGCACGACATCCAATGGCCTGCCCCACCGATCCTCACCACACCGGATGGCGCTGGGCTTGTATATCCTGAAGACGGGCTTCCGGATCTCCTGAGGCGGAAATTCGGAGAAACTGTTGACGCGGTTGCCTTCGGCGATACCCACGAAGAGCTGATTGAGTGGCGCGACGGAGTCCTGTTCATCAATCCCGGCAGTCCCACTTACCCGGGGCGCCGGCATCTGCCCGGCGCTCTCGGAACGGTCGCCATCATGGAGGTCGCCGATGGAGCAATAGACGCGCGAATAATCGAAGTTGGTCGAGCCTGCCGATAACTGTTCAAGATCGTGTTCGCAGATTGACACTCAAAAGGTGTTGTGCTAATTTCGCAACGTTTGTCGGAATTTTTGACCGAAAACGGAGAGGAGAGTATGGAATCAATCATCGTAGCCCTCGTTGCCGGGGGCATCGCACTGGCCTTTGCCGCCGTTATGGCGTGGCGAGTGGTCCGCCAGGACGCCGGCAACGCGCGCATGACCGAGATCGGCGACGCCATCCGCACCGGAGCGTCGGCATTCTTGCGCCGAGAGTACATGTCCCTGTTGCCTTTCGTAATCGTAGTGGCAATCGTGCTGGGAGTTCTGGACTACACCGTGTTCAATCACGGTTTGAGCGTTCCGGCCACCGCGATCTCCTATCTGGTGGGCACCATCTGTTCCGGTCTGGCGGGATTCGTCGGCATGAACGTCGCTGTTCGGGCCAACGTGCGCACCGCCGCCGCCGCCATGCGCGGGTTGAACCCGGCCCTCCGGGTGGCCTTCTCCAGCGGCACCGTGATGGGCGTCACCGTGGTTGGTATCGGCCTACTGGGTGTAACCATCCTGTACCTGATTTTCCAAGACATCAGCGCGGTGGCCGGGTTCGGCTTCGGCGCCAGTTCCATCGCCTTGTTCGCCCGCGTCGGCGGCGGCATCTTTACCAAGGCTGCGGACGTCGGTTCCGACTTGGTGGGCAAGGTAGAAGCCGGCATCCCCGAAGACGACCCACGCAACCCCGGCGTCATCGCCGACAATGTAGGCGACAACGTGGGCGACGTTGCCGGCATGGGCGCCGACCTGTTCGAATCTTACGTTGGCAGCATCATCTCCGCAGTGGCGCTCGCCGCCGCCAGCACTACGGCCTTTGCCGTATTCGGAAACGACGCCGTGTTCCCCATGCTCCTCGCCGGAGCGGGCATCATAGCGGCCATCCTGGGCACTTTCGTCGTCCGTAGCGGTGAGCAGGCCGACTTTGAAAAGCTACTTTGGTCGCTGCGCTACGGCATATTCGCCGCCGGCGGCCTGCTAATCATCTTTGCTGCCGTGCTGACCATCACCCTCACCGGCAACTGGTGGTGGTTCGGCTGTGTGGTCGCTGGCCTGGTGGCGGGAACCATCATCGGCTTGGCAACCGAGTATTACACTTCCTACAGCTATAAACCGACGCAGCAGGTTTCGGAATCCTCGCAAACCGGCGCGGCCACCGTCATCATCAGCGGCATCGCCACCGGAATGATGAGCACGCTGATTCCGGTCATCTGCGTATCGGTGGCGATACTGCTGGCCTACTGGTTCGCCGGATTCTACGGCGTCGCTTTGGCCGGCGTCGGGCTGCTCTCGACCCTCGGAATCACCCTGGCGACCGACGCCTACGGGCCGGTTGCCGATAACGCCGGCGGCATCGCCGAACAGGCCAACCTCGACCCACAGGTCCGCGAGCGCACCGATGCGCTGGACGCGCTGGGCAACACCACCGCCGCCACCGGCAAGGGGTTTGCCATCGGTTCGGCGGCGTTGACCGCACTGGCGCTGCTGGCTGCTTACTCGGTAACCGCAGGGCTGATTACCCTTGACGAAACGGGGAGGCTGGCCGCCGGCGGCGCCGGCATCAACCTGCTCCAGCCGCAGATTCTGGTCGGCCTGATCATCGGCGCGATGCTGCCGTTCATTTTCTCCGCCCTCACCATGCAGGCGGTGGGCCGCGCCGCGCAGGGCATCGTGGACGAAGTGCGCCGGCAGTTCCGCGAGATCCCCGGCCTGATGGAAGGCAACGCCCGGCCGGATTCGGCTCGCTGTGTTGACATCAGCACCCGCGGCGCCCTGCGCGAGATGATTCTGCCCGGTGTGATGGCAGTGGTTGCACCCATCGCCACTGGGTTCATTCTGGGCGAGGCAGCTCTGGGTGGCCTGCTCATCGGCTCCGTGTCCGCCGGATTCATGCTGGCGATCATGATGGCATCGGCCGGCGGCACCTGGGACAACGCCAAGAAGTACGTCGAACTGGGCAACTACGGCGGCAAGGGCTCCGACGCCCACAAGGCCGCCGTCGAGGGCGACGTGGTAGGCGACCCGTTCAAGGACACTTCCGGCCCCAGCCTGAACATCCTGCTCAAGCTGATGGCGATTGTTTCGCTGGTCTTCGCGCCGGCCTTCGTTGCAGTGCAGCCACTCATCAACCTGTAGGGATCATTCACACACTGGTATCAACAGGGGCGGGTTTGAGACCCGCCCCTACACATTGGTTGTGGTACATTGCCAGCCAACTTATCGTGAGAGATGAAACCGATGACTATGAACAACGGCGGACTGTTTGACCTCACCGGGCGCGTGGCGCTGATCACCGGCGGCAACGGTGGTTTGGGCTTGGGCATGGCATTGGGACTCGCCAACGCCGGCGCCGACATTGCCATCGCCGCGCGAAACACGGAGAAGAACGCCGCCGCCGTTGAGGAGATCGAAGCCCCCGGACGGCGCGCCGTGGCCATCCCCACCGACGTCACGAGCGAATCCGACATCGACGACATGGTGTCCCGGGCCGTGGCCCATTTCGGCCACGTGGACATCCTTATCAACAATGCCGGCGCAACGGTGCGTAAAGCGCCGGAAGACATCACCGCCGCCGAATGGGACAACGTTATAGACGTGAACCTGCGGGCGGCTTTTCTGTCCTGCAAGGCGGTCTATCCGCACTTCAAGCGTCAGGGCGGCGGCAAGATTATCAGCATCGGCAGCATGTACAGCATCTTCGGCGGCGGTGGTAGCGGTGTGCCCTATTCGTCCAGCAAGGGCGGCATCGTGCAGCTATCAAAGAGTTTCGCCGTCGCCTGGGCCGGCGACAACATCCAGTCCAACGCCATCCTGCCCGGCTGGTTCATGACGGAACTGACCCAGGCCATCCCGGAAACCCAGCCGGAACGCTACGACCTGATCAACCGCCGCATACCGGCCGGCCGCTGGGGAGAAGCCAGCGAGTTGCAGGGCGCGGCGGTGTTCCTCGCCAGTCGCGCCTCAGATTATGTCACTGGCGCCGTAATCGCGGTTGACGGCGGTTTTTCAGTGTCGTGACCAGCCGGCCGCGGATCAAAAACGAATCAAGGACCTGGCGAGTGCAGCGACCCACAACAACCAAAACATCCCCACGCTGTTGTTGAGGTACCAATCCGGGAAGGGGAGGCCCCATACGTCAGCCGGCAACATCCACCAACCGATTATGGTCAGCAAAGTTCCAACCAGGAACGAAATCAGTGCGCCCCACCAACCCACGGGTGAGAGCAGCAACAGCAAGATGCCAAAGACAAAGACCCTTACGTTGGGGCTTTCCCGTACCCAGTTTATGCCCTCTCTTTCCGTTCCGATAACCACGCCCCAGAAATCGCCTGCACCCGGCATGACGATGGCCAAAGCAATCGTCACTCCGTAGATGATCAGGGCCCAGATAACGTTTCCCGCGCAACCAGAGCCGCTATCCTCTTCGGCGTCCTCGGAACCGTCTGGCACGAAATCCCCATCGCCGGACCCGTAGGTTGATTGGGTGAAGTCGTATTCCCGTTCTACGGTAGCCATAGCGTAGCCTCCGAGCGCAGATTCAGAGGGGCAGGAAAAGGCATCCTGACGCGAACACCCGGAGACGGTTTGCTACAGCTGCTCCAAAGCCTGCCTAGAGAGCATCATCTTCACCGGGCTGATGGGGCGGAAGGTGCGCGAAACCCTGACGTCGCCGGCCAGGCTGCACAGGGTGTAGGCATCGTAGGGTTCCATGCCTTTCTCGGTGACTAAGAAGTCCACCATATCGCGGACGGCCTGTTTCATCGCCGGGCCGAGGTCTTCCCCGTGGGACAGGACGACGTAGTGGTCCGGAGTGATGGCGCGCGGGCCGGATATGTTCATACCCTTTTCCACGGTGACGCGGACGTGGGTGTCAGCGGAGCATTCTGCGCCCGTTCCCGCAACCGCGCCGTCGCCCACCACAGCGTGGCAGTCACCCATAGCCAGCAGGCCGCCGGGTACGAACACGGGCAGATATAGTACGCTGCCCTCCACCAGTTCCTTCATGTCGATGTCGCCGCCGTAGGGGCCGCTGTCGCTGGCAGTGTCCTGCGGGTAGGTCGGCGTAGTGGCGACCAGACCCATTGACGGATTGAGCGGCAAACGGACACCGCTGGGCAGCACCAACTCGTCGCCGTCAATGTTCATCACGGTGGGGTAACCCTCGGTGAACTCGGCTTCCAGGAAACCGCGGCCGGGCATCACCATGTGCGCCGGGTTCTCCTTGGGCGTGATGCTAACGAACTCGATGCGCAGCGCGTCGCCAGGCTCGGCGCCATTGACGTAGATTGGGCCGGTGGCCGGGCCTTTCAGAGACTTATCCTGCAAGACACCGGGCTCACGGATACCCTCAAAGGCATCCCAGGTTTCGACCATCAGGTCTCCGCCGTCATCAATGATGACGGCCGGCTGGTTTTCAGGTTGCAGGACGTAGATGCGTTGTTCGCGGGAGATGGATTTCATGGTGTCTTCTCCTTTACGGGAGGGATACTGACAGCAAGGTAGCGGAACCGTTCGCCGCGCTTTTCACCGAGTGCGGAATAATTCCGCCAGTTCAAGACGTAGGAACGGGATAGGGATATTGGCTCCTCACGAGATCGCTTTGTGCCATCGCTGGCGCTATTGCTCCAGTGCATATTGCTATCGCCGATTCGCCTGCCGTCATATATGTGAAATTCGGCGTCAACAACATCTGCAGGTTCTCGGCGCTCCCAAAGCAATGGATCGTTAGTTAGCAGAACGGCGAATCCGCAATACGCAGACTCGTAATACGCAGCGATATCCTCGATTCGTTGGATGTCTCTAAGGAAGTCGTAGCGCTTGTGGTCCCGAGCCGCTTGATTAGCGAGCGAAAAACGCTCACCAGCAACGGTTCCGTCATACTTTCGTATGAAATATTTTAACTCGATGGGTATATCGACCCCCGGTAACCAAATATCAAAGGCCATTCTTTTATCACGGTCTGGGAACGGCGGGAATTCGAGGCGGATCGGACAATCTACCCACGCGCGGCGAATTTCCAATGCCAGCTCTTGCTGGAAATCCGCTTCGGAATGGAAAAGCGCACGGCGTAAGGCCAAGCTGGTCATCAGGTTGTGAATGTCAAGCATGCTGCCTCGACACTATGGGGGTACACCGCTTTCATAACCAGTTACGGTCTATAAATCCAGCCGCGCCGGTTGGCAAATTCTTTGAGCTGGAGGGCGACGACGCGAAAGGCATTTCTACGATTCGGGATGGCGTCGAACTTTACCAGGGCATGAGCTGAGTTTGCCGGCAACGGGTCCGCTTCGATGGTGAGGCCCAGGCTTTCGCATTCCTCTACTGTCACTGCCATTACGCCGCTGGCTTCGTTGCCTTGGCCTACGAAATGCAGGTAGGCAGCTTCCGCCGAGATAAGTCGGCTATCATAGGCGGACAAATTGGGGTCTCTGCGCCGGAAGGGGTTGAAATCAGCAGAAGTCGCAGTATCTGGGGAGTCAGGATTGGGATAAATCATCATATAATAAAGATTCGGCCCGGTCATTCGCTCGCTCCGGCGACTTTCGCAAGATAGTTCGCCAGCCGAGTCCACCCTTCGGACTTTGCCATGTCGAGTAGAACTTCGCCGGAGTGTTGGGTACGTGGGTCAGCCCACACCAACTCTCCACGGCGGGTTTCGGGGTCGATTTCCAAGCTGATTTCGGCGTCGGCAAGTGACCATTCTACCGAAATAATGCCATAAGTAGTTGGGCATACTGTCGGTGCTGGTGCGTGGGCTGGATACATACTGCTGAAAGATTCGGACAGCCATGCCAAGTAGTCGGCGTCGAAAGCGACGCCTTCTCCGTTACGCCAGCCGTCGGATAGATGGCTCAAACCAGCGATTTGGCGGCTGGCTTTCAGTCCAGGTGCCTCAATGGTGGTCATGGCGCGCCTCCTTTGATTGAATCCGTTAAAACCATCATAGCAGAGCAAGCTGAGCCTGCGCGACGTTCACGGTCGTTGACGCCTGCGTATTCAAATCCACCACGTTCACCGCTACATGCCCCCTCTCGCTGGCCGCGCCCATCGGTGAGCCGGAATAGTAGGCGGTGACGCCGTTCTGGGATACGTCTTCAAATCGCTCCCAGTGGCCCAGCGCGATGTAGTCGCATGCCGACCCCGCGATTTCGTGGGGGTGGATGGGCGACGACCGTTCCTCAGTGTCATCGGGAAAGTGGAAGTGGCCGTGCGCCATACCAACCAGCCAGTTGCCATTCCGCTCCCTCGGAACGCCGGCGAGAGGCCGGAAAGCCGGCGTGTGGCTATCCATAGCGCGGCCCCACACGTCCAGCGTCAATTCGGGCAACGTCAGAGTGGCGCCGTGCGTGCCGCGAATGATGTGCAGGTTTTCGCTCGCCGCCTCGAACGGCGCTCGCAAGTACAGCGAGGCGTAATCATAGAGGTCGTGGTTGCCGGGCAGGATTACCGCAGGCACGACGGCCCTAGCCATCTCACTGACAAAAAATTCAAGCAGAGCGTCGGAGATTCGAGCGTTGTCAAACACATCGCCGGCTATGAGCAGCGCATCCGCATTCAACGTATGAACGCCGTCCACCACGGCGGACAAGGCGCGCTTAGCGGCGTCGGGATCCCAGTCATCGCCCAGGTGGGTGTCTGAGGTGTGAATGATGCGGATGTCGCGGCGAGGCATATCGGCTAGACAGTAGCGGCGGCGGAAACGGACGGTACCGGCGTCTGCACCTGATGCAGCACCGCGTCCAGCAGCGCCGGCAGGTTCCAGCCCCGGACGGCGGAAACGAACACCCGACCGGTGACGGCCGGCGAATCAGTCGCTGCAAGCACGGAAAGGTCGATTTGATCGAACGACTCAACGTCCGCCGGGTCATCGGTGAGCAGGTCCATCTTGTTGATCACGAGGAGACGCGGTTTCCCGCCCAAGTCGAGTTCGTTAAGAGTCTGCTCAACGACTTCCACCTGCTCCGGCGCTTTGGGGTGCGTTATGTCTATGACGTGCAGCAGCAGGTCGGCTTCGTCGAGTTCGGCGAGGGTAGCGCGGAAAGCAGCGACCACGGTAGGCGAAAGTTTTTGGATGAAACCCACCGTGTCACTCAGCAGGAGTTCACTGCCGTCGTTCAGACGGAGGCGGCGGGTCACCGGATCCAGCGTGTTGAACAACTGATCTTCCGCCGGCACCCCGGCATCGCACAGCGCGTTGAACAGGGTGCTCTTGCCGGCATTGGTGTAGCCCACCAGCGTGGCCATGGGCGTTGCGGAACGGCGGCGGCGCTCCAGGTACTGGCTGCGTCGCTTGCGGACGCTATCCAGCTCCGATTCTATCTTCTGGATGCGACGGCGGACCAAACGGCGGTCAGTCTCCAGCTGGGTTTCACCAGGGCCGCGAGTGCCGATACCCCCGCCCAGACGCTCCAGGTGCGACCATTGCCCGATGAGCCGCGGCAGCAGGTATTGATGCTGCGCCAACTCGACCTGCATCTGGCCCTCACGAGTGCGGGCATGGCGTCCGAAAACATCCAGGATCAACGCGGTGCGGTCGAGAACCTTGATCTGGAGCGCGTTTTCCAGGTTGCGCTGCTGGGTGGGCGTAAGCTCGTCGTCGCAAATGACCACGTCGGGACGCTCTTCGGCCAGAACGTCCTGCAACTCCTGGAGCTTGCCCTTTCCCAGATAGGTCGGCGTGGTGCGATCGGCCCGTTGCGACACCGTGGCGACTACCTCGGCTCCGGCGGAGCGGGTCAGGTAGTCCAGTTCATCCAGGGTATCCTGCAATCCCCACAGCTGTTCGCCGCGCTTCTTGGCCTCCACAGCGACCAGGACCGCCCGCTCTATCTGCGGGCCGGTGGGTTTGGGTTGACGAGACTTGGGCATAGGCTGAAATACCGTCATCCCTGCGGCGCGGGGATAGTCCAGTTTTCCAAGCGCTGGCAACCTGTTTCGACGCGCTCGTCCGGGGTGGTTAGGGACAGGCGGATATAGCCCTCGCCGTACTGCCCGTATGAAGAGCCGGGCGTCACCACAATGTCGATTTCTTCCAGCAGCCGGGCGGCGAACTCGGCGGAAGTGAAACCCTCGGGCACCGGCGCCCAGATGTACAGGCTGGCCCTGGGCGTCTCCACCTGCAACCCCATGCGCGTCAATGCCTGCAAGACCCGGTCCCGACGCCACTGGTAGGTCACGATGTTGTCGTCGATGCAATCCTGCGGGCCAGTGAGCGCCTCCATGGACATTTCCTGTATCGCCTGAGGAATGCCGGAGTCCAGGTTGGCCTTGATCTGGAACAGCGCCTTGATCATATCGGCATTGCCCACGGCCATTCCCATGCGCCAGCCAGTCATGTTGTAAGTCTTGGACAGCGAGTGAAACTCCAGGCCAACCTCTTTCGCCCCGTCAATCTGCATCATGCTGCCGGCACGGTAGCCGTCGTAACCGACCTCCGAGTAGGCGGCGTCGTGCAGCATGGCAATGTCGTGCTCCCGGCAGTAGCGCAGGGCAGACTCCAAGTCTTCCTGCGAGGCCACAGCGCTGGTGGGATTGTTGGGGTAGTTCAGCCACATCACTTTGGCGGCACGGGCCACGTCGTCGGGTATGGCGTCGTATTCAGGCAGCCAACCGTTGCGCTGGTACAGCGGCATGACGTGGCTCTCGGCGCCGGCGAACATGGTGCCCACTGAGTAAACCGGGTACGCCGGGTCCGGCACCAGCGCGATGTCGCCAGGGTCCAGGAAGCAGAACGCCGCGTGGCCGATTCCCTCCTTCGCTCCGATGAGGGGCAGCACCTCGGTATCCGGGTCCAGGTCAACGTCGAACCGCTGCTTGTACCAGTGAGCGATCGCGCGGCGCATCTCCGGCAGCCCATCGGTCTCCGGGTAACGGTGGTTCGGCGGGTCCTGCGAGGCCGTGAGCAGGCGGTCGATGATCGGCTGCGGCGTCGGAATATCAGGGTCGCCGATGCCGAAGGTCACCACATCGGCGCCGGCGGCGCGCTTTTCCGCAATGATGCGGGAGATTTCCACAAAGGGGTACGGGGCGAGTTTACCAAGGCGTTGGGAAAAGGTGGGCATTTTTGCTCCTAGGCTGCCGGAGGCCCCGGGTCATAGTTGTATCCGCGGGTTACCGTGAGCCAGACGTAATTGTTTATGAAATGAGCCAATGTGAAGGGCGGATGCTGGTTGATTGAGTGAGAGATTGATGCCGCAGGACTATCAATCCCATATTTACGAGCGTTTTTCCGCACGATTTGTGCCGATTCGTGCATACGTAGCATAAAATCCGCATATCGTTTGCTGTCGCATTTTTGACTGCCGTAAATCGCTTGTTGAATAGGTTTATCC
>VXOG01000061.1 GCA_009840165.1 Chloroflexota bacterium
ATAACGGCACTTCAGTGACAGTTTCCGTCATTCATCATCGTTTAGGAATTGTCTCGCTTTCGATAAGCAGTCAAGCTCGATGCCGTCGGCTCGGATGCCGCAACGCGGAGGCCGTGCTAAACTCTGCTGAAACACCGGCAACAGGAGTCCTTCCATGTTCTTTAACTCACGGCGTTCCACCGTACATGCAACCCATGGGATGGTCGCAACCAGCCAGCCCCTGGCCGCGATGGCTGGCGTGCGCATCCTGATGGCCGGAGGCAACGCCGTTGACGCGGCGGTGGCGACAGCCGCGACCCTCAACGTAGTGGAGCCCATGTCAACCGGCGTGGGCGGCGACGTGTTCGCGCTGATCTGGAAAGCGAAACGTAGGGACGTGGTCGCGCTGAACGGTAGCGGACGCGCTCCCATGGCCGCGAGTATCGATGAGCTTCGTGGGCAAGGACGCAGCCGGATGCCGGCATTCGGCCCATATTCGGTGTCCGTGCCCGGCACGGTACACGGTTGGGAGGTGTTGCTGGAAAGCGAGGGGACGTTGACCTTGGCCGACGCTTTGGAGCCGGCGATAAATTATGCTGAGAACGGTTTCCCGGTCAGCGACATAATCGCCTACCAGTGGCAGCAGCAGGAGGAAAAGCTGGCGGCGTTGCCGTCGGGTCAGGAGCTGCTGACCAACGGGCGCGCTCCCCGCGAGGGTGAGATGATGCGGCTGCCCACCTTGGCAAACACGCTGCGCACGGTGGCCGAGGGTGGCAGCGAAGGATTTTACAACGGTCCCATCGCCACGGCCATGGCCAGTTTCGTCCAGGAACAGGGCGGATGGCTGGCGGAAGATGATTTGGCGGCACACCATTCTGACTGGGACGATCCGATCAAGACCGACTACCGAGGGGTGACCTGCTGGGAGTGTCCGCCCAACGGACAGGGAATAATCGCCCTGGAAGCCCTCAACATCACCGAGGGCTTTGACATCGCGGGCATGGGTCAGCAGAGCGCCGACCGTTACCACTACCTGATCGAGGCGACGCGGCTGGGGTTCGCGGACGCTTTTGAATATCTCGCCGACCCGCGGTGCGTTGACGTGCCGGTGGAGATGTGGACGTCAAAGAAGTACGCGGACGGAAGGCGCAGCCTCATAGATCCGAACACCGCTATGCAGACTGCGCCTTACGGCAAAATGGTGCCGGGCAGCGACACCGTGTACATCAGCGTCATTGACGGCGACGGCAACGCCTGCTCGCTGATCAACAGCGTATTCACTAATTTCGGGTCGGGGTTGGTGGCGCCGGGAACCGGCGTCGTACTGCACAACCGGGCGTCGCTGTTCGAGCTGGACCCGGAGCATCCCAACGCGCTGGCGGGCGGCAAGCGTCCCTTCCATACGATCATTCCGGCCATGGCGACGCGGGACGGCGAGCTGTGGTTGAGCTACGGCGTTATGGGCGGGTTCATGCAGCCCCAGGGCCATTTGCAGGTGATTTCCAACATGGTGGACTTTGGCATGGATTCGCAGGCCGCGCTGGATGCGCTGCGGTTCCAGGTGGTCGGGGACTCGGTATGGCTGGAAGGGGACGTGAGCAGCGACGTGGTAACGGAACTGCATCGCCGGGGTCACCGCGTCAATGTGATGCACGGCCCCGGGCGCGGCGGAGCCGGCGGCATGGGCGGCGGACAGGCAATCAGCCGTGACCCGGAAAGCGGGGTGCTCAGCGGCGGCAGCGAGCCGCGCAAGGATGGAGCTGCGATCGGCTGGTAGCCCTACCTGCTAGCTCTATTTCGATAACCAGCGGCGGAACCGCTGCCAGGTTCCCTGGGGCGGTTCGTCAACCCGCCGGCCGCGCCAGTAGGAGGGCTGTTGCGTGCCCATGCGCCGGATAACCATCCAGACCACGGCGGCAACCATGATGCCCAAGCCGGCTAGAGACAGCCATTTCAGGATGGGCAGCAGCAGTCCCGCGACGGCTAAGACTGCGCCGGCGATTGCCAACTTGACGGGTGATATGGGGAGTCGGGCCTGCTTGGGTCTGGGGGTAAATGGCGAGGGCTGGTCGTCCAGCGGCGGAGCGGAATCAGCAGGGCGCGACGGATTGGCCGTGTCCGTGGGTTCAGAATCCAATTCGCTGAGGAGTTGTTCGATTTCCTGTTCGTAACGATCTTTCATCATTGCACGTCCGAGTTTAGGTGAGCAGCCCATCTTATTCTTCTAGTGTGATTATAACCGCCGCGTATAGAGAGAGTAACGGTTTTCTAGAAACTTGGGTCGTGCCGGCCCGGCAGCGCCATTCTTGACGCACCGGGGCATTGGCAGTAGTATTGAACACCGTCGGAGTGAGTGACAGACAGTATGCCGAAAAGAACTTATCAGCCCAAAAAGCGACGCCGTGCCCGCGTGCATGGCTTCCGCTCCCGTTCCCGTACTTCAGATGGACGCGCGGTGCTGCGCCGTCGCCGGTTCAAGGGCCGGCACCGGCTGTCCGTGTAGTTGACCTGTTGCTCCGCCCCACCCTGGCCGGTCGCCGAGAATCGATGCAAAGACATCATCGGCTCACCGCAAGCGCCCGCATCACGGATATCCATAGGCATGGGCGTAGTGTGGCTAACGGGTTCCTGGTTCTCCGCATTTCTCCCAATGACTTGGGCCGCTCCCGTTTTTGCTTCGTGGCCGGCAAAAGGGTTGGCAACGCCGTGGTCCGGAATCGCGTCAAACGCCGCTTGAGAGAAGTGGTGCGTAACTCCAACCTCCAACCCGGCTGGGATGCCATCATCATGGCGCGACGGGGCGCCGGCGATGCTACCTACGGCGAGCTGGAACGCGCGGTGCATAACCTGATGCGGCGGACGAACCTGTCAGAGCCGGAGTTGCGCCGATGAAAGTAGCGGCTATCGGTTTGATACGGTTGTATCAGCAGGCCATTTCCCCATTCCTGCCGGCCATGTGCCGGTTCCAGCCCACCTGCTCGCAGTACGCCGCCGAGGCGGTGGAGCGCTATGGCGTGATGCAAGGTTGTTGGTTGGGTCTGAAACGCCTGCTCAGATGCCGCCCCATGGGTGGGCGGGGTTACGACCCGGTGACCTGACGGTTGCGGTCAAGTAGATCCGTTGAATCAGATGCTACGGTTTTCCCCGCCCGACCTCCGCCCATGGCGCAACATGCCATGGCGGGCGACGCTGCTCGCTGCATTGGCCGCCATGATCTTCGGCCTGGCAGGTTGCACGCCTAATCTCGGGGCATCAACGCAAGGATGGGGAGCGGTCGCCGTTGCGGAAGGCGTGGTGTACGCAACTACGCTCAAGGGCCAGGTGTACGCGCTGAATGACCTGGGCGCAGAAGGGGTCAGCACGCGCTGGGTTTCCGCGGTGGGCGATGAGAACGGATTTGGCGGAGCCTACAATCCGCCGGCCGTGGGTAGGTACCTGTACGTGTCCGGCATCGATGGGGTTTTGTACGCCATAGAACAGCCGCCCGGAGGTGGCGCCGCCGCAACCGCGTGGCGCCGACCGCAAATCGAATCGGAAGACATGGCGCCGCTGGTGGGTAGCCCGGCGTTGGACGAGGCCGGTGGAATCATCGCGGTAGGTTCGGAAGACAAGCGCCTGTACGCCTACAACGCCATTACCGGCGATGAACTGTGGTCGCCTTTTCAGACTGAAGGCGAAATTTGGTCGGCGCCGGTGTTGAGGAACGGAGTGGCTTACTTCGGCTCGCAGGACGGCAACGTGTATGCCGTAGATCTGCGGACCGGCACGGAGAAGTGGAGATTCGAGACGGGCGCGGCCATCGTCGCCACCCCGCTGGTTCACAAAAACCTGCTGATAGTCGGTTCTTTTGACCGCCAGTTATATGCCTTGGGGTTGGACGACGGGCAACCGCGCTGGCAGTTCCAGGCAAACAACTGGTGGTGGGCAACCCCGGCCGCGTCTGACCGGGCGATATTCGCGCCGGCTATGGACGGCATGGTGTACGCCCTGGATTCAAACGGATCGCTGCTCTGGGAGTACGATCTGGGCGCTCCCATCGTATCCAGCCCGGTTTTACTACAGCGAGGGCTGGTAGTAGCGACGGTGGAAGGCAAATTGTCGGTTCTCCGGGCCACGGAGGCGTCGCACGGAGCGGGACAAGAAATCGCGTCCCTGACGGTTGGCAATGCTGAGATCAAAGCTCCGCTGACCAGCCTGCCGGACCGTGTGGTGAACGGACTTCCGATCCCGGCCGATTCGGTGTACATCGGTTCCGACGATGGCACAGTGCGCCGGGTTCAAGTGCTGTCAGGCATCAACATAATGTGGTGTTACGATACCGAGCAAAACGTCAGGTGCAACTAGGCGCGGCGTTGTTGGCAACGTAGCGAATCGAGTCAGAACCAGTGGAAATCTTTGCAATCTTCGGCGATCTCTGGAGAGAGATCATCATTCGGCCCATGCTGAACACCCTTTTGGTGTTGTATGTGCTGTGCTTTGCGCAGATGGGCGTTGCAATTATCGCGTTCACCGTTCTGGTGAGGGTGGTGACGATACCGCTGACGGTGCGCCAGCTGCGGCAGATGCGGTCGATGACCGGGTTGCAGCCAAAGGTGAGAGAGATCCAGGAGCGCTACGCCGGGGACAGGCAACGTATATCTCAGGAAACGATGCGGCTGTACCGGGAGAGCGGCGTGAACCCAATCGGGTGCCTGGGACCGCTCATCGTGCAAATGCCGATTCTCATCGGGCTGTTCCGGGTGCTGATACAAACGTTGTTCAACAACCCGGAAGATCTGGTGAACCTTTCGGACAAGCTGTACTCGTGGATCACCTTTGTGCCGATACACGCCGCAGTGCCCGTGAACAACGGGTTCCTGTGGATGGACCTGAGTCGCCCGGATCCGTCGCCCATCGTGATGCCGGTTCTGGTGGCGGTCACCACGTGGGTGCAGCAAAAAATGACGCAGATGCCGTCGCCGGACCCGCGTCAACAGTCAAGTCAAACGATGATGTTGTGGATGATGCCGATCTTCCTGGGGGCGTTCTCGTTAGGTTGGCCCAGCGGGTTGCCGCTGTACTGGGTAGTCTCCAACCTCATCGGAATTGGCATCCAATACTTTATTACCGGTTGGGGGCCGCTATTCCCACTGTTCCCGAGGCGCGGCGAAGAAGAGTCGGAACCCGCGCCCTCGGTTGTCGCCCCCGACCCTCAGGAGAGTAGTAGCGATGGATCAGATAATACAAACCGGGAGAACCGTCGAAGAAGCCGAAGAGCAGGCGCTCGCAGCTCTCGGCGCAGACCGCAGCGAGGTAGAGGTAGAAATACTAAGTAGGGGCCGCCAGGGCTTCCTGGGAATTGGCGGTGAGTTGGCCGAAGTGCGGGTGACCCGTCGTTCCGTATTGGGCGCAGAGGAAGAGGCTCCCGCGGCCTCGGGCGACGGCGACCATGACGAAAGTGCTCCCGAAAGTGTGGAGTCTCCGCCCGCTGCTGTGGCCGAGGCGGATACCCCGGCGGAGGCGGCAATTCAGGCGGTTCAACGCATTCTGGAAACCGTGGGGGCGGATGTGGACGTTTCACTGCGGTCGGCCCACGACGAGTTTACCGGGGGGCCGGTAATCGACATCAACGGGCCGGATTCCGGCCTGCTGATCGGGCGCCGGGGTAATACTCTTCAGTCGTTGCAGTTCATCGTGCAGAGCATCGTTCGTCAGCGGTTTGAGGAGGAGGACATCAGGGTAGCCCTGGACGTTGAGCAGTACCGCCAGCGGCGAGAAGACTCGCTGCGGGAAATGGCGGATCGCGTGGCCAACCGGGTATCCCAAACCGGGCGCAGCATCACGCTGGAGCCTATGCCTCCCTCCGACCGCCGGGTTATCCACCTTTTCCTGGACTCCAGAGAGGGAATAAGAACCGAGAGCGTGGGATACGGCGAAAGCCGGAAAGTCCAGATTATCCCCGACCGGGATTAGCCTGCTATGCGTTGCCGCGCGTGGCGTTGACCCGAAACCGCCTGCCCAATAGAATGCAGATATGAGTCTGCGGTCATACGGCCAATGGGATGCGGTCCCGTTTGACCACCCGCGCGAGGAGTGCGGGGTAGTAGGCATATACAATCCGGGCGCTCATAGCGCGACTCTGGCGGCCATCGGATTGTTCGCTTTGCAGCACCGGGGTCAGGAATCCGCGGGAGTGGCAGCGTCTGATCACGGCACGATTCGTGTCCACACCGGTATGGGTCTGGTCTCTGAGGCGTTCCACGACGGGGATCTGGACCGCATTACGGGACACATGGCCGTGGGGCATACCCGGTACTCAACCACCGGATCCAGCGATGCGTGCAACGCTCAACCCTTGGTCGTGGATGGTGCCAACGGACGGCTGGCGGTAGCCCACAACGGCAACATTGTCAATTCCGTGCAATTGCGGGATCAGTTGCGGGAACGGCTGGGCTGCCCATTTGAAACCACCACGGACAGCGAGGTGATTGCCTACCTGCTGGCGAACGCTCCCGGGGAGTCATGGCCGGAGCGGTTGTTTTACGGTATGCGGGTGATGCACGGGGCATTTTCGCTGGCCCTGTTGACTCCGAACGCGCTGATCGCGGCCCGGGATCCGTTGGGCATTCGTCCGCTCTGCTTGGGGCGGCTGCCGTCGGATAACGGGAACCATTGGGTGTTTGCTTCCGAAACCTGCGCGCTGGACCACATGCAGGCGGAATTCGTGCGAGAACTGGAGCCGGGAGAGGTGGTTGTCATCACCGATGGCGGCATTCACTCAGAGGTGTACCAGGGAGCAAAGCAGCGCGAACGCGCCCTGTGCGTGTTCGAGTGGATCTATTTCGCGCGACCGGACAGCGTGATGGACGACCGGTTGATGCACACCGTTCGGGAGGAGATGGGCGCGGAACTGGCCCGGCAGCATCCCGTGGACGCTGACCTGGTGATCGGAATACCGGATTCTTCAACCTCGGCGGCAGTGGGGTTCGCCAAAGAGTCGGGCATTCCTTTCGCCAACGGCCTGGTGCGAAACCGGTACGTTGGGCGGACGTTCATCGAGCCGGAGCAGCAGCGCCGGGATCGTGGAGTGCGCCAGAAGTTCAACCCGATGCCGGCCGTGTTGCGGGGCAAACGGCTGGTGGTAGTGGATGACAGCATCGTGCGCGGCACCACGACCCCCCACGTGGTGGATTTGCTCAAAAAGGCTGGCGCAACCGAAATTCACTTGCGCGTTTGCGCCCCGCCTATCAAGCATCCCTGCTATCTCGGCGTTGACATGGCCACCCGGCAGGAATTGATTGCCGCCAACAAGTCCATTGACCAGATTCGAGAGCTCGCCGGCGCGGATACGCTCGGCTACCTGAGCGTGGAAGGATTGATGTCGGTGGCCAAACAGGGAAAACCACAGGCCGGTTTCTGCGACGCATGTTTCACCGGCAATTATCCGGTGCCCGTGCAACTGGATTTCTCCAAGATGGCTTTGGAGCGCAGCACGTCGTGAGCGCAAGGCAGTGAGGTTGGGTTGAGTACCCTGCAAACAGGCACGTATGAGGCCGCCGGCGTGTCCCTGGACGCGATGGACGGGTTGAAGGACCGCATCAAGGCGTTCGCGGCGTTGACGCACGGACCGCAGGTTCTGGATGGCGGCGGCGGATTTGCCGGGTTGTTCGCTATGGGCGGATACGCCGACCCGGTGCTGGTAGCCAGCACGGACGGAGTAGGCACCAAGTTGAAGGTAGCAGCCCAGCTTGGTCATTTTGAAGGCGTCGGGCAGGATCTGGTGACGCTCAACGTAAACGACATCCTGACGAAAGGCGCGAAGCCCCTTTTCTTCCTGGACTACGTGTCGTTCAGCACGTTTGACGAGCACCGGCTGGAGATGCTGATGCGGGGAATCGTTTGGGGGTGCCGGGAAGCCGAATGTGCTTTGATTGGTGGGGAGACGGCGCAATTGCCCGGGGTATATGGCGCCAGTGATTTCGACCTCGCCGGGTTCGTGGTGGGGGTCGCCGAACGCGATAGTCTTCTGGACCCTAACGAAGTTGTGCCGGGTGATCGGTTGATCGGGATACCGTCAAGTGGCGTGCATACCAACGGGTTTTCGCTGGTGCGGCAGGTTTTCGACCTTGATCAAGACCCCTCGGCGCTGTTCCGACCCTGTCCGGGATTGGAAAGAAACCTCGGCGACGAACTCATGGTGCGCCATCGGGGTTACTACCCGATGCTGGCGTCGCACCTGGGTTCCATTAAGGCGTTGAGCCACATCACCGGCGGTGGGTTGCCGGGGAAAATGCCAGCGTCGTTGCCCACCGGGGTGTGCGCGGAATTTAGACTCGGTTCCTGGCCCGTTCCTCCCATATTCCAGGCTATTCAGAAGTCCGGCAACGTGGGCGACCAAGAAATGTTCCGGGTGTTCAACATGGGCCTTGGCATGGTAGCGGTGTGCGACGACTCAGGAGCCGACGCCATGCTCGCGGATTTGAGTGATGCTGTCGAAGTAGGCCGCATAGTGGAGCGAAACGGGCGAGACATAGTAATCTTTTGTCAAGGATAGCGCGACGCGAGAGAGGTGAAACATGGGACTGCAAAATCCGTTCCGACGCAACAGGACGCGCGATGAAAACGCAGCTCTACACGGCATCCACAGCCCGTGGTGGGCGTGGGGGCCGCTGGGACTGATCTGGTACGGAAGTCACGGCAGTGGCCACAACGTTGACCCCGGCCACATGAATCACCCGGGCGATGTTGGTCATCACAATCACAACGTCGATCCGGGCGGGGGGGTTGGCGGCTTTGACGGCGGTGGTGGTGGCGGCGGCTTCTGATCGATGAGAGGATCCCCCTCTCCCCTGGCGGGAGAGGGCTGGAGTGAGAGGTCTTCTAATGCCCCCTTACAGAGTGGAAGGGGAGTTTCTAAGTACTTTGCAAGGGAGCAAGGCGTAATTTGAAAGCGTTACTCAGCGTATTCGACAAAACTGGAATCGAAAACCTCGGCCGGCGCCTGTCGGCAGCCGGCTACGAGTTGATCAGCACCGGGGGAACCCACCGCAGCATCTCCGAAGCAGGCGTGCCGGTGACACAGGTTTCGGATGTGACCGGCTCGCCCGAGATCCTGGAAGGGCGGGTGAAGACCCTGCATCCGGTGATTCACGGCGGGCTGCTGGCGCGCCGGGACTTGCCTGACCACATGGCGGAGCTGGATCAGCATGGAATCGGCGCCATTGACGTGGTAGTAGTGAACCTCTACCCATTTGTCGAAACGGTGAGCAAGGCCGACGTTACCCTGGACGATGCGCTGGAGAACATCGACATCGGCGGGCCGACGATGCTGCGCGCCGCGGCAAAAAATTTCCCGTCGGTCGTAGTGGTGGTTGATCCGGCGGATTACGAATGGGTCGCCGACGCGCTCTCCGGGGATGGTTTGACCCCGCAACAACGGCGCACTCTGGCAACCAAAGCCTTCCAGCACGTTGCGGTGTACGACGCCGCAGTCGCGGAGTATCTGGCTGCTGACCCGGCAGCGGAAGATGAGATGCCCGAGCAGGTCACCATCGGGTTAACGCGGGTTTCATCGCTGCGCTACGGCGAGAACCCACACCAGCGAGGAGCGTTGTACGTGCCGGCCAGCGGCGGTTCAGGCGGGATAGCGGGAGCTGAACAGCTCCACGGGCGGGAGTTGTCGTTCAACAACCTGATGGACGCGGACGCTGCCTGGCGCACGGTCAGTGACTATGACGAGCCGGCAGCCTGCGTAATCAAGCACGCCAATCCCTGCGGCCTCGCCTCTCGGAACAACCTCGCCGAGGCGTATCGACTGGCCTACGAGGGCGACCCGGTGTCGGCGTTCGGCGGCATTGTCGGGTTCAACCGCACGGTTACAGCAGAAGCGGCGGATGCCATGGGCCCGGTGTTCTACGAGGTGGTAGTTGCGCCCGGATACGACGGCGACGCGCTCGAAATCCTGCAACGCAAGCGGAACCTGCGGATTTTGTCCGTCGCTGCCGCCGTTCCATCAGGAGGGGCGACTGATTATGACGTGCGGCCGCTGAGCGGCGGTATGCTGGTGCAGACACCGGACACGATTGAGGAAGACCCTGCCGGGTGGACAACAGTAACCGAGCGGGCGCCCAGCGCCTCCGAATTGGCCGACTTGGCCTTTGCGTGGAAGGCGGTCAAACACATCAAGTCCAACGCCATCGCATTTGTGAAAGACCGCACGCTGGTCGGCATGGGCGCCGGCCAGCCCAACCGCGTCGTCAGCGTGCACCTGTCGCAGCGGGCGGCGGGTGAGCAGGCCGCCGGTTGCGTGCTGGCGTCGGATGCGTTCTTCCCGTTCCCGGACAATATCGAACTGGCCGCGGAAGCTGGAATTACCGCAATCGTGCAGCCGGGCGGATCAATCCGGGATGATGAGGTTATCGCCGCCGCGAACGAAGCCGGGATTGCGATGGTGCTCACCGGCGTCCGACATTTCCGCCACTGACTCCCTTTTCCAGTCATTCCGGCGAAAGCCGGAATCCAGGCGGTATGGACGCATTCCTGGACATCGAAACCACCGGATTTATCGGCGGCAACTCCTACCCTACCGTGGTGGGTGTAGCCATCGATTTCCCCGGCGACTGGTCGGTTGAGCAGTTGGTGGGCGATGCGATAACGCCGGCGGCGATTGAGCACGTTCTGGAAGGCGTTACGACGATCTACACTTTCAACGGCAGCAGCTTTGACTTGCCGTTCCTGGCGTGGAAGCCTGGCGTTGATCTGCGTCGTCAGTTTGAACACCAGGACCTGATGCACACATGCCGCCGCGCCGGGCTGCGCGGCGGTTTGAAGCGCATCGAGCGGACGCTTGGCATTGATCGCGCGGACTTGCCCGATATGGACGGACACGATGCGGTTCTGCTCTGGCGAAAATACCTGGATGAAGCCAACACGTCGGCCTTGGAGCTCCTGCTGGAATACAACCGGGCCGACGTGGAGAATCTCTACACTCTGCGGAACATACTGCGGCAACAACATGATTGGAGGACATAACCGTTGGAACTAGGATTGAAGGGCAAAAACGTGGTGGTGACCGGAGGCGGAAACAACATCGGCAGAGCTATCACGTTGGCGTTCGCTGCCGAGGGCTGCAATGTAGCCATCGCCGAGTTGAACCACGACGCAGGCAAGCGAGTCGCCGGCGAAGTGGCGGCCATGGGAAATGGCGCCACGGCCACGGTGATAGATGCCGACGTCGCCGATCGCGCCAGGACCGATGCGATGATTGCCGAGGCCATCGCTCGCCTGGGCAGCGTGGATGTTCTGATAAACAACGTAGGGTGGACCATAGACCGCCTGTTTGTCGAAAAGTCCCGGGACGAACACCTGAAAGAGGTTGACGTGAACCTGTGGGGAGCGATCAACTGCATCCACGCCGTGCTTCCCCACATGATCGAACGACAATCCGGCGCGGTGGTGAGTATCAGCAGCGACGCCGGGCGGATGGGCGAATATAGGGAGGCGGTCTATTCGGCGTGCAAGGCGGGAGTGATCGCCCTGAGCAAATCGCTGGCGCGGGAAACGGGACGCCACGGCCTTAGGTTCAACATGGTGTGTCCCGGCCTGGTGGTTCCGCCGCAGTCGGAGGTGGCGAGCGCCGATAGCATGTGGGCCCAGGGAATGGAGGAACTTTTCACGGACGAAGTGCTGGAGCGGGTAAAACGCGCGTACCCGCTGCGTCGGATGGGCACCGCCCAGGAAGTGGCGAACGCCGTAGTGTTCCTTGCCTCAGACGCAGCCAGCTTCATCACGGGTCAGACGCTGAGCGTGTCGGGCGGATATACGATGATGTGACCGTTCCGCGTGGTGCGGGTGTCTAACGAGGTAGGGGCGGGTTTCAAACCCGCCCCTACGATTTGCCGTGTGTTGGAAAAGCTTACTGCTGGTTGGTGCCAACCAGTGCCCAGGCCTTCTCTTCCATGGCGGGGACGACCGCCTGCACCAGATCGTTGTCCACGTTGGCGGCGACGGTCGGGTAGCCGGCGCGGTCGATCATGCTGGCCAGGTTGCCGGACTTGAACTGGTCAAGGGTCCAGGCCAGGGTGTGGCCGCTGGTGGTGGTGTCCCAGTAGATGCGGACGTCCTGGTTGCGGGGGCCATAGTGGTAGTGCGGCGCGATCTCGAAGCAGTCAAAGGCCAGGAGCTCGAATTCCTGTCCGAGATGGTCGGTCAGCACGTGAATGGCCACGCCGCGGTCGTTGGCGGCGCCGATGTTCGAGCGGAACTCAACGCCGAAGCGGATGTTGCCGGCTTCGTAGATGTGGTCGCCGCGGAAGTGGGTGACCGTCCGGCGCTCGTCGCGGGACTTACCCAGCGCGCACTCTTCGACCTCGTCCATCTTGTTCTCGTCGATCCCCTGGGACTCGACAGCGGCAGCCAGGTCATCGTAGCCGGCGCGGCGCACCATGGCGGGCAGGTTGGTTCGGATGTTCTTCAGAGTCCAGCCCAACGGCGTGCCCACAGTGGTCTTGTCCATGTGCAGCCGGATGTTCATGTTCTCCGGGCCGTAGTGATAGTGCGGGTCCTGGTCGAAGCAGTCGAACCGCAGAATCTCGGTGTCGTTGCCGTCAACGTCGCCGTACACCTGGACCATGAGGCCCTGGTCGGGCATGATCTCCTTGCGGTAGGACAGGGCTACGTCCACCGGGCCAACATTGATAATGGTGTCTCCCTTTTCCATGAAGCTCGCCTCCTCTTGGAAGTGGATAAATTTTAACCGCAGCCGAGCGTGGCTGCATGATTTACGGCGATTATAGCATCGCCTAACGCAATGGCAAGAACGATTTTTATTTATTTGACCAAATACCCGGCCACGTGACGAATGCGGGGTATAATTTCCCGTAATCCGATACTGATATGGCACGACGACGTTACCCAATAACGGCCGATTTTCCGGGCGCAAAGACGCCTGTCGGCAGCGTCGTTCGGTTCCGAGGGCCGGCGACCGGCGAGCTGCGGGGAAAGATCACCGGCATTCGCATCAAACATGCGGACGTGTCAGGCGAGGACGGCAGCCGGTGGTCAGTGCCTTACGCCGCCATCACTAACGTGGAAAGCGCTCCGGCGGTTGAGTGTACGCTGGTTGAGGTGGAAGAAATCGCGCACCGCTTGATCGATGAGTTCACCGGACGCGGCGCCTTGAAGAGCGGGTGGACGTTCGGGTTCGACCTGGCGCCGTCCCGCGCCGGCGTTTGCCGCTACAACGAACGTCGGATCGATCTATCGGTGAGCTACTGCCTGGCGGCGACCCGCGCGGAAATCGAGGACACTGTCCTCCACGAAATCGCCCACGCCATCGTTGGCGCGCGACACAATCACGATGGAGTGTGGAAGGCCAAGGCGCGCGAGATCGGTTGTGTCGGCGAGCGGTGCCACCGGGTTCAGCACTCAGTTCCGAAGTGGGTCGGAGAGTGCGGTTGCGGCCAGCAGTGGTTCCGGCAAACTCTGCAACGGCGGATGATCGGCAACCGCATCTGCGCCAAGTGCCATGGAAGCATAACGTGGCGCCGGAACACTGACGCCCCAATGCTATAATGCCGCCGCTGCCGGGTTTGAGCGCGTTTTGACAACGCTAATATCTCCCGGAATCAGGAGAATCTCCGATGAAAATAGGTGTCAGCATCCCACGCCTACCGGATGCGGAAGGTATCCGCGAGTTTTGCGAGCGCGCCGAACGGCTGGGGTTTGAATCCGTGATGGCCGGCGATCACATCGTGCTGCCGGTGGGCGGGACGAATCAATATCCCTACACGCCGACCGGCGCGTTCCAACGGCCTTCCGACGAGCCGTTTCTGGAAACGATGACAATGCTGGGGTTCATGGCGGCGTGCACCAGCGAGATCCGGTTGGGCAGCACCGTGCTGATACTCCCGTACCGCAATCCGGTAGTGCAGGCTAAGATGTTCGCCTCGCTGGACGTGTTGTCGGGCGGGCGGATGATCTGCGGCGTGGGCGTCGGGTGGCTGGAAAAGGAGTTTGACATCCTTGGGGTGCCGTATGCAGATCGCGGCCCCATGACCGACGAATTTCTGGAGATATTCAACGCCCTGTGGACCGAGGAAGTTCCCGAGGTTAAGGGCAAGTACTACCAGATCGACGGGATTTACTTTGAGCCGAAGCCCATACAGCAGCCGCGTATCCCGATCTGGGTAGGCGGGCACACCCGAAGGGCATTGCGCCGCACCGCGAAATACGGGGACTGCTGGCACACCACGCGGCAGACCCCCGATTTCGTGGCCCAGAACCTGCCCTACCTGCGCGAGCAGACAGAACTGGCGGGACGAGACCCTGCCGACATCACCATCTCGCTGAAGCGCAGCCTGCACTTCACTGACATGAGCGGGGCCGAGGAGGGTGTCGGCGTGCGTTCGGGAGGAGCGCTGATCAACACCACGCAAGCGGTGATCGACGACCTTCACTACTGCAACGAATTGGGCATCGACCAGTTGACTTTCGACTTTCGTGTGGACGGAATCGGCCCGTGCATCGAAGTCATGGAGCATTTGGCCGAGCACGTGCTGCCAGTAGCGGAGCGGCTGGCGTAGTGCAGTCTCCGGAAATCAATCGGTAGGGGCGGGTTTCAAACCCGCCCCTACGCCGTTGGAACTGTGCTGCGACAAAAATGCCCCGTTCTTTGGTCCAACCCGCCCCTTCGCCAAGATGGGAGGGGGGGATGGGCAATTGGTGGGT
>VXOG01000091.1 GCA_009840165.1 Chloroflexota bacterium
TCACACTTGTTCAACATCCTACCAAACAACCCGGTTTTCATATGCGATAGCCCTGTAATTCATCCCACCCGTTGACACGCCCCTACAAGAACGTTTATTCTGTATCTGAGGTGGTGGCCCGGCCCCATCCGCCACAGGCAGACAGGGCCGGCGTTATCGCGGATGGAGACCATGTTCGGTTATCTGTTCGATAACGGGTCCTAGTTTCCGATCCATTCGTGTTCACCTCCTCGTCGCCCCGGGCGTATTGAAGCTGCGCCCGGGGTCAAAATTTCCGATTCCACGCAAAAGAAGCACCGTCTCGCAGGCACGCGAGAACGGGGCCGGCGAACCGGACGTTGACCCTTATTCTCGCACCAATGCCTAACTGAGACGGTGCTTCTCTGTAAGTCTAGGCTACCATGAATCCGGGTGAATTGCAAACAGCAATTGTCAGCGAATTGATGCTCTACCAGTTCAGATTCTGCGGTTGCACTGCTTGGTACATCTGTGCTACACTGGACGGGTGGGCCAGCCGCCGGTACAATGGTGGAAACCCGCGAGATTGGACGAGGTCGTGATATGACAATTGCGGGCAACAACCCCCTCTACGGACGCTTCAACGAAATGGTAGATAGTCTATTCAATCCCCGGGACAGACGCGACCCGGGGATAATTCGTTGTGCCGACCTCTACTGCGGCGACGGCACGGCCACCCTCGCAGCCTTCACCGCCGGCATCGACCCGGTATATGCCTACACGCTGGACGAAGACGAGTCCGACCGCTACCTGGACAAGTTCCGCATGGAGCCCTTCGTAGGCACGACCGGCGACAGCGTCCGCATGGCACCGGAATTCGACCTGCTACTCGTGCAGATCGGCGAGGACGCGCTTACGCCGCCAAAGCAACGTAAGCGCAAGGTGCGGAGTTACGACGCGCCGGTGGAACATGCCCTCCGCTTCGTGCGAGTTAGAAAGCCGTCGATAATCTTGTTCTGGGGACATGACTTATCAGGCGACCTCGTCCAGAAGGTAGCCCTCACCGTCGCCGGCGACGTGGGCCAGCTTGGTTACAGCACCGACGCCAGACACGACGCAGATCATCCTAGTTTCATCGTTGCTCATCTCTCGCCGGGTGAATTCCCGTGGCCGGAAGTGCCGACGCTGACTAATGCGATTGAGACCGTGGAAGCCGTGATGTCAGGAAAGTTGAGATAGGGTTGGTGTGGGCCTCATGGTCGTCCGTCTATTTGTCTAGCCGTAGAAACCCATCCCGCTCCACGCGATTCTCGAACACATTGATACCGGATTCGGAGCGAGTATCCAGTCCACTTACCGCATTCATCGCCGTTCGCTGATCGGTTTCGAGTGTACTGAGGGCAACAGTTGCTGTCCGCGCCTCTACGATGTCAGCCAAGGGTCCGTCTTCGATGTGCGGGCGGACTGTTGCTTCACCATCCTCCGTGAATCTGGCAACGACACGAAAGTCCGGCTCGTGCTGGACCCAGAGGCCACCAAAAGTGGCTGCCTCGTCGGCGGCCAAAGACGCGCTCAAATCCCCGGCGTCGTCCTGCAACTTCAGACGACGCTGTGCCTCGGCGACGCTTACGCCGTAATCAGCGGCATATGATCGGTCGTCCTCGGTCACTTCCTCTCCGGGATCAGACGTCGCGCCAGAGTCGCTAGAGAGCGCGACCATGCCGACGGCCAATAACGCCAGCATCAGCAGCCCGATAATTGTCATCCAATTCTTGCGAATCATACCAAAACCTCCATGGTGTAGCGTCATTGCTGGCGCCTACAGCCAGCCTCAGGCGGCATCCCGTTGCAAGACCGCTGTCAATTGCGCGCCAAGCGACGGTCCGCCAACAACCAACGAAAAGCCCCGCCGCGAGCGGCGGGGCTGGACACGCAGGAGGCACGGGGCTAACATTAAGCCCGATGGCGGAGCGACATTCCCCATCGCTGCGGCCTCGGCGTTCTCAGCACCGGGGCCGTTTTGTTGGCTTGGGCAGTGTATGGCCTTAACCGACTTGTGCCAAAATTACGATTATCGTTGCCCAGAGCCTCCGAACTGCAATAAATTATCGTAGCTTGCACCCAACGACCTGACGGTAATAATCCGTACTGAGCTACGCAAGGATACAAATCCATCGTGAATGCTGCAAATCCATCGTGCAAAAACTGAGCTAAGCAGCGGTGCAAAATTATATATATAAAATAGTTATCAAATTAATGCGATTATCGTGTAAATTTTTATCAACAATTGCGTCTAATGCAGGTCCCCTACCGCCATCCGCAGCCACCCTACCCACGGCGCAGCGTACGATTGGCCGCCGCCGTGTCGATGAAAACCACTGTGCGAGATTACCTGTCCGCCATTGATTTCGATTGAGCAATTCCACGCAATTGCAGGCGTTTGAGCCGATTGCGGAATCGGTCGGTGGATCAGCCAATGTCCGACCCGTGGGTCGCGGAATCGGAGTAGCGAAATTCCCTCAAGAAATCTGGCTGAAGAGGACATCAGCGCTCTTGTGATGCTACACTGGACTTGCCGGGAGGAGGGTGCCGACAAGCCCAGTTGCCCGGAATGGGCGAGGAAAGCGCGCTGCCGGCCGCTACGGCAGCGCGCCCGTCTTTTGCAGTAACGCCTGGGTGCCGGCCAGGTCGCTGAGATCCGCCAGCGTGATGTACGGTTGCTCGATTTCGCCCAAGGGAGTCAGCAGCACCGACGGTCGCACTCCCTCCACCATCGGATACTCAAAGGTCTGGCCGGCGAAATACTGTTGCCCCACGGCGCTGAGCAGGAACCGTATGAACGCCTCGGCGTTTTCCGGGTTATCGGCGGTCTCCAGAATCCCCGCGCCGGATACCATCACGATTGCGCCGGGGCCGCCGCCGCGCAGGTGCGCGTTCCGCGCCGGGAAATCTTCGCCCTCCTCGGCCAGAAAGCGATACAGGTAATAGTGATTGACCAGTCCCACGTCAATCTCGCCGGCCGCTGCCGCCGCCACCTGCGGGGTGTTCTTGGGGTAAATCTGGACGTCGTTGTCAATCATCGCCCGCAGCCACTCCTCGGTGCGCTCCTCGCCCCAGCCCACGCGCAGGGCCGTCACCATCGCCTGGAATGAACCGTTGGTTGGCGCCCAGCCCACGCGCCCCTTCCACTCCGGTTCGGCGAATCCCCAAAGGTCGTCCGGCAGATCCGCCTCGGTGAGGTTGTCTGTGCCATAAACCACCACCCGCGCGCGGCCGGTGATGCCCACCCAACGGCCCTGGCCGGAACGCACCCACTCCGGGGTAAGCTCTATGATGTCGTCAGGCAACTCGGTCATCATCTCGGAAACCGCCGCCAGGCCGCCGGGATCCTGGGCGTAAAACACGTCGGCCGGTGAGTTTTCGCCCTCTTCCAGCAGGGTCGCCGCCAATGCCGCCGTGCCGGCATACTTCACCTGCACGTCGATGCCCGTCGCCCCTTTGAATTGCTGGATGATGGGATCAACCAGGGACTCGCTGCGCCCTGAGTAGATAATCAGCTTGCCCGGATCATCGGCGGGCGCGGATTCTCGTACTACCCTCGTCACTTCCACTGGAACTTCTCGCGTGACTTCGGCGCCCGGCTGTTCCACAATTCTCGTGACTTCGACCTCGACCTCCCGGGTGACTTCGGGGCCGGGTTGCTCCACGATGCGTGTAACCTCCACGGTCACCGGCTCCGCTTGCCCCGCCGGCGCAGCGCCGCCGCAGGAAATCGCCGTCAGAGCCAGCAGCACGATGCCCGCCATCAGTAACCGGACTCCGACGCTGGGAAAAAGATTCAGCTGGTTCACCATTTTCATCCTACCTCGGCTATGCAGTATTCTGTTTTTCGCTTCCATTGGCAGCAGATATTAGTCTATACGAAAAATAAAGTCAATAGGCAAATCTTCCAATATTGGGAAGCACGATAAGCCACAATGTCGCCTAATTGATACCTCGTTTACTTGAACACTTACGACGTGCTACTCCCATCCTGGCAATCCCCAAATCCCGCGAATCCTCATTTTGACAATCTCGAAAGCGAGTGCGCGTGAACGGCAACCCTGATAGACTAACCCCCGGCGTCATTTCCGCCCAAATAATCACGCCGGAGCAGATAAGGCCACCATGACTACGCCGCGAGAGCTGTACAACCTCCAGGTAATCGACCACCGGATCGACAGCATTGATACGGAACGGAACCGGGCCGAGCAACGCCTCGCCGCCGGCGTCAATCGACCCGACCTGACCGATGAAGCGGAACGACACTCATCGCGTGCCCTCGCCATCGCCGACAACATCCACAACCGGCGGGAAGAAGCCGAACGGTTGCGCGAACGGCTGGCTGGACTGGAGTCTCGGCTGTACAGCGGCAACACCTCCCGCAGAGACCTTTCCGCCATCCAGCGGGAAGTTGACTCGGCCCGCTATCAAATCGGCCAATTGGACGACACCATCCTGGAGCAGGAGGAAGAGCAACGCACCCACGAAGAGGCCGCGCAGAGCGCCCTCACCCAGATGCAGGATGCCGAAGACCAGTGGCAGGGAGCCGAGACGGAACTCAATGGTCGCCTGTCGGCGCTGGCACGGGAGCGAGAGGAAGCCGAGAACGAGCGCCAATCGCTGGCGTCAACCCTACCCGGCGCCGACCTGCAACGCTACGAACGGTTGCGCCGGAACAAGGCCGGCACCGCCATCGCCCTCGTGGACAACGGTCGCGTCTGCGTCTCCTGCCGCATGACCCTCACCACCAACGTGATGCGCCAACTGCGCGATAAGTCCCGGCAGGTTCCCTGTAGCGCGTGCGGGCGGATTCTGTACCAGCCGTAAACCCTGACGCTTCACCATCTTTTTAGAGCGTCGATACTTCACCGTCATTCCCGCGGAAGTCGCAGATACGCCTGTGGCGTGCGGGAATCCAGTGGGAGAATGCGATAACCATGTACTCAAAAGTAATCGTTCCGTTGGATGGTTCCGATCTTTCCGAACAATCTCTGCCCTACGCGCAGTTGGTTGCAAGATCGCTGGGTGTGCCTATCGAGCTGGTGCAGGCTTATGACATTCTGCCGGCCAGCCTACTGGGCGGACAGAACCGGCAAGCAGTCGCCACTACCCTGGAAGAGGGATCCCGCGCCAGCGCACTGGTCTCCATGGAGTCTCAACGGCGCCGTCTGGAGGGCGAGGGGTATGACGTGAGCGTGGTTGCGCAACGTGGCCCGGCCGGCGACGTGATTGTGGCGATAGCCGGCGCCGATCCCACCGCGCTGGTGGTGATGACCACCCACGGCCGGAGTGGTATCTCTCGTTGGGTCATGGGCAGCGTCACCGACAAGGTACTGCACACTACGCCCAACCCCATGCTGATAGTGCGGGCCAACGTCATGGGACCGGCCTCTCCCGAAACGTCCCTGAAGAACGTCGTGGTGCCGCTGGATGGTTCACCCCTGTCCGAGCTGGTGATTCCCCACGCCATCAGCGTGGCGGGAGCGCTTTCAGCCGGCATCACGGTGCTGAGGACCACTCCAACCGAGGGACACTACCGGCAGCAGATCAACCTGGCCACGCCGGAGATGGGCGCGGTTCCCGACTTCAACCTCGCCGACCCCGACGAGCTGGCCGCCGAGGACGCAACAGAGGCGTCCGCCTATCTGGACGACGTCAGAAACCGTATGCGCATCGACCACGCCCACGGGGTGGCCACGGAACACCAGGTCAGCGACAACATCGCGCAGACGATCATCGAGCGCGCCAGCGTCCAACCGTCGCTGGTGGCGATGACAACCCACGGTCGCAGCGGCGTGGGCCGCATGGTGCTGGGCAGCGTCACCGACCGCGTGATACGCCACTCCAACCTGCCGGTGCTGGTAATTCGTTAAGAGTGTGTCTAAAAGCTCCCTCTCCCGCCAGGGGAGAGGGTTGGGTGCGGCACGTCCGCCTTTGGCGAGAGGGGGATTTCCTTCACTCTTCTCCCCTACACCCGGTAAAAACTGCCCCCGCCGGCCCATAGAATCCTGAGCGCGCGGCTGCCAACCACCGTGTCAAACCGCAGCCACTCCGCAGCAGGTTCACCTAGCGATCCAACCAGAAATCGCGGCGACGGGCCGGAATCGGACGGATGCGGCGTCAGCATTTCCTCACCGCCGTTGGGCCATACCAAAAACAGCCGTCCCCGCCGTAGAACGACGCGGAAGTTCGAGACGTAGGGCGCGTGGCTGCGGTAGTGGCCGGGGAACGCGACCCACTCGGGCGGGCCGGGTAAATCCGACTCCAGCGGAGCGTCTCCCTTTCGAACGTACACGGCGGGCCCGTGGTGTATCTCCACCATTGGAGATTGGTCAGCGGTATCAGCGTCGGATTCTGGATTCCCACTTTCGCGGGAATGACGGTAGGAGTGGACGGAGCGAAAGCGCAGCGGGAACGGGTCAAAATCATCACGCGGCGCGCAGAAGGCTCTGCCCGAAATATGCTCCAGTACGATGTCCTCGCCACCTGTCCAGCTTGCCAGCAGGCGATCTCCTCTTGCGCTCACGGACAGAGAACCGCCGTTCCGTTCGTCCACGTAAGTCCCGGCATACAACTGCCCATTGGCGACCTGTGTCGGGTCAGGCATTGAGGGTGGTTCAGGTGGAGGCCGGTCGTCGCGGATGGCGGCTGCAACCTGGAGGGCGTAGCGCGCCGGCGCGTAGGTGTCCACGTCGGAGCCGTTGCACATGATGACAACACCCAGCCCGTCGGTCTGGTCGGTGAGCATGATGGCGCGGAACCCAACGGTGCTGCCGCCGTGTCCAATGAAGCGATGCCCGTCAGCCTGGTGGGAAATGATGCCGAATCCGTAGCCGTAATCGTGCTGGTAGGCGTCGCCCCGGGACATGGAAATGGCCGGAGCGGTCATCATGGAATACATGGCAGGTGACGCCACGGCGCCGGCATCGCCGCGCCCTCCGTTGAGCCACACCCGGGCGTACCGGGCCATGTCATCAGCCGTTGATGCCTGGCTGCCGTCGCCGACGGGATACTCCATCCACGTGGCCGGAATCAGGGTGTCGTTCTGGCGGTAGGGGCTGTCGTCGTGCAGTGGCACGTATCCGGTGGCCATGCGGTGGCGCGTCGCGTGGGTGATCACCGGCTCGGTAGCAGCCATGCCCAATGGTTCCAGCACCCTCCGGCGGATTACGCTGCCGTAGTCCTGCCCGGTGATGTCCTCCAGCAGCCAGCCCAGCAGTTTGTAACCCGTGTTGGAGTAGTGGAAGCGGGAGCCCGGTTCCCACGCGGCTTCGGTGTCCCGCAGCGCGAAGCCCTCGTACCGGGCGGCCGGCGTGAAGTCCGTTCCCGCCGGCAGGCCGGCGGTGTGGCTCAGCAAATGCCGCAGGGTGATGGGGCCGAACCGCGAGGGAATGGCGAACCAGGGCAGATGCGTGCTGACCGGCGCGTTGAGGTCCAGACGGCCCGCCTGCACCAATTGGAGAACTGCCAGCGCGGTCATGGACTTCCCGATGCTGCCAATCTGAAAAGTCGTGTCGGCGGTTATCGGCCTGCGAGACGCCAGCTCTGCGTACCCCAATCCGGCGGTGTACAGCGTCCGCTGGCGATCCGTTACCGATATGGCCAGGCCGGCGGACGGCGCGGCCTCCAGCCAGCGGCGCAGATAGTCGGTAAGGATACGGTAGTCAGACATCAAGTAAGAAAGTGCCGTAGGGCGAATGAAACGGCGTGCCCCAGCCCCCGGTTGGACGCGACCCGGGCGGTGATGTACACATGGCCGTTGGCTCCGCCGTCAATCCCGGCATTCCCTTGGCCCCGCAGGCGGAGGCGGCCACCGTCCGCGACGCCGGCGGGAATCGTAGCGTTCAGTGGCAGCGTTCTGCTCAGCCGTTGTTCTCCGCCGCAACGCCAGCAGCGTCCGGCAATGGCAATCTCTTCCGGCTCCAGTCCGGTGCCGCGGCAGCGTGGACAGGTTTCCATGCGGTCCACCACGAATGTCTTGCGCACGCCGCGAGCCGCTTCACCCGAGTTGATCAGAATACAGACTTCCAGGTCCTCGCCGCGCCGAGGAATGTATTCGCGCGGTGGGGCGGTCCCGCGGCGAGGCCCGGTTCGAGACGGCCGGCGCCGGGCAGCGGGCGCCGATCCTACTGTGCCGTGGAGGTCGTACTGACGCCGCCGACCCGGGTCGGACAGCGTGGCGTAAGCTTCGTTGATTTGCTGCATTCGCGCTTCCGCTTCGCTGCCCGAATTCAGGTCGGGGTGGTACAGTCGGGCGAGGCGTCGGTAAGCGGCACGGATTTCGCCCGGGGTCGCCGTCCGTGGGACACCAAGGATGCTGTAGCAGTCCTGTCTCATTTGCGAATCAATCAACGTGGCCCGGTGTAAATGTTCAGAGTTGGCGGGTATCCGTCATTCCCGCGAAAGCGGGAACCCAGAGAGTCCCTCTTTCAATGAACGTAAGAGAGGCAAGGAATTTCCTGGATACCGGCTTTCGCCGGTATGACGGTTTTAGTGCGGGGCCGCCACCTCAAACGTGAACAGTTACGTGGCTGCCTTGTGCGTTGCATACCACAACCTGGCGTGTTATGCTGATAGCGTCGGGGCGGGGCGTAGCGCAGCCCGGTAGCGCACCTGCATGGGGTGCAGGGGGTCGCCAGTTCAAATCTGGCCGCCCCGACCATTTTCAACAGCGCATCCATAACTGACGAGCGCCTTTTCCGGGCGCTCTTTCTCATTACATGGCCGTGCGGCCTCCGTCAACGACGACTTCGCTGCCCGTCACGAACGACGCCTCATCGGATGCCAGGTAAACCACGGCGTAGGCGATGTCCTCGGGCCGTCCGATGCGTCCCAAAGGAACCCGGCGGCGTTGCTCATCGTCGCTCAGCCCGCTGCCCCGGCTGGCTCGCGATTCCTGAAGCATCGGCGTGTCTATGGGGCCGGGATGCACCGAATTGCAGCGTATGCCCTCGCGGGCATGCTGGATGGCGGTGGACTTGGTGAACAGGCGCACCGCGCCCTTGGTGCTGCTGTAGCCGGCCAGATTGTAGTCGTTGCCCACCAGCCCGGCGGTTGACGAGATATTCACGATGCTGCCCCCGCCGGCTTCACGGAGCGCGGGCAGCGCGGCCTTGGTTCCCAGGAACACGCCCTTGGCGTTCACGTCAAAAAGCCGGTCCCACTCCTCAACGGTCATCTCCTCGATGCTGCGTCCCAGAACGATGCCCGCGTTGTTCACCAGCACGTTCAGTTTGCCGTACTCGGAGACGGCCGCGTTGACGGCTTCGGCCCAATCGCTTTCACTGGTAACGTCCAGATGCACGTAGGTCGCCTGCCCGCCCAACTCCCGGATCTCGGCTTCAACCCGGCGTCCCTCGTCGTCCAGGATGTCGCCGAAAACGACGCAAGCGCCCTCTGACGCAAACATCCGCGCCTCCACCGCGCCCTGCCCTCGCGCGCCGCCACTGATCAATGCCACCTTGCCGTCCAGCCTGCCCATGTTGTTGCCTCCTTATTATGCTCCCTCTCCCAGAGAGGGGGTTGGGGTGAGGGTGATTACTGCTCAAACATCAGACGCCCAACTTCAAAAACGAAACCCGGCAACACATCCTCGCCGTACACCATCGCCGGGTTCTCCAAAATCTCCAATTCCAGCTCAGGGCGGAAGATATAGACGCGCCTATCGATAGGGTCCAGCAACCAGCCCAGGCGTGCGCCGGCCTCCATCCACTCCGCCATATTCGCCAGCTGTGGCGTCAGCCGGTCGCTGCGGGAACGCACTTCCACCACGAAGTCGGGCGCGCCGTTGATGGTGTTGCGCAGCTCAAATTCAGTGAGGTTGTCGAACCGTTCCTGGGTAATCCAGGCAGCATCGGGCATGTACTGCGCATGGCTGGGCAGCCGGAACGCCACGGTTTGAGAAAAGTGGGCCCCGGGATTATTCCGATCCCACAATCCAAGCTCGATGTTGATTGCATTCTCGCCGAAATTGCTCAAAGCGCCGGATGGGGCCATTACGATCAGCTCTCCCTGGGCGGAAAATTGGAAGTCGTAGGGTTCGTTGTCCCGGGACAACTGGCACAGCCGCGCGCCGAAATCGGGCGCGCTGCCGTCAACGCCCAGGGCTTTCAGGTTCAACCGCAGCTCGCTGCCTGACGCCATGGGCATACTAGGTTCGTAATGAGGAGCTTCGGGAGCCTCGACGGTCGGCTCTTTGGGGGTAGTCGTAACCATGTTCAAACCTCGCTGCGACAATCAACGTAATTGTTCAGAGATAAGGCGTCCGTCCTCAAGCAAAACCGTCATACCGGCGAAAGCCGGTATCCAGAAAATCATTGCGTTGCTCAACTTTGCTGATGCGCCAGCCCTGACGTTAGCCGTTGACCACTTCGCGGAACTCCCGAATCGCGTTGATGTGCGCGTCCGGCGTGGCCAGCCCGGCCGACATGGTGTTGATGGAGAAATGGGTCGCACCCATGCCTCGCCAGGTCTCGGCCCGCGCCTGCCAGAACTCCGGATCCCCGTCGGTGTAGTTGACGCGCGGCTCCATGCCGATGGCATCGGGATCTCGCCCCACTGACTCGGCGGCCTGCCGCACCTTGGCGATGGTGGACGCGGCGTCGGGGTGGTCGGCGTCGAACTGCGGGAACCACCCGTCGGCGCAGCGTCCCACCCGGCTCAGTACCCGGTCGGGCGGAATCGGCCCCCGCGCCCGGCTGCCGGCGCCCATCCACAGCGGTATGGGCCGCTGCACCGGCAGCGGGTTGATGCCGGCGTTGGTCACGTTGTGATAGCGCCCGTGGAAGTCAACTACTTCCTCCGTCCACAGCCGGCGCAGCAGTTCCATCTGCTCCTCCGCCCGCCGGCCCCGGGTGGTGAAGTCCTCGCCCAGCGCCTCGTATTCCACCGGATTCCAGCCGATGCCCACGCCCAGACGCAGCCGCCCGTTGCTGAGCACATCCACCTCGGCGGCCTGCTTGGCCACCAGCGCGGTCTGCCGCTGCCCGAGGATGACGATGGCCGACACCAGTTCCACCTTGGTGGTCAGCGCGGCCATATAGCCGAACACCACGAAGATCTCGTGGAACATGCTCTCCTTGGTGTAGCTGCCCGTCCAGGGCTGGTGGTAATCGGTATCCGCGCCCAGCACGTGGTCGTAGGCGATGATGTGCGCAAAGCCCAACTCCTCGGCAGCCTGCGCGTAATCGCGCACGGCGATGGGGTCAGAACCGATCTCCGTCTGGGGAAAAACAACGCCAATCTGCATCTGTTGGTTGGGCATAACTGCGCTCCTGTTTTGCTTGCATGAGTGGACAGGATGAACGGATTTTACTCGCCGGAATTGGGCGGGGCAAATACGGCGCCGCTAATCGCCCGCCGTTCGCGCCGCATACGCCTGACCGTACATCTCCATCGCCCGCGCCAGCGCGTAGTCCAGGTTGATCAGGTCGTTCACCGAATTGACCATCATCTCGCCCGCGTCGGCGATTTCCTGGCGGTACTGCGACAACGCGATCTGCCGGTTGTTCTTGCGTATGTTGTGGTACGGACACATTGGCGCCCGGTTCTGGATCTCGTTGCTGGTGCCCTCTCTTGAACGCGGCGCGATGTGGTCCAGGTGAAAGTTGCGCGTCGTCCTGATGATGCTGCCGTCGGGCATCCGGTTGGCGTAGCCGCAGCACCAGGCCATGTAACCGCTCAACTCCAGCAGCATCTCCAGCATCTGCCTTTCCGGTATGATGCTGGCCGGCACCTTGAATCGGCGTTCCGGCAGCTCAAAGCCCTGCGGAACCGTCGGAACCTCCGGCGACGTGCGCATGGGCAATTCCGTGGGGCCGTGAACCGTAGCGATAGGCTCGTTGCCCAGCACCTGCTGGCCGGTGGTTTCGTCGTTGCAGCGCAACAGGGCCAACGACGGCTTGTTGAACTGCCGCTTGAACACCGTCCACGCCCGGGGATTGAAGTCGCAGGCCACCCACTGCCGGCCCAACCGCTCGGCGGCCACGCCGGCGTAAGCACAGCCGGCGAAGCAGTCCAGCACCACGTCGCAGGGGTTGGTGCTGGCCGCTATGATGCGTTCGGCCAAAGCGACAGGCTTTTGAGTAGGGTAGCCCGTCCGCTCCCGGGCGTTGCCCGTCAGGTTATTGATGTCGTCCCATAAGTCAGGGGCATTGCGGCCTGCCGGCAGGTAGGTTTTGCGGTAAGGCCGGCCGGTTTCAGACCAGACCAGCCGGCCCTCCCGGTCCAAAGCCTCCAGTCTATTCCGCTCCATGCGCCAGCCGTATTGCGGCGTGTAACCCTGGTATTCATAGACTAGGTTTGGCCTCGCCATCGCCGCAGTTAGAACGATTTCATGGTGCCTGTATCTACCACGCTCGTCTTCGTACCGGTAATTCCGCGACACATATCCCGGATCATGGGGCACCAGAACGTGATTCCAAGTCCGTCGGTCGGTTTTGGCATAGAACAGAATATAGTCCGTGATGGTTCCGAATCGTCTGGCGTCATTATGCGAACTGGTGCGTTTCCAGACGATTTGATTAACGTGATTATCTGCGCCGAATATGATATCCAGCAGTTCGTACAGGTAAGCCCCGGCGGTTGCGTCGCAATGCAGGAATAAACTCCCGGTGGGCTTGAGTACCCGGTGGATTTCCAACAGCCGGATTGCCATGTAGCACAGATAGGCCGCGTGACTGTCGCTGTGCCCCAGCCGCGTTCCTTCAATCATCGCGTGAATCGCCGGATAGTCCTCCTCAATGCTCGTCAGCCATTCCTCGTGGATGTCGCCTTCCCACGACCAGATGTCCCGGTAGCCGCCCTGCAACTCGCCGTCCGGCCAGACGATGCCCGCGGCCTCGGCCTCCCGCGCGTTGGTGACGCCCCAGCCGGCCAGCAGCCGGCGCTCAATCTCCCGCTCCTCGGCGCTCAGCGGCGGCCTGATGCGGTCGCCCGTGAACGTGTCATTCTTGGCAAAGGGCGGATCGATGCACACCAGGTCGATGCACTCGTCGTTGAGCGAGCGCAGAAAGCTCAGGTTGTCGGCGATGTACACCCCCCGGTTCACGGCGTTAAAACCGTGCGCCCCGGCAGGCTCAATCTGCTCAGTAACCTCAACCCGCGTCGCCGATTGCGTCCCTGCGGATTCAACCTGTGTCGCCGATTGTGCCGCGGCATCAGTCATAATTCGTCCATACCTGTTCTTCCATCCCTCGCTCCTCGCTGACCGACAGCGTAGCACCGCCCCGCAAAAACCCGCAACAAACCGCCGTCGCCAAAATAGCGCAACCCGCTCACACGTGCCGCCTTCGCCACACCTGGCAACCCCAAAGCGAAACGGTGCCTCTGATAGAATGGACGTTAGAGGAACTGGTGAGCGAAACTGGTACAGGCAGACCTAGCCGCTCGGCAGATGGCGGGCGGGTAGAATAGTTCAAAGTAGGAAGTGTTAATCATGCAGCCGAGCACTTGGAACGACACTAACCAGCATTGGATCCCACACTTCTTACTGAAAGGATTCGGAATCCGCAAAACGCATCCAGCGTCTATGAACTGGACAAGCAAACCAAGGCTATCGCTGTTCGCAAAGTCAAAGAGGCAGCCTCGAAACAGTACCTGCTGACGGAGCGGGATGATGAGTTGATGCGCGGAATCGAAAGCCACGCCGCGACCGCGATAGAGTGGTGAAACTCGAGACGTTTCACGATGCGCCTGGCCTCGGCGGCGGGGAAGGTTTCGTAGAGGGACGCCATGAGGTGGATGTTCAGGTTGTCGAGAACGACGCGGACCACGGTAGCGTCGGGGTAGGCGGTGTCCACCAGCCATTGCATCTGGTGGGCGAAGTCCTGCATGGTGCGCCGCTCCGTGATGGCCACGTGGCGCCAGCAGGCCAGTGGTTCACAGAACAGGAAGAGGTGGCGAGTGCCACCACGGCGGTACTCGTAGTCCTGGCGCCTGGGCCGGTCCGGCTGAGCCGGCAAGGGTTCTCGCACATCCGCCAGTCCGCCTGCGGCGGAGGTGGAGGTCTCGTCGAAGCACACCACCGGACGCCTGGGGTCGTAGGGTTCGGCGTAGAGGTCCAGCACGTCCTCCATAGCCGCCACAAACTCCCCGTTCATCTGGGAGATGCATCCGTCTCTGGCGGACTGCTTTCGCCAGGGCTTGAGGGTGTTTTTTCAGCCGCAGCCTGACCGTCTCATACGACAAGCTATCCACCAGGCCCAATTCCACCACCTTGTCGGCCAGCAGCCACAGAGTCCAGTGATCATGGCCCTCAGGGGCGTCGCGGCACGCCAGAGCGATCAGAGCCTGCCCCGTACTTGATACGGGGTGGGCTTCACCGCGATCATCCAGCTTGCGATATCGATTGGCCTGGGGATGATCGTACAGTACCCCATCCAAACCTTCTTCCGCGTACCGCCCCTTGATGCGAAACACCGTGCGGGGCGACGTGTCCAGCGCCGCCGCCACTTGGGACGCGCTCCAGCCTCCGGTGGTGAAGCCTTGCCCGTCAACGCTCCTCACGACTACCCAATCGCTATCACCCGACTGAGTGAAGAATTCTGCAAGGTTTTCGCCGTGTCCGAGGCTCCGGCACTTCGGTTGCCTTTCGGTGCCAACATATTGCAGCAGCAGAGCCATCCCGATGATGAAACCCACGAAAACCAGTCCGGTAATGTGGGCATAATTTGGATGAGGGTCCTAAAATGGACGGTACCGAGGGTGAGACGTACGTAAAGAGTCTGGTTTCGAACCCGCGGGCACCGTCAGGCCTCAACAAGGCGGCCGTAATCAACACGGAACGAGCAACAAATTCTGGCGTTGTCCGTCGTTGGCGCGGGCGTTCACGCCCGCGGTTTGGGCCAGTGGACACCATCTGGCATTGCGCCGTGACGGGGCGCGTCGGATAATTGCCACCTGCTTTGTTGCCGTGTGTTGGGGAGTGGCGAACGGCCACGATTCCGGTAAAGGCCGGGCATGGGTTCATGATTTCGAGGGCGCACGTACAGAAGGCCGGCGCACGCGGATGGGCTTCCTGATGCTGGCTTGCCGCAAGAGGTTCGTGCGTGAGGACGGGCAAGGAACTCGGAATAGAGGACGCTGACCAACATAGTGATGCGAAACAAGCTTACTCGAGGGACGGAACCGATGCCGGACGGCCTGCGAGCCGCCGTTGCCCAGGCGGTCCGCACGTCACATGACTATTTTGTCGCTACTCAAGCGCCGGAGGGCTACTGGTGCGGCGAGCTGGAATCCAACGCCACCATGGAGGCCGAGTACTTACTGTTCACCCACTTCATGGGCATTGGCGACAGCGACACCTGGCGTAAATTGGCGAATCATATCCTCAACGTCCAGCGGGAAGATGGAACGTGGGGACAGTACTACGGAGCGCCCGGAGACCTGAGCACCACCGTGGAGTGCTACTTTGCGCTGAAGCTCGCCGGCTATTCGGTCAATGACTCGTGCCTAGTAAAGGCGCGGGAGTTTATATTGCAGAAAGGCGGCGTTCCTCAGACCCGCGTCTTCACCAAAATATGGCTGGCGCTCTTCGGTCAGTGGAGCTGGGAGGACGTGCCCACAGTTCCACCGGAAATATCGCTGTTGCCGTCGTGGTTCTCAATGAACCTTTACGACTTCTCGAGTTGGGCGCGAGGCACGATACTGCCGCTCAGCATCGTTCTCTGGTACAGACCGGTGTGCCCTATACCTGAAGAAGCAGCCCTTCCTGAGCTCACTCCCAGTGCGCAACGTAACCATGCGGGGACAGTCGCGCGGCGGCGCACGTCCGGCATGGCCGGAGCATTTCACCTGGCGGACCGCGCTCTCCGGTGGTACAACTCGCTTCCCTGGCATCCAATGCGTGGACTGGCCATCCGCAGGGCTGCCGGGTGGATCGTAGATCACCAGGAGGAGGATGGTTCGTGGGGTGGGATTCAACCGCCTTGGGTGTACTCGCTCATCGCTCTCAAGTTGCTCGGATACGGGATTGACCATACGGTCATGCACAAGGGCGTGGAGGGGTTCAAGGAGTTCATGATCGAGGAAAACGACTCGCTGCGCGTCCAAGCCTGTGTGTCGCCGTTGGCCGGGCAGGGACCCAGCACGGCGTCCCAAACAGCGTGGGCATTGCTCGCACTGGTTTCGGCCGGTGAGTGGGAACACCCGTCCGTGCATCGAGGGCTACAATATCTGGTGAATACCCAGCGTCAAGATGGCGCCTGGGATGAACCCTGGTTCACTGGAACGGGTTTTCCGGGCTACGGAGCGGGAGGACGGCTCAAGGGCAGCGGCAGGGAGAGCAGTAGCATCATTCAGGGGACGGAGTTATCAGGCGGTTTCATGATCAATTACCATCTCTACAGGAACTACTGGCCACTGATGGCGCTTGGTCGGTTCCTGGAGCGCATGGTTCGGGAGGCCTGACCCAGCATGATGTACGACGTCATCATCGCCGGAGCTGGACCGGCAGGGTCAACCGCCGCCCGGGAAGCGGCATTGCGCGGCCTTTCCGTGTTGATGCTCGACAGGGCCGAGTTTCCCCGTGATAAGCCGTGCGGAGGAGGCGTAAACGTCCGGACCGCCAATCTCCTTGACCTTGACCTGACTCCTGTTACGGAGCGCGCCATCACCGGAGCGACATTCTCATGGCGTCGCAGGTTCGAGTTCTCCCGCACGTCGCGCGGCCCCATCACGTACATGACGCAGCGCCGCGACCTGGATACCTTCCTGGCCGAGCAGGCAGCCAGCGCGGGTGTGAATTTCCGGCAGAGGGAGGCCCTCAGCAGCGTTGAACAGAGCGGCGATAGTGTGGCCGTTCAGGCCGGCGGATACACCTACCGGGGCCATACGCTTGTAGTCGCGGACGGCGCCAATGGAATCGCCGCCCGGATGGCGGGCATTTCCACCGACTTCGTGCGTTGGGTTGCCCTGGAAGGGAATATTACGCCGAAAGGCGAGTTCCCCCGCAGATGGGAAACATTCATGGGGTTCGACTTCGGCAGCTTGCCCGGCGGATATGGCTGGGTGTTCCCGAAGGGAGACCATTTGAACGTAGGAGTCGGAGGTTGGAAACATGCTGGCCCCACGTTGCGCCCCAAACTCGACCTACTTGCCGACTCCTACGGGTTCGATGCAACCGATCTCTGGGGTGTACGCGGGTACCACCTTCCTATACGCCAAAGGGGGTCGAAGCTGGTCGCCGGCAACATATTGCTCGTAGGGGATGCCGCCGGTGTTCTTGATCCGCTGACCGGAGAGGGTATCTTTGGCGCGGTCTGGACAGGCAAAGCCGCAGCGGAAACCATCGAAGGTTATTTGGACGGGAGAACGCCTGGCCTGGACGCCTACCGGCAACAGGTCGAAGGCCAACTCTTGCCGGAGCTCATCGTGGGCGGGCAACTCCATGACATCTTCCACCTTTGGCCCGGCCTTTTCGTCGGCATGGAGCGCGGCGCGTCCGTCCTTTGGCCCCCATTTGAGCGCATGCTCCGGGGGGAAGAGACCTATGTGTCCTTTGCTCGCGGCCTCGGCCGGCTGTGGCCGTTGTTGGAATTCCTCTCGGATTCCATTCGAGTGTTCCCACCACTCCGCCGGATGTCGGGGCTTAACGACGCAATTGCGCCGGAGCGTTTCTTCCAGAGGATGTCAGTACGCCGAACGGACACTTAGCGGGATATATGGGCACATATCCGTAGGCTAGCTAATCTTAGAATTCCCCAGATCATCCCTTCCATTGACCGGATCGGTCGGTACGGCTTCGCGGCGATCTTCGAAGGTCTGAACGAAGCGTTGCTGCGATTGGGGATTCAGATAACCCGCGCCGCCCGCAGCAGTCCCAGCTCCCGCACCGTGAGGCCCAGTTCGCCGCACAGGATTTCGACGTTGTGTTCGCCCAGACTCGGCGCCGGCCGGGCCGATGCCATGGCGTTTTCTCCGTCGATAAAGAATCCCGAGCCCGGGTATTGCAACGAGCCCGCTCCGGCATGGTCCATCTCGACGAAGAACCCTCTCTCTTCCAGGTGCGGCGATTCCACCACCTGCTGCGGCGTCTGCACCAGCCCTACGACCAAGCCCCGGGCCATGGTCTCGCGCATCAAGTCCAGGTTGGTCCACTGGGCCAGCTTGGGGGCCACAAGGTCGTGAAGCTCCTCCCAGTGTTCCATCCGGCCGGCGCGGGACGCGAACTTGGAGTCCAGCAGCCCCGGTTCCTCCAGAAACTCAGCCCAGGCTTCCATGGGACGACCGCCAGTGCCGGCCGTGGTGAGAGTTACTTCCCCGTCCAGGGTGGGCAGGTGCATCCCGTCCATCACGTTGCCGTCGCTGCCTCCCCGGTGTGGGTTGCGTCCGGTGTAGGTGTAGGGGTGAATCAGCCCGGAGGGGGTGCTGACGGCGGCCTCCATGGTCGATACGTCGATGTGGCTGCCCTTACCTGACTGCTCCCGCCGCAACAGCGCCGCCATCACCGCCACCGCGCCGTTGCGGGCCGCGGTAATCTCCATCTGCTGCAGGGCCGTGCCCATGGGCGGCCGGCTGGCCGAGCCCGTTACCGCGTAAAGGTAGCCCCCCATGGCCTGGGCCACCAGATCATCGCCCTGGTAGCCGGCATAGGGCCCGTCCTGGCCAAAATAGGTTATGGAAACCAGGATCAGGCCGGGGTTGGATTGGGACAACCGCTCATAGCCCAGCCCTAATTCCGCCAGCCTTCCCGGTGCATAGCTCTCAACGATAATATCCGCAGTGGCGGCCAATCGCTCGAAAAGCTCCCGACCGTCCGCCTGCTCCACGTCCAGCGTGATGCCCCGCTTGTTGGTATTGAAGGCAAGGTAGGAGGTGCCCCGGTCGGGGTCGGGAACCTCGTCGATGAAGGGCGGCTCGTGGCGCGCCTGGTCGCCCCAGCCGGGCGGCTCAACCTTGATGGCGTCCGCGCCCTGGTCGGCCAGCAGCTTGGCGCAATAGGCGCCCGAGGGCCGGTGGGTCAGTTCCAGTACGCGCAATTCCGAAAGTATTCCGGGCATGGTCTCTCCAACTCAATTACGGCCTTGATTCATCGGGCCGGGGCGCGCCCCTTGCCTTCTTCTCCCGCGTCCATCGCGGTTCCTGACGGCTGCTCCGAAGCTGTTGCTCCGCTTGGCACATTCCTGCTCCACGGCTTCCTTCGATAGGGCTTCCCACAGCCGCTGGGCGTTCTGGCTAATATTCTCGTAGTGCAATCCCAGCGGGAGGTTGCCTACACGCTCCCAGCCATTCCCTTCCCGCTTGGCAATCTCCCAGTATTGGCCGTTGGTTAAGACAGCTATCATAGCGGTCGGAATGTCCTGCAAGTAGCGCTCCATTTGGTCCAGTGCCCGCTCGTCATCGGACTCGACGTCGATACGCTTGGCTTCAATCACGACGGCTGGTTGGTCGGTCGGGCACATAAGCACATAGTCCACACGTGTTGCCGGGTAGTTGCCGCGGCGATCTACTACGTGCTCTACAACGCACTCGGCTGGGTTGGATAGGTCCCAGCCCAAAGCCCGCAGTATGGGGTCAATGAGGATGTAGCGGGTGCTGGTCTCGTGGTTGTTGACAGGAGCCTTGATGTTCACTGGACCCCTGGGCGGTTTTGGTTGAAACTTGGCTACGTGCTTCTGTGCTGTGATGATGGCTTGTTCTACTTCGGCTTTGCTCAAGATGTGCTCCTGATGGGAGATCCGCGGAATGTAGACACGCGGTACGCAGCTATGTCCGGCAGCGCGATTTGGCTATGCTTGCTCAACGCTGTTTCCTAATCAGCGTGGCACGATGGGCAGTTGACTAGCGGGTTGTGGACAGCTTTGCCATTTTGCACTTACAGAGTTGGCTCGTTTGGCCGGGATGGTATCACCTCGCTACCCGCCGGTAAAAGGAACCACAATTGCCTATCTATGAATGCGAATATCGCTGGTCTTCGACATTGTTCATCTGTCCTGGCGTTCGCGTGCAATGACCAATCAATTACGGCCTTGATTCATCGGGCCGGGGCGCGCCGAAGACCACGCCTTCGGATTCCAGTTCCCCTATATCCGCCGGCGACAACCCGGCCAACTCTGCCAGTATCGCATCGTTGTCCTGTCCCAATCCCGCGACCTTCTCAATTGACATGGGATTGCCGGGATCTTTGTAGGGCCGTCCAGCGAAAACACGGGAACCAACGGCCGGGGCTTGGGGGTTGGAGAACTCCCACAGATAACCGCGCTCCCGCAGATGAAAGTCGTGAACCAGGTCCTCGGCGGCCATCGCAGAGCCGGCGGCGATGCCCAATCCCTGCAACCTTTGCGCCAGCTCCAGGTCGTCGTGCTGGGAGGTCCAGTTGCCGATCAGCTCGTCCAGTTCGTGGCGGTTGCGCCAGCGGGCCAGAGCGGTGGCGAATTTGGCGTCCTCGGCCCACTGGGGCCGGCCCATGGCTTCCTTCAGCGATTTCCATTCCGTATCGGACGACACGACAATCACGATCCAGCGGTCGTCGCCCTTGGCCGGATAGACGTTGTGAGGCGCCTTCCACCAGTGGGCGCAGCCCAAGCGGTCACGGGTTATGCCCCGCTGCGCCTCCAAGATGGCCGGCCCCACCGCCGAGACTCCGGTTTCCAGCATGGTGAGGTCAACGCGCATCCCCTTGCCCGTCTTGTTACGCTGGTACAGGGCCAGCAGCAGGGCGTAGGCCACGTTGTTGCCCACGGAATGATCCATGTAGTTGGGGCTGGCCCGCTGGGAAGGTCCGCCCTCGTAGCCGGTCAGGTAGGACAAACCACAGGCGGCGTCAACGGTGCGGGCCCTGGAGCCGGCACGCCGCCAGGGTCCGGTGTAACCGTAAGCGGTGCTGCTGAGGGTGATGATGCGGGGATTGATTGCGGAGAGGCTGTCGTGGTCGAATCCGAACCGTTGCATGGTGCCGGGGCGGAAGTTGTCGGTCACGATGTCGGCCTGCTCCACCAGCTTGAGAAAGACTTCCTTGCCCCGCGGGTGGGTAACGACCATGCACAGGCTGCGCTTGTTGCGGGCGCCGTAATAGACCATGTTGCCGGCTTCGTTCCACCACTCTTCACCCGCGGTTCCTGCCGGAAAGGGCCCGGCTTTGCGGTCTTGCAGGTGGTCGGGGCTTTCGACGCGGATGACATCTGCGCCCAGATCCGCAAGGAATCCCGTCCCCCACGGCAGGGCATGCACCTGCTCCAGGCTAAGGACTCTAACCCCGTCGAGAATTCCCTGCTCCGCCATTACCCCTAGACCTCCATTTGCCGTTGCTACGCCAAAGCGTTTGACCGGCCCAATGATAGTCCAGACGCTGATAGACGACAATAAGGAGTGAGTCATCGAGGTCAACGGGTTGTTCATTACCACCGAAACCACCGCCGATGAGCATGAGGATGGCGTCGAACACGATGAAGCACAGCACTTCCAGAACCCGGACGGTCGGTTGCCGCTGAGCTCAGTGGACACCAATGCCAGATGGCGGACCAGCCGACCTGGTAAATTATCCGGGTTGCGCTATCAGGAGAGCGTCATGAGGAGCGACAGGCCGTTTCCACTCAGCCGTCGCCATACCGGCCGCGTTGTGTTAGTGTCTTAACGAACGCAGCTGATAGGGTCTTGGGACGGTTCTTGGTTATCACAATTAGCGAAATCTTAACAGAACCTATTGATATGATAGGACGACATGAACGAGCATAACCCTACTCATCTAAATGTACTTGCGCCACCTTGTAGTATCAATAGATCCTACCTGAAGCAATGGCGCTGTGCCATCCAGGGGTACTATTACTTGTTCAGTGATTGGGGCGTCCGTTAACCAGGACACCCCTTTTGTTTTTCGAGAACCGTTGTCGCTTGCGATTCGGAGGAACTATGACAACTGCTCGCGGCGGCATTCATCTGGTAGGGAGCGTTCCTCTGTCCGACGCTGAGACCGTTTTTCGCACGGTGAGCGGCGCGTTGAACCCGTTCCTGCGGCGCATCACGGACGGCGAAACCGGGCGACGCGGACGGTGGATCTGGTTCCAGCGGGAGATGTTGCTGGAGCATCCCGACATGGAGGTGGACACGGACGACCCGCCTTACGCGCTGTACCAATGGGACGGCCAACTGCTGCGCGAAACGCCGTATGTCCGTTTCAAGGCCGGAGTTGACCCTGCGTCGGTGGAGTTTCCGACGGGTTATGCGGAGGCGGCACTGGAGTCGTTCGATCTCTACACGCAACTGCAATCCGATGGGGTCATTGGGCAGGATATGCTGTTCCAGGTATCGCTGCCCACGCCGATGGCTACTGCGTACATGTACGTCAGCCCCGATGCGCGCGGCGATTACATCCCCGCTTACGAGCGTTCGTTGCTGGGCGCGTTGGGTGAGATTGTGGCGTCGGTTCCCCACGACAAGTTGTCCATTCAGTGGGACGTGTGCCAAGAGGTGCTGATCTTCGAGGACTACTTCCCGCAGCGGCCCGACGACTACAAGGGGCAGGTGTTCGCGGAGTTGGGCCGGCTGGGCAACGCCGTGCCGGATGCCGTGGATCTGGGTTATCACCTGTGCTATGGCTCGCCCCGGGACGAGCACCTGGTGATGCCTCAGGACATGGGCATCCTGGTGGAAATAGCTAACGGCGTGTCCGAGGCGTTGGACAGGCGGCTGAATTACGTCCACATGCCGGTGCCGCAGGACAGGACGGACGCTGCGTACTTTCGGCCGCTGCGGGGGTTGGAACTCGCGGACGAGACCGAGGTGATGCTCGGCTTGATTCACTATGACGACGAGGACGGAGATTGCGCCCGGATGGACACGGCGCTCCGTTTCCTGGCATCGTTCGGGGTGGCGACCGAGTGCGGTTGGGGCCGCACGAATCCCAACCGGGTGCCGGGCCTGCTGGTGAGCCACCGGCTGGCAATTGACTACCTGATTAATGGGTGAGCCGTCCAATCCGCTATAATCCGGCCAACCTGCAAACGATTGGGGTTATACGGTGGAGATTAATGGCGGCGTGTTCATCATCACAGGTTCGGCGACGGGTTTGGGCGCGGAAGTGGCGCGGCAGTTGGCCGCGAAAGGTGGCCGCGTGGTAATCAACTATACGCGGAGCGAGGCTGAGGCCAAAGCATCGGCGGAGGCGTGCCGGGCCGCCGGCGGAGAGGCCATCCTGTGCCAGGCCGACGTTTCGTCCGACGAGGACTGCCGGCGGATGGTGGCGGCGGCGCTGGAGCAGTGGGGGCGGATCGACGGGCTGGTGAACAACGCTGCCACGTCGGTGATCGTGCCGCACTACGACCTGGAGGGCCTGGCCTCGGACGATTTCCGGCGCGTTCTGGACGTGAACGTGGTTGGCGCGTTCCAGATGGCGCGGGCGGTCACGCCTGCCATGCAGGAACTCGGCAAGGGCGCAATCGTCAACGTCTCGTCAGGCTCGGGATTCAGCGGGTCGGGCAGTTCCATCGCCTATGCGGCGTCCAAGGCCGCGTTGAACGTGATGACGTTCTCACTGGCCCGCGCGCTGGCGCCGGAGATACGGGTCAACGCCGTGTGTCCGGGCGTGATGCAGACCCGGTGGTGGCGGGACGGCCTGGGCGATGGTTACGAGGGGTTCATCGAACGCTACGCGGCATCTGCGCCGCTGCAAACGGCCGGCACCACGGAGGCGGTGGCCGACCCGGTGGTGTGGCTGCTGGAAGGCGCGGAGCACGTGACCGGCGAGACGATACTGGTGGACGCCGGGTCGCACCTGGGGCCGTCGCCGCGGCGGTAGAGAGGAATCAGAACAGCAGGAGGATCAGGAAAGCGAGGAACAAAATCGCTGCAAACGCCACTCCCGACACAAGCACTACATCGCCTTTTGTTACCCCTCGGCTTCCCTTGTTTCCCTTGGCGTCCTGCAACTTGCGCTGGGTTCTGGCGTGCATGAGGTGTTCGTCGGGATGATGCGGGGGCGGCAACATGGTCATCGTGCTTCTCCTTAGGTGGGGGAGAGGCGGATACTCTCATTTGGGATGATCGGATAGACACCAGCATAGCATGTAGGGGCGAATGAATATTCGCCCCTACACGGCGCCCCTACGGGGTGAGTTGCGTCTGCGCCGGAGCTTTTTACTTGAACAGGGCGGCGATGCGCTCGCCGACGGTGATTTCCTCGCCGGGGTTGAGGCCGAACATGTGGATGGCGATAAAGTCATCCTCGTCGCGGACGCGGGTCCAGACGGGCGGGTCGCCATCCTTGAGTCGGTCGCGCAGGTCGTAGATGTCGAAGCCGGCGACAGTGGGATCGACCCAGAGTTTCAAGCCGTAGGGTTGGTGGCCGATGACGTTGTCGATGAGTTCGGCGCGGAGGCCGGGAATGCCGGCGCATGCGCCAAGGATGGCGCGGCTGCGGCGCTCGGAGTCGGCGAGGCGGTCCTCGTGGTTCATGGTCATCCAGCGCCGGACGGCGGCGACGGCGCCGATCATCTCCTGGCGGTCAACCTTCTGCGGTCGGCCGACACCGCGCACGCGCCGGCCCTCGTAGCTGGCGAAGGCTTGCAGACCGATCTTGCGGATCATGTCCTCGGAACCCAGGGCCAGGCCCGTCGATTGGGGCGAGCCCATGTACTTGGCGGCGATGCACTGGAAGTCCGCGCCCATGCGGATGTACTTGCCGAAGTTCTCCAGCGGGTAAATCTGTCCGGCGGCGTCCACGGTGACCAGCACGTCGTGGGCGTGGGCGATGGCGATGGTGTCCTCCAGCGACAGGGCGTTGGGGTCGTATTCCTGCTCCACAGCGTAGTAGTGGACGGCGGCGGTGTTGGGGCCGATGGCGTTCTCCAGATCTTCGGGCGTGGTGCGTTCCTCGGAGCCAAACATGACCAGCTTTGCGCCGGCCAGTTCCAGGCAGCGGTCGTACCAGTAGCGCTGGCGGGTCTGGATCAGTACCTCGTTCTTCATGCCGGCGGTATTGGGAAGCTGCTGGATACGGTCGTCGTCATCGCCGGCCATGGCGGCGGCGGTGGCCAGCATGAGGGCGGAGCCGGCGCCGGAGGTGATGTAGGCGGCGGGCACGTTGACCATGCGGGCGATTGCTCCGCCGGCGGCCTCCTGGAGTTCCATGAGGGGGATGTACGCGCCGTCGGCCTGGGCCATGGCCTCGCGCACCTCGGGGACGGGAGTGGAGCCGCCCAACATGGTGACGCTGCCGGTGGCGTTGATGACAGGCTTTGCGCCGAGTTCCTTGTAGATGTTTCCCCAGTCGGCGGTGGTCATGGTTGGGCTCCTTTGGACGTTGCCGGTTATCTATAACGTGGTTGAATCGGGTCGTCGCTGCCTTCGGGCGGGACGGCCCAGGGGTTTTCGCCGGTCAGCCGGGTGATTTCGTCGTAGATGATATTCAAGTCGTCGGTTACTCGGTTGGCCATGTCGGTGTAGTCGGAGATGGGAGTGAGCAGGGGGCCGTAACGGTAACCGCCGGCGAAGTTGGTGAGCTGCCCCAGATCACTGCCGGGCTGCCAGTTCAGGGCAGGGTCGTTTTGATTGATATCAGCCGCAAGAGAGTAAAGCCGGTGAGTGTGAGGGTATTCATGCCCCTGCGCAGAAATCAGAGCTTTCATCGCGTGCTCCAATGTCTGCTGTGCGTTATACGCGGTGACTCTGTCGGTAATACCGGAGTCCATCATCACGTGCATGGCCCGATAGTACGTATTCGCGTCGGTAACTCGGAGTCTGCGTTCCATAGGCTCGTCGCTGTGGTTGGGGTCGTCGGCTGCCTCGTTGCCGGGGAAATCTGCCGTGTTGCGCGACACAGGGATGCCATCCCTTCTGGCGAACCGGGCGACGTGGTTCAGGGTGTGGACGCTTTTGCGCTCGTATTCGGCCCGGGACAGATAAACGAAGTCGATGCCAACGTGGTCCTGGTAAGCCTGGCTGGCCAGTTCCGTGGCGGTCTGCTGAATCTCTCCCATCCGCGGTATCAGATCGGAGGTATCCGGCTCGATAATCATCAGGTCGATGTCGGAGCGGTCGGTCCAGTCGCCCCGCGCGCGGGAGCCGAAGAGGATGACGCACTCAACGTCGGTAGCTTCGCGCAGGGCTCTGGCGAAACTCAAGGCCCTGGTGTCCGGGCCGGCATTGGCACGAGCGGATATAGCCTGTGTCGTGTCGGCGATGTGGGTGGTCATACGCCGTTTTGCCTCCTGCACGCCGTTGCGACGCGCCTGACGGTATTTTACCAGTCGACGTTACTCTCCGGTGAAATTGGGCGGGCGGCGTTCGCGGAAGGATGCGGCGGCTTCAGCCACGTCGTGGGGGGCGCGGCGGGCGAAGACAATGCTGTGGGTCTCATACCGCAGCTGGTCGTCCAGTTCAACGTCGAGGCTGCGGTGCATGGCGCGGCGGGACATCTGCATGGCGACGGGCGGCCAGAAGGCGATCTGGCGGGCCAGTTCTTTGGCGTCGGCCAGCAGGTTCTCGGCGGTAGTCATGCGGTCGAGCAGACCGAGACGGAAAGCCTCGTCGGCGTCCACGTTGCGGCTGGTGTACACCAGGTCCATGGCGCGGCTGACGCCCACGATGCGAGGGAGGAACCAGGACAGGCCGGAGTCGGGGCTTAGGCTGCGCTCGATGAACACGGTCTTGAAGCGGGAGTTTTCGCAGCCGACGCGCATGTCGCAGGCGAGGGCCAATCCCATGCCGGCGCCGGCGGCCACGCCGTTGACGGCAGCTATGGTGGGCTTGTCCAGGTCGCGGTAGATCATCTGCGCCTGGTGTCCGACCCAGTTGTACTCGTCGAGGCGCTCGGCGCGGCTGGGATTTTCGGGCCGGGAGCGGTCGGCGGTAAGGTCCGCGCCGGAGCAGAAGCCGCGGCCGGCTCCGGTGAAGATGACCACGCGGATACCGTCGTCGTCGCGGAGCTCCGCGCAGGCATCCATCATCTCCAGGTGGAGGCTGCGGTCTATGGCGTTGAGCTTCTCGGGGCGGTTGAGGGTTACGACGGCGATTTGGTCGTCGCGTTCTATGGTGAGGTTGTGGTAGGGCATCCTACTTTTCCGCCAGCATATCGACCATTAGGCCGAGCATGATTTTGGTTCCGCTGACCAGGCTCTTGATGCCTACGGACTCGTTGGCGCCGTGGGTGTAGTTGAGCATGGGGTCGTCGTCGGGGTGCGAACCGGAGAAGCCGTAGGTCACGGTGCCCAGGGGCCGGGTGAACCGGGAGTCGGTGAAGCCGTTGCTGATGGCGGGCACCCACTGGATGTCGCCGCGCCCGAGGGCTTGGGCGGTTACGCTGCGGATGCTGTCGGACAGGGGCGAATCGAAGGGCGACGAGTTGGGCCGGGCCATGTAGTCGATCTCGTAGGAAACGCCGGGGATGTCGGCCAGCACCGTGTCGAGCTGGGCGCGGACGTACTCCTCGTCCTGGTGCGGCAGGGTGCGCACGTCGCAGGTGAGGCGGATGGACTCGGGGACGCTGTTGGACTTGATGCCGCCACTGATCATAGTCGGCGTCAGGGTCATGCGCGAGAGGGCCCGAAGCATGGAGGCGAAGCGGGGGTTTTCCGGCTGGATCTCGGCGATGATTTCGTCCACGTTCTGCGCCGACGGCTTGTGCTCGATGGCGAAGGTGGACAGATGGTCGAAGATGCCGGTGGTGGTATCGCGGTCTGGCTCGTACTGCTCGATGGAGGACAGGGCGCGGTTGACGCGATAGAGCGCGTTGGTGCCCTGCCAGGGCAGGGAGGCGTGGGCACTGACGCCCTTGACGTCGATCTCGACCTGGAGGCGGCCCTTTTCGCCTACGCCCAGGATGTAGGTGAGCGCGCCGGCGGCGGGAATCGGAGTGCCGCCGCCCTCGTTGACGGCGTAGGGCGCGGCCAGCTTGCCGGGGTGGTGGTCGGCGAGCCACCCGAAGCCGTAGCGTCCGCCGTGCTCCTCGTCGGCGCCGGCGGCCAGGATCAGGCTGTCGCGCAGGGAGATGTCGTTGCGGCGCAGGATGCGGATGGCCATGAGCTGAGCGGTGAGCAGGCCCTTGCAATCGGACGCGCCGCGTCCGAAGATGCGGCCATCGGCGATGGTGGCGCTGAAGGGGTCGAACCGCCACTCGGCGGGATCTTCCACCGGCACGACGTCGGTGTGGGACATGAACATGAGGCCGGCGTTGCCGGTGCGTCCCTCGACGCGGGCGATGAGGTTGCCGCGGTTGGGCGCCGATTCAAGGATTTCAGACGATATGCCGTCCTGGGCGAGGAAGTCGCGGGCGAGTTCGCAGACGGGGGTCTCGTCGCCGGTGGGCATGAAGCCGGTATTGACGGAGGGTATCCTGACGAGGGCCTGCTCCAGGGCGATGATGTCGTCCTGGGCGGCGTCAACCTGGGCGAAGAGATCGGCAAGGTCGGGGGTTGGCATGGCCGGCGTCCTCCAGCGGTAGGATACGAGGGGGTAGCACGCCGCAGTGTACGGAGGGGGCCGGGTGGTGTCAACGCGGGGGGTGGAGTCCGGTTTTTTTACATGGATGGACAGGATTCACGGGATATATAGGATTTGATTTCGGAATGGGCGTAGCATAGACCGGCGCGGATTGAGCGTGTTAGATTACGGCGACAATTCAGAGCGAAGCAATCTACCGCCGTCGGCAGTTTCGGCGAGTTGGTTCACTGGCCTCACCATGTAGTCCGGGAGGGAGTATGCCCAGGGTAGCGGCTGACCAGTACGTCTCCAGGGTCCGGATGCCGGAGGATATTGACCGGTTCTGGGAGGATACGCTGGCGGAAACGGCGAAGATTCCGCTGGAACCTAAGGTGGTGCATGACCCGTTGCGATCCACCGAGCGGATCGACGTGTACGAGGTCTTCTTCACCAGCCTGGACCGGGTGAGGATTGCCGGCTGGTACGCGACGCCGCGCGACCGGGAGGGCAGACTGCCGGGGCTGTTGCAGGTGCCGGGCTACAACATGGAGCCGCCGGTTCCAAAGGCGTGGGCGAACAAGGGCTACGCCGCGTTCAGCGTGGCCCCGAGAGGCAAGCTGCGCAGCAACCGGCAGTTCAATCCCGGCTATCCGGGCCTGCTCACCTACAGCATGGTTGACCGCAACACCTACTCCTACCGCGGGTTCTACATGGACGCCTGCCGGGCAGTGGAGTTTCTGCTGTCGCGTGACGAAGTGGATGGCGAGCGGATCGGGGTGACCGGCCACAGCCAGGGCGGCGGACTCACCGTGTCCACGGCGGCGCTGCGTCCCGAGATCAAAGCCGCCGCCGCCGGCGCGCCCTACCTGTGCGGCTACATGGACGCCATCGAGCTGACCGACGCCTATCCCTACCAGGAGATCGCCGACTACCTGCGACTGTACCCCGAACGACTGGAGCAGGTGGAAAACACGCTGGCCTACTTCGACGGCATCAACCTGGCCCACCGCATCACCTGCCCTATCATCGTCAGCGTGGGGTTGCAGGACAGCACCTGCCCGCCGGAGACGGGGTTTGCAATGTTCGACGCCATCGCCAGCGTGGACAAGCAGATGTACGCTTACGACGGCCACGGCCACGACGCCAACAATCACGAGCACGGAGCGATTGTGGACGACTTTCTGGCCAAGCATCTGCGACCCTGATTGCTTTTCGGGGTGCGTCATCAATGCGTTTTTCCGTCATTCCTGCGAAAGCAGGAATCCAAAATCGTTACTCTATCAGCGCTCAATTAGTTACAAGAACGCCTGGACTCCGGCTTTCGCCGGAGTGACGGTAATTTGACGACACGCTCCGGTGAGCTACAGCACAGGACACGACATTATGACCACGATGAGCGGCGCAGAACCAAGCAATTTTGAAGGCTACTGGCAGGATACCCTGGCGGAACTGGCGGCGTTGCCGTCCGCGCCGGAGGTGCAGGAGATACCACTGCGGTCAACGGATTTTGCCACGGCTTACGGCGTGTCGCTGACGTCAATCGGGCCTTACCGGCTCTACGGGTACCTGAGCATCCCGCGAGGGGATGGCCCATTCCCCGCCCGCTACTACCTGCCGCGCTACGGTAGCGTGACGGATCTGGTGCCGCAGGGGACGGCCAACGGCCAACGGCGGGAACACGTCACCTTTGCCATCTGCGTGCGCGGGCAGCGGTTGGCGGACCAACCCTACGCCGCCGCCTTCCCGGGCCTGCTCACCGACGGCTTCGACGATCCTGCGGGCTACGTCTATCGGGGCATCGTGGCCGACTGCGTGCGCGGCGTCGAGTACCTGGCGAGTCGCCCGGAGGTTGACGGCACACGCATCGCGGCCATCGGCAACGACCTGGCCTACACGACGGCGGCGTTGTCCGCGCACGTGACGCATCTGGTATGTACGCCGGCCCTGCTGTACGACACCATCAACCTGGCGCGACGCACCAGCGCATACCCGCTGGAAGAGATCAACGACTACCTGCGCCTGCATCCGGAACGGGAGGAAGCGGTGCGGCACACCCTGTCCCATTTCGACCTGGGCCGGTTCGCGTCCCGCGTCAACGCGACGACGCTGCTGATGGCCGGGGCGGACGGGTCGGCGCTGGACGCGGCCGCGCTGGCTCCGTTGATAGAGGCGATGCCGGACGAGGTCGAGGTCCACAAGGCGGAACACTCGGGCTACAGGGATGGGCGCTTCAGCGAAGAATGGCTGTCGGGTCGTTTCGGCATGGCGGAGGCGAGTTTGCCGGCGCATTGGCGGGGGTAGAGTGAGGGCTGCTTAGTTCGCAGGGACGGGTCTCAACGTTGGTGCGGGTGTAGGGTATTGGGCGGCTGCATAGGAACTGGTGGGATGATGGGGCGCAGGGTTTAATTCACAGGATGGACAGGATTGTGGGGGATGGGCAAGATATATTGCGAAAGCGCCTACGGGATTCTCTCGCAGTAGTCGCCAGCCGGATGGTCAACATAGTAGTAGCCAGCCCTAACACGTGCGGATGACATGGTTTTGGGCAAGTGGAGCGGCGTGTTAGATCCGTCGTATCTTGCCAGATTAAGGTCTTGATACTCGTCCAGTTGGGGCACGCGATCGGGGTCCAACGGGATCCAATATCCGTAAAACACCTGTGGGTAGTAGTAGTGACAGACTCTGATATCTGACGAGTTGTTGGACATTCCGGCCGCGGCCAATATCCCCAACTATTGCAGATCCATCTGCGATTCCGTCTCGCGGCGGTATTCGACCAAGCTATCTCTGGTGGGGATGTAATCTCTGTAGTAAGAGTAGTTGTACCTGCTCTGCTCCTGCAAAACACGGTAAGGAGGATTATCCGTGTCCAGCAACTCATCCCCACTCATATCAAGCCATTGCAAGAGCCTGATGAACTGGTTGGGAGTTTGAAAAACCAAATCATTGTCATCGTCATAATTGGCCGCTTCCATCAGGCGACGATACTGGTTGGTTATGTCTTCCTCCAATTCGATCCTGCACTGCAATTCAAAGCCATGATTGCGAAGGTTTGCGTTGCTGCGCTGGAGAGGTTCCGCCCAGTAATCGCGGCAGTATATCCCCGGTTCCTGCGGCAACAACGGGGGAATGTCGCTGCCTCCAGCTAGTTCAGAGTCGTAATGTCCAAAGTGGTTGTAGTGGTACAACTGGGAACGCCAAAGGATACGGTCAAGGTCGTCCATGTCATCGGGGTTCAACTTCGAGAACTCTTCGTAAACCATAGGCGGCAAGTTGTTGAGCGCCCAGAATCTACACCTGCGGCGGTGCTCATCATCTGGAGAGATGCGAGCTTCGCGTTGAGTGGTTATCGTTTGCTGAATAGGGGGTTTTGTATTCCCCGGAGCTTCACGCGTGCTCGGATTGATGCTTTCGGTTGGGCTGGATTCCGAATCAGGAGAATCTGCATTGGGCGTCTCTGCGCCTTCTCTACTGAATGGATTGATGTTGCGTACATTGGGGAAATTGGAATCGTCACCCGATTCGGAACTTGCCGCTGCCCCATCGCCAGAGAGTTCGCAAACATCGTCGATGCCCGCCTGCCTGAGAACGCGGTTCAATGCTGCCCGTTCCACCGCGTTGAGGTCGCCCGGATTGCGTAGTTGCTCAATCACGTCGTCCGACAAACCTGCATCATGAGCCGCCTGGATGCAGGCCGACGGGGCCGCGCTGGTACAGGCGACGAGCACGCCGATGATTAAAAGCACAATTCCTACCCCGACACTTCGGATCACAGGTCCAGATTTCATCATCGACAATCCAAATGGTGGCAATTTCAGCAGCCAAATGCACAGCGGCGGTCATTATAACCGTCCCATCGAATAAATGAGTGCAGGCCCCGTAGGACCCGCACTTTGCTCTTGCGTTCTGTGGCCGTAACTCTTCGAGCGTTACGCACCAGCCGGGCGGCGCTTGCGTCGCAGCAGCGTCTCTACCAAGGCGGCGGTTAGGGTGGTGGCTGCTACCAGGCCCAGGGTGAAGGGCGCCGTCATCATGGCGGTGAGGCGGAAGGCTTCGGGGTAGATGCCGGCTACGCGGATGCCGAGGATGCTGACGACGGTTACGAATACGGCGATGGCCGCGAGGAATACAATGCCTGCGATTCCGATGCGTTTGGTCCAACTGTAGGCGTTCATCTCTCCTCCTTTTGTCGCCCAATGGCGCGTGGGCTTTTGGTGGCCTTGAGTTGATTGTAGCAGGCGTCGCCGGGGCGGCTCGGTTGCGCCTGCTGCGGGCCTGCGCCATAATACGGTCAATCGGGATGAGCAGATCTATCCGCCGCCGGCGGATACGGGAGGGACGCGACATGCCGCAAACCGGGATTCCATCGGAACAGGAAGTGCTGGGCTGGTTCGACAGCCTTTCCAACTGGGGACGCTGGGGCGACGATGACGAACTGGGCACGCCGAACCTGATCACCCCTGAGAAAACCAAGGCCGCCCTGGCCACCGTGCAGGAGGGCCACTGCGTTTCACTGTCCCGGGAACTAACCTGGGATCCCTCGGTGGACGTGCCGGCCCCGCCCGTGCATTACATGATCGAAAGCGGCGAGGGTTGGGCCTCCGGCGACAAGGTGTCCAACCGGGCGTCCGCCGTGGCGATGGACTACATCGGAATGATCTTCCACGGTGTCACCGTTACCCACGTGGACAGCCTAGCCCATTTCTTCTGGGACGGCAAGACCTACAACGGCAAGCCGGCCCACATGGTATCCACCAGCCTGGGCGCGACGGTTTGCTCCGTTGAGCAGGCTCACAAGGGCTTCATCACCCGCGGGGTGCTGGTGGACGTGCCCTACGTGCGCGGCATCGACTGGGTTGAGCGCGGCGAGGGCGTGATGCCCGAGGACATCCTGGCCGCCGAGGAACGCTGCGGGTTCCGTATCGAATCCGGGGACGTACTGCTGGTGCGAACCGGACAGTTGCGCCGTCGCAATGTCGAAGGCCCGGTGCCCCGGGAGGCCGGGTCCACCGCATGCCAGGCCGCCTGCCTGCCCCTGTTCAAAGAGCGGGACATCGCGGTGCTGGGCTCCGATACCGGCAACGACGTCAGCCCGCCCCAGTATCCTGGCCAGTTGACCAATCCGGTCCACCAGGTATCCATCGTCGCCATGGGGCTGTGGATTCTGGACAATGCCAATTTGGAAGATGTCGCCGAAGCCTGCCTGGAGCGCAACCGCTGGACCTTCATGGTCAGCATCAACCCGCTGCGCATGCAGAACACCACCGGCTCGCCGGTGAACCCCGTAGCCGTGTTTTAGGAGGCTCCAATATGGCAGAAGCCGGCGAATCAACCGTATCCATGGAAGATTTTCGCGCTCTGGTTCGGGTCGCGAGGCTGCCCCTGGACGACTCGGAGTTGGAAGAACTGCTGCCCCTGTACCAGTTCCTGAAGCAACGGGTTGACATGCTCCACGAGGCCGACCTGCCCCTGGGCGGCCAGGCCATGACTTTCCCGGCGGATTGGAGCAAGTAGGGTTCCCCGCCCGGCATTTGAGGTGATTGGCATGGCCTTGTCCAGCGAGTTGCACTACCTGACTATCGGCGAAGCGGCGCCGCTGATCGCTTCCGGGGAGCTGTCTCCGGTTGAGTTGACGCGCGCGTACTTGGCCCGCATCGACGCCGTTGATGGGCAACTCGATTCATTCGTCACCATCACTGCGGACTTCGCCCTTTCCCAGGCTCGGCAGGCGGAAGCGGAAATACGCGCCGGCAAGTACCGGGGACCCTTGCACGGCATCCCCATCGCCCTCAAAGACCTGTATGACACCGCCGGGATCAGGACCACCGCCATGTCCCGCGTCACGCCGGATCGGGTGCCAGACGAGGATGCCACCACCGTCGCCAAGCTCTACGAGGCCGGCGCGGTGTTGCTGGGCAAGCTGGCGATGCACGAATTCGCGCTGGGCGGCCCTGACTTCACCAGCCTGTTCCCGCCGGCCCGCAACCCGTGGAACACCGCGCACATGCCCGGGGGCAGCAGCAGCGGCTCCGGGGCGGCGGTTGCAGCCGGCTTGTGCATGGGCGCGTTGGGGTCAGACACGGGCGGCAGCATCCGGGGGCCGGCCTCGATGTGCGGCATCGCCGGCATCAAGCCCACCTTTGGGCGGGTCAGCAACTTCGGCGTGGTGCCATTGTCATGGTCCCAAGATCATTGCGGTCCGATGACGTGGACCGTGGAGGACTGCGCCATCATGCTCCAGGCCATCGCCGGCTATGATCCGAAGGATCCCACCACCGCCGACGTTCCGGTGCCCGACTACCTGACCGCCCTGCGCGACGGTGTGCGCGGCCTCACCATTGGCGTGCCTCGGGAGTATTTCTACGAGGAGTCCCCGGGCGTGGACGTCCAGGTGATTCAGGCTGCCGAACGCGGGCTGGAAACCCTGTCCGAACTGGGCGCCGAAATTCGGGACGTGGAGATACCCCACATCAAGTACGCCCAGACCGCCAATCAGGTCATCATGATGTCCGAGGCTTACTCCTTCCACGAGGCCAACCTCAAGACTCGCCGGCACGACTACGGGAACCTGGTACGCAGCCGCTTCCTGCTGGGCGGCCTGCTGTCGGCGTCCGACTACAACCAGGCCCTGCGTATGCGCCGGGTCATCAAGGACGAGATGGCCGAGGCCCTGCACCAGGCCGACGTTCTGGTGACTCCCACCTACGCATCACCCGCGCCGGAAATCGAAGGTTACGCCGGGGCCACTACCCTGACCCAGCCCAGCTTCACCGGGCCGTTCAACGTGTCCGGGCTGCCGGCGGTGTCAACACCCAGCGGTTTGTCCGATGCCGGGCTACCCATGGGTTTGCAGATAGTGGGCCGGCCGTTCGACGAAGCAACGGCGCTGCGGGTGGCCCACGCCTACGAACAGACGGCCCGATATATCGACCGGAGACCACCCATGTAGAGTCAATGTAGGTTCAACATCAAAAACCCCCAAACCGTCGTAATTGTGTGATGACGATAGGACGACGCCGGGGTATCAATCTTTGCGAGTTCCGATAGGCGCTCAGCAACCATTGGAGGGAAATTCGTGACTACCCAGGTTCAGATCTTCTGTGTCAAATGTAAAGAAAAAACAGATTCACGGGACGTGCAGGGCGTTACCATGAAGAACGGCCGCCCGGCCACCCAGGCCTTCTGCACTGTCTGCGGCACCAAGAAGTTCCGCATCGGAGCCATGCCGTAGCGCGCGGAAACGAAACACCGGCCGATGCCTTGAGGCGCTCCCTCGTCGGGAGCGCCTTTCTGGTTGATGTCGCCAAGTGCTATACTGTGCCGACCGATGAGGCAAGGCCCAGGGGGCGACTGAGCGCCTCCAGGCACAATCATAGGCTTGAACAAGAAATTTATAAAATCAGGTCACACGTATTGACGAACCAGCAAAGATTAGCGTAAAACAATCAACTGCGCCCGGGGCAACCTGCTTCCGGCGGCGGAGCAAATCGCGATGCCGCTGCTGAAATCTTTGCTCCGGCTGGCAGGATACCCACGCATTATAAGGAACGAAAATTATGGAATGGCCCCTGCAAGCCTACTCGGTCAAGCTCAAGCGGAAGGTCGATATCGCCGAAGACTCCATGGAGTTAGTCACGATGAAGAACGGCCGCCACGCCCTCAAGGGCGTAGCCGTCGAAGACCGGAGCATCAACGTGTTCCGCATTCTGGGCAACGCCGAAGTTGAAGAAGTACGGGCGAAATTGGCTGAGAAGTAAGACGGAGCTCCGCCGACTTGGCCCAGCCTTCGGGACGGTTAACGGGCTAGCCAGCGCAACACGCGGCCCGTAAGCCCCTGCGTCAACCCGTCCAGGTACGCATCCCAGCCCACCTGCTGGTTCCCCGTGCCCAAGGACGGGTACGCCTGCATTACTCGCGCTACATCACTCATCTTGAGCCCTTGCTCACCGGCGATAGCCCACGGCTGTAGCGCCTCGGCGGCGTTTCTCCCCACCACCGTTGCGCCCAGCACGGCGCCGTTGTCCCGGTAGGCCACCTTGATGAATCCTTTGGTCGCGCCATCCGTAACTGCCCGGTCCACCGACGCCATAGGCAGGGTTGATACCCGCACTTTGTCCGCGAACCGCTGCCGCGCCTGCTCCTCGGTGTAGCCGGCATGCGCTACCTCCGGGTCGGTGAACGTGGTCCACGGCGGGTATGCCGGCCGCGCTCGAGATCTCCCGGGCAGCAGCATGTTGCGCACCGCCATCGCGCCCTGGTATCCGGCGTAGTGGGTGAACTGGAACCCACCCACGCAATCCCCGGCGGCGTAGATGTTTTTCGCGCTGGTACGCAGGTAGTCGTCCACGGTGATGCCGGCCCCTGTGTAGGTCACTCCTGCGTTTTCCAGATCCAACTCGTCCAAATTTGCCCGCCGGCCAACGGCCACGAGAATCCCATCGCCACGGACATCCGCCCCTCGAGATCTGACGGTGATCCCACCTGCCTCGTTCGAACTCACCGAATCCACGGGCGCGCCCAAGCGAAGATCCACCCCATCCCGTCGCAGCGCGTCGGCAACCATCTGAGCGGCTTCGGGTTCGTCGTTGGGCAGGATCCGGTCCAGCGCCTCCACCAGCGCCACCTGCGACCCTAACCGCTGGCACGCCTGGGCCAGTTCGCACCCTATCGGCCCGCCGCCGACTACAATCAGGCGGGGTGGCAGCGATTCCAACTGCCAGAAGTTCTCGTAGGTCAAATACGGCGTTTCGGCCAAGCCGGATATGGGCGGCACAAACGGCGATGCTCCGGTGCAGATCAGGAAGTACCTGGCGGTGATTCGTCGGCCTTCTACGTCAACGGTGTGCGCCTCCTCAAACCGCGCCCGTCCTTCGACAACCTCAATGCTCTCGGCACGCAGCGCGTCGGGTGATTCGGCGGCGTAGATATCCTCGATGACGCGCCGGATTCTGGCCATTACCGAGGGGAAATCCACCTCCGGCTCACCAGCGTGGATACCGTATGCTCCACCGTTGCGTATGGTATGGGCTACCCTGGCGGCGTGCAGCAGGGCCTTGCTGGGCACACAGCCCGTCCAGGTGCAGTCGCCGCCCACCCGATTCGCCTCAATGAGCGCGACCCGTCGTTCCAACCGCGCCGCGAAACGGGCCGCAGTCAGCCCGGCGGAACCTGCTCCGATGATAGCCAAGTCATACATTGACATGGATGTACACGATGGAAGGGAGTTTGAGTTGTAGGGGAGAATAATTATTCGCGCCTACGTGGATGTAAATCAGCGCGGCCCTTTGATTTGGTCGGGCAGCCAGAGGGCCAGGTCGGGGAACACGATAATCAGGCCGATGACGATGGCCATGCACGCCATGAACGGCAACACGCCGATATACACGTCGTTGATGGTGCCCGTTTCCACCGCCTGGCCGGTGTCGGCGACCTCCTGGCGCGCTACGTCGTGGCGGGCGCCCTGCAGCACGTAGAGGCTCAATCCCTGGGGCGGACTGATTTGCGCCGCCTCCAGCAGGATGATCATGATGATGCCGAACCAGAGCAGATCGACCTCGGCGGCCCGCAGCACGGGGGATATGATGGGCAGGGTCGTCAGCATCATGGAGTACGCCTCCATGAATGTACCCAGCAGCAGGTAGAACACCACCAGGAAAAGCACCAACTGCACCGTACTCAGGTTGAAACTGGCCACCCATTCCGCCATCGTTACGGAGATGCGCAGGTAGGCGAAGGCGAACTGCAAGGTGAAGGCCGCCATCAGGATGAACAGGATCATTGCCGAGGAGCGCGCCGCCGAGACGCAGGCTTCCATGGTCATCGCCACGATGAACCGGCAATAGTTGCGGAAGTGCTCGCCGCTGAACTGGTACTCCTCCCGCCAGCTTTCCAGGGTTCCCCGCACCTCGGGGGATAGTTGGGCCGCGATGCCCAGGTTCAGCACAAAGGCCGCGATGTTGCCGGCGAACAGGCGCACGAAGTTGTAGATGATGGCCAACGCCAAAGCTCCGGTCACGCCGAAACCGGCTGCTTCTGAAGGCGTGGTCCAACCGAAATAGATGCTGCCCAGCACGATGAAAACCAGCGCCAGCACCGGCACCATGAGCACGGTGAACATCAGGCGTTCGACCCAGCCCTCCCAACTCCAGAACCGCGCTCCGGACCGTCGCGGCGCGACGGCTGGCCAGATCACCGACGCGATGCCGATCATCAGCATAAATACGCCGGCCAGCAGGATGCCCGGGATGAACCCCGCCAGGAACAGCCGCCCGATGGACTCCCCGACGGTGAGACCGTAGAGCACCAGCAGGATGCTCGGCGGAATCAGGATTCCCAGGGTGCCGCCGGCCGCCAGGGAACCCACCACCAGCCGCTCCTGATAGCCCTGGGCGCGAAAGGACGGCAACGCCACCCGGCTCACCGTGGCCGCCGTGGCGATGCTAGAGCCGGCGCAGGCCGCGAACACCGCGCAACTGGCGATGTTGGTGTGCATCAGGCCGCCGGGTATGAAATCGACCCAGCGGGAGAGGGCGCGGTACATCAGGTCGGCGAACCCTCCGCGCAGGACGATTTCGCCCATGAGGATGAACAGGGGGATCGCCACCAGGTTAACGTTGGTGTTGGTCTCCCAGGCCCGGTTGCCCATGATGTTCCACACCGGATTATCGGAGAATACCTGCAACAGGATCAACGCCAGTGATCCCAGCGCGCCGGCCACGTACATCCCGGCGATAAACATCACGCCCATCAGGACGAAAGCGACGGCAATCAGCATGGTTCAGTTACGGATTCGTGGGGATTAGACGCGTTGGCATACGAAAACCCCGTCGCCCGGTCCACGGAAGCCTCCCGCTGGCGGCGACGAGGTGCAAAAGCCCGCGCATGATAGCCGACGCGGTGACCCGTGTCCAGAACGGGACATGCAGGGGCAACTCAGGAATAACACGTAGGGGCAGGTTTGAAACCTGCCCCTACCGGGCGTGCGGAATCCTTCGACAGGATCAGGACGATTCGTCAGTCTCCCGCCATAGGCGGACGTTCCGCAGGATGAGCGGGAGTTACTTCCCGTCGTCGATGCTGACGGTGATGATGGCGTTGGCGATGAGGGTGCCGTCGCTGCCGTCTTCGTTGAGCAGTTGGAGACCACCGACCACAACGTCCACGTTGGCGCGGCCGTGGGGCAGGGAGTCGGCTACCTCATCGGCGTTGACCTTGCTCGGTTCCGGCGCGCCGATGGTGACGTTGACCGTCATGTCATCGGCGGTTGCGCCGACCAGACGGGCGAAGCCGAGGCTGCTGTGGTGAATGGCGTCAAAGACGGCCCGCTTGGCCGCCAGGGTGTAATCGAGGCCATGGACGTCCACGCCCATGCCCATTTCAGTAACGCAACGCACGAGAGCCATGCTGAATCCTCCTGTGAATTGGGGGTTGGCTGCGGCCATTTAACGGCAGCGTCAACGGCAAGTCAAGCGCGTGTGCTATAATTCCGCCACAGTCAACTTATCGAGCCGTGATGCCCGTGCAGGCGGGAATATGGCGTTCAAATGGGTAACAATCATGCAGTGCCAAATGTGCGGAAAGGCCGGGATGACCGGCAACAACGTGAGCCACTCCAACCGCAAGACCAAGACCCGGTGGAAGGCCAACGTCCACAAGCAGACCCTTGCCATCAACGGCAAGCCCACCCGCGTCAAGATCTGCTCCCGCTGTCTGAGGACGATGTACAAGCCGCCGCGGGGCCCCAAGGCCCGTGCGAGAGCGGCTGCAACCGGCTAGCGCGCGTTGGCCCCCGCCCGGCGGGTCATCACAACCCGAATGCGTGGAATAGGGCAAGGGCGACATGACCACCGTTCCCGACTTGCCGCCGGCCGGCGTACAAAGCGACGAGGATCGTCGCCAGATCAGTCGTATCTTTATCGCCCACGCCCGTGAAGAGCTGGCGAATGGCAGCCGGCTACAGGCCGGTGAAAAGGCTTGGGGCGCAGTGGTGCAGCCGTTCAAAGTCATCGCCGAGCAGCGCGGCTGGCCGCATAAGTCCCACCAAGAAGTTTACGATGTCTCCAGCCAGATCGCGCTTGAGTACGGATTTGATCACGACCAAAGCCTGGCTCTGTCGGACGCCTACCGCGTCGGCCACCAAAACTTTTACGAAAATTATCACCGCGCAGAAACGTTGGCTGACATGATTGACCGGGTTGAGGGTTTGCTGCCGTACCTGATTCAGCTGACCATCACGCCGCCACGCCCGTTCACCATCACCAGCAACACGCAGTTGCGGCGGTTGCGCCGGCTCACCGGCGACGACGGCCTGGAGATGGGTGATACTTCCCCGGTGGGTTTTTCCCAGAACCAGTAGCCGCCGGCGCAGGCCGATGGGCGAATAATTATTCGCCCCTACCCACTTCCCGGAGCTAACCCGGCAACGCTTTCCCGCATGGCCGCCATTGCTTCGGCCACCGACTGTTCGCGGTTGAAGATGGCGGTGCCGGCCACCAGAATGCCAGCGCCGGCAGACACCGAATCGCGAGCGGTCGCATCGGCTTTGACGCCGCCATCGACCTCGAGTTGCGTGGCGTAACCGTTCTCCTGGACGATCCCGTAGAGGCGGCGCAGCTTGCCCAACGCCGACGGGATGAAGGACTGGCCGCCAAAGCCGGGGTTCACCGTCATCACCAGCACGATGTCCAAGTCGGGCAGTACCTCCTCAACCGCTGCGATGGGGGTGGCCGGATTGATGGCGACGCCAACCTGACAGCCCTGCTCCTTGACGTAGCCGATGGTGCGGTGCAGGTGCGCGCAGGCCTCAGCATGGACCAGAACCTGATCCGTCGCGCCTTTCATCAGGCCGGGCAACAGTCGGTCAGGTTCATGGACCATCAGGTGCAGGTTGAGCGGCAAATCGGTGGCGCTGCGGATGGCGTCCACCACCACCTCCCCGAATGAGATGTTGGGCACAAAACGGCCGTCCATGATGTCCACGTGGATCAGGTCGGCGCCGGCAGCGTCAGCGTCCCGCACCTGTTGGGCCAGCCGGCCAAAGTCCGCCGCCAGTACCGACGGAGCGATCTGCACATGGGCGGCGGTGGTGGTCATGGGGATGGTCTCCTTGGGGCCGGGATTCTGGATTCCCGCTTTCGCGGGAATGACGGTAGGGGGTGCTGTAATGACGGTAGAAGTGCGGGTATGAAGGAGTTTATTCCTGTAGTATCTGCTTGGCGCGGGCGAGGCCCTCCGCCACGCGGTTGGGCGCGGTGCCGCCGGGATTGTCGCGGGCGGCTACGGACGCGGCGGCGGTGATGGCGTACACGTCATCGTCGAAGTGGGGCGAGAATTTTAGGTACTCGTCCAGCGGCAGTTCCGAAAGTGATTTGCCCTCAGCCTCACAATGCTGGCACAGCCGGCGCATCACGCCATGGGCCTCGCGGAAGGGAACTCCTTTGCCCACCAGATAGTCCGCCAGATCAGTGGCCAGCATGTAGCTCTCGCTGGCCAGGGACTCCAAGCGTTCGGTGTTCAGAGTCATGCCGGGGAGCATATCGGCGAACACGCGCAGGGTGGACAGCAGCGTGTCCACGGTGTCGAAGAACCCCTCCTTGTCTTCCTGCAAATCACGGTTGTAGGTGAGGGGCAGGCCCTTGAGCACGGTGAGGATCCCCATGAGGCTGCCGTACACGCGGCCGGTCTTGCCCCTGGCGATTTCGGCGAAGTCGGGGTTGCGCTTCTGAGGCATGATGCTGCTGCCGGTGGTGAACTCGTCGGCCAGACGCACGAAGTCGAACTCGCGGCTGGACCAGATGACGATCTCCTCGGACAGGCGGGACACGTGCATCATGGTGATGGCCGCCGCCGCGTGGAACTCGGCCAGGAAATCGCGGTCGGCCACGGCGTCCATACTGTTGGGGCTGATCTCGCTGAACTCCAACGTATCGGCGACGGCGTGGCGGTCGGTGGGATACGGAACGCCGGCCAGCGCGCCGCTGCCCAGTGGAAGCACGTCCATGCGGGCCGCGCAGTCGGTGAAGCGCCCGATGTCTCGCTGGAACATCTCGAAGTAGGCCAGCATGTGATGGGCGAACAGCACCGGCTGGGCGCGTTGCAGGTGGGTGTAGCCGGGCATGACGACGTTGGAGTGACGCTCGGCAAGTTGCGTCAGCGCGCGCTGAACGTCGCGCAGGGCGGCCACGGCGTCGGCGATGGCCTGGCGGGTGTAGAGGCGCATGTCCAGCGCGATCTGGTCGTTGCGGGAACGCCCGGTGTGCAGGCGGGCACCGGCAGGGCCGATGAGGTCGGTGAGCCGGCGCTCGATGTTCATGTGCAGGTCTTCGAGGGCGGGATCCCAGGGGAAGTCGCCGCGCTCGATCTCGTCCTGCACTTTGCCCAAGCCGGCGATGATGCGGTCGGCGTCGTCCTGGGTGATGATGCCCTGCTTGGCCAGCATGGCGGCGTGGGCTTTCGAGCCGGCGATGTCCTGGCGGTACAGCCGCCGGTCGTAGTGGATGGAAACGGTGTAGTCGGTGTGATCGTTCATTTGGGGTTGGTGGGCCACCGTTCAGCGGTAGATCGTTGTTGCTTCTTAGGGGCGAATAATTATTCGCCCCTACACGGCTGGCGCGAACGGCCTACCCATCCAGGTAGGCGAAGCTGGCGGCGAGGTTGTCGAATACGTCGTCCGCCGACGGGATTTCCATGACGGCGGGGCCGTCGTAGGCTTTGCCCTCCAGGATCTTGCGCATGGCGTGGCAGTCGAGGTCGCCGTCGTCAACGCTGCCGATGGCAACGCCGTCGCGGGCCTGCTTGAAGTGGACGATCTTGATGTAGTCTGTGGGCAGGTTCGCCAGCTCGTCCAGCGGATGGCTGTCCGGGTGCCGGCGCAACTGGTTGGCGGGGTCGGGACACAGGCCGAGGTACCGGCCCTCCTCATCGGTCAACCGGGCGCGGGTCTCCTGAACCAGCAGGGACATGGAACGCAGGGGTTGGCCCGAGTTTTCCATGGAGAAGATCACACCCTGCCGGGCGGCCTCGCGCACCAGCGGCGCGATGCGGGCTGCCGCCGCCGCTACATCCTCTGCGGATTCCCACGGTGTGTCGGAAGCGCCGGGATCCACGGTGCGGAGGTGGGGATTGCCGCCGCCCACCAGCCGGGCTGCCTCTAGCTGGGACTGGTACAGGCCGCCGTCGGGGTCGATGTCGGTGGTGATGCAGGGCAGGGCCACGGCCAGGTCGAATGTGAGGTCGGGGAAACGATGCACCACTCCGGCCATGGCTTCAAGGTTGGGCCGCCAGGCGTTCCCCTCGCCGAATTCGGCGGCGCCCAGACAGGTCTGGCGCAGTTCGATGTGGCCGGCGCCGCGAGACTGGGCCTCGGCGATCAGGTCGGCCAGGTCAGTATCATCAAGCTGGTTGCGCCAGGAGTTGGTTATCGCGCCGTAGATCATGGTTGCCCTCCTGTTGTTGCGGCGTAGCGTCGGCGGAAACTATACCCCAGCCCAGGCGGACGCTCAACTGCGCTATGCTAGAATTAGCGCAAATTTACCAAACTGGAGGCGGCGAGATGGCCGAACTGTACAGTGAGAAATGCACCGCGTGCCGGCGGGATTCGCCCCACGTTACCAATGAAGAAATCGCCGTGCTGCATCCGTCGGTGATTGAATGGGAATTGATTGACGAGTCGGGGATTCCCAAGCTGGACAGGCAGTTCAAGTTCCGCAACTTCGTGCAGGCCCTGGAATTCACTAACGCGCTGGGCGAGCTGGCCGAGTCGGAGGGCCACCACCCGCGCCTGACCACCGAATGGGGCCGCGTCAGCGTAACCTGGTGGACCCACAAGATCCGCAACCTGCACCGCAACGACTTCATCATGGCCGCCAAGACCGACCAACTCTACGCGGAGCATGGGCCGGCGGAGGGGTGAATCAACGGATGGACTTGAACACCCGTAAGGAGCGGTTTTCACTGGCATACATCAATGCGGTGGCAACTTATGCCGACTGCGAGGTGATTGAGCCGAAGGTTGACCGAGGCAGCGTAGATGGCATACTGAAACGGGCAACAATCGAGGAAATCATCGGTTTCCAGGCCAAGGCCACATCCCGACATATTGTGAGCCGCGACGGTAGGCAGTTGATTTTCCCACTGCCGATGCGCGATTACGATAACCTGCGAACTCCCGTAACCCCGTTCATCCTGATTGTTGTGCTGCTGCCGGAGGACGAAACAGAATGGCTTGCGCAGACCCATGAAGAACTTTGCTTGCACTACTGCGCCTACTGGCTGTCTCTGGCTGGTCGCCCGGAAGTAACGAACATCAACAACGTGACGGTACACGTTCCAACAACGAATGTTTTCGGCAGCAACCAATTAGCCGATTTAATGGACAGAGCGGCAAGAGGTGAAACACTATGATGAGGGTGCAGATCCGCGACAAAGAAGCGCTGGAATCCCTGACCCCTGAAAACTTGCGCGCGTATCTGGAGTCGCAGGGTTGGGGGAACGATCGCCCATGGGGACAGTGGGGTACGATTCTCAGCAAGGAACATAAAGGCAAACTGTGGGAGATTGTGATCCCGCTACGGGATGAGGGCTACGGTTACGCCGAGTTTATGGGCTTGATGGTTGCCACGCTGTCCGACGCTGAAGAACGGTCACAGTTGGAAGTGTTCTATGACCTCGCGGGCGCGGGCAGCAAAGTAACAGCGCAGGCTAATCACAAAGGAGATGTCAGGATGACTACCGCCGATCTGGGGCGCTTGGAACAGGTTGCTCTCCGCAATATCTGGATTACTGAAGCGCAGGATTTCACGCCGTGGCTGGCGCAGCCGGATAATCTGGCAGTTCTATCTGATACCCTCGGTATGGAGTTGGCAACGGAAGGAACTGAGCGGGGGGTCGGTCCATTCCGCGCCGATATTCTCTGCCGGGATACATTGGACGACTCGTGGGTGTTGATTGAAAATCAACTGGAACGCACCGACCATAGTCACTTGGGACAATTGCTGACCTACGCTGCTGGATTACAGACCGTGACTATCGTCTGGGTTGCGGAAAAGTTTACCGATGAACATCGTGCCGCCCTGGACTGGCTGAATGAAATTACCAACGAAAAGTTTCGCTTTTTCGGCCTGGAGATCGAGCTCTGGCGGATCGGCGATTCGCCAGCAGCACCGAAGTTCAACATCGTGTCGAGGCCAAATGACTGGGTAAAAACCACGCGGGAAGCGGTCAGAAAAATCCCAGACAGTTCCTTGCAGAACGAACGTTTCTGGGACAAGCTGGACCAACTTTTCGAGGAAAGAGGTAGCAAAACGAGGGTGAGGACCTCGCGAACCCTACCGTGGACAGCTTACCGACTTGGACTAGCAGATTTCCACGTGGAAGCTACTCTGCGGCGGCAAGCGAAGGATATTGAAGTACACCTTAGGCTTAAAGGGCCGCACTCCAAGACCCATTTTGCGCTGCTGGAGAAAGAGAAAGAAGCTATTGAAGGTGAAATCGGCGCAGCCCTCGAATGGGCAGAGATGCCGGATCAAGAGGTCAGTCGTATCAATTTGCGGCTTGACGCCGACCCAACCGATGAATCGCAATGGACGACGCAGTTGAAGTGGACGGCCGAGACGTTGGAAAAGTTCGATAGCGCATTTCGCGAACGGGTCAGGAGTCTCAATGCCGCAGATTGGCAACCCGACGATGCAACGCGGGAAGAATAGCCCTGCCACACAAGGAGTCCACCACCAAATGAAAGTTGTCTATTCCCTGAAATCCCGCGACCTGAACGCTGTGGCCGCCGAGGCGGCTTGGGCGGAATCGGCGGGCTACGACGGCGTGTCCACCAACGAGACGGCCCATGACTCGTTCCTGCCGCTGGCGGTGGCGGCCACGTCCACCAGCCGGGTTACGCTGGAAACCCACGTGGCCATCGCCTTCCCGCGCTCACCCATGGTGGTGGCCTACACTGCTCGCGACTTGCAGGACGGCAGCGGCGGACGGCTCCGCCTGGGTCTGGGCACGCAGGTGAAGGGACACATCGAGCGACGGTTTTCGACCCGCTGGACCGGCTCGGCGGGTTCACGGCTGCGCGAGTACGTGCAGTCGCTGCGTACCATCTGGAATTGCTGGGACACGGGCAGCAACCTGGAGTACGACGGCGATTTCTACCAGTTCTCGCTGATGACGCCGTTCTTCAGCCCTGGGCCGAGCGAGTACAACCCTCCGGAGGTGTACACCGCCGCCGTGAACGGCTACAACTGCCTGGTGGCCGGCGAGGTCAGCGACGGGCTGATGCTGCACAGCCTCACCTCGCCGGAGTACATCCGGCAGGTAGTGCAGCCCAACGTGGCCGAGGGCGCGCGGCGGGCCAGACGCAACCCGGAGGACGTGAACATCGTGGGCGGCGGGTTCATCGTGACCGGGCCGAATCAGGAAGCCATCCGGGAGCAGGCGGAGGTGACGCGACGGCGCATTTCGTTCTACTCGTCAACCCGCACCTACTTCCCGGTGCTGGAGTGCCACGGGTTTGAGGACATCGGCGTGGAGCTACACCGCCTGTCCCGAGAGGGCAAGTGGGACGAGATGCCCGGGCTGGTGCCGGATGAGATGCTCCACGCTTTCGCCACCATCGGTGAGTACGATGAGATCGCCGGCAAGTTCCGCGAGAAGTACGGTGACCTAGTGGACGAGATGCACTTCTCGTTTGACGCTCCCACCGACGCCGAGCAGGCGCAATTACGGCGCATCGTGCGGGACCTCCAGGATCTGTAATAATTTTCGTCATTCCGACGAAGGCCGGAATCCAGGTTAGTATGCCGCAAAGACCGTCTGGATTCCCGCTTTCGAGGGAATGACAGTCCTTCGACAGGCTCAGGATGAGCGCCAATAACGCTGTGAATGGCCAACGGTTCAAGCTGGGCAGCGAGTCTGAGCTGACCTACCGGCTGAAGTGGGAAGCGTGGGAATGGCTGTACTGCGTCGCACGCTGCCGTTGCATCGGGCTGGAGGTGCGGTTGCAAGGGCCGTGGGGTTCTATCGTTGACGTAGTGGGAATCGGGCCGAATAACACGATACATGCGGTGGAGGTCAAAGTCTCCCGCTCCGATTTCGCCCGTGATAACCATACCGAGGCGGATATAGCGCGCCTGCGTAAACGCGCCGGCTCCCTGGCGCGGCGGGTCGAGTTGGCGGACGCGCCAGACTACCGGACCGCCGCCGGAGACCTGGAACGGCTGTTGCAAGAGCAGGAACGACTGCGTGACCGCCTGGCGACGGTATCCACCAAGTTCCACGATTCGCGATTCCTGAGCATCGCCGATTACCATCACATCATGGCGCCCAGAGGCGTCGTGCTGGCGGAGATGCTGCCCGACGGATGGGGTCTGCTGGAGCCAGGGCCGCGTGAGGTCGTGAAGGCACCGGCCAAGACCGTGCGCAAGAACGGAGGCATCATGGCCAACGCGCTGCGGGCGGTGGCGCGGGCCAACGCCGCGGCCATGATGCGGGCTCACGGCGTGCGATGGAGCGAGGACGGCGCGGAGTTTCCGCGTCCGGGCGACGAGCGATTGCCCGCATACGTGCAGCGGCAACAGACGACAGACGAAACGTAACCTGCAATTATGGAGGAGAGCCATGCCTGAGATTACGATTGATCCTAACCAAACGGCGCTGTTGATCCAGGACATGCAGAACGAGTTGATCAAGGGCGGCGCGATGCCGGTGCAGCCGTATTCCGGCGAGGAGATCATCGCCAACAGCGTGCGGCTGCTGGAAAAGGCTCGCGCCGTCGGGATGCCGGTGATCTACGTGGTGGTGAACCGCCGCCCCGACCGTCGGGACGCGCCCCGACCGCCCTTCGGAGCGCCGGCCAGCGCAGCCGACGCCGGCCCCCGCCTCACTGCCGGGACTCGTGACGCGGAGGTGGTGTCGGAGTTGGCGCCGCGCCCTGAGGATCCGGTGGTCATCAAGCACACCACCAGCCCGTTCAACACCACGGACATCGAGGTGTACCTGCGCCGTTTCGGCATCACGACGCTGATCCTGACCGGATACTCCACAACAGGTGTGGTCGAGGGGTCGCTGCGGGACGCGCGGGACAAGGACTACGACTGCATCGTGGTGCGCGACTGTTGCGCCGCCGGCACGTCCACCGAGCACGACGTGTGCATGAACATCATCTTCCCGCGCATGGCGTGGGTGGCAGCGGCGGACGAGGTGATTGGGGCGATTGAGGGGTAGGAGGCACGATAATCTATTCCGCACTCAACTCGGGGTCATAGATTACCGTGATTCGTCGATCTTCCGAAGTAACAATCGCCATATCGGATGGCGGCAAACTGCCGGGACGGAAATTCTGTAGATGTGCCATCAGTTCTTGTCCGAAAGCTTGGGCTTGATCATTCTGTGCTTTGTTCTTGCCGACTTTGTACAGGGTGTATCCAACGCCTGCAACAGTTCCACCCACAAGTATGGCAGGACCAAGCAAACCAAGACCGACCGCGCCGAACGCTCCCGCCACTCCTATCCTTGCCAAAGCGCCACCGAGCAAAGTCCGTCCGATCAGCATGGCTACCCCGCCTGCCACTACGGCCCCAGCCCCAGAAGCCACAGCTAACTCCTTCCCTGACTTGCGCAACTTCTCGACGTTCGGCAACTCTCCCTTCGTTTCGTATTGAACAATTAATCTTTGTTCGGGGAGCGTCAGCTCGAATGGTTCGTAATAAGCAGTTATTCAGGTTGCGCATCCCGGTCAGCAAGTTCGTACCAGTAGATTTCGCCTCTGTCGATAGTTTGCTGGACGCGGCGGTCGTTGCGGACACTAGCGACGGCGGAGTGGGTCGGTTGGCCGGTGAAGCGGGCCAGAAATTCGGCGTTTCTGATGGCGCGACGGGTATCGCGCTCGTCCCCGGTGTTCGAAGCTTCCACGGCGATATAGTGAATATTTCCGTCCGCATCGGCGGCTTCTATGACCAAATCAGCGCGCCGAAAACTTTGCAGTTCGGGCGTGGCTATGCCGGAAGTATCCGAGGTGTGCAGCAATTCCCTTAGGTCATCCCTGCTCAATACGCGTATCATCTGGAACCCCATATTCTCGGCTATATCAGCGGCTTCGCCAATGGCGGTGTTCCGGGCGTGTTCGCCCCGCATATTCGAGATGTCGTCCTCAATCCTGGAAAACCGCCGGTCGGTTCGCTCAATGAAACCCTCCACACGGTCGTTGAACCGCCGCTGCTCCTCGATAAACTGCTCGGTGGTCGCCACGAAACGGTCGAACCGGGCAGGCAGGTTTATCAGTTCCTCAGTGAGGATTTCGCGGCGCACGGCTTCCTTCCACTCCGGGTTTTCGCGGAGCACGCGCAGCAGGTCTTCCGGTGTACTGATGGTGACCATGGTCAACTATTCACCCAGCCTATTATACGCCAACCGCCAGCCAGCCTAACGGTTCAGCAGCCACCACTCATCGCTGCCCAGGTGGAACCGGATGCGGCGGAAGCCCTCGGCGAAGGGGACGCCGCAGCGTTCACCCTGAAGCCGGCAGCCCTCGGTCATTCGCTCCAGGCGCTGGGATGCAGTGCGCGCGCTGATCTGCGACGCGTGCTGGCTCAGGGCGGCGGCCTTCATCAGAATGTGCTGCTCGTTGATCGATATAAAGGTATCGGGCCGTTCGGAACCCCAGAGCAACGCTTCCCCGACCTGGTGCGGCTCCAGTCCCTCTGCGGCAATCTGTTCGGGGAAATCCAGCCAGCTCCAGGCGTAGGAGAATGCCGCGTCCAAGGCGGCCTGCCCGCTGTGGCGGTGGTCCCGGTGGGTGTGAGAAGTTACGCGATAGGGGTCGATTCCGAACACTACCTCGGGCTTATGCCGACGGATCTGGCGCACCACCTCTCCCCGGTATTTGTGAGTATCTTCCAGCTCACCGTCGCCATACCGCAGAAACACCACCTCGGAAACTCCCAGGACCCTGGCGGCGTTCTGCTGCTCAATCTCACGGGTGGCCGCCAGTCCCTCCGGCGTGAATGAGCGGTCGCCGGTGCCCTTGTTGCCGTTGGTACACATGAGGATGACCACCTTGGTGCCGGACTCGGCGATCCACTTGGCCATGGTCGCGCCGCAGCCGCCCTCGGCGTCGTCCGGATGGGGAGTAACTACCAGGGCGCAGCGCGGGGCCTGTTCCATAACGTAGGGTTCGGGGGCGTATTCCTGGTTGGGGTAGCCCCAGCCGTCGATGCCGTGGGGTCGGCTGGTCATGTTGATTCTCCGTGGGTTGTTGCAATGGGTAGGGGCGAATGATTATTCGCCCCTACGTGGTCTGGATTCCGGCGAGTACACAGGCTACGAGATTGCCGGGTCGCTATCGCTCCTCGCAAAGACAGGCTGGTTAGCCGCCCATGTGGAAGACGACCATCTTGAGCTCGGTCATTTCCTCAATGGCGTAGGCGGGGCCTTCCTTGCCCATGCCGCTGTCCTTGAGGCCGCCGTAGGGCATGACGTCGGCGCGCCACTGGGGCGAGGAGTTGATGTGCAGGTTGCCGGAGTGGACCTCCTGGGCGAACTTCATGGCCCAGTCCACGTTCTGGGTGAAGATGCCGGCGGAAAGGCCAAAGCGGGTGTCGTTGGCCTTGGCGATGGCGTCGTCGATGTCATCGAACGCGCTGACCGCAACGGCGGGGCCGAACAGCTCTTCGCGGGAGATCAGCATCTCAGGGCGGGCGTCGGCGACCACGGTGGCGGTGTGCATGGTGCCTTCACGTCCGCCGCCGGCGATGACGCGAGCGCCCTGGCCCACGGCCTCGGTGATCCAGCTCTCGACGCGCTCGGCGTCGGTCTGGCGGATCATGGGGCCCATCTTGACGTCTTCGTCGAAGGGGTTGCCCACGCTGAACTCCTGGGTGGGCTTGACCAGCGCATCCAGCAGATCGGCGTAGATGGCGCGGGCAGCGAAGACCCGCTGGGTGGAGATGCACACTTGGCCGGCGTTGGCGAAGCCGCTGGACACGGTGGCGGCGGCGACCTTCTCAATGTCGGCGTCGGACATGATGATGAGCGGGCTGTTGGAACCCAGCTCCATGGTGACCTTCTTGATGCCGGCGTTGCGGCAGATCTGGTCGCCCACCTCCATGCTTCCGGTGAAGGTGATTTTGCGGACGTCGGGCGAGCCAGTGATGGCGTCCCCGATCTCCGCGCCGGAGCCGGTGATGGTCTGGATGGCCTCTTCGGGCAGGCCGGCTTCCAGCAGGATCTCGGTGAGCTTCAGGGCGGACAGCGGTGTGTCGCCGGCGGGCTTGAGGATGACGGCATTGCCGCCGGCCAGGGCCGGCCCGACCTTGTGGCACACCAGGTTCAGCGGGAAGTTGAAGGGGGCGATGGCCGCCACGATGCCGACGGGCACGCGAATAGTGAACCCGAACTGGCTGACCACGCCGGGAGCGGCGTCCAGAGGCACGGTCTCGCCGTGGAGCCGCTTGGCTTCCTCGGCGGAGAGGGTGATGGTCTGGATGGCGCGCTGCACTTCGCCGCGGCCCTCCGCGATGACCTTGCCCTCCTCGCGGGTGATGGTCTCGGCCAGGTCGTCGGCCCGCTCGTCCATCAGGTCGGCGGCGCGCTTCAGGATGGTGTAGCGGCGATGGGCCGGCAGCTTGGCCATCACGGCGGCGCCCCGGGACGCGCTGGCGATGGCGGCCTCCACGTCGGCGGCAGTGCCCCGAGGCACGGTGTCAAATGCGCTCTGGTCAAAGGGATTGATGACGGGCATCTTGGCATCGCGGTCAACCCATTGGCCGCAGATATACATCTTCATGGTGAGGTCTCCTTGTGCGGTTTCCGGAACGAACCGGAGAGGGAACGTCGCGTAACCGCGACATCATGCAACAGAAATTGTACTACGGGATCTGAACGGTTGCGACGGCTTCGGCGATGTTGACCGGCAGAGGATACGTTGATACTATCGCGCCAGTTTATTCGCTTTGCGCGATACAGAAGGAAAGCCCATGCCCTCATTGTCAATATCCGTTCGCTTCCTGCTGGTATCCATGGTGGCGGTTTTCGTGGCTTTGCTTGCCATGGCTTGCGCCCAGGAAGAGGCTCCGACCTTGCGCGTTGGCGGCATACCCGACCAGGACGCCGAACGCCTGGCGCGACGCTATGAAATCTTCGCCGACTATCTGTCCAAAGAGCTTGATGTTCCGGTGGAATACGTGCCCAGCGTGTCCTACTCGGCGGTGGTGACCGCGTTCACCCAGAACGACGTGCAACTGGCGTTCTTCGGCGCGCTGACCGGCGTGCAGGCCCGGTTGCAGAACCCCGGCGCACGGGCTATCGTACAGCGTGCCCACGATGCCGAGTTTCACTCCAACTACGTCGTGCGTGGAGGCGACGAGTTCGCTGACCTGAACAGCCTGGATGATCTGGTTGGCAAGACCGGCGACCTGACTATCACCTTCGGCAGTGAGAGCTCCACCTCCGGCCACCTGATGCCGCGGTATTTCCTGGGCGAGGCCGGCATTAACGTCGCCAACGATTTCCGCACGCCACCGGGATTCTCCGGTTCTCACGACAAAACCTGGCAGCTGGTGGCGGCCGGATCCTACGACGTGGGCGCGCTGGCCGAGGACGTGTGGGCGCGAGCGGTGACGGAGGGCGCGGCCGACCCCGCGCAGGTACGCGAGTTGGACACCACGCCGAACTATTTCAACTACAACTGGACGGCGCGCGCTGATTTGGACGAAGTGTACGGCGACGGATTCACTGACAGAGTGCAGGCCGCCCTGCTGGCGCTCAATACGCAAGAGCATGGCGAGATCCTGGAACTGTTCAGCACCGATCAGTTCATCGCCACGGAGAACGCAAACTACCAGGCCATTGAGAGCGTAGCGCGGGAACTCGAAATAATACAATGAGCGGAGTCCGCCCAGTGCGGACTGGCGAGCAGGTTGCTACGTCCGAGCCGCTTATCACTATAAAAAGTGCGGCAAAGGTTTATGGAACAAACCTCGGCCTTGCGCCGCTGAGCCTTGCCATCCATGCCGGCGAACGGGTGGCGCTGGTTGGCCCTTCCGGAAGCGGAAAGACCACGCTGCTGCGCCTGTTGGCCGGCGCCATGGTGCCCGATGAAGGTCCGCACACCGTATCGATTAACGGCAAGTCTCCCGCCGGTCTGAAACCCGGCAATGAACTGGCCTCGCTGGTGGGCATCGTGAGCCAGCGGTTTGATTTGGTGCCTCATCTGCCGGTGCTGCACAACGTGCTGGCGGGCCGGCTGGGACACTGGAGCCTGGCCCGCTCGATACTCTCGCTGGTCTGGCCCATGGAACGCCGCGCAGCGCAGCAGGCGTTGGCGCGTGTCGGAATCGCCGACAAAATCAACGAGCGGCCGGGACATCTTTCCGGCGGCGAGCAGCAGCGCGTGGCCATCGCCCGCATGATGATGCAGTCGCCGCTGGTAATCCTGGCCGACGAGCCGGTGGCGTCGCTGGATCCGGCGCGGGCCGAAGAAGTGATGGAACTGCTGGTGGGCCTCGTCTCAGGGAACAGCGACGGCGGGGACAGTCAGCGCGCCCTAGTCGCCAGCCTGCACACGGCGTCGCTCATCCGGCGGCATTTCACGCGGGTGATCGGCCTGCGGGAGAGCAGAGTACAGTTTGACTTGCCGGCAAGCGAGCTCGATGACGCCGTGCTGGATGAATTGTACGACCTGGGGGATGACGCCGTTGCCATGGAACCGCTGGCCGGGTTGGCGGCGCGGGACGGGTAGTCTTTAGTCATCGCACCATGTTTCGTCAGCGGCTGCAAACCTGGCTCACCGGCCCGCGCCTGCTGACGCTGGGCATCGTATTCGCGCTGGCCTGGAGCCTGTCGCGGGTGGACTGGCAGCAACCCATCGGCCACACCGGAGGCGGCGCGGCGGCGCTGAAGGTGTTGCTGGCGCTGTTCCCGCCGGAATTGTCGCCGGAATTTCTGAGCATCTGCCTCGTCGCGAGCTGGCACACGGTGGCCTATGCGGTAGCCGGGATGTCCGTGGCGGTGGCGCTGGGTCTGCCCCTTGGAGTGCTGGCGTCAGGGGTGATGACAGCCCCGATGGAAGGGGCAAACCCGCGGCGGTGGACGCTGATGGCGTCGGTTCGGTTCCTGCTGGCGGCGATGCGCTCGGTACACGAACTGGTGTGGGCGCTGCTGTTCGTAGCCGCCGTCGGGCTGTCGCCCATGGCCGCGATATTGGCCATGGCCATACCCTACGCCGGAATCCTGGGCCGCATCTACTCGGAGCAATTGCAGGACGTTCCGCCGGAGCCGGTGGCCGCGCTGCGCGCCACTGGCGCGTCGCCGGCGCGAATCCTGCTCTACGGTTACCTCCCCATGGCGCTGCCCGACCTGTTGAGTTACACCTTCTATCGGCTGGAATGTGGCATACGTGCCGCCGCCATCATGAGCTTCGTCGGCATCGACGGCATCGGATTTCAGATTGAGCTGTCGTTGGCCGACCTGCTGTTCCGGCAGGTGTGGACGCTGCTGATCTTCCTGGTGGCCCTGGTGGTGCTGGTTGACTGGTGGAGCAGCCGCGTGCGTCGGAGCATGGCGTACTGATGGAACGAATCGGGGGCGAACATACGCGGCCGGCGAGAGGCTTCGCAGCGCGTGTCAACGTGCTGCGCTGGTCAGCTTACGCCATGGCGTTGCTCATCGCGGCCTCCTGGGCGTTCATACTGATGGACGGCAACAGCGGATTCGGCGACCTGTTCCGGGAACGCACCTGGCAGAATGCCGGCCGGTTCGTCGCCAGTCTGGCCGGAACGGGATCCGAAGACCCGTCGCCTTTCGCGCAGGCGACGCGATGGCGTGAAACCGGTCAGCTGGCGCTGAACACGCTGGCGATGTCGGTGCTGGCCATGGGCATCGCCGGCTCGGGCGCGCTGGTTCTGCTAATGCCGGGGGCGCGCAACGTCAGCGATGGCACGCTGGGTGGCGCGCCGTCGCGAACGGGCGCGGTGACGTACGCGGCGGTGCGGGTTTTCTACACTTTGACACGGGCCGTCCCGGAGCTGGTGTGGGCGATGCTGATTGTGTTCTTCCTGTCTCCGGGCATCATCCCGGGGGCGTTGGCGTTGGGCATCCACAACCTGGGCATCGTGGGCCGGCTGACCTCGGAGGTGGTGGAGAACCTGGACCCGGCGCCGGCGCGGGCGCTGCGGGCGGCGGGCGCGTCCAGCCCCAAGGTACTGCTGTACGGCGTGTTCCCTCAGGCGCTGCCCCTGTTCCTGACCTTCCTGATGTACCGCTGGGAAGTGGTGATCCGCACCACCGTAGTGGTGGGATTCCTCAATGCCGGCGGCCTGGGCCGGGAGTTCCGGCTGCGCATGTCGTGGTTCCACTACGACGATGTCGCTCTGCTGCTGGTGTGGTACCTGCTGCTGGTGATCGCGGTGGACATCCTGAGCGCGCAGCTACGACGGCGGGTGCGCTGGGATTAGCTCGCCCCTCACCCCATCCCTCTCCCACAAGGGGATAGGGAGTTTTGGACTACGGGCCGTGCTCATAAACCTCCGTGTCCGGGTGGTACTGGAACCAGCCGAACCAGAATGACGTGATGCTGGGAATGCGCGGCAACTGTTGGGAAGGGTCGGCGGCGGGGACCAAGCCTTGCTCGGTGACCATCCATCGCGCTCCGGTATCGTCCACCAACGCGGCCGGCGCGAGTTCGGGATCATCGTTTCCCGCCGGCGCGAAGGTCAGATCGTCGCGCTCGTAGATGCGGCCGGCCCTCGATTCGGGCGACGCCACCACCACCACGTTCAGCCCGCCCACGGTGTCGTTAACTAGCCGGGCATCCTGCAAGTCCTGCACCGCGTAGGCTTTTGCCGATTCGTCAATTGACAGGCCGACGACCACGGTTTTCGGCTCGAAGGTATCGTCTCGGAGCCATACCGGGAACATCACCTCATCAGCGGTGAAGTAGTTGTAGTAGATGGCCAGGGGGTTGTCCTCGGGCACGTAGAACTCGGCGGGATAGACGCCGGTGTCCTGGGCCAGCACCGTGGTGTCAGGATGATCATCCCACCATTCGCCCCAGGTGGTAACCACCGAGGGGAAGAAGGGCTGCCGGATGCCCGAACCGGCCAACGGGCCGATGACCGGCTCTCCGATGAACTGGTTCCACAGGGAGCGAGTGGCTCGGTCGTACATCACCTTGTTGCTGCGGTAGAGCAGGCCGGAAGTGCCGAAGGTGGTGGGTTCGCCGTTGACAATGCCGGAATACACGATTCCGGTGCCGCAGAGGGTTCAATACACCAGCGAGATGGGTTCGCCGCCCAGGGTGTCGTTGGCCAGCTCGTGGGCATTCATCACGCGCAAGGGGTAGGCGCGATGCTCGCCGTTGATGGATACGCCAAACACCCGATCACCGGGCCACAGATAAGTGGCCTGCTCGGGCAGCACGTGGGGCGGATGCTCCAGCGGCGGGATGCCATCCACGCGGACGCCGCCCCAGACGACCTCGGTGAGATTGACGCGGGAACGCTCGATGCCGGGTTCCAGCAGGGCGGCCATGTCGGGGTCGATTATCGCCAGCCCATTCACTTTCCAACGCCCGTAGTCGGACGGCGGGGCGTATTCCTCTTCCCGCGCGCCAACGAACTCGCGCCAGCGGCGGCGGTCGAAATCGAAGTCCTGTCCGGTCAGTTCGGTAAGGGTATCCAGGCCGGCGCGGGCAACGTCAAGGTTGAAGAACTTGAGGGCCTCCAGGATGACGTAAGCCTGGGACTTGTCGTTGTGGAATACGGTGTCTTCCAGCGCGGCCAGGGAATCGCCGGGATCGTGTCCGAGACCGTCCCAGATACCGTACATGGTGCGGTTGGGGTCGTAGGGTTGCTGGGAGTAGGGAGTGGCCGGCGCTTGAATGGCGAGCGTTGCGGTAGCGCCGGATTCGGCCGTGGGCGGCGCGTCTGTGGCCGGCGGCGGCTCGGTCAACGCTAGCGATGGTTCATCACTGCGGGCCGGCTGACCGCACGCCGTGATGAATGCAGCAACCGTAAGGGCGACGACCAACATACCACCCCAACGGGAAATTATCGGCGACAGCGACATCCGTACCTCCCAGACTGGCCGAAACTAACTCTATGCCGGTGCATAGATTACGTTTGGCCGGCCGGAGAGGATTAATCGAACTGGTAGGGGTAGATCACCTGGACGACGCGGCCGTCGCGGAGGGCCTCGAAGTAGCTGTGCGCGACGCCGGGCTGCTGGAGCCAACGCCGGACAAAGTAAGCGCAGAGGTTGACCAACTGGGCGCCCACGCAGGTTTTCGATGGCGCGACGATGAGATCGTCGTACATGGATGGCGATACGGTGTCCGATTCTTCGCCCAGGAACTCGGTCAACGCCGCGGAGATGGACGGCGATTCGGAGCCGGCCATCAGCATCGCATAGTCGCGGACGTCCCAGACCGACTGCATGATGTCGTCGGGGTTCATCTGCGCCATCACGTTCTCGTCCAGGAACATGGTGAGCGCCAGGAGAAACCGGCTGAAGGCGAGGCGGGACGGGTCGGTATCTCCGTAGAGGGAGTTGCCATCGGTGGACGTGGCAGCGACGTAGTCGCCCTTGTTGATGTAAGAAACAATCAGCGGGGTTTCCCGGCGGATGAGGATGTTCAGACAGTCCTGAATCAGCTCAGCGCGCTGTGCCGGCCGCCAGGCGCGGAACGGGCCGGTGCCTTGATAGACGTGCCGGGGGTTGATCTCGGCGGGAACGCCGTCCGAACCGGGAGGGCTGCCGAAATGCCGGCGCACCAGAGCGTCGTACTCCCCGCACATTGATATGTACTGATTTTCCTGAACCAGGAGGCCGGCGTGGATATGGTGCGGTTGGTTGGGGTCGTTGGCGCTGGCGCCGGTGAGTCCGGACTCGCTGAGAAAAACCATATACATATTGGGCCTCCTGGGGCCGTCGCAGGATAATGGTAGGGGCGGGTTTGAAACCCGCCCCCGGCCGGTCAGTAGCCGGGCGTCAGGACGAGACAGTGCGAAAGTCCACGTGCAGCACGTCTCCGTTGCGAGGGTCCCACTGGATTTCCGACGCCTCGGCGGTGTACGCGCCGGATTCGCCGGCGACGCTGACGTTCAGGGGCTGGCCGTATTCTCCGCCGGCCTGGCTGATGGCGCGCAGCAGCGTCCTAACCTCGCATTGCAGCGAGCGAGATTCAACGTCTCGTCCGTAGAGATGGACGGGCACGATGCCGGCGCGACGCAGGGCTTTCACCTTTTTGCCCAACGTCTCGCGGGGTTCAAGTTCGAGGGAAACCGCCTGGGTGGTCATTGTGTGGGGAACTCCTGGATACGAATCGCTTGACGGGCCAGCATGGCTCACATTACGGGCGCATATCATAGCACATGCCGGGTTGGCAGGACGATGACAAAGGCCGGCGTAGATGTCCGGCCAGCACGCCGGAAATCGTTCCGGCACTGCGACATTGATGTTGACTGATAAAGAAGATTTACAATATAGTACCGGCGGATACTGCTTATTTCATAAGAGAATGCGATGGAATTATGCTAATCAGGGGCGATTACATCGTATTACCGTAAAAACCGGGAATGCCCAGTCAGGAAGTGAGGGAGATATGCTAAATCTCGGAACATTGCCAGGCCGCAGCGTCATACTTTGCACGTTGCTCGCCCTTGCTCTGGCCCTTGTCATAGGGTGCGCCGGATCCAGCCCCGCCGAGCCTGCTGCGCCGGCAGCCCCGGCCGCCACCTCCGCACCCGCCGCGCAGGATGCCGCCCCCACGGCTGTGCCTGCCTCGGCGGCATCGGCTCCAGCCGCTCCGTCAGAAGTCACGGGAATGGTCACGATGATGGTGGCAGACTGGGGCACCCAGTCTTTTGAACCCCGGGACGCCTCCGGTCAGATCATGACGCAGCACCGGATGTTGCACGGATGGCTGATTGCGGGCAACGAGAAGACGGAAATGATCCCGGGTATTGCCGAAAGCTGGGAACTGTCTGATGACGGCCTCCAGTGGACCTGGACCATCCGTGACGGGGTGAAATTCCACAACGGCGACGACCTGACCATTGACGACATTCAATTCACTCTAGATCGGCACCACGGCCCCGAGGCGGCGGACAATGCCATTCATAGCATTTTCATCCAGCAGTCCAAACGAACGGTGAGTCAGGAAATCACCGGCCCCAACACCATCGTGGTTACCCAAACCGAACCCAACGCCACCTACCCCTTCCTGATGTCGCAACTCCATTCATCCGACTCACACGGCGCGGTTCTGCCGAAGAACTACTGGGAATCGGTGGGAGGCAAGGAAGGCTGGGAAAACGCGCCGGTGGCCGCCGGCCCCTTCATGCTGGTGGACTACAAGCCCTCCGAGCAGATGCTCTGGGAGCGTTTCGACGACTATTACTTCACTCCCGACAACGGCTTCCACGAAGATCGCAGGATGAAGTTCAAGACTATGGACGCGCGTCTGGTGACCGAAGAGTCCACCAGGGTGTCGGCGATTCGCGCCGGTCAAGCGGACATGGCTGAAGCCAGCCTGAACGCCCGAAGCCAGGTGGAGGCCGGGGGCGGTCGCCTGGTCTTCATCCCCGAAGCCTCCTACTCCCAGGTCCGGCCCATGGGATGCTGGAAGGAGGAACTGCCCTGTAGCGACAAGCGGGTGCGTTACGCCCTGGACTACGCTGTGGACAAGGAACTGATCCGGGACCGGTTATACGGCGGCACGGACGTCGCCCAAGTAGGGGGATTCGAGGCTGCCACTCCCAACGCTTTGGGCTACAGCCCCGAACTCGATTCCTTGCCCTTCGACCCGGAACAAGCCAGGCAACTTCTGGCTGATGCCGGTTACCCCGGCGGTGAAGGTTTCCCTGCCTTCAAGATACATACCTGGAACGGCGGAGACGTGCCACTGCAACCCGAGCAGGCTGAGTTGATCGCCGAGATGTGGAAGGACAATCTTGGGTTGGAAGTAACGGTAGTTGTTGGTGACCCCACCGCCGTGCGGCAACAGGCCAGGGACCGCCAATTGGACGGCGATGTCTATTTCCGCAGCAACGAGGCCAGGTTCGACGGGGGGAGTCTGATGCGCAGTGCCACCGACCCGGAGAACCCCAACCGGCTGATGGAAGAGCCCGAGTTGTTCGCCATCGTCAACGAAGCCCTGGCGGAGCTGGACCCGGCCAGGCGGCACGACGCCTACAACCGCGCCTACCGGGCCATTTGGGAGGAGCACTACTACTGGAGCCCCATATACGTAAACCTGCCGTGGGCGGTCAGCGACCGCATCGCTACCTGGGAACCGTGGCCATTGGGCCCCTACGCCAGCGCGCTTTGGACGGTGACGCTGAAGTAGCCAGTGGTTCCAGCAACCCACGCCGCCGCCGCACTGCTGGTTGATGGTTTTGCGGCGGCCCACGCGCTCATCGGAAAAAACGACGGGCCAGGTACCAGCCAAATTGAAACAGGCCGGCGACGGCGATGCCACCCACCACTCCGACCGGTATGAACAGCAACGCCAGGCCTAAGGAGAACAGCAACAGCCCTAGATCGATAAAGGCTCCAGGCACGGCCAGGTAAAGGTGGTCCACGTAAACCCAGGCAACCGGGATTACTGCTCCCAGCAGGGCCATGCCAACGTATAGCCACTTCATCCCAAAGCGTCCTGATCCCCCGAAACTGACAGAATGGAGGAACTAGCATGAATATCCGGAAGAGGTTTCATTCCAAAATCTGGCTGGCCACTCTCGTGGGGGTTCTTGCTTTGATTATATCGGCCTGCGGCGGCGGGGCAACGCCCGAGGCCCCGGCTGCGACCGAGGCTCCGGCAGCGGCGGCAGCAGATACCTCCAGCGCGCCGGCAGCCACCGCAGCGCCAGCGGCCCCGGTGGCCACCGAGGCGCCGGCGGCTCCCCCTGCAGCAGCGGAGGTATCCGGCAAAGTTACCATCATGCAGACGGTGTTCGGCACGGAGGCCTTTGAGCCAAGGTACACCCTGGGGCTGGGGGAAACCACCTATCAGCGCGCGCTGCACGCCCTGCTGGTTGAGGGCAACCACGATACCCAGATGGTCTCGGGCATAGCGTCGGCCTGGGAGGTTTCCGAGGACGGATTCACCTGGATCATGACCATACCCGCCGATCACCCGGCGACTTTCCACAATGGGGAGCAGGTAACGATCAACGACGTTGAATTCAGCTTCCAGCGTTACTTTGGCCCGGAAGCTGAGGAGGGGGCCACGAGCACTGGGGCTATCAACTGGTCCCGCCTGACGGACCGAATCGAAATCACCGGGCCGGAGACCATCGAGGTTACCCACAACAAGCTCTCGTCGTCCTTCCCGTTCACCTACTCCGCTCTACAGTCCTCCTCCGACGGCGGCTCGATTCTGCCTCAGAAATACCATGAAGAGGTGGGCGAGGACGCCTACGCCGACGCTCCCATTGGCGCCGGTCCCTTCCGGCTGGTCGAATTCAAGCGATCCGAGCAACTGCTGTTCGAGCAATTCCCGGACTACTACTACAACCCCGACAACGGTTATCCCGAAGACCGGCGGATGAAGTTCAAGACGCTGGACATGCGGCTGGTGCCCGAGGAGTCCACCAGGGTTTCCGCCCTGCTGGCCGGGGAGGCCGACATCGTTGAGGTGACCCTCCAGTCCAGGGAACGGGTGGAAGCCGCCGGCGGACGGTACGTCTGGATTGAGGAAGCATCCTACACTCAGGTGCGGCCCATCGGATGCTGGATACCGGAGCTTCCCTGCAACGACAAGCGGGTGCGGTATGCACTGGACTACGCCATCGACAAGGAACTGATACGCGACAATCTCTACGGCGGCGAAGAAGGGGCCGGTTTGGCCGGCTTTGAGGCGGTGACCCCCAGCACCCTGGGCTACAGTCCGGAACTGGACGCCACCCCTTATGACCCGGAGAGGGCCAGGGAACTCCTGGCCGAAGCCGGCTACCCCAATGGCGAGGGTTATCCTGCCTTCACCCTCTACACCTGGCAGGCCAGCGACACGCCGTTCATGGTGGAACACGCCGAGTTGATCGCCCAGATGTGGCAGGACAACCTCGGTCTTGACGTAACCGTGGAAGCGGGCCAGAACGTCAGCATCCGGGAGCGGGTGCGCAACCGGGAGCTGGACGGCCACGTGTACTTCCGCAGCAACGAGGGCCGCTGGGACGGCGGCAGCCTGGTGCGCAGCATGCACTACCTGGACTCCAGCCTGCGCCAGTCGGAGGATCCTGAACTTGTGAAGATAGCGGACGAAGGGCTTTCAGTGATGGACCCTGCACTGCGCCAGGACGCTTACAACAAGATGTACCGGGCATCCTGGGAGGAACACTATTCCTTCAGCACCATCTACACCAACCTGCCCTTCGGCCTGAGCAGCCGCATCAACACCTATCAGCCCTGGCCCCTGGGTCCGTACCCCACGGCCTTGTGGACGTTGACCCTGAATCAGTAGGATAGACACCTCCGCCCGCCGCCGGCAAAGTTGTTGGGTAAGGGAAGCACATGCAGCGTTACATTCTGTCCAGGGTATTGCAGGGAATAATCGCCCTGCTGGCGCTCAGCCTGATTATCTTCATGAGCGTCCACCTGTCCGGGGATCCGGCCCTGCTGCTGCTGCCGCCGGAAGCGACCACCGCCGACTACGAGCAGCTCAGGGAGAACCTGGGCCTGGATCGACCGATCCTGATCCAGTACGGCACCTTTCTCCTGAATGCGGTGCAGGGCGATTTCGGCCATTCGATCACCACCCGGCGTCCGGCCCGGGACGTGCTGCTGGAACGGATTCCCGCCACCCTCCAGTTGGCGGCGGTGGGAATGCTCCTGGCGGTATTGATGGGGGTGCCCCTGGGCATCCTGTCCGCGGTCAAACGGGACACGATTCTCGACAAAGCCTGTAAGCTATTCGCCATCGCCGGCATCGGCGCGCCGCAATTCTGGGTCGCCATCATGCTCATCCTGCTGTTTGGCGCCATCCTCCAATGGTTGCCGACCTACGGCAGGGGTGGGCCATCCCACTTTGTGCTGCCGGCCTTCGTGCTGGCCTGGTCCATCATGGCCGGCATGATGCGCCTGGCGCGCTCCAGCATGCTGGAGGTGCTGGACAGCGAGTTTGTCAAGTTCGCGCGGGTCAAGGGGCTAACGGAGAAGCTGGTCATCTGGAAACACGCCCTGCGAAATGCCCTGATTCCCCTGATCACCTTCGGCGGCATCAGCCTGGCGGGACTGCTCAACGGGGCCATTGTGGTGGAGGTCGTGTTCGCGTGGCCCGGTGTCGGGCGCCTGATGCTGGAGGGCGTGGCCCAACGCAATTTCCCCATCGTGGAAGCCACCGTGCTTACTTCCGGTTTCTTCTATATCCTAACGTCCCTGTTTGTGGACATCCTCTATGTGTACGTGGACCCGAGAATCAGGATCGAGTAAAGCGAGAGAGAACTGGGCATGGCGCAGCAAACGGCAGTAACCGAAGCAAGCAGGCTCGGTCAGCTACAGAAGCGGATCGGCGAGATCAAGCTGCCCTGGATCCCCATTGTGATCCTGGCCGTGCTGCTGGTGTGTTCCGCGCTGGCGCCCCAGCTGGCCCCTCACGATCCCACCGACAAGGACGTCATCAACAGCCGGATCGCCCCGTTTGAGACCAGCGACTACCCGCTGGGCACCGACATCCTGGGACGGGATATGCTGAGCCGGTTGATCTTCGGCGCCCGCACCACCGTTTACATCAGCCTGGTGGCCCTGGCTACCGGGGCTATCGTGGGCACCGTTCTGGGGCTGATCGCCGGATACCTGGGGGGCATAATCGGCGCGACCATCATGCGGATCGCCGACGCTGTGATGGGATTCCCCACCATCCTGGTGGCCCTCGTTATCGTGGTGCTGCTGGGCCAGGGCACTGAGAACATCATCATCGCGGTTGCAGTCACCGTGTGGGCCAGGTTCGCGCGGATGATACGGGGCGATACCCTGAGCATCAAGGAACGGGACTACGTGATCCTGGCCCGGATCGCCGGCGTGAGCACTCCGGTGGTCATCATCCGGCACATCTTCCCCAACGTGGTCAATACCCTGATGGTGCTGACCAGCCTTCAGGTGGGACAGGTGATCTTGCTGGAAGCCTCTCTCAGCTTCCTGGGGCTGGGGTTGGCGCCCGGCTCGCCGGCCTGGGGCATCATGGTATCCGAGGGCCGCAACGTCATCCTGGACATGTGGTGGCTGTCCCTTTTCCCCGGCGTGGCGATAACCATAGTGGTGATGGCGTTCAACTTCTTCGGAGACTGGCTGCGCGACTACCTGGATCCGAAGCTGCGACGGGCCTGACCTCATCGGCGAGGCTGTCCAGTTCCGCCAATTGCGGTTGCCGGTCCAATTAGCCATCGGCGACACGCATTGAGAATATCGAACGGGCAGCGCATGGCGGCAGTGATGCCGGAGTGCTAGAATTACCAACCGTAGCCGTAGCCATTCGGGTTGGGAGTGTATTGCCATGAGCACGTCGTCATCATCAGCATCGCGTCGCAAGCGCGTCTATACCAAGTACGGAGACCAGGGCGAGACCAGTCTGCTCTACGGCGGGCGGGTATCCAAGGCCAACCCACACACCGAGGCGTATGGCATCACCGATGAGGCGGTCAGCCTGATGGGTCTGGCCCGCGCGCTGACCGACGACGACAAAGTGAAGAACATCCTGCGCGATCTACAGCGGGAGCTGTTCACCGTGGCGGCCGAGCTGGCCACCGACCCCGAGAAGTACGACCTCTTCCACCAGCACTTCAAGCCCGTAACCGAGGAGATGGTGGACAACCTGGAAGAGACGATTGACGAGCTGGAAACTCATTTCCAGATGCCCCAGGTATTCATCCTGCCGGGCGGCACGCCGTCGTCGTCGGCCATGGACTCGGCGCGCACCGTGATTCGCACAGCGGAGCGGCGCGTCGTGGCGCTGTCGGAAGCCGGCGGCCTCACTAACCCGCTGATTCTGGCCTACCTGAACCGCCTCGGAGACCTGCTCTTCGTGCTGGCACGCTACCACGATCGCGACATCCCCATCGAACGGGCCACCGGCGACCGGGTCTGATCGGGCGATGACAGCATCTAAAAGTCCTGCCATCGTCATCATAGACTATGAATCGGGGAACCTGCGCAGCGTATCCCGCGCCGTGGAGCGCGCCGGCGTAACTCCCCGGGTGACCTCCGACCCCGCCGAGGTTGCCGCCGCCGACGGCCTCATCGTGCCCGGCCAGGGTTCCGGCCCCTCGGCCATGCGCGCCCTGCAAGCCCGTGGAATGGTAGGCCCGCTGCTGGACTACATCGCCAGCGGCCGACCTTACCTCGGCGTGTGCCTAGGGCTGCAACTGCTGCTGGACGCCACCGACGAGGGCGACGCCGATTGCCTGGGCCTGGCGCCGGGTCGGGTGCGGCGACTGCCCGACGGTCTCAAGGTTCCGCATATGGGCTGGAACACCGTGCGGTTCCAGCGCGAGCATCCGCTGTGGGAGGGCATTCCGCAGGACAGCCACTTCTACTTCGTGCACAGCTACTACGCCGACCCGGCGGAGCGGGACTACGTGGCGGGCCTCACCGAGTACGGCGTTGAGTTTTGCAGCATCTACGCGCGCGACAACGTGGTGGCGACGCAGTTCCATCCCGAGAAGAGCGGCGACAACGGCCTGCGGATTTACGCCAACTTCGTGAATCAGGTCGCAGAATGGTGTATGAGGTGATGCTGTCATGACGACGCCTGAAATCGATTTCGATAAGCGCAGTGAACTGGGCTGGAAGATCTACAACGCGAAGATTAAGAATTTGGTGGAGCCGCAGGAAAAGGGCAAGTTCCTTGTGATTGACGTTATGACGGGGGACTACGCCGTAAATCGCGACCTCATCGCAGCGGAGGATGAATTGGAAGAACGGCAACCAGACGGTGTCATTTACACGATCAGGATCGGATACCCGGCGGTTTTCAAAATTCCCAGGATACGGTAGCGATTAAGGAGCGGATGAGCGGTGACCAGCGGATGGATCGGCAATAACCGGGAATTGGTAATGCCGTTGAGATTGCTTGACGTGAATGAACACGTTCATCGCATTGAAGCCAACATCGACACCGGGTTCAACGGACACCTGACACTCCCGCCGGGTTTGACACATCTGTTGGGCTTCATATCGGATAAGCCGCTGGATCTCACCATGGCAAATGACCAGACGGAAAGGTTTCCCACTTACCGAGGCATTGTTCTTTGGCACGGTCACCATCGCTCTGTCCGCATCATCGAGTCCGAAGGCACCCCTCTGATAGGCACCCCTCTGATAGGCACCGCGCTGCTGTAGGGCAGTCTGCTCACGGCTGAGATGACCGACAACGGGGCAGTTAGCATCGGGCCGCTGCCGGCCGGAGTATCTGGATAGACCCATGGAAATAATACCGGCAATCGACCTGCGCGGCGGCAACTGCGTCCGCCTGTACCAGGGCGATTACGAGCAGGAGACGGTGTTTTCCGACGACCCGCTGGGAGTCGCCGAGCGTTGGCAGGCCGAGGGCGGCCAACGCCTGCACATCGTTGACCTGGACGGCGCGCACTCGGGCAATCCCGCCAACCTGGCTGCCATCACCGCCATCACGCGCACCCTGACCATACCGGTGCAGGTGGGCGGTGGCATCCGCAGCGCGGACACGGCGGCCGGCCTGTTCGACGCCGGCGCGGCCCGCGTGGTGGTGGGAACCGCCGCCGTCTCGAATCCCGAACTGGTGGAGGAACTGTGCCGTCGGTTCGGAAGCGAGCGGGTGGTGGTCGCGCTGGACGCCCGCGACGGCCTGGTGGCCATCCGCGGCTGGACGGAAACGTCGGCAATCACCGCCACCGACCTGGCGCAGCGCATGGCCGACCTAGGCGTGGTTCGCTTGCTCTACACCGACATTTCCCGAGACGGCACCCTGGAAGAACCCAACTACGAGGCTACGGCGGCGCTGGTGAGGGACAGCGGCTTAAGCGTCCTGTCGGCCGGCGGCGTGGGCGCGGCGGAGCATGTGGGGCGGCTGGTTCCTACGGGGGCAGAGGCGGCGATTATTGGGCGGGCGTTGTACACGGGGGATATTACGATTGGGGAGGCGGTGGGGGCAGCGCAAAATATGTAGGCGCGAATAATAATTCTCTCCCGTCCCAGCAAACTATCAGATTTCAGGAGTATCTTATGGCTTTTCCAATTCCCATTGTCATAGGACTAGTTGTTGCTGGAGCTGCCGGTGCGGTTGGCACTGCTATTAGATGGAGGGCAGGCAGGAGAAGGCGACAGCAGGAAAACGCTCGTCAGGATCAAACACGAACGCATCGTCCTGGCAATAGCAATACGCCTGTTACCGAACAACGGGGTAGTCAACAAGGACCAGGCCGGCAGCGGCAGCCTCATGCCCGTGCTGGTCAACGCCCAGTGAGACAAGGAAAGACCATATCGGAGCGCAGACGCCCATATAGGCCGCAACCGCGTAGGTTTCCAGATTACGACAAGCAATCTCTAGTTAAAGCCTTGGACACAGCTATTGCGAATGCCGCAGGCAATACCATTGATACAGTTCTGTCAAAATTGCCATCTAACCAGATGTCAAGGCGCGAGCAGATCAATACAGTACGAAGCAAAGTCGATGCCATGCGGTCGGCGTTACGCGCGTTGCGGATGCCTGATTATGATGATGACATCACCGCTGCCGCTTACTTGCTAGAATATCATCCCCAGCACGTTGGCATGGCACACGCAGTGATGAGCCGAGTGCTACAGTCGCGCAACTCCGGTAAGATGATTGATGACGATACTGGACGACTCCATGTCGTGGATTTAGCTAGCGGTACACTAGCAATGCAATTCGGTGTTGCTATCACAGTTGCCGATGCGCTTATCAGAGGCGAAAGCGTCGGAGGAGTGGCTATAGATTCGGTCGACATTAGTTCAGCCATGTTAAAAGCTGGGCAGACGGCTTGGGAAAACTTCGCTACTGCTGTCCAGCACGACGAAAACTTGGAAGCCTTGGCTGAGGCTTGCCACCTCATAACGTTCAATACTCACACTCGGCATAGCACCGTACCATCGCATGAAGGGGAATGCTGGCTAAGTTGCCTGCACGGGGTATATCAGCAGAACAGCAGTAACCTCGAGCGCACTTTACACGCCCTGCACGACGAACACCACCCCATCGTTGGGATGATGTCCTGCTGGGGACGCACACCTGAGGATCAGAACGTTGAAATCGCGAGACGCATATCACCTTTCCAAGGCACTAGCTGGCGGTCTGATAGGGTTTTCCTTCCCATGCGAGCAGAATACCCTATCCCATTCCTGTTCAATCGTGAAGAACCTGACGCAATAGAGACCGGGAAGATCGGGCATCAATATGGAATACTCTATAGTGAGTACCCAGGATTCCTTTGGCGTCCCACGGACACAGCACTGCTGACTTACTACCGGAGTTTTTCTGACCGTGACAGCTGATAGCCAGCTTTCCCTGCTCCCTGTCAACGATGTCGCTGTCGACACCGTAGGTCCGTCACGTCCCATTCGCATCGGCCATGCCGACGTCGACTACGCTCCCGCCCGTGAAATCCTAACCCGTGCCACCGGGTTCATGGACGCCTACGACTTCACTCTGAACCCGTACAGCGGCTGCTCATTCGGTTGCGCTTACTGTTATGCTGCCTTTTTCAGCCGGAACGAGGAAAAGCGCGATTCGTGGGGCGAGTGGGTAAATGTCAAGGAGAATGCTGTTGCATTGATGGCCAAGCGCAGGCCCGGCTCCCTGGACGGCAAGCTCATCTACATGAGCAGCGTCACCGACCCCTACCAGCCGGTGGAGCGGGAGTTGAATCTGACCCGTGGCATTCTGGAAATCATGGCGGAACGGCACAAGCCCAAGCTGGTCGTCCAAACGCGCAGCCCGTTGGTAGCGCGCGATTGCGATCTGCTCCGCCAGATTGAGGATAAAGGTGGCCGTGTTCAGGTCAACATGACCGTTACCACAGACGACGAGGACATACGCCGCAAATTTGAACCTTACTGCCCAGGGAATCACCGCCGGCTAGAGGCCACCAAAGAGGTGCAGGCCGCCGGAATTGACACCTGCATCACGATGACGCCGCTGCTGCTGGTCAACAACAACGGCGACTTTGCTGACGAGCTAATTGGCACTGGGGTGACCAAGTTCATCGCGCAGCCGTTCCATTTTGTACGGGGCAAGTTTGTGGCGAGCACGCGCGAGGGCGCGCTCTCCCTGATGGCTGAAAAATTGGGCTGCGGACGGGATGATTTCGGGCCAGAGTACCTGGGACGGTATCAGGAGTTCTTTGAGATTCTGAACAACCGATTGCTCGACAATGGCCTGCCCCCACTGGGCGAGGGCAAAGATGGGTTCGCGCCACCCTTCTGAACCCCGCACCCGATGACGCTATCAATGGGCACGCTCGCTAGTGCGGGCAAGTGAAATATAGGTAGGGCAGGGCACAGGGCCCGTCCCTACTAACGTCTGCGAGTGTGACGAGATCAGTCGGCGGTCGCGGCGGCCGGTTCCGTCGTCTCGGTTCCTTTGGCGGCAAGCTGGCGGGCCGCGTGCGTTTGCTCGTGGTCGAAGTAGTTGGCGAGCATTGACTCGCCTACTGCCCGGTCTTCGGCATCGTTGGACTGTAGCAGGTAGATGCAGTCCTGGTACAAGCCAGCGGCAAAGTCGGGGTTATTGCGTATATCCTCTCGGACAAGTTCGCGAAAATCACGCGCCATGGTTTGCTTCTCGCTAGTTAGCGGCATTGCTCGCCGGCTCGACAGGAGTGTCGGCTTCCAGCCGCGCCGCGCGCAATGCGTCTGCGCCGAAGTAGTTGCGCAGCATGGACTCGCCATCACGCCGGTCTTCGACGTCGCTTGACTGCAACAGGTCGGTACAGTATTGGTACAGCCCGTTGCCGAAATCACTGTCCGCTGCGATGCGTTCTTTGATAAATTCCCGATAGTCCCGTGTCATAAGCCCTCCTGGCCCGAGCACAGCCCTATTGGTAACTCTGCCACACTTGATAGGCTCTTTCAATATCTCTGCGCTGGCTGGATTTGTCGCCGCCGCCCAGCAGGATGATTAATGCAGGGCCATCCCTAGCGAAGTAAATTCGTACTCCGCCACCGTAGGTTTCCCGACGCTCGTGAACACCGGGAAACCCTCTAATTGGACTGTGATGGCCCAAGTTGCCATCCCGCATACGGTCGATAGACCGCGCCACACGATTTGCGATGGACTGGTCCAAAGTGCGATGCCAAGTCTCAAACTGCGCTGTGGTGCGTACTTCGTACTGCATCAATCATGGCAAACCGATTATTGGTTGGGCCGAACTAATCTGCCGTAGTTGTTGCGGTCTCCGCGGCGGTGGCGCTGTTCACGATGGGTTGGTTGGTGCGGGGGTCCACCTCGAAGGGGGAGTAGAGTTCCAGTTCCTTGCCCATCTCGCGGACGGCGGGGATGACCTCTTCGCCCATGAGCCGCAGGCTGCGCATCTGGTCCTCGTGGGTCATGGCGCCGTCGCCGTCCCAGAAGAACACGGAACCCGGGCGCAGGTATTCCAGCACCTCGCGGATCTTGGGAATGACCGTCTTGGGGGTGCCGGTGATGATGGTGCTGTCGGCGACCTGGTCCTCGAAGGGCCGGCGGTTGGTGCCGAAGCGTCCGGCGGGGCCGAAGGCGGCGGCGGACAGTCGGCGAGAGGTGCGGGACGTGTGGCCCGGCAAGTTCATGATGGCGGGGTTGATGCCGCCCTCGTTGCCGGCCAGGAAGGGGTTGCTGACGCCGGACAGGTACTTGCGGCCCACTTCCTCGGCCAGCTCCTCGGTCTCGTCAACGTGCACTTTCCACAGGTAGGCGACGTTCTGGGTGCCGGACTCATAGCCGCACTCGGCGGCGGTGTCGTGGTAGAGCTGGAAGGCTTCGCGGGTGGGCTCCAGCCGGGTGGCGAGCAGGACCAGCGGATAGCGATGCTCGGCGCACCACTTCACGGTCTCGACGGACACGGTGGACGGAATCCAGATCTGCGGATGGGGTTCCTGCAGCGGCTTGGCCCAGGGGTTGACGTAGCGATAGTGGAAGTGCTTGCCCTCCCAGCGCCAGGGGCCGGGCTCGGTCCACGCCTTGATGATGAGGTCGTGGGCCTCCTCGAACCGCTCGCGGTTGAAGTTGGGCGGCGAGTTGTGGGACCAACTCTCACGTCCACCGCCGCGCACGAAGCCGGACACCAAGCGGCCGTGGGAGATCATGTCGATCATCGACAGTTGCTCGGCCAGCCACAGCGGGTCATCCCAGATGGGCAGCACGTTGCCCAGGATGATGATCTTCACCTTCTCGGTGATGCGGGCCAGGATGGACGCGCCGACGTTGGTGACGCCCTGCATGCAGAACGGCGTCGAGTGGTGCTCGTTAAGCATCACGGCGTCGAAGCCCATCTGCTCCGCATAGACTTTTTCGTCCAGGTAGCGGTTGTAAAGCTGGGCGCCGATGTCGGGGCGGTAGTGGCTGTTGGAGATGCCCAGGTCGGTGCTCTGGGTGCCCATGAGGCCGGAATTTTCATCCTGCCAGGGCTGTTCGGTGAAATGGCCAATCAGCATAACGGCGGCTCCTTTGCTGCGGAACGCGAATCAGATAGGTGGTATGTGATGTGATGGGCCGCAGTTTAGCAGGGGGCGGTTGTGGGGGCAAGGAGATCGGGGCTACGGTGACATTTCGTCTCAGGTATCTTGATTGCATGGATGTACAGGATGAACGGGATTAGGTATGTGGGTATGGGATGGCGGAGGTTTTAGGGGTTTTCCGGTAGTTTCCGCTCATTTCCGTCCACTTGAGTAGGGCGTTGGGGTGGGACATCTGTTCTCTTATAAACATCTCCGAGCCCACGACACTTACATGAAGCA
>VXOG01000068.1:0-45831 GCA_009840165.1 Chloroflexota bacterium
GCCCGGGTGGCGGTTCGGGGCGCGGGGGGGGTCTTTTGGTCCCGTCGTGGGGGTTGGTAGGGCGCTGAGCGTCGATAGTGCGTAGCGTAGGGGCGGGTTTGAACCCCGCCCCTACACTTTGAGCATCAGGACAGCCAGTCGTCTTTATCATCATCGCCGGAATCGGCGTCGCTCTCGTTGGCGACGACCTGCCCGGGATTGTAAACATAGCCGTGAGCTTCCAGTTCGGAGCGGATCGTGGCCGCGAAGTCGGCGGGGGATTGGCTTGCCGGCAGGGTGATTTCGACAGTGCTGCGGGAGGTTATGTTGACCTCTCCCGGGTCCTCCCGCGCCAGTTCAACGCTCACCGACTCGCGGTGAATGGCAAAGTCGTCGGTGACCGAGAAGACCACGGCCATGTCGTCCATGGTGATGAGGGTGAAGGTTTCGTTGTCGTCGGTCATTATGGATCAATCCTGCGGCGGCCATTCGGTCCCGCCCTCTGCCGGACGCGACTCGGCGGAAAGAGCGAATCCATCGGCGACGGTCTGCTGAAACTCGTTTAGGATGACCGCGCCCCATTCGGCGGCCTTGCTGACTCGGTGGGCAGTGCGTCGGCCCCGGGCCTGCTGACGACTCTCGGCCTCGTCGGTTATAGATGCAGCAGCCTGGGCGACCATTTCGTCCATGGCATCGATGGCGGGCACGAGCGAGCGGGCAGTCTCAATGAAACGTGCGATTTCCCCCATGTTCTCATCGAACGCCACGAATACCGGGACGGTTCCGGCGCGGTGATCAGGCAGGAAGCTGTTGGTCAGTTCCAGCTCGTCGTCGCGGTTGAACACCCTGAGGTTGATTTTATCTGAAGCGTCAGCCAGGCGGAGGATGGCCGGCGTGGTGGACATGGCGTCGCCGCACCAGTCGGATGTGAACACAGCCAGGTTGACGGCTTGGTCCAGGGAATCGAAATAGTTGAGGACGTTGTCAGGAATCTCAACGCCGGAATGGATCTGGAGAAACGGGTCCTTGTTGACCTTGATGATGTCGATGTACTGGTCGGTGGTCATACCCTGGTTGAATTTATCGGCAGTCAGTGACATGGTCAAACCTCCTGGTGGAAATCACGCGCTTTTGCCGTTTGCGCGCGGCCAGTGCTAAAATCGCGGTGACGATACCGCCCGCCGCCGGCTGGGCCGCAGGGAGCCACTCCTTGACTACTGCTACTGACCGAACCGGAGTGTACCTTAAATACGCCCTGTTTTGCCGCGAAACCGAAGAAGGCGAAGGCGACAACCTCAGTTTCAACGGCATCATTGATCTGGTGGACATACCAATGCCCGACAGCCCGCCCAGCGACGACGGGCCGAGAGTGCTGACCGAGGTGGACGCGCACCTTGCCTTCTGCATCGCCGGAGCCAACGCCGGTAGCCACACGCTGGAAGTCACTATACGCGCGCCGGGCGCCAGCCTCTCCAGCCCCCCACCCCAGGAAGTGGAGTGGGAGGAAGGCATCTTCTTCCAGCGCTGGATCAAGCCGTTCCGAATCCCGGTAACCCGCCTCGGGCGTCACGTAGCCGCAATAGCGTTCGACGGTATGCCGCTGGGCGAAGCGAGCTTCCTGGTGCGCCTGGAGCCGTGAGGAAGCATTATGCTTGTCGATACCGACATTCCGGGATGAGAGAATCCAAACCATGGCCTAATTCCGGGTTCATGCAAGTATGGTCTATGGAACTTGCAAGACGCTCCCGGTCTAGTCATTTTGGAAATTAGACAAGGAAATGCCGAGTTTGCCGGATACGCGTTAGCCTGTTGCTAAACCGAAACCTATAAGATCAGGGTGTTGGGCAAGTAAATAATCTCTCTCCGAAAGTGCATCGGGATCACTAGGATGCTCGCTGAGCCAACGATTCAAGCAATTTGCTAGTAGCCGTGTAAAATGCTCCACTGTGCCGTGCTCACTCATTCGTCGGTTTATTCGAATCAATCGCTCATAGTTGATAGCCATGGCTCTGTGGGTTCGGCTCTGATATTTGTAGTCTCCCTGTTCAATTTCTTCTACGCTTAATAGAGCGTTTTTCAGATGTTCTTCTGCCTGGCGTGCTTCTTGATCTGCACGGGGATACAGAGTTTGCTGCTGTAGGTCTCGCGCTAACATACTGCGTGCGTATCCTGCCATCGATGATAGACGTGATGAATTGCCGATGACATCCAAGCCTTTCTCAGCGGCAATAGCGGCAGATGTCCACTCGCGTTGTTGGGATTCCATGTTTGCCCAATGAAGGTACGTGTCTTCCTTCCGAGATTTCAGATCTGCGGCCCTGGAGAAATTAAATCTTGCGTCTGTTATGCGTGGGGTCGGCTGCCATTTCCTGTATACCCAGCCCAACTGGCTACGGAGATCCGGATTCTCGGGATGAGCTTCCAGAGCGCGTAGGATGGTTTCCTCGGCATTTTTGTACTGCTCCAACTTGACCTGGCTGACGGCCAATCGGATGTACTGCCCTATGCTTCTGCGTTGGTCATAATTGGCTGGGGTGTCGCCCCTGATGGCATTGATTGAGTTCGAGATTCGCGCGGCCAAGTCAGAGCCACCGAGTACTTCTAGGACTAGGCGGCGAGTATTGGCATTGATCGCAAACCTTGGTACGTCCTCGACCAATCTCGGCCGAGGAATTAGGAAAAGGGTTTGTAGCTCGGTGATTGCCTCATGGCACTGGTTTTCCCGCAAATTTACGGCAACTCGAATTTCAGGTAAAGACGCGGGGCCTTGAGACAGTGAACAAGCTAACAGGACTTTTTGGGCTGCATCTGAAAGTTTTTCGAATTCTCGTCCGAGAGCGTACCTCCGGGCTTCTTCGCCACCATCATTCTTCCATTTATCTATAGCAGCCCCAGGCATTTCACCGACCTTGCACAATCTCAACAAATCCTGGACGAAGAGAGGGCTGCCGTCGCAAGCTTCAAGGATATTGTTTATTAGGCTCGTCGGGAATTGTCCGGGGTCAAGACCGAACATATCGATCCTGGTACGCACGAAATCAATGCCATCCGAACTACGGGGTGCGAAACCTTGCACCTGGGTCGTCATGGGTTCCATACCGTAATGTGCGATCCTACGTGATGTGAAAAGCACTTTGCTGGACGTGCTTGCCAGACGCAATAGGAAGAAATTCATTGCATCTACGCCACTTCCTTCAAGGGAATCTACGTCATCGAGTACCAGGAGTGCAGGCAAAGTGTTGAGGTACTCCATGCACAAACTACGCTTAGTATTTAAATCCATATTTTCGATTTCGCTTACCCCGTAAGCGTCCAAGACGCCGTCAAGCGCAGAACCCAAGTCCCAAAAATCCGGGTCGTTGATCTCTATACCAGACCCAATAGAGAATCTCCGAGCTTTAGCCGTCAGCCAAATTACAATTTCAAGATTCGGCGGCGGATTGTCCCTTACAGAGACAGCGAATTCGTATGCTATCGCCGTCTTTCCTTTGCCACCATCTCCAGCCAAGAACCAAGACTGAGAGTCATCGTCAAGCAACCATTCGTTTAGGGCGCTAAGCTCGGCTTGGCGTCCCACGAACCGGGGAGCCACAGCCTCGCGAGATGGCAATATGCTCCCCTCTAACTTCTTGATATCATTCGAGTCCGCAATGTTTGAGACGGGACCACTGCTTCGAATTCGCTCCCACCAAACTCTCACCTGTTCCGAGGCAGTAGTGTCAAAATTTTCAAGGATACGCCGTGCGCTATCTAGCATCATCATGGCATCTGCTTCGGTAATGTCATCCTCGCCAGGATGCCCAAGCACAGGATCCCGTAGCACTTTGATATTTCGCGACCAACTCAGAACAGCCTGTTTTAATGCCTTCCTATCTGCTTCAGACACACTTTCAGGAGCGGGGAACAAGACGTCGAAGTGGAGCTCGAACAAATTATAGAAGTGGTTTACGCCCAAAAGATCCGCTTCATCCCTAAGCTGGGCCTCGTGTTCGCCGCTGCTCCGGCTGACTTGAGCATTGGCCCGTATAACCTCCCATTCTTTGCGGAATGGGGCTGTCATCTGCTCTTCCCAGTCGTCAGGATACGCCTTTTCCAAAGAAGCGCGTACGTGATTGACGACAGCGTTGCGGTAGTCGCGGCAAATTGCCTGAAAGCAAATAGTATTTAGAGACATATCACTAAGCATATTTCTTTCTCCTCGGTCAATATATGAGGTTGCTCCAAATTGCAGCCTATTTAATTTATTCTGGTTTATACATACTGTCAATAAGAAATTTAGTTCTGTCCTCGACCATTTGGGATTGTAGAAACGGCTGCACTTTCTCACAATGCAATCGGTAGAGGCGAATAATCATTCGCCCCTATTCCGGTTGCGGATTCCGTCCTTCGTCGGAATGGCGAGCAAGTAGCCTGGCCTACCCTCCGTTCCGCTCCCACAACGCTTCCAGCACCGCGCCGGGGTTCATGGGTAGGCTCTCCATGCGCGCCCCGGTGGCGTCGGCGATGGCGTTTCCGATGGCGGCCATGGGCGGAACCAGCGAAACCTCGCCGACCCCGCGCACTCCCAGCGGATGGCCAGGGTTGGCGACTTCCACGATGACCGTGTCGATCATGGGTAGGTCCAACGCCGTGGGCATCCGATAGTCCAGGAACGACGAGTTGAGCATCTGGCCGTCGTTGTCGAAGAAGTATTCCTCATTGAGCGCCCAACCGATACCTTGAACCGCGCCGCCCTGTATCTGACCTTCCACGTAGCTGGGATGGATGGCCTTGCCGCAGTCCTGGATGGCCGTGAAGCGGAGCAGGTCCACCTTGCCGGTGTCGGGGTCAACCTCCACGTCGGCGATGTTGATGGCGAAGGCGTTGCCCACGCCGGCGGGGTTGGCGGTGCCTCGCCCGACGATGGGGCCGCCGGTTCCGTTGAGCCGGCGGGCCAGTTGGTCAAAGGTCATGCGCAGCGCGTCGTCGGACTTGTGGGCCAGCGTGCCGTCTTCCTGGTACTCCACGTCCTCCACCGGAACATCCCAGATGCGAGCGGCGCGTTCGATCAATTGGCGGCGCACGTCCTCGCCGGCCTGGTACACCGCGGTGCCCATCTTGAAGGTTACGCCGCTGCCGCCGGCGCCGCTGCTGTACCCAATGCTGTCGGTGTCAACGATGGACGGCTTGATGCGCTCGGCCGGCAGACCCAGCACTTCGGCGACGTGCATCGCCATGGCCGCGCGTGAACCGCCGATGTCGGGCGAGCCTTCAATCAGGCTGACCGTCCCGTCGGGCATCACGCTGGCCACGGCGCTGGCCGGGCCGGTTCCGTTGAACCACGCGCCGGCGGCGATGCCTCGGCCGGTGAGGCGTCCCGGGGACGACGGCTCCGGCATCGGCGAGGCCAGGTGCGGGTGCTCCTGGGTGGCCCGCAGGACTTCAACCATGCCAATGCGCCGGTAGGTAGGGCCGGCAATCTGCCGAGTGCCTTCATGGGCAGCGTTCTTGAGGCGGAACTCCACGGGATCGACTTCCAACTTTTCGCACAACTCGTCGATAGCCTGCTCGGCGGCGAACGACGCAGCCGGCGAGCCCGGAGCGCGGTAAGCCGCAGCCTTGGGCACGTTGGTTACCACGTCGTAGCCTTCAACAAAACCGTTGGGTACGTCGTAAGGGCCGAACATGGTGCGGCACCCACTGGGCACCGGCGAGCCGGGAAACGCGCCGGCCTCGTAAATGAGGGTAGCCTGGGCTGCGGTGAAACGACCGTCCCGAGTGCCGCCGACTTTAACCTTGATCTGGCACCCGGAGGTTGGCCCGGTTCCCGTGAATACTTCGGTGCGGGTCATGGCAATCTTGACTGGGCGGCCGGTCTTGCGGGCGAGAGCAGCGACGACGGGCTCCAGGTAGCAACCACCCTGACCCTTCCCACCGAATCCGCCGCCGATCTCCATGGGGACCACGTTGACCTGGCCGACGGACACCCCCAGGATGCGGCTGGTGTGGTCCCGCAGGGCAAAGTGGCCCTGGCTGCTGGCCCAGATGGTCACCGTTTCATCGGTGTTCCAGCGTGCGGTCGCGGAATGGGGTTCAATGTAACCCTGGTGGACCTGGCGGGTGGTGCACTCGCGCTCCACGATGGCATCGGATTCGGCGAAACCCGCCTCCGGGTCGCCGAGGCTGAACGTGAAGTGGTTGGAAACATTGGAGGCATCGGCGGGATCCTCGTCTAGCCAACCACCGGAACGCTGGCCCGGGTTCGCCAGAGTGGCGAGACGTTCGTGGACGGCCGGCGCGCCGGCGGCCATGGCTTCATCAGCAGTCAAAACCGCCGGCAGCACTTCCCAATCCACTTCGATCAGGTTCAAGGCTTCCTCGGCCAGGTGTGGCGAATCGGCGGCGATGGCGGCGACGGCGTGGCCCCGATAGAGGGCCTTCTCGCGGGCCATCACGTTGCGGCTGTAGAAACCGTAGTTGACGGCGGCGCCCTCTTCCTGGTCCTTGATTTCAGCGGAAACTTCCGGGAAATCGGCGGAGGTCACGATGGAGTGGACACCGGGCAGGGCCAGGGCCCGGCTGGCGTCGATGCCCCGAATGCGCGCGTGAGCGTGTGGGCTGCGCAGGATCTTGCCGTGCAGCATACCCGGCAGATGGATATCGGCGGCGTAACGGGCGCGGCCCATCACCTTGTCGGGCCCGTCGTGGCGCACGGGCCGCGTGCCGACGACGCGGTAATTTTCATCAGGGTCGGACAGAACGATGTTGGGTTTATAGTCGAGCATGAGCGGCGATCTCCCTATTAGCGGTGTTGGCGATAGAGACGGGCGTAATTTACCACAAACCAAACCGGAGCGGCCCGTGGGCCGCCCCGGAGCCAACCGCTTCCAACCCGGTCGGGCGCGCTTCACCGCCGGCTAGCGGTGGCCACGGAATCCGCGCTTGCCCCCGTCGAAATCGCCGTGGAAGCGGGAACGGGTCGCGCCGATTTCGGGGAGAGAGTCGGGGCGGTCGGCGTGCCAGGAGGCGACCGCCTCCGCTTGCTCCTGGGTCAGGCGGCCGGCGGCCACCAGGTTGGTCAATTTCACGGTGGACTGCTCCGATGGCGAAACGCCAGCCATGCCTTCCGTTACCCACTCCATGCCCGATGGTCGGTCAGAGAACCAACCGGTTGCCTCGTCAGCCTGCTCCTGGGTCAGCGTGCCATTGGCAGCCAACAAGGCGGCATAGGACGCGAACCTGGCGTCGGCTTGTTCCGCCCTTGCTGACACGAACGCGGACTCCAGAGTGGACCGTTCAATCCCCAGGATTTCGGCGACCCTGAGCAGCAGAGCGTCCGGCTGCCCCTTGCCATGACGACCATAGCTGTATCCGTCGTTCAGCGAGTAGTTGGCAAGATCGCTCCGCGCGTCGGCGGCCAACACCGCTCCGGACACCAGCCCGACAGCCAGCAACGCGACGGTGGCGTATATGATTATCCAGCGCTTCCTGATGTTGCGAATCCTGTTGAACATATTGCCTCCCTCTGCCGCCGGAAAATCGGATTTTGTTAGCTGGCGGCGCTGATGGAAAGCAGAATAGACTGACGATATTAAGAAATTATCAATGTTCAGCAGCGGGCAGGTCGAACCCGAATCGGCTGCCAACGCCGGGTTCGCTTTCCGCCCAAATTGTTCCCCCTTGAGCTTCCACCAACTGGCGGGTGATGGTGAGGCCGAGACCGGAACCGCCGGTGGTACGGTCGCGCGAAGGGTCTGCTCTGTAGAGGCGGTCAAACACATGGGGCAGGGCGTCGGGCGGGATGCCTGAACCAGTATCCACCACTTCGACACGAATTCCGTCATCGAGGTGCCCAGCCGCGACCGTCACCACACCGCCCGGCGGCGTATGCCTGATGGCATTGTCCAGGAGATTGCCAAGCGCTTGCTGAATACGAAGCCGGTCCATCCCTACGATCGGCAGCCCATCGGCAATCTGCCCCGATAGTTGCACGGATACTGCTTCCGCTCGTGGACGAAACGACTCCACGACTTCGTTGACTATCTCGGAAACTGAGGTCGGCTCCATCGAGAGAGAAAGTTCCCTGGCCTCAGTTTCGGCCAGTAGCCGCAGGTCGGAGATCAGGTGATTCAAGTGGAGGGTTTGTTGATGGACAGTATCGAGGTTCTCCGGACTCGGCTGCATCAAGCCGTCCTGCATGGCCTCGATATGGCCCTGTATGTTGGCTAAGGGCGTGCGAAGCTCGTGGGCGACGTCGGAAACCAAGGCCCGGCGCTGGCGTTCGGAATCCTCCAGCGCATCGGCCATGTTGTTGAACGCGTGGCCGAGTTCCGCGACTTCATCGCTGCCCTGCACGGGTACCCGGCTGGACAGATCGCCGTCGCCCAATCGTCGGGCGGCGGAGGTCAGGTTGCCGATCGACCTTAAGACACGGCGAGAGAAGAGCAGCACCAGGAGCACTCCCGCAGCGCCGGCGCCCAGGCCGACGACCGTCAGTGTCCGTTGGACAGTCTCGGCGAAATCGTCAAGCGGGGGTTCGAACTCTTCCGGCAGGATCGCAACGGAACCGGGCGGCAACGGGACGAGATACCCTCTGCGTTCTGTGGCCACAGCCACGGAACCCACCTGCACGCCTTCGGCAAATATAGGAGTGAAATACTCTGGCGGAATGGGCCGCCAATGGTGCTCGCGTGCCCGACCTCGGCCTTCCCATTTTCGAGTATCTGCAATGACCTTCCCCGATGCATCCTGCACGATAATCTCGCGTTCCGACTGGAAGCCGGTGCGGAAGACGAACCGACCGAGACCTTGCCAACCTCCGTTAGACTGGTAGTAGTCGGTGAGAGCAGTATGGATACGTTGCGAACGCACCCGGTCCTGCTCGTGCTGAAGGTGTTCCACCTCGATATTCGCAGCGTAGCCGGTGAACAGCGCCACCGCAGACATGGACAGTGTCAGGATAACGGCGAATCCCAAGGCCAACCTGGCCCGGAGCCCGAAACGAAACCTAGGCATTGCCGAACCGATAACCGACGCCGTGAACGGTCTGTATGTAACGCGGTTTCCTACTGTCAGCCTCGATTTTACGGCGCAGGTTGGCAACATGGACATCCACGGTTCGGTCAAAGCCGTCAAAGTCGTAGCCGAAAACGTCGTTGATTATCTGGTCCCGGCTGAACGGCCGGCCAGGTTCGGCCGCCAGCATAGCCAGCAGGCGGTATTCGGTGGGAGTCAGATCCGGTTTATGTTCACCCACCGAAACGGTCCGGGTCTTGTGGTTGATGTTGATACCCTCGAATTCGGTAGTGGACGGAGTATATGCGTCCACTGTGCGAGCAGTACGGCGGAGCACTGCCCGAACACGGGCAGCCAACTCGCGCGGGCTGAAAGGTTTGAGCACGTAATCGTCCGCGCCCAAATCGAGGCCGGCCAGGCGGTCACCCTCGGAAACCCGGGCGGTGACCATGATGATCGGAACGTCCGACTCCGCGCGGAGTGCGCGACAGATTTCCATCCCGTCCAGGCGTGGCAGCATCAGGTCGAGCACGATGAGATCCGGACCACACTGCCGGGCCAACTTCAGGCCGGCAACGCCATCGCCGGCGGTTGCCACCTGGTGGCCATCCTGCTCCAAGTAGAGACGAACAACGCGGGCGATGCCCGGGTCGTCTTCAATTACGAGAACGGTCATTGCTCACCCCTACCCAGTTTGGAAAATGGACATTGTCAGGGGGCCAGCAGGGGTTGTTCCCAGCGGAAGAAATTGCGGTAGTGGTCATGCTCGGCCCAGGGCAAGAGGCTGCAAACGATGGAGACGGGCAGAGGCACATCGCCCGCGCGTCGGGTGTCGATGAGGTAGCGGCTGAGGCGTGTGAAGGTGTTGAGGCGGAAGCCGGCCTTGACGACGCGCTGGATGACGTCGCTGGGTTCGGGAGGGTGTTGGGTATCCCAGTTGTCGGCGACGGCTTCGGCGATGCGGCGTAGTTTGAGGATGGCGAGCTCGCGGGCGAACCTGCGTTTGAGGGCGTTGACGCGGCGACGGATTTCGGAGATGGTCATGGGGTTACCTCTGACGGGGGTGTTGGCATGGATGAACGGGATCAGGGATCAGGGATCAGGATGGGGGGATTTTTGGGAAATCCCGCCTATTTCCGCTCATATCCGCTCATTTGAGTAGGGCGTTTGGCGGGTCGTGGGGGTGACATGGGAGGGGATTGGAACGGTTTCAGGTGCGATACGGGTGCGATATTGGCGGTTTGGGGGCGGTTTTGGCGGTAGAGTGAAACGGAAGGTCACCGTATGGCGTCGGGCAATTGATAGTTAATGATAAGGATGGGTGGGGAGCAGGGGCAAGAGCGGAAGCGTCATCTGGTGGAGCCATCGCCGCAAGTTTGACGCTCCGGGATTTCGCTGACTATAATTCCCGCAGCATATTAAGAAATTATGAGGTTTCACCAGCGATGAATCTGAAAACCGGACAGCGTTACGTCGGCCCCGGAGGGGCGGAAATGATAGTCAGCAAGGCCAGCGGAGATGGAGATCTAACCGATGGCGACATTGAGTTGCAGATCAAAGGGTCAAACGTTGATTTCGGCGGGGCAGCGACGGCCGACGACGCGCCGGAAGTTACCATGGGAAAACGCCTGACGTCAGCCGACGGCAGCGTTTCGGTGCTGATCACCAAAGCCGGCAAATGCGACCTACGGCTCAACGGCGAGCCGATGGAGTTGCAGGAGGCCAAACAACTACCGTCTTCTGACTGACCAGTCGGAAACGGCGTAACGTGAAATAGGGGCGGGGTTTGAAACCCGCCCCTGCTTTTCGTGGCAAATGTTGGTTCACAGTTCTACCCGAGCGGGTTCAGCGGCAAACCATCACGTTGCGCCGTGAAAACGGCCATCTCTACGTCGCGGGCGCGCCAATGTCGGTTGGTGCGTTGGTTGAGTAACTCAGCAATGAATTGGCACCAATCATTCCATGACTGAACGAACCTGCGATGCACCATAAGGTCGTCACGGAGCGCAGTCACAGATCCCGAAAGATCAGGAGCCTCAGCAAGGATAGTTCCTACCGGTTTTTGATTCCCGTGATGAGAGCCATTATGTCTTGCCCAATCTGTGACGTGCTTGTCCACCATAGGAAATTTCTCGGGACAGGCGAACGCGGGAAAGGTAGCGGCAACAGCCACGGCTGAACTTGTGACCAGATTCTGACGGAATGACTGAAAGTTCTCCCTGTTGGGCTCATCAATGTATCTTTGGCAGAGAAGCCACAACTGAGGAGCACTTACGCCTGATTCTTTGATAGCGTTTATCACGGTTCGGGCGCGATGACTCGCCGCGCCGTCAGAAGAGTACAGTTTCCAGAACACCACTTCGTACCATGCCTCCAAGTGGTCGGGAGCGAGCTTTCTGAACCGCTTTTCGAACTCCATAGTGCGGGCTCGGTCGCCATTGCCGGTATCCCACTTGAACCAACCGGGGTACATTTGAGCGTCTTGAAATTCGGCTAAGCGAACCTCGTAATTGTACGAGTCGAGTGCCTTTTCCCAAGTCTGCGGCATTTTGGTACTCCTTTCCGTATTACTGGGCACGGGGAACATCGCCGTCGAGCCGTTCCCCTAGGCGACGGAGGCGAGCTTTTGTAGCGTCCAGATTTTTGCGGGTCTCCAAGAGCTCCGCCAGCAGTTGGTCGGCGCGCTCACGTTCCTGCTGTAACCTGGCTTCGGCAGCAGTTGGTCGGCGCGCTGTCTTTCCTGTTCGGTGCGTTGACGCTCCTCCTCGGTACGCTGGCGTTCCTGTTCTACACGGTTGTCTTTGAGGAATCCGATAACCATGATTATGTTCCCTACGGCTCGAAAGAATAGTCAAGTCGCCCCGCCATCCTATTGCAGAGAATGGCGGAGCGTATATGCCTATTGGCGGCCTACAGGAAATGGGGAATCACGTACTTCCCGAAGAGGCGGATGCTGTTCATGATCTTGCTGTGGGGCAGGTTGCCCATCTGCATGAAGCAGAGAATCTGGTCCACGCCGGCCTCCTGGTACTTTTCGATGGTCTTGATGACCGTTTCCGGCGTTCCCATGGCGAACGCGCCCGACTCGATGTGATCGGCCGCGGTCTTGTCAACGCGCTCTTCCTGGACGGCGTTGACAGCGAACTGGTAGCTCTGCGGCACATTGCGGCCGGCCCACGGCGCATATAGCTCCTCGGCCTTACCGACGAACCATTCGCCCTCGTGGGCAGCGGATTCATAGGCTTCCTCGTCTGTTTCGGCGACGTGGACCATGCACAGAGCAGCGATATTGTCGTTGACCATGCTGCCGATAGGGTGGGCGTTCTTGACTGCATCTCGGTAGATCTGCACACGCTCCACAAGCTGCTCGTGTCCGCCAAGATTGAAGCAGAGGACGCCGACGCCGAGTTCGCCGGCCTCACCGAAGGACGCTGGCTGGCTGCACGCCATCCACATGGGCGGGTGCGGGTCCTGGACCGGCTTGGGGATCACGGAGCGCGGCGGGATGTTGTAGAACTCGCCGGCATGTGAGAACGGGTCTTCAGTCCACATGCGAGGAATCATGCCGATGGCCTCGCGCCACTGGGCCTTGGTGGTTTCGGGATCAACCTCAAAGCCGTCCATCTCGATGAGAGTGGTGGAACGTCCGGTTCCCAAGTCCATGCGGCCATCGCTTACGATGTCCAGCACAGCCGCGCGCTCGGCGACGCGGACGGGGTGGTTGTACGCGCCGGGGAGCAGGGCCACGGCGTGGCCAATGCGGATCCGCTTGGTGCGCTGCGAAAGCGCGCCGTATAGAACCTCGGGCGCGGAGCAGTGGGAAAACTCCCGCAGGAAGTGATGCTCCACCGTCCAGAAGTAATCGAAGCCAACGTCGTCGGCCAGCTCGACCTGGGCCATGACCTGCTTGTACCGCTCAGCCTCAATCCCTGGGTAGTGGGGTTCGGGAACCTGGATTTCATACATCAAACCGAACTTCATGGTTTTTTGCTCCTCACGACGTAGCCCGCGATAGGGCGTTGCGGAATGCTGGTGGTTTCTGGGGCGATATTATCACAGTCGTGTGACACTCCCGGTTGAGCTGCATGAGATAGCCGCCCCGACTCTGGTTACGAGTTGGCGTGGATGTTTCTCACATCTATAATATAGATACGTTAGAGGAGGTAAATCTTATGGCGGCGAGAACGCGAATAGCGACGTGGGGCTCAAGCTTGGCGATCCGAATTCCCAAACCCATCGCAGACCAATGGGGAGTGAGCGCCGGCTCCGCGGTGGAACTGGTTTCCGATGGAGATACGCTCATCCTGCGTAAGCGCACCTACGATCTGGGCGCTCTGTTGGCTAATATCACGCCTGACAATGTTCACGGCGAGCAGGACACCGGTGAGCCGCAGGGTAAAGAGATATGGTGAAGGGTTACCCGTTTGAAGTAGGATTGCCTCCGGATGGAAGGATAACCGGGGTAGTGCTGGCCGATCAGATCAGGAACCTGGACTGGAAGGCGAGACGCGCGCAGTTTGAGTGCGAAACCACGGACGGCGTCGTGCAAGAGGTGATCGGGAAAGTGGGCGCGTTATTGGGATAAAGGAACGCTGAAAGATATGGGCCACGGCGGAAAACCGTGGCCATTTTTGTCAATTCAGGGAATTCCAAGATCCGATTAGCCATCGCGACGCGATTGCAGAGACGTTACGGCACCAGCATCGCCCGCGTGATCTCCGTCTGCCGCTGGCTCCACTCTGCCGCCTGGAAAGCCTCGTTGACGTCGGCCAGGGGGAAGGTGTGGGAAACCAGCTTGTCGAAGGGCAGCAGATCCTGGTTGCGGACCAGGAAGTCCAGCAACTCCGGCAGCAAGGACGGGCGGTACATCAAGCTGCCAACGATATTCTTGCCCTGGAGCAGCTTGGACGGGTCGATAGATACCTCCTGCCCACGTACTATGTCCCCGATTTCAACGAAGGTGCCGCCGTTGGAAAGCATGTCTATGCCCTCTTTGAGCAGGTCCGCCCGGCCCACCAGCTCCATGACCACATCAGCGCCACGGCCCCGCGTCAGCTCGCGGACCCGACGGACGCGGGTTTCCGGCGTGTTGAACTCCTCTATGTTGATGGTGTGGTCGGCGCCAAACTCCTCGGCCAGGGCCAGGCGGTTTTCAAGACGGTCGAGGACGATAACGCGATCTGCGCCTCGCTCCTTGGCCATGGCGGTGGCGTGGATGCCTAGCCCGCCGGCTCCCATAATCACGACGGACTGCCCGTGACTCATGCCGGCGCGCTCGAGGCCGGTGGTAACGGTGCCCATGGCGCAGTTGACCGGCCCCAGGATGCTGTCGGGCAGTTCGTCCGGCACACGGAAGAAGGGATGGCGCGGCGGCAGGTACAGGAAATCACCGTAGGTTCCGGTGAAGTAGGGCCAGATGCCGGCGGCAGGATACTGGCGGTTGACGCACCAGTTGGTGTTGCCGCGCAGACACATGTGGCAGTGGTAGCAGGGGAACACGGCGGCGTAGATCACGCGGTCGCCCTCCTTGACGTCGGTACCGTAGTAGTCGGAGGCAACGCCGTCGCCCAGATATTCGATGACGCCGGTGCCCTCATGTCCCATGACGCGACCGGTTTCGGGCAGGGGCAGGTGCTCCTGTGTCTGATCGCCGCGCCAGGTATGCAGGTCCGACCCGCAGATCCCCGCCTGGGTCATGCGGAGCAGGACGGCGCCCGGCTGCGGCTCAGGCACGTCGTACTCCTCGATTTCAAAAGGTTTGCCGTATTCCTTCACGACGACGATGCGTCCTTTCATGGTGGTCCCTCCGGTGGCGTTTAGGTTGCCGATTGGCGGTATCCTAGCATAACGGTCTCGGTTTTGTGCTATGCTGGCGGCGTATCACGCCCGAGGGGAGCGGCACGGCAATGAAGATAGCGATCGGATCCGACCACGCCGGTTTTGAGTACAAGGGAAAGCTGTTGTCCCTGCTGGCGTACTTGGGACACGAGGCGGTGGACTATGGGACGTATTCCGATGAGTCCACCGACTACCCAGAGTGGATACGCCCGGTAGCCGAGGCGGTAGCGGCCGGCGAGGTTGACCGGGGCATCGTGCTGGGGGGATCAGGCAACGGCGAGGCCATCGTTGCCAACCGGGTGCCGGGCGTGCGCTGCACACTGTGCTGGAACGCGGATTCGGCCCGCTATGGACGGGAACACAACGACTCCAACGTGCTGTCCATGGGGCAGCGGCTGGTGTCGTGGGAAGCGGCGCGGGAGATCGTGGACGTGTGGCTGACCACGGAGTTCGAGGGCGGACGCCACCTGCGACGGATCAACCAGATCGACGAGGAACCGCAACGGCTAACAACGTGAAAGCGCAAAAGGAATGGGATAAATCAATGTAGGGGCGAAAAATTTTCGCCCCTACGCGGTTACGGCTGTTGTAACGCTGCCTATGGCGCCAAGGCTTCAGTAACGCCAATCATGCTGTCGCGGGTAACAAGGGCAGCGAGTTCGTCTTCTGTCATTCCCCCGCTTCCGGCGGGTCTCTTGGGCAGCACGAGATACCGCATGTCGGCGGTGCTGTCCAACACGTCAACCCGGATGTCCGCCGGCAGCGCCGTTCCAAATTCGGCCATCACCCCGCGCGGGTCGCTGACGGCCCGGGAGCGGTAGGCCAGGCTCTTATACCAGTCGGGCGGGCGGCCCAACAACATCCTCGGATAGCACGAGCACAGCGTGCACACCACCAGGTTATGCACGTCCTCCGTATTCTCCACCACCGTCAGGTGCGGCGTGTCTGCCGGGATCTCGATTCCCAGTTCACCGAGAGCCGAACGCGCATCTGAGAGCAGCCGAGCTTTGAAATCCGGATCGGTCCACGCCCGCGCCACCACGCGGGCGCCATCCGCCGGCGTGCGCCCGTCCATCAAGTTCACCTGCCGCTGCACTTGGTCGGCAGTCAGCAGCCTCTTCTCCGCCAGCAGCGCTTCAATAGCAACGGATCGCAGGGCGACCTCGCTCATCGGCTGGTCGTGTACGTGGTCTTCAACATGGGTAGCGGTCATACTTCCCTCCCTAGTTGTGGCAGCCCCGCGCCTCGATGTCCCAAACCGCCTCCACCACTCCGTCGCGTATGCCGATGAAACGATCCCAACGGCTGACCATGGCGTCTTGCTGACCGGGAAGCAGGACAACCTGGTCGCCAATCGCCAATTCAGCGCCCTCCGTCACTCGAAACACGGTCCGGTCCGCGTCCATATCAACGGCTTCGACCCCTGGTCGGCCTTCCACTCGCGGCAATCCCTTGATGCCGCATACCGCGCGGGCGCCCGCGTCGCCGACCGCCGTTCCCGGCCGTGGCACGCTGATAATAGTACTCAGCACCTTGCCAGCCAGGTGAAAGTCCTGCATGTAATCGTATGAGGTTTCCATCACCAGGTAGGAGCCGCCCTGGATCTCGGTAACCTCCGGCATGTCACCGGCGATGTCGTAGCTCCAGGTCTCGCCCGTCGATACGATCTCCACCGGCAGGCCGTCGGCAAGCATGGCTTCCCGCAGATCCAAAACCGGCTGGATGAGGTGGTGCGCTTCAGTGGCCCGGTCCTCCAGGTCACCGGATGGCTCGGCCATCATCTGGTGGCTCATCACGCCTTTCAAAGATAGTCCGGGCAGTGAGTCAATCAGCCTGGCCAGAGTGACGCCGGATTCCACTCCCTGCTCTCCTTCTTGCACGCCGCACCGCAGCAGACCGGTTTCCTGCTCGATGACCACGCCCAGGGTTACGTCTTGAGCCGCGGCAGCCTCGGAAAGGTCGCGGGCATTGGCTTCACTCTCGCACGCCACCAGGATCTCGGCCTGCTCCGCCAGCGCGCAGAGGCGGGCAATCTTCTGTGGCGCAACCACCTCGCTGGTAACGAACACGCTGGCCACTCCACCCTGCACCATCACTTCGGCCTCCGCGACCTTGGCCGCGCACACACCGCCGACGGTCCCGCCGCGCTGGATCTGCCGGAGTGCCAGGGCCGGGCTCTTGTGATTCTTGCTATGCCCTCGCAATTTGCTGTGGCGGTCTCCATAGAAGTCGGCAATCACATCCATGTTGTGATCCAGCGCGTCCATGTCCAGTATGAGGCACGGAGTATCCAGTTCGGCAATCGGCGTGCCGGGTTGGGGTTCATAGGCTTGCGACATGAACGTACCTCCAGGGTTCTCGAATATCCAGGTTATGCTCGCATTTCCCGTCATTCTTGCAATTTTACTTCCGTCATTCCCGCGCTCTTACTTCTGTCATTCCCGCGAAAGCGGGAATCCAGTGAGCACAAAACAGGGCCAACCGCGAGGAACTACCCCAGTTGCCCCCGGCCGGCAACGCGCCAGTACCCCACCAGCTTGCCATCCCTCACCGCGCGTATGTAGTCATACTGGTTGACGCAGAGGGCCAGGTTGTACGGAACCAGATTGACTTTGTCGTTGGGCATCAACTGCTCGGTGGCCGGACCCTCCAAGTCCAGGATTCCGTGCTCCGCGCTGAACCTCCTGGCGACGGCGCCCGGGAACCCTTCCAGGACGGGTACGCCGAAATCAGGCCCGGTGGTCTTATGACCGGAATCTACCACGGCCCGGCGCGCTATCGGATGGCTGATCACCGTCGCCAGAATCTTGGCCGCCGGTTGAAATTCCGGGCGGATAAGCAGGGTCTCTACATCCATCAGTGCGTACACCCCGGCCTGGACCTCAGTGACGCCCGACATTTGCGACACCACATCGTAGCTGTAAGTGCTGCCCACGCTCACCGTCGCCACTTCAATGCCGGCTTGCTCCAGGTCGCCCCGCGTGTCCAGTACCGGTTGCAAACGCCCACGGGTCTCGGCCGCCAACTTGTCCCGGTCGGTCATTGTCAACGGCCCTTCGTAGGCCATTATCCCCTCAAACGACAAGCAGGCAGCCTCCGCGACTTTTCGCGCCAGGTCAACCGCATCCCGACCGGGCGCCACGCCGCCAAACCCGTAGCCGGCGTCAATGTCCACCAACACGCCCAGGCTAACGCCGGCGGCCTGCGCAGCCTCGGCAAGGTCCTCGACGTTTCGGGAGCCGTCCACGGCCACACTCAACGTAATTCGGCCAGCCAGGGCAACCAGCCGCCGAATCTTTGCTGAGGTAATCACCCGGCCCGCTATCAGTATGTGCTCAATCGCCGGCGAATCGTCCTCGCCGCCGGCAAATGCCTCGGCCTCCGCAAGCGAAGTTACGGCCACGCCGCCGGAGCTGTTCCCGGCAGCCAACTGCAAACGCGCGATCTCAGGGCAGCCATGGCAGGAAACATGCGAGCGAACCCTAACCTGGCCGGTAGCTGATCCTCCATCGGAGCCGCTAACAGCGCCGTGCAGGATCGCAATGTTCTGCTCCATTACCCCCAGGTCAACCATCAGGGCCGGCGTATCCAGTTCCTCTGCGGGCGTGCCAACTGGCTGAAATATCGGTCGCTCCAATGCTCATGTACCTCTCAATCGCGGCGCTTGCCGGCAGGATAGCACAAATCAAGCCGGTTCCAACCAGTGCTGGTACACGTCCACCAGCAGCGTGTCGGTCGGATTCCCGGCGTAGTCCGGCCAAAGATCGGTCTGCCGCAACCGAACGCGATACAACGGTTGGCGCGGCAATCCATCGCCCCCATGTGCCAACGATTCGGGATTCGGATACACGCCGCACAGCGCATCCACAACACCGGTTTGCCCCTGAATATAAGCCGGCGTCCGAAAGTGATGCGCCGGCGACCCAACGCGGACGCGAACGACAGCGCCATCGGAGTAGAGCACGGATTCAGCAGGTGTCGTCATAGCCCACGCTCCCGCAACTCCGCCGCCTTCGCGTCAATTTCCGCCGCCGTCAGTATCCCCTTCTCAATCAGCAAGATTTCCAACGCTGCCGTCCACTTCTCGTAGTAGGACAACGCTTCGTATTGCTCAGGCGGCAGGCTCTCGATGGCGCGGCGCATTTCATCTGTGGTTCGGATGCCCTGCGCACCCAACACCTGATGCACGGCATCGACTCGGCGTTCCCAGTCGCTGTATTCGTGCTCGCTGCGGTCGATGGGCGTGTCGTCCGGCCAGCCGCCCCGGTCGTGTACTGCTGGCATACTGTTAAGCTCCTTTCTCCCACATCTCGGCAACGTCAATCGCCCGCATGAACCGGACGCCGGGGAACGTCTTGATGTATTCAATCAGCCGTTCCAGCATCAGCAGCCGGCCGGGACGCCCGATGTACTGCGGGTGCATCGTAAGGTTGAAACAGCGGCCATACCGGTAGATGCCGCGAAATTCGGCGGCCCAACTGTCGAACACCTCGTCGGGGTTGCGCATTGGCCCCATTCGGTTGGCGGACGGCGCATACGCGAAGTGTGGCGCATCGTCCAGCAACCAGTGAATAGGCAGTTCAACCATCTGCCGCGGAGGTTCTCCGCCTTCGACGAAATAGGGCGCGTCGTCCCCCATGAGACTGCTGTCGTAGCGGAAGTTATGCTTGGCAAGCAGATCCAGGGAGACGGGGCTGAGTTCCCAGCTAGGCGAGCGGTAACCCGCGGGCGCCTCACCCGTGAGGTCGCCCAGGATGCCGATGCCCTTGATGAGCACCTCCTCTTCCTGCTCCGGCGTCAGGGTGGCGGGTGGTTCGTGGATATAGCCATGGTGGGCTACCTCATGGCCCCGGCCGGCGATTTCGCGCACCAAGTCGGTGTGGGTTTCGGCAACCATGCCGGGAATGTAGAAGCTGGCTGGGATACCTTGAGCGTCCAGCATGTCCAGGATGCGCGGTGTGGCGACGCTGGGGCCATACTCTGCCATCGACAGCAGGCTGGGATAGTTGGCAAAATCCGGGTTGCGGTTCAACCAGGAAGTAACCCCGTCCACGTCAAAGGTGACGAGGGCAACGCATCGGATGTCGTCGGGCCAGATACCTGCCATTTTGTTCCTCCCGTTAACTCCTACGGCCCCGGTATCACGTCAAACCCCGTATAGGGCCGCAGCGCCTCCGGTATCACCACCGACCCGTCGGGCTGCTGGTTGTTTTCCAGGATGGCGATGATGACCCGCGGCAGCGCCAGGCCGGAGCCGTTCAGGGTGTGGACGAAACGCGGTCGCTCGCCCACGCCGGGACGGTAGCGAATGTTGGCCCGGCGCGCCTGAAAGTCCGTGCAGTTGGAACACGACGACACTTCCAGCCATTCCTGCGAGCCGGCGGCCCATACCTCCACGTCGTAGGACTTGGCTGACGGGAACGAAATGTCCCCGGCGCACAGTTGCAGGATGCGGTAGGGCAGGTTGAGCCGCTGGCACACCGTTTCGGCGTTGCCCAGCAGGGATTCCAACTCATCGAATGAGGTATCCGGCTCGACGAACTTGTACATCTCCACCTTGTTGAACTGGTGGACTCGCTTGATGCCCCGAGTGTCGCGCCCGGCGGCGGCCTTCTCCCGCCGGAAGCAGGGAGTGTGCGCCACGTAGTACATGGGTAGCTGGCCGGCGTCCAGGATTTCGTCCCGGTGCAGGTTGGTGACCGGCACTTCGGCGGTGGGAATCAGCCACAGGTCATCCTCTTCGTCGTGGTAAAGGTTATCGGCGAACAGCGGCAGGTTGCCCGAGCCCTCCATGGTTTCCCGGCGCACGATGATGGGCAGAGCCATCTCCGTATAACCGTGCTCACCTCCATGCAGATCGAGCATCCACGATATGATGGCGCGCTCCAGGCGTGCCCCGTAGCCGTTCAATGTATAGAACCGGCTTCCGGACAGCTTGACCCCGCGCTGGAAGTCGATGATGCCCAACCGTTCGGCAATGTCCCAGTGGGGCAGCGCCTCAAAGTCCCCGTGCTCAATGCCAATACTCGCCGGTTCACCCCAGTGCCGCAGCACCACGTTGGCGGTTTCGTCGGTTCCGTCGGGCACACTGGCGTCGGGCAGGTTCGGCAGCGCCATCATGGCGTCGTTGATGCGGCTGTCCAGCTCCCGCACCTCGTCCTCCAAGGCGCTGATGCGCTGACCCACTTCGCGCATCTCAGCGATGACGTTATCGGCGGGCTGGCTACCCTGGGAGCGCGCCTGCCCAATCTCCCGCGATACCAGGTTCCGCCGCGCCCGCAGTTCGTCACCCTCGGTAATCGCTACCCGCCGCCGCGCATCCAGCGTCAGTATATCGTCAAGGCAGTCCTCGTCCTCGGCTCGGCGGATCAGGGCGGCGCGGACGGTGTCGGTCTCGTTGCGAATCTGTTCAATGGAAAGCATAAGCGGCTATCTTTACGTCAAGTCAAAAATCAGTTGCCGGACGGCGAAAGTGAAGCCGGGCAGCACGCCCTCACCGTCCAGCATCTCAGGGTCATTCAGTAATTCTGGCTCCGTGACACCGGCCCGGTAAACGCGCACAGTGCGCTCGATAGGATCAATGAGCCAACCCAGCAAGGCCCCGTTGTCCATGTATTCCTGCATTTTGTTAAGCAGTTCGCCCAAATCCGACGGGCACGACTGCGAAGTCGAGCGAATTTCCACGACGAAATCAGGGCAATATGGCCGGGCGGTGGGAGTGTCGGTCGGGAAAAAGGGTATCTTTTCGAGTGGAGTCCAGGCGGCATCTGGGTAGCGAATTGCGCCGCTGGGCAGCCGGTAGGCGCCGCTGGAACCGGTTGCTTTGCCAAGTTCCGCTCCGCCGGCGGTGTTCCAGTTTTCCAGACCGACAATAAACTTCACCTCCTGATTGTCGGTCGGCGCAAAGGGCGGCATTCTCACCTCCAACTCACCGCCGGGGGTGAGTTCCATTTGCCAGATGGCATCAGCATTCGCCAGTGTTAAGTCAGTAAACCACCTTTCGCAGGCATCCGGCCCGGCCGCTATCACCGCCTCCGGCAGCCGCAGCTTGATGGGGAACAGCCCAATATCGGCCACAGTGGAAACCGGCGATGCAGTTTCTGCCACCGCCGCTTCCGACGCGTTTGGCAAGGCTGTCGTCGTCATCCTAATCTCTCCGTCGTGCCCTCCGGCGTTGTCGCGTGTTCGCCGCCGCCGGAGAGAGAGCGCATCTGCGGGAATAGTAGCACATCGCGGATGGTGGACTGCCCGGTCAGCAACATCACCAGCCGGTCGATGCCGATGCCCAAACCGCCGGTGGGCGGCATGCCGTATTCGAGCGCAGTGAGGAAGTCCGTATCGGTGCGGTCGGCCTCCTCGTTCCCGTAGGCGTCCCGCTGGTGCTCCTGGCCGGCGAATCGCGCCCGCTGCACTTCGGGATCATTCAACTCGGTGTAGGAATTGGCAATCTCCATGCCGGCCGCGAAAGCCTCGAACCGCTCAACATAGCCGGGCTTGTCGGGATGTCCTTTAGCCAGGGGAGACATATCCTCCGGATAGTCCATGAGGAAAGTCGGCTGGATCAGGTGCGGTTCCACGTACACGGACAGCATCTTGTCGATCAGTCGTCCGCGCGCCTCGCGCGGCCCTGGCTGCAGCCCCAGGTCGAGGCATACACGGGTCAGGGATTCAGAGTCCGGGTAATCTTCGATGTCGATACCGCTATGTTTCAGCACTTCCTCCCGCAACGACAACCGGGGCCACGGCGGAGCGAAGTCAATGACCCGGTCGCCCATGACGATCCGCATGTCGCCATGAATGTCGTGGGCCAGCGATGAAATCAGCGATTCCACCATCTCCATCACGGTGTTGTAGTCGGCATACGCCTCGTATGATTCCAGCAGCGTGAACTCGGGATTGTGGTCCTGGTCGATGCCTTCGTTGCGGAAAACGCGCCCGATTTCGTACACCTTGTCGAGGCCGCCAACGATCAGCCGCTTGAGGTAAAGCTCGGTAGCAATGCGGAGGTAAAGTTGCTCGTCAAGGGCGTTGTGGTGGGTTACGAAGGGGCGCGCATGTGCGCCGGCAGGAATGGGCACCAGGATAGGAGTATCAACTTCCACGAACCCACGATTGTCCAGAAACCTGCGGATCCCGCTGATGATGCGGCTGCGCTGCACGAAAGTATCAGCGACTTCGGGGTTGGCTATGAGGTCCAGGTACCGTTGCCGGTAACGGGTTTCAACGTCGCGGAGGCCGTGCCACTTCTCGGGTAGTGGGCGCATTCCCTTGGCCAGGATGGTCAAGGAGTGGGCCTCGATGGTTGGCTGTCCGGTCCGCGTGCGTATCATGTTGCCCGTAACGCCGAGGAAATCGCCGAGATCCAAGTCTGGAAGCAGTGCAAATTCGTCGCCCAACACGTTTTGGCGGAGCATTGCTTGCAATACGCCCGAGGAGTCGCGCAGGTCGAGGAAGGCAGCCCGTCCCATCACTCGCATTGATACGATGCGGCCGGCCACGCTGACGTTTTGAACATTTGTCGTATCGCCAGCCGATTCGGCTATTTCAAACCGATCAATGGCTTCCGCCGCCGTGGAGTCACGTTCGAAGCGCGGCGGGTACGGATCGATGCCCCGCTGCTTGAGGCGATTCAATTTTGACCGTCGGCTCTCCAGGTTCGCCTCAAGGCTCCCCAGGTTTGCTTCGGTTTCGGTGTCCGGTGTTACGTTTGGTTCAGGCACGGTTACGTCACGGGTACAGGCGGTGAGTCTAAAGAATCAACAACTGCCAATCGTAAGGGCGCTCTCGTAGAATGTAAAGGAAACTGGCTGATTTGCGCTCCGGCTTCGATAGCCGAAAGTCTCTTGACTTGACTATAATGCACCGTGTGCGTGGCGCACGTTTCCCATCGACTTTGAGACGCCACCGAGGTGTGGACATGATCCAAAGAATGATCGGCGCGGCATTCTTCAACCGCGAAACCTACGAGGAGATCGAGGCCGACCAAGGCGCATTGGGGCAAGCCATCGGGGTTGTCCTTTTGGTGACGCTGTGCGGAATTGTTGGCGGCATTATCGGCGGCTTCTTTGAGGGCGAAGCGGTTGGCTTAGGCATCCTGCTGGGGATTATTAGCGGATTTGTCTTTGGCGTCGTCCGCTGGGCAATCTGGGTGTCGGTGATGTATTTGGTTGGCGGCAAGATGCTGCGAACTGGAGATACCGAAACCTCATGGTCCGAAGTGGGCCGCGTGGTGGGTTTCGCCTATAGTCCCGGCGTACTGTCCTTATTCACCTTTGTTCCTGTCGTGGGCGGACTATTCTGGTTGGTCGGAGTAGTTTGGCAAGTAGCGGCAGTAGTAGTCGCCGTCCGCCAAGCTATGGATTTTCAATCCACAGGACGCGCCATCGGTGTGGTGTTACTGTCTGCCGTCATTGCGGTGATTCCATTGATAATTGTCGCCGCCATACAGTTGGCCATCTTCGGAGGCCCGGAGGAGCCGGCGGTGGAGAGCGCGGTTCGTACCATATTCGCCATGGTCTAGCATCAAATGCGCGACAAGTGGGCCATACGGGAAGCGGTCTGGACGACGCTGGAAGCTGCCGGCGTCGTTCGAGGCAAGTCGGTGCACGACAAGATCCCGCACTTCCTCGGCTGCGAGGACGCGGCGGCCCTGGTGTCAGAGCTGCCGGAGTGGCAGGCCGCGCGCGCCGTGAAAAGCAACCCTGACCAGGCGCAACGGCCTCTCCGTCAACTCGCGCTGGAGCAGGGGAAGCTGCTGTACATGGCGGTGCCGCGATTGAAGGACGAGCGCGTATTTATCGAACTTGACCCGGGACGGCCCGAAGTTGATCCCCGGAAGGCGTCCACGATCTCCGGGGCGTTCAAAGTTGGGCGACCCGTTTACGTTGACGAAATGCAGCCGGTTGATCTGGTGATTTCCGGTTCGGTGGCGGTCAACCGGGCGGGAGTGCGGATCGGCAAGGGAGGCGGGTTCGCCGACCTGGAGTACGGCCTGGCAGCGGCGGCGGGAATACTGACGCCGGACACGCCGGTTATCACGACGGTGCATCCAATGCAGGTGTTGGATGAAGAACTGCCCTGGACCCAGCACGACGTCCCGCTGGACTTTGTGGTTACGGCGGACGAAGTTATTCGCTGCGCCGGCGACCGGGAACGCCTCCCCCGCCCACGAGGCATCTACTGGGAGGACCTGGACGAGCGCAAAATCCGTTCGATTCCATTGTTGGCGAAATTGCGCGAATGACCGGATCCCGCAGGTTAATCTGGCCGGAGGTCCTACCGTATGTCGTTAGTGCTCACCAACGCGAACTTGATTGATGCTGTCAACCCGGTGATTACTCCCAACGCCAAGGTTGTTATCGAGGATGGACGAATCGCCCACATCGACGAAGGTCAATCTCGTTCTTCATACGGCGTCAACGCTAGCGTCATTGATTTGGCCGGCGCTTTCCTATTGCCGGGCCTCTGGGACGTCCACATCCATCCCGATTATCCCGTTCCGCCGGGAACCACGCCGGCCCAGGAAACGGCGAACTTCGGCCGTCAACTTTCCCTGGCGCTGACCGAGGCCGGCGTAACCGGAGTGCGCTGCGGAGGCGCGGCGCATTTCATGGATGTGGCGTGGAAACGAGTTTTTGACGCGGGCGACGTGCCCGGCCCGCGCGTGTTCGCCTGCGGGCATTTCCTGACCACTACCGGCGGACACTTTCTCACGTCCGGCCAAGCCAGAGAGTGCGACGGCCCCTACGGTTTCGTCCAGGCCATCCGAGAACAGATCAAAAACGGCGTTGACCACATCAAGCTCAACCTCACCGGCGGTATCATGGGGCCGGACTGGGACCGGCATTGGCATTCGTTCCTGCTTGAGGAAGAGTTGTCCGCTGCCTTCGCCATCTGCCGCCAGCGCGAGTTTCCCGTGATGGCTCACGCCGCGAACCCTGATGCCGTCAAATCGGCGCTGCGGCTGGGTGCTCACACCGTCGAGCATGGGTACATCATGGACGAGGAGTGCATCGCCACCCTGTCCGAATCACCGACATGGTACGTGCCCACGCTGGCGATTTCGCACCTGACCGAGGGTCAGGCGCAGAACGACTACGAGAGGCAATGGCTGGCACAGCGTAATATCGTCGCCGAGTTGCAATGCCGCGCCGATGCCGCATCCGATGAGCATGCCCACTGGTTCAAACGCGCTCTGGACTCCGGCGCGAAAATGGCCCTGGGTTCGGACATACGGCCGCTCAAGGACGCCGCCTTGCTGGAAATGGGATTATGGGTTCGCGACGGCGCGACCACCTGGCAAACGCTACAGGCGGCGACCCGCAACGCCGCCGAGTTATGCGGCGTGGGCGATCAACTGGGAACCGTTGAGGTCGGCAAACTGGCCGATTTGATTGTGGTGGCGGCCAACCCGCTGGACGACATTAACAACCTGCGGCAGTTGCAACTGGTCATCAAGGACGGACGGGTTGTTTCGGACAAGCGGGGATAGGGACGAATATCCTTCACTTGACCAAATAGAGGCTGGCAATTGTCGTTGATTTTACTCACCTGCCAACTTTACAAATCGGTGGGTTGACGCCAAAAATATGGTTGTTAGTGGGCGCTATCCATCTTTAGGGTTGCAGTACCGAAATGGGAGTCTGGCACCTTTCTTGCGATAGATTGCCGGTACGCGTTTCCCTACGTAATCGTCCCAAACGTCCTCGGCCTCTTTACCGACGAACCCCCACCTGTCCGGAATGTCTGTATCCGCCAGTCCCGGAAAATTTGCTTGAGTGGCTTCAATCCACGGCTGGTTCGGGCGAAAAGCCCCGACAATTAGACCCCTCAGGCTGGCGAGGACCAAGTTGTAGTCTCCGGCTGTCTTGGGGCTGACTGGCCAAGCGAAACGTGTTGCATCGTAAACGGAGTGCGTGTAATACCGGTTATTGATAATTATGAACATCAAGGGCTCTCGAACCACAAATTCCTCCGCCTCGAGTTCCGCTATGATCTCTTCCACATGCCGGCAGCCGTAATCCCTGGATCCCTTTCCCGCTTGTTTGTTTGCCAAGCCCGGATAGGCGTCAATAAGCGCCGCTTCCACTTGGTATGCGACAGCAGAGGTAGCCAATCCGTGCCGGTGAATAGTATGCGACACTTGGAGACCAGTGGCTTGGATCTCCTTGATACGCGCTATTTTGGGGTCTGATACCTCGTCAGCATCACTGCTGATTGCCCCTTTTACGTGCTCAAAAACTCGATTCCCTTGCCCTTTTCCGACGTAGAAAGTTTCGCCGTTGCGAGGATCGATGAGCCTGTAAACATACCACTTCAACTGTTGGATGACTTCTGCTGTAAAGCTATCTCGTGGCATCTCTAAATCTCCTATGTGGTTGTTGTCTGGAGCTAACCCCTCTCCATTGAGGAGAGGGGGCTTTGGCGGGTGTTCAGAGGATTGCTACCGGGTTCACCGGGGAGCCGGTGCCTCCTACTACGCGCAGGGGGTTGATGGTGAGCATGAATTCCCAGCGTCCGGCCTCGGCGCACGCTTCGGCCAAGGGTTGCAGCAGGGCGTTGTCCAGCAGGCCGATGCCGTAGGCGAAGATGCTGCCGTGTACCGACCAGGGGAGGTCGTAGCCGTTGGGCGTGTGGTCCATCATGTCCCACACCAGGACGCAGCAGTCGCTCTGCCGGATGAACTTGAGGCATGAGGCATGCAGTCCGGGCCGCAGCGTCGGGTCGCTGCCCCACAATGGGTTGCCGTCGGCGTTCCACTTTTCGCGGCCGCCGTACACTACCAGCGCGTCGCCGGGTTCCATCTGTACGCCCTGTGCGTCGCAGATTTCCTGCAACTCCCAGCCATGGATCGGGGTTTCCTGGGTCACGTAATCGACCCCACGATGCCGGGGCACGTCCAGCAGCACGCCGCGCGTGATGATGCCTTCCTTCCAGTGTTCGACCGACCCGTACTTGGCGCCGTCGAACTGGATCATCTCGTTCGGGTCCTTGCCGTTCCACATCCCGTTGTGGTCCCACACGTGGCAGAGTGCGTCCAGGTGCGTGGTGGCGGTGCCGTGATAAGACACGCCGTAGTAGTCGGTGGACATACCGCCGCCGGGCTCGCGGGGGCCTTTGCGCATATAGTGAATCGCCGGCGTCGGATTGTTGGGGGCCGGCGTGACGGGGAACTCGCGGCTGAGCGACACCGCCTGGCCGCTCTTGACCAGCCCGGCGGCTCTCAAACGTTTGGCGTCGTCAACCATGTTGACCGCGCCTTTCTGGTCATCGGGACCCCAGCGGCCCCAATTCACGTCATCTTTCAGGTAGCCCAGAACTTCTTCCTTGCTGGGCACTTGATGGGTGGTCATGTCTTGTCCCTCCGGCGCAGGTTGCGCTGGGGGCAAGGTTGCCACGCGCCGATGGCAATGACAAGGGGAGGGTGAGGATCAGCGTTCGTCCTGCCAGAGCTGTCCGTGATAGTTCGCTTCCCAGAAGAGGTATTCGTAGCGGAGCGTGGTGCGGAAGATGCGTTCCAGGTTGGCGGCCTCTGCAACACCAGCGCGTTCCCCGGTATCGTTGAGACGCGCGGCGAACCAGTCCACCAGGTCGCCCAGCACTGCCGGGCTGTGGATGTCGATCCAACCCTGGTACACGGCGTTGTTGGGTTCCGCGCCGGAATTGATCAGGCGGGATGCCCAGTCCAGGTACGTTCCCTCCGTTACGTAGAACAGCGCGATCAGGTCATCGAAATCACCCTCAAAGGCGGTACGCACCATGAAGTCGCCGAACGCCTGGGTCACCGGGTTGGCTTCGGTGGAGTGGTACTGCTCGGCAGTTACGCCGAGGTCGTGGAAACCGTTGAGGAAGAGGTCGTTCTCGGCGGACAGGAAATTGGTCAGGAAACCATTGAGCACCTTGCCGGCTTCGTAATCGGGCGCGGCCTTGGCGATGGCGATGGACGTGAGCTTCACCAAGTCCTCGCAGAACACATAGTCCTGGCGGAAGTAATTGCGAAACTTGGCGATGTCCAAGCTGCCGTCGCCCATCTCAGTGACGAAGGGGTGGGTGACCATGGCCTCCCACTGCTCGTGATATTTGGCGCGGAGGTCATCTACAAACGGCATAATTTCTCCCTGAAATGCATACTCCAGAATTTCGGATTCACCGGATTAGCGGATTTTCAGGATTGATGCCAACTAATCCTGAAAATCATCAAATCTTGAAAATCCTGATTCTGACGCTATACCGATTCGGCCAGGCACCCGAAGAAGCGGTCCAACATACCCTTGGCCACCGACCCCATCATCCGCTGCCCGACACGGGCCACGGCGCCGCCCACCTGAGTATCGGCATCGACGTGAACCGTGGTGCCGCCGTCGTCCGCTGGTGTCAACTTCACCGTGGACGTGCCGTTGGCGAATCCCAGGTTTCCCGACCCTTCAATGGTCATGGTGTAGGAATTCGGCGGGTCAAGGTCCGACAGGGCCACCGTGGCCGTGTAGTTCCCGCTCACGGGCCCGACTCGCACGTTGGCCACCGCACGGTAACGGTTAGGGCCGTCGGGCTCAATGCCGCGACAGCCGGGGATGCAACCGGCCAGCACGTCGGGGTTCATCAGCGCGTCCCAGACGGCCTGGGGCGGCTTGGCAAAGTGGTAATCGCCGGAGAGTTGCATGGCGTCAGGATTATAGCAGTAGATTACCGGGCGTCGGCGAGCAGCAGCGCATTGAGCAGAACCTGGGCTCCATTAGCGCAGTCCTCCGGGGTGCTGTACTCTCCCGGCGCATGGCTGACGCCGTTGACGCTGGGGACGAAAATCATCGCCGCCGGCGTGATGGACGCGATGGCCTGGGCATCGTGGCCGGCTCCACTGGGCATGGTGATGTGAGCCAGTCCGGCGGTGTCCGCCGCGTCCGCCACCAGTTGCTGCATATTGCTTGATATGGGCACCGACGGCGTGTTGCGTTGGGCCGTGACCGTGATACCCACCTGCTCGGCGTGGCCGACCTCCTCGGCGGTGCGCCGCAACTCCACCTCGGCGGCGGCCAGCGATTCCATGCGCTCGTCGCGGAACTCCACGCCCATCTGCACTCGGCCGGGTATCACGTTGCCCGCGTTGGGATGCACGTCCATGCTGCCGACCGTTCCGACACGGCAAACCTCCATTTCGCCGGCGATGCTGCGCACCTTGAGGGCGATCTGCGCCGCCGCTGACATAGCGTCCCGCCGCAGGGCCATGGGCGTCGTGCCGGCGTGGTTGGCCTCGCCAACGATGTCCACATGATAGACGGAGCGCCCGGTGATGCCGGTAACGATGCCGATGGGGTAGCCGCCCCGGTGCATGGTCGGTCCCTGCTCGATGTGCAGTTCCAGGTAACAGGCCAGCTCGTCAGGCCGGCGCCTCGCCTCCGCGATGTGGGAGATGTTGCCGCCGATGTCGGGTAGGCGCGATCCCAGCGTCGCCCCGTCGTCGTGGACGGCGGCAAAGTCTTCCGCCTCCCACAGGCCGGCGACGGCGCGGCTGCCCAGCAGCCAGCGGTGAAAGCCGGTGCCCTCCTCGTTGGTGAACACCATCACTTCCAGGGGGTGCCGGGTGGTCTGTCCAGCGTCGGCCAAAGCCTGCACCACCTCAATGGCGGCAATGACGCCCAGCGCGCCGTCGTATTGGCCGCCGGCCGGCACGGTGTCCGTGTGCGAGCCCATGGCTATCGCCGGCAGGGATGGACCGCTGCCCTCGACTCGCCCGATAATGTTGCCCGCGGCGTCGATACGCACCGTCATACCGGCCCGGCGCATCAGCTCCATCACGTAGTCGCGCCCGGCCACATCGAAGGCGGAAAACGCCACGCGCTGCATACCCTCCTCGGTGTTCCCGATCTGCCCCAGCGCGGCGAGGTTGTCATTCAGGCGGGTGGAGTTGATGGCTACTGATCCGGCGGATGCCAGCGACATGGTCATGATTTAGTATCCTTTCGGTCCGGTCCGTAGAACGGGCTGTCGTAGTGTTCTCCCATGTGGATGGAGCCAAGCACGTCGTTCCAAACCGATTTGGCCCGCTCAGCGTCCTCCGGCCAGAAGCACAACGTGAGCAGGGCGTGAATCGACGATTTGGCGTGTCGGGTGATGACCATGCGGGAAAATGCCGGCCGTTTTTCCACGGGGTCCGTGAACTCGGTTTCAATCCAGGCCATTTCGAGCTCGCCGAACTTGAGGGCCATGGGTGGCCCGGACTTGTCCTTGTTGCGGTCGCGTTTCCGCTTTCGCCCAGCGCGTTGAGCAGTGAATCCGGTGGGAGTATCCGACGTGACCTGCTTAATCATTTCCCGAAGCGGCAAACCGTCCCAGTTCACTCCGAAGCCGGCCATACCCACGTATATGACGGACACCTCCAGGCTCATGTCGTCGTTGGGGGGCTCGCCGTCAACCAGTTTGAAGGACTTGGAGGACGGTTGCGCAATCCAATCCTGAGGGATCTCAAACCGCAACGCGCCCCGATCCACTATCACGACATTGTTCCCGGGCTTGGCCGTCCAGCCGTGATTCTCGGGGAGCCTGAAAATTTCCTTGTTCCACTGTTCATCAGCCATTGCAGTCCGCCTGTGGGTTCCAGTTCCTTTACTATCGCCGCCATTATATCCGATGACCGGCCATGCGGCGTCGCGTCTCGGGTTAACAGCGGCTAACGCTAACCGTTTCCGCTGTCCCAATCCCTCCTGTTGAATATCGCCAAAGCCAGGCAGCAGAACAGCGCGGTGTAGCCCAGGGCGGCCGGGAGGAAGATTATTCCCTTTGGTTCGTCGTTGCCGAGCAGGCCGCCAGTTACGCCTCGCAACGTCCAACGCAAGTAATCTTGCAGCGAAATTTCCCAAATAAGTTCCGCTACCAGTTTGAGCAGCGGATAACCGATCATTTCAGCAGCGATCAGAGCGATGCCGACTCCGATACCGAAGGCCGTTGACCTGCCAATGATGCAGAGGAGCGCTCCCAAAGCAAGGTAAGTGACTGCTACAGGCCATGCGCTGGTAAATTGCAACCCTGCATCGATCCATCCGTCAGGAAAACCGGGGGATTCCCGGATTATGCCCCCCGGCTCGTTTTCACCTATGACCAGGCCCGCCAACACGGCCAGGCACCAGGCGATGATCCAGATTGCCAGGAGAACCACCGCGCCCAACAGTATCTTGACCAGAATCAGCCGACTGGCCGGCATACCGCGCGCCAGCGAAGTACGCCAGGTTCCCCAACCAAATTCTCCTCCGAAGATGAGCCCGGCCAGTATGATTCCAAGGAACGGCGCCAGCCTTGACAGCACCCCGAATACAACGTGAGGGAACCCGTAAGCCGGCATCGTCTCGCCAAGGGCAGGGATGAATCGCATCCCGATTGTGGCTGCGAGCGTGCCAGCCACGAACAGCCCGAGGATTCCAATAATGGCCCAGAACCCGGCGCGACGGCGCAGACGGAACCACTCCCACCTAAATGTGTTAGCGCTAATCGCGACGTAAGACGTCAACTGCTCCGCTCCACATCGCTGGTGACTTCCAGGAACCCCTCTTCGAGTGAGCCGCCCAATGCCGTCATCTCCGCGATGTAAATCCCAGCGCCGGCCAACTCCCTGCTGATTTCCCATTCCTTTCCGGCAGTGGTTGCAACTTCCAGCCCATCGGCGGATGATCCGTCGATTTCCCAACCGGCGGACCGCAGCACACTTTCCGCCCTTCCGTCGTCGGTGCTCCTCACTCGCACCCGCGATTGTCTGCTGATTTCGGATACCGGCCCCGAGTAAAGCAGTTTGCCGCGAGCCATGACGCCAACGTGATCGCATACTTGCGCCACTTCATTGAGCAGGTGGCTTGCCAATATCACGGTCCTGGGTTCGCCAACAGTCGTTTCATCCCCGGTGGCCAACGCTCGTATCAACTCGCGCACTTCAATGATCCCCGCCGGGTCCAGGCCGTTGGTGGGCTCATCCAGGATCAGCAACGCCGGGTTGCCCAGCAGCGTTGCCGCGATGCCCAGTCGTTGCTTCATTCCCGTGGAGCAGGCGCGAAACTTGCGTCGGGCAGCCCCTCCGTCCAGGTTAACCATGCCGAGCAGCCGATCTACCTCAGCGTCGCCGCCACCGGATTCGTAAATTCCTTGCAGGCACTTGAGGTTGTCCCGACACGACAGGAAGGGCCAGAAAATAGGCCGCTCAATCAACGACCCCACGCGACGGCGAGATTGGCTCAGGCCGGCGGTTCCTGACTCTCCGAGCAGCGTGATTTCGCCGGCGGTAGGTCGCAGGAACCCGGCCAGCATCGAGAGCAGTGTCGTCTTGCCCGAGCCATTCGGTCCCAGTAACCCATACACGCCGCCGGACGGTATGGTAAGCGACACATTGTCCACGGCCTGAACCCGACGGAAGTGTTTGCTGAGACCGGAGACTTTGACCGCGGGAGCGCGCATCTCGCCCGACGGGGTGTCGATCATGCCAGCACGTCGAACCCGTAGCCGGCGTTGTTGAGGTTGCCTTCAGCGAATCGGGAGAACCGCAGCGGCGATATGTCCATCGTCGTGGCCTGACCCCTTCCGATCAACTCCGCCATCAGCACTCCCACCATAGGGGACAGCTTGAACCCATGCCCGCTGAACCCGGTGCATAGGTAGAGTCCATCAACGCCATTGATTCGATCCATGATCGGGTGCGAGTCGGGCGTATTGGTGTACAGTCCGGCGTATCCGGCAGCCAGTTCGGCGTCAGCGATGGGCGGAATGCGGTGCGCAAGCCGTTGCCAGACATCCTGGATAAATGCCGGGCTGGCCCGTTGAGCGAACACCTCCGGGTCGTCCACGACGTCGGAGTGATTGCCATTGCCCACCAGGGTCAGCTCCTGTCCCTCGGGTCTGAAGTAGATACGGTTACTGATGTCGGCCCCGCCGGGATGGTACGGCACCAGGTCCAGCGGCCGGCGGAAGTGCAGCACCTCATGCCTCGTGGCGACTACGGGAACCTCAATGCCGTGGGATTCCAGAAACCTCCCCGACCAGGGGCCGGTGGCGACCACCGCGATACCCGTCTCGATTCGAGCGCCGTCAACTGATTGCACAGCAACAACCCGGCTGCTATCCGCGCTGGTCTCGATCTCCATCGCTGGCGTTTGCAGCCGGATGGACACTCCCTCCGCTCTCGCCCGCGTCGCGTAGGCGTAGGCAGTTCCCGATGCGTCAGCGTGCCCTGAGTATGGTTCGTACGCAATGGCGGCGGCGTCTTCGACGGCGAAGCCGGGCGCAAGGCCGGCGGCGGCGGCGGCTCCGATGATGTCAGTAATCACTCCGACAGACTGTTGGGTGGCGATGTTGCTGCGGAAAGTGTCCAGGTCATCGGCGCCGGCGAATACCAAGTAGCCCGTTTCGATGTAGCCGCAGTCGCCGCCGATGATGTCGCCAAAGTTGCGGAAGATGTGCAGGCTCCGCCACGCCAGTTCTGCGTTGACCGCGGTGGAATAGTGCATCCGTATGGCGCCGCTGCTGCGTCCAGTGGAACCGCTGCCCAGTGTGTCCCGCTCCAGGAGCACGATGCGCCGCAGTCCGTGGTCGTTGGCCGTCAACGCCAGGTTACAGGCGATGCTGCAACCCATCACGCCGCCGCCGATGATGACGACATCGGCGGTCTCCGTGGTCGTTGTCATGACGCTGCGTCCTCTGGCGCAAATAGCTCTTGCAACAGGTCGATAATAGTTGAGGTGCTGTTCGCTCTGCGCACTACGGTCTCGTCAGGCAGATCATTCTCGTAAAAGTGGATGTGCATACTATGGGCTGAGTTTGTCCCCTCGTCCAAAATTGCCCCGGTCTCAGGGTCAGTAGCTAGAACCAACGCCGTTAATTTCTCCGAAACGCGCATGATATTAGTGTGGCTGCGAACTCGATAGCCATGGTCAGCGGCGATTGACTTGATCGTTTGGGTGAAAGCCCCCCAGGATTTTTCGGCAGCTTGGCGATAATCTCCAACTGCGATGCTCTCCTGAACATGCTCCCTGTAGTGGCTCAGGCTTTCTCGGGAAATTACCGCCAACTCAGATGCTTCGGTTTGGGCCAAGACTACGTCCGGGCGATTGGGCAAACCGGTCCTAATTGCGTCCGCAACCTGTTGAGTCGAGAATTCTGTTCGCTTTGCCATAACCTGTTGCGCCTGCTGTTTTCCCGAATCATAACATCTATGAGCTCGACCTAACCTCGGTCCCTAGCCCTCCGAACACGGAACGCTGCGCCTCGCTGTTTCCGCATCCAGTTCAAAAATGATGCGACGCGGGGGTTGGACCGCAACAGCTCCACGCTGTACAGCTCCTCCGCCAGCGTTGTCTCAGAAAACATCGCGTGAACCTGCCGGTGGCAAGTGGAACAAAGCCGCGCCGTGGGGCCATGATTGCCGCCTCGAGCGCGCGGCACCAAGTGGTGTACCGTGAAGCGCTCCACCGCGCGTTCGCACAACGCACACTCGGAGTCGTTCGGATTGCCGCGCCCCTGGGTCAGCCCGGGTTTTACTGCCGGGTTGGCGCGTTTTTCGTTGGCGGGCGTGGAAGAGTTGCTCTGCACCCCGCGCGTGCGCGTGCGGCTCCGCTTTCTAGCCATTGCCGCCGGTACCCGACGTATCCAGGAATCGCCAGCCGGGCAGGTCAACCTGCCATTGGGAATCTTCGTACAGCATAGGAATCATCAACCCCGACATCAGCGTGCTGCGCTGCACCACCGTTTCGTCCGTTACTCCGAAGGGTAGGAACACGAAGGCATGCACGTCGTCAACGTAGCGGGTCGGCGCCGCTGCCAAATCCGATAGGTCTTCAAGTGGCCACAGCCGCAATACCGTGGTGCGAAAGTCGTCCAGCAGCGATGTCCGCATGGGGTGGCTGGAGTCGTAGGCTGCCCGGTATGCGATCTGCATGTCTATGCTCAGGCGGGTTGCCCACACGCCCATTCGCATCCCGCGCGTTTCCTTGGACAGCATCGACCATGCCAGATCCATATCGCCGTCCCTGATGGACTCGGCGAACAGCCCGGCCCGTTGTCCTACTTCATCAGGTTCCTGGCTCCGGCGTTGTCCCGGCATTCGCATGATTCCGCCATCCCTCCGGGTCAACATAGCGCCCCGCGGCGTGCCCGAGTTTTTCACATTCTATTGGGTTAAGGGTTATACCGGCAAACCAACAAACCGCTCCGGCATCACGTCCATCCTCAAGGTTACGGTGTCCCCTACCTGCACTGCGCCGGGTTTTTCCACTATACCGTACACTCCAAAATAGCCAGCCAACGGGTTGGGGCGATAACCCAGTATGGACCTAACGACCTCGGCGTCCGTCTCCCCGGTGATGGGGTCCTGGTCAACTATGGCGCATCGCGGGTCGGGAGCTAGGACGCGAACCACGGCATCGCCGACCACCAAGGTGTGGTTCATCCAGCCGTCCTCTTCGTGGGCTTCGCATCCGTCCAGCAGCAGCGTCGGTCGGAACCGGTCAGTGGCAAGGCACTGGTCGTCGGACATCCCCATTTCCGCCGAAAGCCGTTCTACCGACGCTCGCGACAGCACCGAGACCGGAAACTCGTCAAAAACCTGGCACGGCAAGTCGGACATCATCAGCATCGCCGGTTGACCGCAGAACTCGCTGATGGCCTGCATCCAATCACCCTGTAACGCCCGCCCGCGCACCCGTCGGCCCCACACTATCGTCCATACGGGTCGATCCAGCTCGGGTTTGCCTTCCAGAATGGTTCCGTCCGGAAAGCGGATGGTAAGTTGTTCCGCGCCGGCGTCCCAGGACGCCGAGAGCTGCGCCAATTTGCCCACCTGCCGCCGCGTCAAGAGCCGCCCGTGCTGGTTCACCAGGTAAAAACGTCGGTCGTCCTGGATGCCGCCCAGCTCGAGGTTAACGGATTCCAATGGAACCAACGCCATGGATTTGACCGGCGCGATGTTGATTTCGGCGACTGTGATCACAAATTCCTCCCCTCTCAGTAGGGGCGAATAATTATTCGCCCCTACGTGGCATTCATTACTCCAGGTTCAGAAATTCCTCTACCATGTCTCGCTGCGCGCTGCGGTCGTAAATCTGATACAGCAGGGCCGCGTTGCGCGCGCCATCGCCCCCGAAATAACGCTCGTACAACGTCTGGCGACTGCCGAACGCGCTGCACGAAACGTCCCACGCCAGCCGGAACAGGCGGATGCGTTCTTCTGCGGTAGTTGTGTCAGTGTCCATGTAGCGATGAATGTCCTCGGCCAGCGGCCCGCTCAGATCCGCCTCCGCCGGTAGCGCCATCAGGCTGCTGGAGCCGAGCAGGTGCAGTATCTCCGTCATTCGGGGGTACATGTCGATCATCTTTTTGCGCGCCACCAACAGGGGCCGGTAGTCGGGACAGAAAATCCCCCATTCGTCGATGGATGCCTGCGCCTCCGATGCCGCCAGCAGCGCCTTGGTTATCTCCAGGTTCTCGATGATTTCGGCGATCAAGTGCTGTGTTGCCGGCACTTCCCCGGATCCCAACGTGTCCACCATCAGGGTCGCCAACCCCAGCATGAACTCGCACTTCACCACGTTCTTGGTCACGACCTGATGCCCGGTGTGGGCGTTGCGATTGGTACGCTCGCCCCACTGGTTGCACAGCGTCACGTCGTTGTACAGGAACACCCGCTCCCACGGCACCAGCACGTTGTCGAAGAACACGATGGCGTCCATCTCTTCAAACCGGCTCCCGGCCGGATGATCAAAATGCGACCTCCCCAGGTCAACAGTGTCCCGGCACTGGAACTTAAGGCCGTCGGTATTGCATGGAATGGCGAAACCAAAAGCGTATTTGCCTTCCTCGCCGGCGGGCACCCGTCGCGTCCGCGCCGGATACACGGCGATCTCGTCCGACAGTGGCCCCAATGTGGCCAGTACCCGCGCACCGCGTACCACGATGCCGGCGTCGGTTTCCTTGACCACTGACAACGCTACTTCAGTACGGTCGTCGAAGGGGGTTGCGCCCACTGACCGGCTGCGTTGCAGGTTCACCAGCGTGTGCGTCATTACGATGTCGTTTTCCCGGATGTACTCGTAGTAGTCCAGGATGTTCTGCTTGAACTCCGGGCGGTTCTGCCCGGAATAGTCCGCCGCCGCTGCCATTGACATGACTGCTACGTTCAGGAAATCGGGCGTGCGGCCCATCATGCCGCAGGAGAATTTGGCCCAGTTCCGCATCATCTTGCGCCGGCGCGCCAAATCGTCGGCGTTGCGCGGCATGATAAACGACAGGCCCACCGGGTCGCCGGTGCTGGGTGATGTGTACGTCATCTCATCTCGCGTCGCCGGATCGTGCTGCATCTCCAGCAGGCCAGCAACCGTTTGCAGGCCACCGGCGAAGGCGGGATGTCGCGTAACATCGGCGACCTTCTCCCCGCCGATGTAAATGTCGGCGGCTCGGTCGCGCAGACCGGCGATGTATTCGGCTCCAGTTCGCGCTGGCATCGTGCTCCCTCCCTATTCAGACAATAACCTCGTTGCCGATAGCGGCCATGGCCTCGGCACGGTTATCGGTTTTGAGGGCAATCATCGCGTAGCCGGCCTGGCGGCTCAGGATGTGCATACTCTCGATGTTGACGCCGGCCTCCTTAAGGCTGCCGGCGACACCGGCGAGGGCGCCCGGCTCGTCGGGCAGCCGGAGCACCAAGGCATCGTCGCTGACTGCCTTGAAACCTGCCTGGTTGAGTATGTACAGCGCGCGATCGGTGCGGTCCGCAGTCAGGACAATAGTGACCTCTTCCCCGACCACCTGCGCGTTGATCGATTCCATGTTGATGCCTTCGTCGGCCAGCGCCTGGCTGATGTCGGCAATGACGCCGACTTCGTCCCGGGCCATCACGATTATACGGCTGACGTGGTTCACCTGGCTCATAACGATTTTCTCCTGTCCGGCGCGGCGAAGACGGAAAAGCGCGGATCAACCGGCACAGTCGGCGACCAGTTCATCGATCATCCCGCGGGTTACGTGTGGCATTGTGATGATATGGGCGATCTCGCCCTCGGGAGCCATCTGCCACTTGCGAAAAACCTCCCGGCGGGGGCGCGGAAATACTACGGTTACCGAATTCTTGTGCCGCCAGGCGGCTATTCCCCGCTCGTTGAACTGCCCAACCGCATACTCCGCGGTGTCGAGCATACCGGCAACGATGTTGCGAAAACCCTCGTAGCCGTGCTGCGCGAAGGCATGCCATATCATCAACGGGGCCAGCGCGTTGCGCGAGCCGGAGAGGGTGGTGTCTTCAACACCGACGTACTCAATAGCGCGTCCGACCCGTTCCACGTAGGGGCGCTTCGTCAACACTACCCCGCAGGGCAACGGCGCGCCAATCAGCTTGTGGCCGCTGATCGACACGCTGTCGATGCCAGCGTCAAATCCGTATGGTTGCGGGTCATCGACGAAAGGCAGGATCATTCCGCTCAGCGCGGCGTCGGCGTGGATGTAATGGCTGGTGACCGCCTGATCGCGCAGAATATCGCGTATGCGGGCGATGTCATCCACTGCGCCGCGCATGGTGGTGCCCACGTTGGCCATTATTACGGCGGGAACGTCGCGGTTGACCCGTATCATCGCCTCCAGGTCATCATAGTCGATCTCTCCGTTGTCCTGGCGCCGGATCATGATGTGGCGGGCGTTCAACACCCGCACGTTTTTGAGCACGCTGTAGTGGGTCTCTTCGGAGAAGTAGAACATCGCGTTGGGAAACAACTCGCGGGCCAGGTACAGGCCGTACATGTTCCCCTCGGTGCCGCCGGATGTTACGTAACCCCACGCCTCTTCTGACGGAATGTGCATCAGACTGGCAAACGTGGCGATGACCTCTCGCTCGATTTCGTGGGTGTTGCCCCAGAAATTGCTGGGATAAAACGGGTCGCCGACGTTGTTGATTGAGTAGTCCAGGAAAGGGAGCAGCGCTGAATAGTCGAAGTCCTGGTTTACTGGATAGCCAATCTGCTGTTGGGTGGCGGCGTGAATGTCGCTCAACAGCCGATCCAATCGTTTTTGAATCTCCGACTGTGACAAGGCGGCTGACGCAAATGCGCTGACCATAATCCCGGTTCTCCGATTGGTAGGTGTGTGGTGCAGGGCGAACGCATGCGTCGCCCCTCGGTGTACGCCGGCGTCGTTGAGCCAAATTGCTACTACGGCAAGGGTATGCTATACCAGCCCAAACCGCAATCGCACGAGGTCACCCATGCCCACCATCCAGCGCGGCAACGCCCAACTGCACTACTACCTCGACGACTTCACCGACCCCTGGCGAGGTTCCCCGGATGCCATCGTGCTCCAGCACGGTTTCTCCCGCAACGGCGATTTCTGGTACAACTGGCCGCCCCTGCTGGGCCGCGAGTACCGAGTCATACGTCCCGACATGCGCGGCATGGGCCGGTCAACCATCGACCCCGACCACTATGAACCCACCCTGGATACCCTGATGGCTGACCTGATCGCCATCCTCAACGACGCCGGCGCGGAGCGGGTGGTGTACGTTGGCGAGTCCTTCGGCGGCATCATGGGTATGCAGTTCGCCCACGACTATCCCGACCGTTGCCGCGCCCTGGTGCTGTGCAACTCGCCCTGCCGTCTGACCCGCCGCGAAAATGCTACACCGGGGGGCAGTTGGCTGGCTACCATGGAGCAGGGCGGCATCGGCGCCTGGTCCGCCGCCACCATCAATTTCCGCCTCGATATGCGCCATGCCGCCGAAGGTCTGAAGGACTGGTACATCTCGGAGATGGACAAGACGCCCGCCGAAATCGGCCAGGCCCTGCATAGCTACTTGGACAGCCTTGATTTCGGACCACACCTCAAGGACATAACCGTACCAACTCTTCTACTCACGGGTGACGAGTCCCTGACCACCAGCATGGAGCAGCAGGAATTCATGGCTTCCGAAATTCCCGACAGTCGGCTGGTAACGTGGCCCGGCCTAGGGCACGGCGTCAACGTGATCTACCCCGAGTGGTGTGTTGACCGGATGCGCGAATTCCTGGGCGAAATGAGTTAGCCGGGCTAGTAACCCCCGCCGCGCTCTGCCCAGCGCTTTCGCGCTTTTTCCAGATTTGCGCGTGTCAACTCATCGTCGGGGGCCAAGTTTATCGCTTCCTCAAAATCGGCGATGGCCTTCGGATCATCCCCCAGACAAAATTGTGCGTAGCCGCGTCCGTTGTAGGCGTCGGCAAAGCTGTTGTCCAGGGATATTACTCGGTTGAAATCGTTGATCGCCCGTTCAAATTGCCCCATGTGTCCCCAGGTCAGGGCGCGGTGATACCACGGATCCGGATGTTCCCGGTTGATGCTGATGGCTTTTCCGAAACTGGCGATCGCCATCTGGAAATTACCCTGCTGCCGGCACGATATGCCCTCTTTGACCAGGGTCTCCATGCGTGCCCCGCCATCTACCCCTGGAGTAGGAGGCATTGCGACCGGTGGCGCCGGTTCCGTGGACCGGCGCTCCGGTTCAGGCGCTACTACGCCCGGTTCCGGCCTTTCCCCAACTGAGGCTGCGGCAGTTTGGTCGGAGCCGTACCGCCGGCGTCGCAGTCGGTGCTTCGCTTGGTCGACGCGGTTTCCTTCCACGTGCGCGCCCACTGCTGTCAACAGCCGCCCGATGGAATCCAGCGCCCGGTCCAAGTCATCTTCGCTAAAGGACTCCATGTGCGCCCAGCGGTTGCGGGTTTCACGGATTTCGGACACGAGGCTTCGCTCGACCGGGCCCAGGTGATCGCGGAAAATCTCGTTCCAGCCTGCCGCCATCACCCGCAACATCACGGCCACGTCGCCTTCCACGTCGCCAAAGGTATCAACATCGTCGGGAACGTAATGCCCCCGGCCAGCGGCGGCGCGCAGCCTGACGCTTATGTATGGCCCCAAGCCAGCGCCCAACAGTTGCAGGGCGTTTCCAACCAAGGTGTGGTAGCTTGTGCTGCCTGTGGTCGTGGTCGTCATACTAAGGTTCCTGCCGGGCGATTTTCGGACCCCGGGCGCGGCCGGTAGGTACAGCCGGGTAAGTCAAAACCAAACTAGCACAAGCGGCGTAAAGTGTGCTGCGGTAGGAATATACGATTTCTGACAATTGGCAAGACTCCGTTACGCCAACGGTTGTATTCCCAACTCGGCCTGCATGTCCGCTACCGCTTGGTTACGGGTCTTCCGCTGCCATTGTGGGCGTGCGTTGATCGGCTCGTTGATGATCTCAGGGTCGATCTTCAGGGCTACGAACACCGGCCCCGGCTGGCCCAATATCTCCTCGATCTGGCTCGCAAAGTCCTCCAGGTTGTCAATGGCATATGTCGCCGGGTATCCGCAGCCTTGGGCCACCACGTCATACTCCATCTGCTCGGCGTTGGGCACCGGCTGCCCGCCCGTGGTGGCGTACACGCCGTTGTCCAGCATGAAATGGTACAGGTTGGCCGGTGCTTTCTCCGCGATGGTCGGGAGCGCTCCCATACCCATCAGCACGTCGCCTTCAGAGTCGAACAGCACGACCCGCTGCTCCGGTATCGCCAGGGCCAGACCCAGCGCAAACGAAGCGTGGCCCCCCATCGCGGGATCCCCCAACGGAAGGTCACGGTCCGGCTGGTCGCTCAGTTCCACCCAGAAGCGGCCGCCGCGCCCGGGTATCACCACGGCGTCGCCGCGATGTTGCTTGAAGATTTCCAGCATTTCCGCCGTCTTCATCATGTCGGTCACTTCCTTTGGGCAAAGGCTTTCACCTTCACCCCAGCCCTCTCCCGTCAAGGGAGAGGGTATCGTTGGCTAACGGCTCACGTTGAACCCGTGGTATTCGTCCCCCACTAGCACCGCAACCGGCTTTTTGTCCCGGTGAGCCTCGTCAAAAGCGGTGGAGATGCGGTCGGCGTCCTCGTCAGACTCCACCAAGTAGTAGTTAATGTTGAAAGCGTGCAGGAACCGCTCGGTGTAGAACGCCGCTGTATCGTTTATTACCCCATGTCGGGTCCAGCCCCGATAACCCACCATCATCACCACCGGTACGTTCATCCCGATACCCCAGCCGCGCAAAGAGTCACCCGACTCCATCATACCGGTGTTCTGGATCAGGATCACGGGTTTCTTGCCGCCGGCGGCCAGGCCTGCCGCCGTGGAGAAGGCGTGACCCTCCCGGCTCACCGGCACCAGATCCAGGCTCGGCTCCTCGCTCATCAGCACGTACAGGAAATTAGTCTCGCTGTCGGGCAGCCACACCACGTGGGTGGCGCCGTTCTTCTTCAACTGCTCCAGCACCGTCGCCGGACTCAATTCGGACATGGGGAAACCTGCCTTCTATCTGTATTTATCACGTCGTGATGTTTGCGGCGTCGGGCTCGCACCAAACGCCGTCTAAGGATATACCCGCCGGGCAGGGCGGGCGTCAACCTTCCCTGCCCGCTGTGCTATACTGCGCACAACCACAACGGTTTCCCGCCGTAAGCCCGTGAGGTGCGCATCATGCAGTGGGCTTCCGCCATATCCCAACAGAATACTCTCCGCGCCGCGTTGTCCGAATGCGTCGCTTCCGTCCGTTCCTCCCTGGGCGACACCGCCGCCGACCTGGCCGTGGTCTTCGCGTCATCCGAGTACGCTTCCGACTACAGCGCTCTGCCCGAACTGGTCGGCGAGATGCTCGGCCCGCAGGCGCTCGTTCTCGGCTGCTCCGGCGGCGGCATCATCGGCGGCGGTTCCGAAGTGGAGCAAGAACCCGCTGTGTCGCTGACCGTTGCCAGTCTGCCGGGCGTCAATATCCATCCCATCCGTCTGGAAGGCGACACCTTACCCAGCCTGGACGCGGGGCCTGACGACTGGCACGACGCCATCGGAATCAATCCGTCCGACGAGCCGCAGTTCGTGCTGCTAGCTGATCCCATGTCCTTCCCGGCCCAGAACTTGCTCTTGGGCATGGACTACGCCTATCCCGCCGCCGCCAAGATCGGCGGTCTGGCCAGCGCCGCCCAGGGCGCGCGGCAGAACGGCCTCTTCCTCGGCCGTGATTACCACGATTCCGGCGCCGTGGGCGTTGCTCTTTCCGGCAACATCGTCGTTGAGACCGTCGTGGCGCAGGGTTGTCGTCCCATCGGACAACCCATGCGCATCACCCGCAGTGACCGCAACTTCCTGGTGGAGCTGGACGGCGAGCAGCCCATCAACGTGCTGCGCGGCATCTTCCAGCAATCAGGCCAGCGCGACCGCGACCTGATGCAGCATTCATTGTTCCTCGGCGTCGTTATGGACGCGCTAATTGACCAGCCGCAGCAGGGCGACTTCCTGATCCGCAATGTGATGGGTATGGATCAGCGCAGCGGCGTCCTGGCTATCGGCGAAATGCTCAAGGAAGGCCAACTGGTGCAGTTCCACCTCCGCGACGCCGACACCTCCGCTGAGGACCTGTCCGCAGTCCTACAGCGCTACGCCATAGACAATCGGGAGAACCCCGCCCATGGCGCGCTGCTCTTCTCATGTCTGGGACGGGGCAAATACCTCTACGGACGCCCCAACCACGACACCGAGGTGTTTCACGACAAGGTAGGGGCCGGTGTCCCTCTGGGCGGCTTCTTCTGCAACGGCGAAATCGGCCCGGTCAGTGGGACGACGTTCCTGCACGGATATACCAGCAGCTTCGGAATCTTCCGTCCACGTTCGTAATTTGACCGATGCCGCTCCGATTGCCAGAGACGGTGTCAACGTGACTTGTTATGACGACAAACACCGAGATTAAAGCCGGCATTTCCGCATCTATTACCGGACAATTCGCAACCCAGGGTCGGCAGGCCCTGGCGGGTCTGACGGCATGGGCGGAGTACGTTAATGTGCAGGGCGGCCTGACCGTAGGCGGCCAGTCGTGCCAAGTTAACGTCATACATTACGACGACGCGAGCCTCGCAGAAGGCGTGCAGCGAAATACCGAGCGCCTTATCGTGCAGGATGGTGTTGACCTGCTCTTCGGCCCGTACTCTGCCGGCCTGACGACCGCGGCCGCGGAGATTGCCGAGTCGCACGGGAAACTGATGTGGAATCACGGCGGGGCCGGGGATGCGCTCTACGCGCGAGGTTACCGCAACGTGGTCGGCATCCTGACCCCCGCAGACCAATACCTGGTGGGAGCGCCGGCATTGGCGCGGCAGTGCAACCCTGAGGCGAGCAAGCTGGTGCTTCTTCGCATTGATACGGGAGCGTTCGCGCGAATTGCCGCTCGAAGCGTTGAGACTGCGGCTCACGAGATGGGATTCACCACCGCTCTCGACCTCCGTTTTCGCCCCTCTCAAATGCAGTTCGCCGAAATTGCCCGCGCTGTGGCCGATTTGGAGCCCGACTTGGTGGTGGCGGTTGGCCGTATCTACCATGACGTCCTGATCGCTAACTCTTTGGCGCGCTTGCCGAACCGGAGCAACATTGGCCTGGCGGTGGTCGTGGCGACTCCCATCGACGATTTTGGCGCTCAACTGGGGGAGCGAGCCGACGGGTTCATCGGCCCAAGCCAGTGGGAACCTGATGTAAGCATCTCCCGGCCCGACATAGGACCCGATTCCAATACAGCGTTACATATCCTGTCGCTGGCGGCGACCGCATCCGGAGTGCCGGTTGACTACCCGATGGCGCAGGCCTTTGCCGCCGGACTCATCGCCCAACACTGCTCGCAGGAATCCGGAGCGGTGCAGGACGAAGCCTTGCGCCAAGCCGCGGCCGACCTTGACGCCACTACTTTCTACGGTCGTTTCCGCATCGACGAGGCCGGGCGGCAGGTTGGACACTCGGTAGGACTGGTGCAAAGACAGGATGGGCGAAAGGTGGTGGTCTGGCCGCCGGAACAAGTGCAGTCCCCCGTCCGTTACCCCTTTTAGCGCCGCCCGACAGCGGTCCACGACGGACTCGCTCTTCGTTGGGAGTGCTGAAAGAAGAGTAGGGGGGGGGGTTGATACCCCCCCCCGTTTTTTAACAATGTAAGGGGGGTTTTTAATAGGAAGAATCTTGGACCGGGTTCGGGCGCCGCCCCGTGCGCGGGTGTGG
>VXOG01000068.1:45841-52020 GCA_009840165.1 Chloroflexota bacterium
CCCCACCCGGGCCCCCGCGGGCCGCGCTCTGCGTGGGCTTGCCTCAAACACCATCTGGGGGGGGTTTCAACCCCGCCCCGATTTTGTACCCAATGTACGGGCGTTAGTCCTACGACTCAAGCTTGACCGGGTTGCGCAACACGCCGATGCCGCTGATGTCGATCTCGCAGATGGCGCCGTCAGCCATATCCTGGGTGGTGCCGGGAGTGCCGGTGAAAATGCAGTCGCCCGGCTCCAGTGTGACGTAGCGGGTGATGAACTCGATCATCGTGGGCACGTCGAAGAGCAGGTGATCGGTGGTCTCGTTCTGCTCCTCGTTGCCGTTGACGCGGGTGCGGAGGTGCTGGGCCGCCGGGTCGGCGTCAGTTTCGATCCAGGGCCCCATGGGGGAGAAGGTATCAGCGGACTTGGCGCGCCACCAGTCCGAGTTGTTTTCCCGGCGGTCCTTCTGCTGCCAGTCGCGGGCGCTGACGTCGTTGCCGCAGGTATAGCCCAGGATGTGGTTCAAAGCGTCCTCTTTGGACACGTTGCGGCACTTGTCCTTGATGACGATGACCATCTCGCCCTCGGCGTCGAAACGCTGGACTTCCTTGGGCCGGACGATGGCGTCGTCGGGACCGATTACGCTGGTGGGCGTCTTGTGGAATATCATCGGGTATTCGGGCGCGGGCCGGTCGCCGACGTGGCTGGTGTAGTTGAGACCCATAGCCAGGATTTTCCCCGGCATCACGGGCGCCAGCAGTTTGACGTCGGACAGCGCGTGAATATGGTCGGTCAGCTTGATTTCATCGTCAAAAATGCTGCCGTCGATGGCGGTGACGTTGTCGCCGTCAACGACGCCGTAATGCTCGGAGCCGTGGGCGATGTAGCGAGCGATTCTCATAGCGGAACTGCCTCCGTGGAATTGATGATTTGACCGTGTTGGCGCGGGTTATTGTATCACCTGCAATCGGTTGATCAGTGCTCGATGACCAGCTTGCCGTAAAAATCCCGATCGCGCATCACCTGGTGCGCTTCCGCGACGCCGTCCAGCGGGAAGGTGCGGCCTACGATGCCACGCAGCGCCCCCTGCTGAACCATCTTCATGGCGTCAGCCATGGTGCGCCGGCTGCGCCCGCCGCTCCCCATCAGATGTAACGGCCTCCCGTGCAGAATGGACAGGTCCATGGGCGTCCGGCTGCCCGACGTTACGCCCGTGATCACCAGCCGGCCCTCGTGCTTCAGTGAAAGCATGTTTTCGTGCCAAACGTCCGCGCCCACGCAGTCGTACACCACGTCAACGCCCTGTCCGTCAGTCAGCTCCTTCACTCGTTCGCTGACGCTGTCCACCTCGCGGTAATTGATGACCTCGTCGGCCCCCCACTTCATGGCTTCTTCGAGCTTCCAGTCGCTGCCAGCAGTGGTGATGACCCGGCAGCCCATCATCTTGGCGATCTGGATGCCCATGCTGCCGACCCCGGAGCCAGCGGCCTGCACCAGAACATCGTCCCAGGGTTGCAGCTTGGCCTGGGTGATCAGGCAGTGCCATGACGTGTGCAGAGCGATGGGCAGGGCCGCGGCCTCCGTGAAGGACATTTCGTCGGGGATGGTATAAGCATTGACGGCCGGCGCCACCACGTATTCGGCGTGTCCGCCGTCCAGGTCAACACCGATGCGCTGCTGGCGCAGGCACCACTGGTCGTGGCCGCCGGCGCACTCCGCACACAGGTTCAGGCCACCGCATTTCACCCGATTGTCCACCAAAACCCGGTCGCCCACTTTCAGGTCGGCGCCGGCATCCGGACTGATCTGCACCACCTCGCCAGCGAGGTCGCATCCCAGGATGTGCGGAAAACGGTTGCAGTTACCCGCTCGGAGATTCAGGTCAAGGTGATTCAGCGCGCTGCCGCCGACTCGGATAAGGACTTCGCCGGGAGCGATTTCCGGGTCGGGCCGGTCGCCGTAGGTGAGCACGTCGGTACCGCCGGTTTCGTTGATGTACACGGCCTTCATATAGTGTCCCTCCACATTCTCAAGAATGACGGTGGCAGTGTACAGGGCCACTAGATTATCTGTCTAAACCGGCATTCCAGAACGTTGGTGGGAGCAGGATGTTCCTGGATTCTCGCTTTCGCGGGAATGACGGGGGTGGTAGGGATAGCGCCGATGTTGAGGAATCCCGCTCATTTCCGTTCATTTCGGCTCATTTGAGTAGGACGTTGGGGTAGGAGGTAGGAGTAAATCGGGGCGGTTTTGGGGGCGATAATGATGGTTTTGGCGGGCTGGTGGGAGGATTTGGGTGAGCTTAGAGTTGGCCATCAGACGGGCTATTGGTTAGACAGGCTCACCATAAGCAAGCTGCAGGCTACATGAGTAGCCAGGGGCCAACCGTGGTGGAGTTGCGCAGGTGGGATAGCTAATATGGTAAGGATGGGAGGAGCGAAGGGGCAAGGGAGAAATTGTCAGTTGGAGAATAACCGGTGCGACATGGAATTCGTTACGAACCCCACCGATGAGCATTTGGTAGCGGTTGAGCGTGGCTTGGACGATTACAATGCGGGCCTGGCCTCCACCCGCTTCACCATTCCTGTTCGCGCCGTCTTTGTCGATTCGGGCAGGGTCATGGCCGGTATTGTAGGCACGGCGTACTGGGGCAAGATCCACATCAGAATTCTGTGGGTGCATCCGGATTACCAGTCCAGGGGGCTGGGCAGTCGCTTGGTGGATTGGGTGGCGGAGCGGGGCAGGGAACTGCGCTGCACCGCGGCGTTGGTTGACACGATGTCTTTCCAGGCACCGGAGTTTTACGAACGACGAGGATACCGCCGGTTTGGAGTGTCCCAAGGCTATGAGGGTGGCGCCAGCCGGCATTACTTCGAGAAGGAATTGTAGGGACAGAAACCTGGCGTGATTTCCTGCTACAATCTGCGGCATTATTGCCAGCAATTTCCTCAAGCTACGGAGGCTGTCCCATGCCGACTTTTACTCCCGAATATCTGCACAAGGCTGCGTCCGCCATCTACCAGGCCAAGGGGACTCCGCCCGATGAAGCCGAAATCGTCGCCGCTCACCAGGTGAAGGCCAATTTGGTTGGCCACGACTCGCACGGCTGCATCCACATACCCGAGTACTGCGAGCGCATTGACCGCGGGCACATCGTTCCTGGCGCACCCTTTGAGGTGCTTAGCGAGACCCCAACCACAGCCGTAGTCGATGGTAATTGGGGCTTCGGCTTTGTGGTGACCGAAAGAGCCACCCGCATGGCTATAGACAAAGCCAAACAATCCGGCGTCGCGGCATTTACGATTCGCCGCCAGAGCCACATCGGACGCCTCGGCGACTACCCCACCATCTGCGCCCAGGAGGGCATGATCGCCATCCTCACCGCCGACTCCGGCGCCGGCCCCAAGGCGGTTGCCCCCTTCGGAGGGCGCGCCCGACGGTTGGGCACGAACCCCATCTGCATCGGCGTACCCAGCAATCTGCCCGGGCAGGTGCTGTTGGACATGGCGACCTCAGCCGTCGCCGCCGGCAAAATTGGCCTCGCCCGCAACCGGGGCGAGCAGGTGCCCACCGGCTGGATCGTGGATAAGGACGGCAATCCTACCAACGACCCCAACGACTACGCGGCCGGCGGAGCCATCCTGCCCGTTGGCGCGGATCAGGGCCACAAGGGTTTCGGTCTCTCGTTCATGGTCGAAATGTTCTCCGGCCTGCTAACCGGCCTGGGCTTCGGCATCGACCCCCAGGCTCGCCACAACGACGGCTGTTTCCTGGCCGTCTTCGACGTGTCCAAGTTCCGGCCACTGGAAGACTTCAAGCAGGAAATGACCGAGTTCGCCGAGTTCGTGAAAACATCGCCGCCGGCCTCCGGTTTCAGCGAGGTCTATTACCCCGGCGAAATCGAGTACCGCACCGAGTTGCAGCGGCGCGAGAACGGCATCTTTATCGAGGATGAAACCTGGCGGCAGATCACCGAGCTGATGCAGGAAGTTGGCGTCGCCGAGGCGGTGGGCCAGCCCTGACGGGCAAACTGTCCGGCATAGGTCCGGGTCAGGTAGGGAGGTGCGACGATGCTTCTCTCCGATTTCGGATTGCCCTCAAATCTGGCGGTCTGGCTGGCCGCGCTGCTGCTTGCGCTGTCGCTCGTCATCGGCCTACTGGGTGGGCTGATCGGTTTGTCCCTGGGCACCATGCGCCTGCCCGCAATGCTGATGCTCGGGGTGCCGTTGCCCGTCGCGGCCAGCGCCAATATCTTTGTCAGCAGCGTCGTCGGCGTTACCGGCAGTTATCGTCATTTCCGAGACGGACGGGTCAAGCTGTTGTTGGTTGTCATAATTGGTGTGCCCGCGTTTATAGCCGGGTTCCTGGGCGGTTATTTCAGCAATCAGGCTCCGGTTAACCTGCTCATTGCCATCGCAGGAGTCTTGATCCTTTGGCAAGGTATAGAACTCGCGCTGTTGGCATACCGGCGCCGCCGCGACGCCCGCTCGAACCAGCCGGGAGATGATCAACTGGAGGGTTCGGCGGGACAGTTCACGGTTGCGCGAACGGTCAGTGGAGTGGCCGCGAGTTTTGGCATCGGACTGCTGGCTGGCGCGATCGGCCTGGTGCTGGGTTCCGTCAGGCTCCCCCTGATTATCAGGATACTGCGGGTTGATCCGCGTATTGCCGCCGGAAGTAACCTTTTCATCGGTATGACCATGGGAGCGCTGGGATGGCTGGGCCACGTGCTGCACACTCGGCCAGACTTGCTGCTCTTGATAATATTGTTGGCGCCGGCAGTGGTGGGCAGCTATATGGGCGCCAAATTTACGGGCCGGATCAGCGTGAACCTGTTGCTGCTGATTATGGGTTCCCTGCTCACCGCATCGGGCTGCATGATGCTCTGGAGAGCGGCGATCGTGCTGTTCTAGATAATCAGGATGGAAGAACTCACTGCAAACTCTGACCTTGAGATCACACCCTCGCTGGCTCGCAGGCTGGGCGAGGTAGCCTGGGCTTTCCTGCCCCTGGGTTGGATAGCCTTCGGCGGGCCGCAGGCCCATATCGCGCTGCTTCAGGAACGTTTTGTGGCGCGGCGGCGCTGGCTGGACGAACAGCGCTTTGTTGAGCTTCTGGGTTTGGGGCAGGGACTGCCCGGCCCTACCTCAACGCAGATGGTGGTGGCCGTGGGCACGGCGCGGGCCGGGCCGCTGGGTGGCTTGCTGGCTTTTCTGCTCTTCCTGTATCCGGCGGCGACGATCATGGCCCTGGCCGGCTTGGGTGTGGCGACTTTCCTGGACGAAGGAGGACGTCCGCGGTGGCTGGACGGAGTGCAGCCGGCCACGGTGGCCCTGGTGGCGGTAGCGGCCTGGCGGTTGGGCGTGGCAGTTGTCAACACGCGGCTGACCATGGGCCTGATGCTGTTGGGGGCAGTGGTAACCGTACTGGTGCGCCAGCCGTGGGCCTTTCCGGCTACCCTGGCGCTGGGAGGTGTGGTAACGGCGGTGGCCCTGCGATCACAACGACACGATACGATTGACCGATCGGGGAGCGTCCCGCTGGACAACCTGGGAATTTCCCGGGTGGCCGGCGTCGTACTGTTGCTGTTGTTCTTCGGACTGTTGGCCGGGCTGATCCTGGCGCGGCTGGCGCTGGACTGGTCATGGCTGCAAATCCTGGAGTCCTTTTACCGTACCGGGGCGCTGATTTTTGGCGGCGGACAGGTGGTATTGCCCATGCTCAGCGCGGAAGTTGTGGAACCCGGCTGGGTAACGGAGCAGCAGTTCCTGGACGGGCTGGCGCTGATGCTGGCCCTGCCCGGCCCGCTTTTCAGCTTTAGCGCTTACCTGGGGGCGGTAGCCGGCGGGGTTCCTGGATTGATGCTGGCCTTTGTGGGCCTTTTCCTGCCGGGAGCGCTGATAATCTTCGGGGTGCTGCCATTCTGGGAGCAGGTACGGCGCTATCCCTGGGTGAGGATAGCGCTGATGGGAGTGAACGCCACGGCCATCGGCCTGGTGGTGGGCGTGGTGTTCCTGCTGTGGGAACGGGCCGACCCCAGCGCCGGCGGGGCAGTGATTGCGTTGCTGTCCTTCGGGTCGGTGATGTTTTTCCGAGTCCCGGGGGCGCGGGGGCTTTTTGGCGCCGGCGGGCGGGGGTGGGGGTTTGGTTTGGGGGGGGTGGTGTTATAACAAAATATAAAACGGGGGCGGCCCCCC
>VXOG01000068.1:52030-70620 GCA_009840165.1 Chloroflexota bacterium
CGCCCCCCGGGGGGGGGGGGTTGTTTGTTTGGGTTGTCGTTGGGGGGGGTGTTGTTTTTTTCGGCCCCGCGGCGGGGTGGTTTTTTTCCGCGCCCCCGGCGTCCTGGGATGGGCTTTCGGTTGGGCGGGACTGCTGTAATACCAAAATGAAAGACGGGCTCGGCCCACCTGAGCCAATCCCGTCTAAAGATCCGCCTGTGTTTGAGATCCGCCCGCCTACCCACGGTTGTGGGTCTTGGTCTCGGCCCAAGCGACGATGTGAGGCAGCGCCGCTTCAATGTCCCGCTGGTCCACGCTTCGCGCCGTGGACTCCGCCTCACAGCGCAGCAGCATGATGGGCAGCCGGTTCTGGATCTTATCCAGCGTCCACGCCAGCGAATCGCCTTCAGCGGTGAAGTCCAGCTCCAAACGCTCATTCTTGTCAATCGTCTTGTTCCGGTAGTGATAGTGCGGCCCGATTCGGAAACAGTCGAACCTCAAAAGTTCCTTGTCGTCGCCTTCAACGTCGTTTCCGTACACGTGGATGCAGATGCCCTCGTCGCTCATCGCTCCCACATCCGTCCTGTACACCAATCCGAAGGTTACGGCCCCCGCGGGTATCAACTCCTCGCCTCCGCCGGTTGAGCCGCCCATTTGCGCGTGCATTGCTTGTTGAGTCATCGTCCTTTGCCTCCCTTTTCCGTTCCGACGCAATACCGCAGATCATGCCGATCTGTCGACTTTATGCGATTATACCTTGCGCATCCATAGCCGGAAAACTGTCAAGTTCGCGCAATAAACGGTACTGTATGCGTAAAATTAGAGCGCCCTTCAGATTGTCAGTCGTGAATTTCGAACGGATAGACCACCGGGGAACTGGACGTTTGCCGCTGATTTTACCCTGTGCTATACTTGGCAAGCCAAACAGACTACTTTACGAACGCAAGGCAGGACAAGCTTATGGTACAGGCCCCAGAACGCCCGGCCGGTATTGAGACGGGCGCGCCAGCCACTCTGGATCCGATCACAATGAAATCCCTCCTGGAAGCGGGGGTGCATTTCGGACACCAGACCAGACGGTGGAACCCCAGGATGCGGCGCTATATTTTCACTCAGCGCAATGGCATCCACATCATTGATCTGCAACAAACGATGGGGCTGATCAATGACGCGTACCGGGCGATGGTTGAGGTGGCGGCCTCCGGCGGAAAAGTCCTGTTCGTCGGCACCAAGAAGCAAGCCCAGGACGTTATCGCCTCAGAAGCGGAGCGAACCGACCAGTGGTACGTGAACCAACGCTGGCTGGGCGGTACACTCACCAACTTCCAGACCATCAAGGCTCGCATCGATCATATGAAGCGGCTGCAAGAACAGCGCGACTCAGGCTATCTTGCCCGTCTCCCGAAAAAGGAAACAGTGCGGCTGACGCATACGCTGGATAAGCTGGAAAAGTACTTTACCGGCTTGCGCAACATGGACCGGTTACCGGCCGCGTTGTTCGTGATCGACATCGGCAAAGAGGACATCTGCATTGCTGAAGCCCGCCGGCTGAACATCCCCATTTTCGCAATAGTTGACACCGATTGCGACCCGGGCCTGGTCAGCCATGCCGTTCCCGGCAACGACGACGCCGTTCGTTCCATACGCCTGATCACTGGCCGCATGGCAGCTGCCATAGAGGAAGGTCAAGCGCAGCGCGAGGCGATGATGACCGCCGATACCGAGCCGTCCGAAGACGAAGAACAATCCATTGAAGACGCTGCTCGATTCGCGCAGACCGTTACCCTGGAAGAGTTGGGACAGATGATGTCTGCTCGCCCATTGGAATAGCCGGACTTATCTTGCGTCCGTCCCCGACCGGTCGGGCGTTGCCAACAACCGACCAAACTCGAAACACATTGCAGCCAGGAGGCCCTGACCTTGCCTGCGGTTACCGTTGAACTAATCAAGTCCCTTCGTGATCAGACGGGCGCCGGAATCATCGATTGCAAAAACGCGCTGGAAGATACGGATGGCGACTTGGAACGCGCCGTCGAAGCCCTGCGTCAAAAAGGATTCGAACAGGCAGCTAAGCGAGCCGATCGAGAGACATCGCAAGGTCTGATCGAATCGTATATCCACACGGGTGGCCGTGTGGGCGCTCTCGTGCAGTTGGGTTGCGAAACGGACTTCGTGGCACGCACTGAGGAATTTCGCACCCTGGCTCACGACATCGCCATGCAGGTAGCCGCCATGTCGCCGGTGTACCTCAGCGAAGAAGATTTGCCGGAAGATGATGATCGGCCGGCGGCGCAGGTATGTCTGCTGCAACAGCCGTTCATCAAGGACGGTTCCCGGACGCTGGCCGACCTGGTGCGGGAAACGGCCGCGCAAACCGGCGAGAACGTGCGCATTGTGCATTTCAGCCGACTTGCGTTGGGGGAATAGACTCTGTCAGTCTGCGGGGCACATGCCCCGGCAGACGCCCGCCGCTGTAGTTCCCCGATCAAAACCTGATTGCAAACATGGTTGCCGGAAGCCGCAGTGAACAGTCGATTTACGGTCGTGTCCTGCTCAAGATCAGCGGCGAGTCGTTGCAGGGTTTGGGGCCTGAAACGATCAACCCCGAAGCCGTGGCGTACATCGCTGACCAGGTCATAGACGCCCAAACCCGCGGCGTGGAAATTGCGGTAGTCGTCGGAGGTGGCAACATCTGGCGCGGAACTACCGCCGAGCGGCAGGGCATGGATCGTTCTGCAGCTGACTACGCCGGCATGGTGGCTACCATTATCAACGGCCTGGCGTTACAGGACGCTCTGGAGCGTCGCGGGGTAACTACCAGGACCCAATCCGCCCTGCCAATACAGGCGGTCGCAGAGCCATACATCCGCCGCCGTGCAATGCGGCACCTGGAAAAGGGACGAGTGGTCCTGTTCTGTGCCGGATCCGGGAACCCATACATGTCAACTGACACCGCTTCGGCCTTGCGTGCCCTGGAAATCGGGGCAGACGTGCTGCTGATGGCCAAAAACGGTGTGGACGGCGTGTATGATTCCGACCCGCGCGTCAACCCGGAGGCAGTGCGATTCGGCAATCTTGAGTATCTGGATGCAGTGAACCGACGCCTGGAAGTGATGGATTCCACGGCCATGACCTTGTGCATGGACAACCAGATGCCTATCATTGTTTTCGATATATTCGATAGAGGCGCGATGAGCCGCATCTTGCGAGGCGACGCCGTTGGCACCACCATCGATGACGGCAAGCAAAATGGTCCAGGAGGGGAACAAAATGCCTGAGCGTAGAGGTAGAGACGGCAGCGACAACCAGCAGGAACGCACTATCGAAGACGTGCTGAACGAAGTTGAACGAAAAATGGGTCAGTCCATTGAGGCTATGCGCCGGGATATCAGCACCCTGCGGACTGGCCGCGCCACACCCGCGTTGATCGAAGACCTGGCTGTGGACTATTACGGCGCTCCAACGCCACTCAAACAGATCGCATCCATATCCGCCCCGGACGCTCGCGCCATCATGGTGCAACCCTGGGACCGGCAGGCCCTGAGGGACATTGAACGGAGCCTCACCCAGTCGGAAATGGGATTCAACCCCTCAAACGACGGCAACGTCATCACCGTACCCATCCCCCCGCTGACCCAGGAACGCCGCCGGGAGATGGTGCGTCTGCTCAAACGCAAGGCCGAGGACAGCAAGGTGGCCGTTCGCAACGTCCGCCGGGACGGCGTTGACTCCCTGCGCAAAATGGAACGCGACAAGGCAATCTCCCAGGATGAGAGCCGACGCAGTCAGGATGCGTTGCAGAAGACCACCGACGCCCACGTCAAGACGATTGATGAGGTGGCAGCGGGCAAAGAGGCGGAAATTATGGAGGTGTGAACACCGAGAGCTCACCCCACTCGCCGATCTCTTTCCTTGTCATCTCTAAACCGTACACCGAGCGCCTCCGGTTCAGCCGGCAACGGAGCAATGGTTCCGCGGCACATTGCCATCATCATGGACGGCAATGGCCGCTGGGCCACTGAACGTCAGCTGCCCAGAATGGCGGGCCATCGCCGGGGCGTCGCCAACATTCAGAACGTTATTCGCACTTTGGCGCATCGGGGCGTAGCCGTGGCTACACTGTACGCATTCTCCACGGAAAACTGGCGACGTCCCTCCGCAGAAGTCAACGCTTTGATGGAGATTCTTGCGGAAGAGATTGAACCACAAACGCGGGAATTGCACGAAGCTGGTGTTCGATTGGTGCATTTGGGAGATCCCAGCCCTCTCGATGGCAAGTTGCAGGACGCCATTGCTCGGGCTGAGCGGATTACTGAAGCCAATGATCGTTTCCTGCTGAACGTAGCTTTTAATTACGGTGGGCGGGACGAAATACTGTCCGCCGTCCGGCGGATCCTTGCCGATGGCCTTTCGCCCGACCAAGTGAACGAGGAGCTTTTCGGTCGCTACCTTTACACTGACGGGTGCCCAGATCCGGATCTTATCATCCGCACCGGCGGCGAGCAGCGGTTGAGCAACTTTCTCATCTGGCAGGCTGCCTACAGCGAGTACTACCATACCCCGGTGCTGTGGCCCGATCTGGGCGAGGAAGAACTGGACCGGGCATTGGCCGAGTACGGGCAAAGGCAAAGACGTTTCGGCGCGCTGGACGGACAGGAAGAGGCGTAGGGCCTTGTTGATCCACAGGGTCTTGACCGCCTCGGTCGCAGTTCCGATCATTCTGGCGGCCGCCTGGTTCGGGCCTCCGTGGATAACCGCATTAGCTGGGTTGGCGGCGGTGATTGGAGTTTGGGAGGCATACCGTTTGTACTCCCTGAGTACCACCGGTAACGACGGCGTCGCTGCCAAGGGACTGCCGGCGGCGCTGGGAGGAATCTGGTCGGCGGCCTTGGTGCTGGGGGGTGAACTGGCTGCTACTCCGTGTGATTTCGCGAAAACCGCGGGCGCAATCTGCACGGCCGGCTGCATAGCGAGCGCCCTTTGGATGATCGCGGCGTGGCGTGGTCGGCGCTGGGTCAACGCGGCGTTATGGCTGGTTTTGCCGCCGGTCTGTATCGGTGGTGGGTTGGCCTGCGCGGTAGCTTTGAGGGGTATTGAGCAAGCCCCGGTCGCCGACTCCCTGATACCAGCGCAGATCGCCAACGCGGGGACCGGACTCTGGTGGTTGTTGCTGGGTATTCTTACCGTGTACGCCGCTGACACCGGAGCCTTTTCCGTTGGGCGACTGATCGGTCGCCACCGGATGGCTCCAGCCATCAGTCCCGGCAAAACGTGGGAAGGAGCTGCGGGCGGGATGGCAGGCGCCGTGATTGCCGCCATAGCGTTGGGATCGGGTACTCCGTTGGGGTTGGAAGTTTGGCAAGCGGCAGTAACTGGTGTTATTTTAGGTATCGTCTCGCCGGCCGGCGACCTGATGGAGTCGATCGCTAAACGTTGGGCCGGCGTCAAGGACTCTGGAGCTATTTTCCCCGGACACGGGGGGATGCTGGACCGCCTGGACAGCTTGCTACCTTCATTCATAGTGGTGTACGTGATGGCAGTTTACTTAAGCGCCGTCAAATGATCGGGACGACAATCTCATGCGACGCATCGTAGTGCTGGGCTCCACCGGTTCAATCGGCCGGCAGACGCTGGACATCGTCCGGGCCTTTCCCGATGACTTTCAGGTGGTTGGGTTAGCCGCCGGCAATAACACCGAATTGCTCTCTGAACAGATTGCAGAGTTCCGGCCCCGGTACATTTGGTGCAACACGCCTCCGGCGCCATTGCCGGACGGCGCCGCCATGATGCCCATGACAGAGATGGCCACCCTCCCGGAAGTTGACCAGGTGATGGTAGCCCTGATGGGCGCAGTGGGATTGCATCCGACGCTGGAAGCCCTGCGCGCCGGAAAACAGGTCGCCCTCTCCAACAAAGAACCTATCGTCATGGCCGGCCAGACGCTAAAATCCGCCGAAGCCAAGCACGGCGGCGTGATCCTGCCGGTTGACAGCGAGCCAAGCGCGATCTGGCAATGCCTCCAAGGGGAAGATAACCACATCCGGCGTTTGATGATCACGGCCAGCGGCGGACCGTTCCGACGCACGCCACTGGACGAGCTTGAATCAGTGACCCCGGAGCAGGCTCTGAGACATCCCACATGGCGCATGGGCGACAAAATCACCATCGACTCCGCCACACTGATGAACAAAGCCTTTGAAGTGATCGAATCTCACTGGCTGTTCACGGTGCCCTGGGAAGACATTGAAGTCGTGGTGCATCCGCAGAGCACGATCCATTCCATGGTCGAGTTTGATGACGGGTCAGTGAAAGCTCAACTCGGCCCCCCCAGCATGAGGCTGCCCATCCAATACGCCCTGTTTTACCCCCGAAGATTTACCAACTCGGACATCCCGCGCCTAGACATCAGCGCTGCCTGGTCGCTGGACTTCGAGCCGCTGGAACCGGAGCGATTCCCTTGCTTCGACCTGGCTGTGTCCGCCGGCAAAACGGGCGGCACCACACCCGCAGTGCTGAGCGCGGCTGACGAAGTTGCTGTGGCGGCGTTCTTACAAGGCAAGATCGGTTTCATGGGCATTTACCGATTGGTAGAGCAGGTGCTTGGGGAGCACCGCACTCAGCCGGATCCGGATCTGTCAGCTATCACCGATGCCGACCATTGGGCCAGCGTCCGGGCATCGGAACTGGCCGGTATGCCGACCGCCTAGTCCAGTGCCTGGTATGGATACCCTGCTTATCGCGCTGGCATCGTTCATTCCGATGCTCCTGCTGCTGGTGGTGGTCCACGAGCTGGGACACTTTTGGACGGCCAAAGCATTCGGCGTTAAGGTTCTTGAGTTCGGGGTCGGTTATCCACCGCGTGCATTCGGGATATATACCGGGCGCACCGAGGCGCTGGTGACCCAAGCCACCATCTGCCTGAACGGTTCTCTTTCGGCCATCAAACCAGGCCAGGTCGTCCGGATCCTCTCCGGAGAAACGGATGACGGAAACCTGGTAGCCCGCTATGTAGAAATCCGGGACTCTGCTAGCAGCGAAGGCGCATCGGGCGCGGTCGGACGGTTTGCCGGTTTCGGCGGCAATCAAAACCGCCAGCCCGGTGCAGATTCCCCCCAGCATGGCAAGCTGGACGAAGTGGAAACGGACGAATACCTGCGACACGAGGGCAGAGTACGCGAAGTGCGCTCCGACCGCATCGTATTGGCGGACATGATCTATTCGGTCAACTGGCTGCCACTGGGTGGTTTCGTGAGACTTGCCGGCGAAAACAACCCGGCGGCTCCGCAGAGCTTGGCTCGACGCAGCGTTGGTCAACGCGCCATTGTGCTGGCCGCCGGTTCGGCGATGAACGCCCTGTTTCCCATCGTCGCCTTTGCCATCATGGCGATGGTTCCGCACACCGAGGTGATCGGAGGAACCGCGCAGATCACTCAAATAACGCCTGACTCACCGGCAGCAGCAGCCGGCCTTGTGCCCGGTGACCGGGTTCTGGCAGTAGGGGATGAACTACTGTCAGACCCGGAACGTCTGCCCCAGGAGGTGAGACTGGCCGCCGGCTCGGAAATGGCCTGGGTAATCGAACGCAACGGCCAAAGGCAGGTCGCTCACGTTACGCCGAGGGTTGATCCTCCTGCCGGGCAGGGAGCCGTCGGAATCCGATTCGAGATTGTTGACCAACAGGTCGAGCGGCGAACCGAACCGCCCTGGGTGGCGTTGCGTTTGGGCGTAACGAACACCTGGGACATGCTGACCCTCATCGTCCGAGAGGTCCGAGGTTGGTTTGGTGGTGGGCGCGGTCCGGAATTCAGCGGGCCCATCGGAATTGCCCAAATTACCGGCGAGGTTACGCAGCGAGGCGGGTTCCAGGGTTGGATGGTCGTGGCAATCCTGTTGAGCATCAACCTGGCGGTGCTGAACATTCTACCGATACCAATGCTCGACGGTGGGCGGCTGCTCTTCGTAGCCATCGAATGGGTACGCGGCGGCAAAAGGGTCCCGTCCGACAAAGAAGGGCTGGTTCACCTGATCGGCTTCATCGCCATGATCGCCCTGGTGATCGCAATTTCCGCAAACGACATCATCCGCCTGGTTCGGGGCATCAGCCCACTGGGCGGATGAACCGTTGGAGAACTGGGAAGACAAACGGCTGGGATGACGGTTCTTTGACGGGTCGGTAGCGATCAGCGTCAGTATGCTGCTGGCAGTGCTGTCGCGGGTGTGGCTCGCGTGCGATGGGCTGCCGGTTCCAGGTCAGTTGCATCGTCTGACGAGATGGGAGGACGGGGTTATAATAGTGGCGACGCTGCTGCTGTTCCCCACGGCAGGCGCATTGTCTGGAGGTGTCGCAGTGTTTTTCGCAGCGAGGGAAGCGTACACGGTTATTTTCTAGAAAGGGGCCGGAAAGAGGGCTTGAAAGAAGGCCAGAAGGTCGGCCAACAGGCAGAACGAGAACGCATCAAGCGAGAATTGGCGCAGCGGGGCATTGACCTCACGCCGGAACTCGCCAAAATACTGGAAATGGAGCCAACGTCAAACGGCTTATAACGCCGTCTCGGACATTGGAATCCGCTATAATGCCGACGGGCCTCAGGCTCTGAGGACGCCACTACACCGCAAGGACTCAACTAATCATGGTCGCAACCACCTACTCCTGCATCAACGTCGAAACCGTGGCGCGCCCCGCAATGATGGGACGCAACGAAGTAGAGACCCACGTCGGCGTCGTCACTTTGAACCGGCCCGAAGTGCTCAATGCCCTGAACCTGCAACTGGTGCGGGAAATGGACCAGGCGCTCACCGACTTTGAGGCGGACGACAGCGTTGGCGCGGTGATCATTACCGGCGCCGGTGAGCGCGCGTTCTCAGCCGGCGCGGATATTCACGAAAACCGCGAGCTGTCGCCCGAAGGACGGGAGGCAGGCCAGGCGGAACGGGCCGAATACACTTGGCACATGCACACCAGCAGCAAGCCCGTCATCGGGGCTATCAACGGCCTGTGCTACGGCGGCGGCACGGTGCTGGCCACCAGCATGGACTTCCTGGTGGGTTGTGAAAAGTCCAGCTTCCGCTTCCTGGCAGTGAACTACGGGCAGATGAACGCCACATGGAGCCTCCCCCAGCTGGTTGGGATCAACCGGGCAAAGGAACTGCTCCTCAGCGGGCGCGAAGTGTTCGCCGATGAAGCCTATCACATCGGACTCATCAACCACCTGGTGCCGTCCGAAGAACTGATGGAACGAACCTTGGACATCGCTGCCGGCATCGCCCGCAATCGGGTCGAAGGATTGGCGAACATCAAGCAGTTGCTGCTGGAACATTCTGGACTGCCCATTGAAGAACAGTACCGCAACGAAATTCAGGGCCGCACCGATAGGTTCAAGGGCCTGTCGGTGGAAGAAGGATTCTCAGACTTCCTGGCGCGAAAGGGACGAAAGCCACGAAACTAATGATGAACGTGTCCGGAGAATTGCCGCAAGTACCGCCGTTGGGACGCCGTTCCGACGGCGTTATCATAGCTCCCGACGGCTCGGAGGTAAGGCTGCTCCTCACCGAAGACCACCACTCGACAAAGTGCAGCATGGTCGAAGTGAGCATCCCTCCCGGCGCCGTCAGCCGGGCGGTGCGGCACCTCACGGTCGAAGAGGCGTGGTACGTATTAGAGGGGCAGGGAGAGGTCTGGCGGTGTCCACCCGGTCGCGCTATCGAAAACACTGGCGCGGTCAAGGTTTCGCCAGGAGATGCCCTGGTCATACCCACTGGATGGGCGTTTCAGTTCCGGGCTGCTCCGCAGGAGGGACTGCGTTTTATATGTGTAACCATGCCGCCATGGCCCGGTATGGATGAGGCCGTTGCTGTGCCGGGAGGCGGCTCATGGCCGCCTACGCTGTAACCAGGGTTGATGCGGGCATGCCCCCCTGATCAGCCGGGGCGTCGAACTTCTATCGTTTCTCCATCGGCGAGGGCAACGCGGCGGTACTGGATGCCCATTTTCAGCATCCAGTAACCCAGGGTAGCGGGGCTTACGCCCAACTGAGCGGCCGCTCGGCTCATCCCGACGTTGTTGACCAAGTGCGGCACCAAACTTTCCAGGGGCTGACCATGCTTTTCTTCCACACTGCGCATTAACTTGGTCTTTCTGATTCTCTGCGTCGCCATATTCCCCCTGCTTTCCGTATTTCACCCATCACGGGCAGCGCGAATTCGGAGCGCTGCCAATACCTTCTAAACTCCCACCATGTTACATCAACCAACCGACCCTTGACACGGTATTGGCATGCGGACTAGCGCATTTTTTTGAAAATGTCCTAAAAAAAGCGACGGTTGACTCGATGGAATTCCCACCAGGCAGTGTGTCATCTGGTCAGGCGCCGTGTGCCCCGGTCAAGTCGGATACTTTTGGCATCACGTTCTCAGCCAGCAGACGGGTCGAATGTTCCCATGCCGTGTTGTTTTCCGACTGGTCGTACACCAGCATTAGAAGGCCGCCAAATCCTCCCACGTCCTGGTACAGACGCCTGATTTTCTCCGCCACCGTATCGGGCGAGCCGATCAACCACAGGTGGTCGGCCATGTACTCGATGTTCACTGCGTCGTCAGGCACCTCATCATCGTGCTTGAACACTTTCATCAGGTCAAATTCTCGGAACAGCGGCAACAGGTAATCATGCCACACGCGGCCCAACATTCCGTTCAATGCCAAGTCGCGAGCTTCTTCGTCGGTGTCCGCCACGTAAACGTCCCTGACCAATCGCCAGTCGGCCCGGGATGGGGTCTTGCCTGTGCGTTGCGCGCCCTCTTCGATGGCTTCCCAATGGCTGCGGCAGTAATCCGCGTTGAGGGCCAGACTCATCGGGATGAAGCCGCGCTCGCCCGCGATCATCAGGGTGGGAGATTTGTAGCTGACCGACGCAACGCCGATGGGAGGGTGCGGCTGCTGATACGGGCGCAGGAAGAACTCCAGGGTGCCGTACATTGGCTCCGGGATGCTGACGTTCCAATACTTGCCCTTGTACTCGAAAGGCCCGTCGTTCGCCCATATTTTCAGGATTATGTCCAGCGATTCGCGGGTCATGTCCCGGTGTACGCCGTTGTTGCCGTCAACGTCGAACAATGCCCAGTCGCTGGGTAGTCCGCTGGCGCCGACGCCGAACAGGAACCGGCCTTGCGAGATGTGGTCAAGGTAGGCGACGCGGTGCGCCAACTCGGCCGGATGGTGGAAGGGGAGCAGGTGCGCCCCGGAACCCAGCTTGATCCGCTTGGTCTGCATCAAAGCCTGCGCAATGAGCAGATCCGGGGCGGGTATCGGTTCCCATGGCGAGGTGAAGTGTTCGCCGATCCAAGCCTCGTCGAATCCCAGTTCGTCGCACAGCGTGAGGTATTGCAGATCCCACTGGTGGGCGTCATAGATGTTCCGTTCCGGCGGATGGGACGGCATCATAAAAAGTCCGTACTTCATGGCTCCTCCTGCAATCGCCTCGACCGTCGGGAACTATAACCCGGCTCAATTTCAGCCGTACCTTACCATAAATCCAGGCGTCCTGCGTGCCGTGTTATAGTGGCCCATCCATTCCGGCAAAGGATTGAAATTGACTACAGCACAGATCGGTAACCGGGTTCGGGTTCACTACACGGGCCGCCTGGACGATGGCGAGGTGTTCGATTCGTCCGAAGGGGGAACGCCTCTGTCCTTCACGGTAGGCAACGGTCAGGTGATTCCAGGGTTTGAAAACGGGGTTATCGGTATGGCTCCCGGTGATACCAGGACGGTTCACATCCCGTGCGCCGATGCATACGGGGAACATAGAGACGATGGCGTTTTACAGGTTCCCCGAGGTGAATTTCCTCCCAACATGCCGCTGGAAGTTGGCACATCCATTCAGGGTCAGCAGAGCAGCGGACAGACCGTGAATTTCACCATCATGGCGGTGAGCGAAGAAACTGTAACGCTCGACGCCAATCACCCGTTGGCCGGGAAGGACCTTACGTTTGACCTGACGCTGGTGTCGATTGAAGAGTAGGCGAGGCAAGCAGTCGAGGCGTTACCGTTGGCTCCCTCCTGTTACAGCCGCACCTGCTGCGCCAGCGTCTGGTAAGTCACCGGAGAGGTTGCCACCAGCCCCGCGTCCACGGGCAGCACCACCCCGTTGATCCAGCGGGCCTCGTCGCTGGCGAGGAATAACGCAGCGTTGCCGATGTCCCACGCGGTACCCTCGGTGCGGAGGGGAGCCGCGTTGCTGCGGATTTGCCGGAGGTCGTCGTCCATACGGGGGGCGACCATCGGCGTGTACACCAGGCCGGGCGCGATGCAATTCGTGCGGATGCCGTCCGGCCCGTGATCAGCAGCCATGGAGATGGTCAACCCGATGACCGCCGCTTTGGACGCGGTATAGGGCGTGCTGCTGTGGGCCCGCAGGCCGGCGATGGAAGAGATGTTGATTATCGACCCACCCCCGGACTCGATCATGCGCGGGATGGCGAACTTGCTGGCCAAAACGATGCTCTTGACGTTGATAGCCATCACCCGATCCCAGGCTTCTTCCGCGATTTCCACCACCGTTCCCCGGTGCGAAATCCCCACGTTGTTGTCCAGGATATCCAGCCGGCCGTACCGCTCGATGCAGGCGGCAACCATGCGTTCACAGTCCTCGGCGTTGGTAACGTCGGCCTGAATCGTTGACGCGGTTCCGCCTTCCGCCTGGATCAACTCCAGCGTTTCTTTCGCACGATCCTCGGCAAGGTCGGACAGCAGGACTTTTGCACCCTCCCTGGCAAACAACGTCGCGGCTGCCCTTCCGTTGCCTACCCCCGGGCCGCTGGTGCCGGCGCCGGTCACAATTGCTACTTTCCCTTCCAGTCTCGGGCTGCGTTCCGCCACGTTGGAATCCTCCGTTAGTCACGTGCCGTCATTCCGGCAAAAGCCGGAATCCAGGATCTATGCTTGCAGGGCCGCACTCATTCCATCATTCGGCGATGGGCCGCGAAATTATCCACAAACTTACGCAAGTGTAGCACACCATGAGTACGAGCATGGGAACTTGGCTCGTCAAGGCAGCCCGTCGGTCCGGGTACAGCCGCACAGCCTGCACGTGGGCCAGATATACGCCGGCGATGTGGCCAACCACTATGGTGGATATGGAGAAGTACCAGATGAATATCGGGGACAGTATGCCAATGTTGATGATGGCGTCGGCGGTGCCAAACAAATCCCAACCCCAACCGAACGGGTCCGACGCCAGCACAATGAACCTCTGTCCGTTGATGAGCAGGAACCCGAGGAAATGCGCGTAGTGATAGGCCAGAGCGATGGGTAGCAGGGAAAATGCAAACGCTCTTGCCAAGCTTCCGATGTCCGGCGAATCTACAGCGCGCGACCCGGCAAGGATGTCCATCATGCGGCAGGTGCCGACGTAAAGCACTCCGAACACAATGGGCAAACCCACGACACCAGCCAGATTTGCCAGATAGCCTCCATACTTGGGAAACTGCAACAGGAACTGGGTGCTGAATATCACCCACTCGGGCGTCGCGGACAGCCCGTCGAAAGACACGGTGGACAGTAGCAGGATCACATGGCAAACCACCGTCGCGGTCACGACGCCCAAACGGTTCAGGCCCACACAGAACGGACGCAGATTGAATTCACGTTCCTCAGAATCGGCAGCGTTGTAACATTCAAAGCAATCCACGCAATCGCGTTCGCCGTCCGAACAGCGCCCGCCGCTGGAGCACTCCGAGCACCAAGACGTGGGAGCGCGAACTTCCGTGATGGAGAACCGGGACATGAACCCATACACGACGGTGAACCCCTCGGCGTTTCTGAGCCACAGGTCGCGCCCGAACAGGTACATGCCGGCAAAGTTGTAGATGGTGTAACCCACCAGGATCCAGCCCAAAGCGCGAGGGCCAGCCGCTCCGGCGATCACGGTCTCCAAAACGGCGAATCCGGCAAAAACCAGCACCGCCGGCCACGGCCCCCAACGCTGGGGATACGGCAGATTCCGACTCAAAGTCCGGCCGGGAGCCAGCCCCGCGGTGAGTGATTCGGCAAAACCCCAAGCAACTTTCCACGGGTTCACCAAGGCCCAGAGATTGCCGAACAGCGCGGTGAAAAAGCTCAGACCTACCCAGAACGCCACGTATATCGCGGCGGGAGCAGGATTCAACGCGGCCCGCTCAGTTCCGAAAAGACCCCCCAGAATGACGTAAACCGTTAGCAACACCGACAAAAGTTGCAGCGGCGCGGTAACCACAGGAGACGAAAGCACCTGACCGATGAGCGGTGTTCGCAGCAGGTTGTAACGAGGATAGGCGTGATGCGCTGCGTCCCCACGGAGGAAGATCGATACGACCAGGAACGAGAATGCCACCGCTACGGCCCCGGCAATCACGAATAGCGACAAAGGCAACGGCAGGTCGTAGCGCTCACCAAAACCGTGCGCTTCTGCAGACGGGGCGAAAACAAATGATGCGACCGCCAGCGCCAGGCCCGCTCCGATCAGTACTAACCCGATTCGGCGTACAATCATGCCAAGTTGCGCCGCCGCCGCAGAGTCAACCAGGTCCAAACGCCCACGGCGAAAATCACCACCAGCAAGCCAGTGATCCAGACCCATTGAATCCCCGCGCGCGGTTCCTCAACTTCCAGGTTCAGCACGAACTCTTCCTCTCCCAAATGGGAAGAAACCGATACGGAAACGTCCCAGGGGCCAATGACCTGGAACGGCACATCAACCTCAAAATAACGCAGGGTCTGCTCGTTGAGTACCTGCTTTGGCCCGAAAATGGAAGTGCCAGGCGGCCCGGTGGCGATAACGTGAAGTTGGACGTCCGTGTCCCTCAACAGCCGTTCGTCCGAAGCGTCAAAAACCTGGATCGCCAAGTGGGTTTGAGGGATCACTGGACGGGCCGGGATTATACCCACCACCATGCGGTACGGCCCCTGAACCCGGTCCATAATGATCGTTGATGCGCCGTTAGCGTGAACCGTTTCCGCCGCCGTGAACGACAGAGCCGCGTGCAATGTGAGCAGGAGGACACCGGCTGACAACATGGCTGCGGACAGCGCCGTACCGGACGCCGAACACTTCATAAAATGTGCAAAGGTTTTCACTCATCACCCACCGATGAATCGGCGGCACGATACCACAAGGGATTTTCACCATCAATCCCGGTTCGCTCCGGGTCGCATCCTGTCAATCGGCGGAGGTAAAGTAGTGGCGACCTTTCCGAATGCGGGACGGCGTTGCGTTATGCAATAGGCCTACGTACAATTGGGCCACCGAAATCAGCGCACGAAATCAGGTTCAGGAGACTATTTTGACCACCGCAGAGCAGACCGAAATCATCCTTTATACTCACCCTGATTGCCCGTTCTCGGCGCAAGCCAAGATGCACTATCGACGGCAACGGGTAGCCTACACGGAGATTGACGTTTCCAAGCAACCGGATCAGATTCCGACCTTGCTGGAGCTTTCAGGAGGGGAGCGAATTACGCCGATAATCGTAGAGAACGGCGCCGTGACGATTGGTTTCGAGGGAGGGTATTGAGACTTTTAGCGTCGGGGCCGTGAGCCCCCTCGGAAGATTCTCAATATGATGACGGACATATCTTGCATTACCGGAACGCACGTACTATAATTCTCCCAACAGAGATGCAATCGCGCGTGAGGTTTGATATGGCGATTAACCCGGAAGCCCTGAATCTGGACAAGGATAAGCTGGCGGCCCTGGAAATTGCGCTGGGCCGCATTGAGAAAGACCACGGCAAAGGCGCCGTGATGCGAGGCGACGAGCAGGTGGCTCATTTGATCACCAACGTCATACCGACGGGTTCGCTGTCTCTGGACCTCGCGCTGGGCGTAGGCGGGTTGCCAAGGGGTCGGGTGACCGAAATCTACGGCGGCGAATCGGCGGGGAAATCCACCTTGGCGATCCACATCATGACCGAAACGCAAAAGCAGGGCGGGCTGGCAGCGTACATCGACGCCGAGCACGCCCTGGATCCACAGTACGCAACCAACTGCGGGCTGGACCTGGATAATCTGCTCATTTCCCAACCCGACTCGGCGGAGCAGGCGCTGGACATCACTGAAAAGCTGGTCAGCAGCGGCGCGGTGGATTCCGTAGTGATCGACAGCGTGGCCGCGCTGGTTCCCCAGGCCGAAATTGAGGGCGACATGGGGGACGTACACGTGGGGATGCAGGCGAGGTTGATGTCACAAGCGCTGAGGAAGTTGACCTCCACGATCAACCGGTCGCGGACGGCGGTGGTGTTCATCAACCAGATCCGGGAAAAGATCGGGGTGACTTACGGAAGCCCTGAAGTCACTCCCGGCGGGAGAGCGCTGAAATTCTACAGTTCAGTGCGGATTGACCTGCGCCGGACCGAATCCCTGAAGCAGGGTTCAGAGATCATCGGCAACCGGGTCAGGGCGAGGATCGTCAAGAACAAGGTGGCAGCGCCGTTCCGGGTGGCCGAGTTTGACATTATGTTCAACCAGGGCATCAGCAAGATGGGCGACCTGCTGGACATCGGCGTGAACCAGGGATTCATCAAGAAGGCCGGTTCGTTCTATTCCTACGGCGAGACCCGACTGGGACAGGGCCGGGAGAACTCCAAGAATTTCCTGAGCGAACACCCCGAGATTTCGGGGACCATTGAAGCGTTGATCCGAGGCGAAGACGATCCAGACGGAATTGACCCGGACGGGATTGGGAACGGCTACGGGTTATCGGCAGCGAACGGCGACACGCCACACGTCGCCAGCGCGGACCGGGTTAGTCTCAACTGATGGACGCATCCGATGACTATGCGCGGGCGCTGCAAGTCGCGCTGCGCTACGTCAGTTTCAGGCAAAGATCAATAACCGAAGTGCGCCGACGGGTTGGGAAAGAGTTTTCCCAACCCGTCGTTGAGCAAGTGCTGGCCTCGCTCAGCCGTTATGGCTATCTGGATGACGTTGAGTTCGCGCAGCGCTGGCGGGACAGCCGGGAGCGCCGCAGGCCACGGGGTCGTTTCGCGTTGCGTCGGGAACTGCGGGCAAAAGGCATCGCGGATAACATCATCGACGCCACGCTGGAAGACCTGGACGAATCCAGCAGCGCATACCGGGCCGGTGAGCGGCGGGCGCGGCAGTGGCTGGCCGGCGGTGAAATGGACTACTCGACGTTCCGTCGCAAGATGTGGGACTACCTGCGGCGGCGAGGTTTCGGCAGTGGAGTGACCGGAGAGACCGTAAGCCGTCTATGGGCTGAGTATGGGAAAGACGTAGCCTGAATCAGGATTCACGGGATTATAGGATTTTCAGTATTGAGGGTCAGAGGCGGACGCGGGCGATGGCGATGAGAACGCCGCCGACGGTGGCCAGGATGCCCCACAGGCTCAGTAGCAAACTGCCCAGTATCAATGCGATGATTGCGGATATGACTACGGTTCCGCCAGCAATGTACATCAGACCCCGGCTGCGTTTGAGGTTGACCACGCGGCTGATGACTTCGCCGGCCGCGTAGCCGACGGCTAACGGCATCACAATGCTGGCCAACCAAGCCGTTGCAAAAGACGCCAGCACAAACCACAAAATTACGCCCAGGATAACAATACCGACAGCAGCGACAATTGCCCTGGCATAGTTGGCCGGACGGACATCGAAGGTAGGCAAGGGCTGGGCGCGCCCGCACTCGCGGCACCGTATGCCGACCGGAACCTGAACCATGCAGTCAGTGCAGATTGGCCGGCGGCACTGGCTGCACGACAAACCCGTAGGCACCGTGGGGTGCCAGTGGCAGGTGACGGTTTGAGGTTCGGTTTGCTGTTCAGCCATTATAGATCCGTGGTGCGGTCCGGGGCGCGAGCAAGCCATTGCTGGCGGTCGGCTATATCCCGGTCCCGCAGGAAGCGATTTATCATCACGGCGCGGCGCGGGAGATCATCAGGCATTGGCCCGCCGTTGGACACCAGGCGCTTGGACAGGATCAGCATGGCTCCCAGGGCGGTATAGGCCGCGAATTGCCACGAGGAACCGACCAGAAGCCATGCCTGAGGCCACACGAGGCAAACAAAGGGGAGAACACACATCACCACCAGGAGAGACTCCGCTGAGCGCTTTGAAGCCAACCAAGCGCACAGGTAAGTGATCAAAGCAGCTATGAACAGGGAAGGTGAAATTCCCACAAGGCCGCCGGCCCAAACTCCTACGCTGCGGCCACCGGAGAACCGCAGAAACGGAGACCACGCGTTGCCCAGCAAGGTGAACAGCGGAGTCGCGACAAGCAGCCAGGGATATTCTCCCAAGCCAAGAACGAATTGGCCGAACAGCACCGGGGCGGCTCCACGGATCAGATCGACGGCGACGACCAACGGCAACCAACGCCGACCCAATTGACTGGCCAGATTGCTGCCGCCCACGTTGCCGCTACCGTGGCGACGCAGGTCTAGGCCGCCGAAGGCTCGACCCATGAGGTAGGAAACGGGCGTTGCGCCGATCAGGTAGGCGGCCGCCCAGAGAGCGGCAAAGAGCGACAGGGTCGCGGTGGTCATGGGCTTTGCTGAAGCTGATGAGGGATGTGTTTGTTGCGGTTTCTGGATTCCCGCTTTCGCGGGAATGACGGGGTGG
>VXOG01000037.1 GCA_009840165.1 Chloroflexota bacterium
TTCTCCAAATACGTGGCAAGTTTTTTCAGCGTCTTTCTCTGCACCGGTTAACGCTTTCAGGTAATGCCTTTTGTCTTTACGCTCCAGGTAATTGAAATCAAGCAGTAGGTGTGCCAAGCCGTTAAACAGAGTGAAAATCTGCCGTTCTTTTGTTTCACCATGGTTCACGTAGATGACCGGATACGCATCGTCGCCCAGGCAAAAGCCGGCCAGGTCTTTCTGGCGGAATGACCGCTTGAATACCCAGACTCCGGCATCCTCAACCAGGCTGCGAAAATCCTCAAAAGGATGGGATAGGTTGGATATTCCTTCCGGGTCTTCGGGGTCAATGCCAAGGTATTCCCGAACCGCCATCGCTAGTTGGCCCGGATTGCCGGCGTCTGCATATCCGCGCAAATCACGCAGGATAAACCGTTCCCCAGTCCCGTCCGCCCCGAGTAGTTCTGTCAGATCATCCTGCCGGTAGCGAGCCTGTCGCACGGCGTACAACGTATCGGGGTGAAGGTCCTCCAGCATTTCTGCCGGCAAACGGTGGAAGCGCTCGGTAACGGTTTTCTCCTCCGGCGGGTCTTTGAAGAAGAAAAACACCGTGCCCCGGTGATAGTCTTGGTGAGATAGCTGCTCGAACTGTCTCCAGGTTGGGAAGGACTTGCCGGACTCCCATTCTCGTACCCGTTCCGGCGACACACGGCGGCGGCGGGCAATGTCCTCTACCGAATAGCCCGCCCGCTCCCGTGCCCAGCGCAACAGTTCCGGGTTGATCGCCGTCGCACGGATAACCATAGCCGTCCTCCAATCTGAACCGTCCGGGAAAGACTGATCGGGCGTCTCCCGGGCGGTTTCAGTGTAGCAGACGTATGAAACGCGTCCTATCCGCCCTGCTCCTCCAGCGCGCGTTGCAGATCAGCGGGGTCAACGTGCACGTCGATGCCGGCGCGTTCCGACTGGAGGAGCATGGCGACCCGGGAGTCTCGACCGGCCCAGCCGCGGTTGAGGGCCTCGGTCATTTCGGCCAGGGTGGTGTTGGCGAGTTTCATGGGCACGTCGAACTCGCGTCCCACGGCGACGGCGAGGTCAACGTCCTTGCGGGCCAGGCGCAGGGCGAAGTCCGGCGGGTCGTAGGTGTCGATCAGGAAGTGCTGGGCCAGACCTTCGAACATGCCCCGGCGTCCGCCGGCGCCCTTGCGCACGGCCAGCCACAGCGCCAAAGGATCAACGCCAGCCTTGATGCCCATGGTGAACACCTCGGCCAATGCGGTCTGCACGATGTAGCCGGCGCAGTTGTGCACCAGCTTGGCTACCGAGCCGCTGCCAATCGGCCCCACGTAGTAGGCTGCGTCGCCGATGGAGTCCAGCACCGCCTTGTGCTGGTCGAACACGGCCTGGTCGCCGCCGACCCAGATCGCCAGTCGGCCGCTGGCGGCGCCGGCGGGGCCACCGCTCACGGGAGCGTCCAGCACGTTAATGCCCTGGGGCGCGACCCGGTCGTGGATCTGCCGGATCAGCGTCGGCGAGCTGGTGCTGAGGTCGAAATAGGTCTTGCCGGCGGCCATGCCGGACATGATGCCGTCCTCGCCCAGCGAGACGGCTTCAACTTCGACCGGCCCGGGCAGCGAGGTGAACACCACGTCGGTGGACTCGGCGACCTCGCGGGGAGTGTCGGCCCACGTTGCGCCGGCCTCCAGGTGCTGGGTGGCGGCCTCGCGGCGGATGTCGTGGACCACCATGTCGTTGCCGCCGCTGAGGCAGTTGTACGCCATGCTGGCGCCCATGGTGCCCAGGCCGATAAATCCTACTTTTGCCATAGCTGATTGTCTCCTGTAACAGTCCTGGTATGCCGGGGACGAGCACGGTCCGGCCGGCGTCATTCTACCAGAGCGGGAGACAATCCTATGGTTGGGATCAGTTCTGCGAGTCGTTGTCCGAAGTGTTCTTCCGGGAGGGAGCGTTTTCGCCCAGGACGATGCTGCGTCCGGTGTCCGTCACGCGGTAGTGGCCGGACTTGCCTGGAATGCGCTCCAGCCAGCGGAACTTGGTGCGGGCGGCGTTGCGCAGAGTCTGAACGAAACTGTGGGGGATGGGCCAGCCGGCCAGAGTGAAGAGGCGTTCCAACTCGTCGGGATCGACACTCTGCACGTTGAGGTGGCGGTCGGCGGCTTCGGCGGCAACCACCACGCGACGCATATCACCCAGCGGGCTGACACGCTGGCAGAAGGCGATGAACTCGTGCTCGTCCGGAGTTGACGGTCTGTAATCCGGCGCCGGGACAACCGTCGCCGGGGCAACTGCCGCGGTCGCAACCGGAGCCGGTTCGGCCGGGAGGGGAGGGCGTTCGACTACCGAGGCTACGGTCGCGGTGGGGGCAGGCCCGTGGTTGCCGTTGCTGGCTACGTTAGACGCTGCGCGCGTTAGGTCCGCGCCGTTTGCCACCGGCGCCATCTGCGGCGGCGCGGAACCGTGTCCGTTGGTTGGCGTCCCGTTGTGATGAGCGGCAGCATCGGGGGACCTGCCGTTCACCTCTTCAATTGGTTGCTCTGCAACCCCGTTCAGGTGGGGCATCGTTGAGTAGAGCACCTCGCGCACCAAGTCCTTGTCGTCGGCTTCAATGGACACCTGTGCGCCCGACGGCAATGTGATATTGAGCTTGATCATTCCCTGCCACCCAGTCACAATTGGGGAAGCCGCGACCCGCGCTCTGACCTGTCGGGATCGCGACGGAACCCCGCGATGATGGCCCAATGTTAATGTACCGTCGGGGTTCGTGGCAAGGCGAACGGATGGCGGGTTTGGGTCAATGTAGCGGGTCGTCAGCCGGGCTATCGTAGTGAATTACTTCCAGCCCTGGGAGATTGCCAAAATCACGGTCATGGGAGAGGAGCGGGCAATTCAACAGAACGGCGGTGGCTGCAATCCAGGCATCGGCAGTGCTTAATTCCCGGCCGATTCGGCGGCTCTGAGCGCGCAGACGAGCGCAGGTTTCCGCCAGGTTCAAGTCGTACCCAGCTACCGTGTATTCAGCGTTAACGTACCGAAACAGCTCATTTATACGTCGCTGTCCGCAATTTCTATTCAGTACGCCAAACAAAAGCTCTTCGTAAGTTTGAAACGATATGACGGGACTGTGGCCAGCGATACTTTGCAAATAGGGCTGCGCGACGGGCTCGGCACCGTAGATATACGATACTACGCTGGTATCTACTACTATGTGAGGTAGACCTTGGGTAGTCATCTGTCGCGGGCCTCATATATGACCTTGATGAACTCTTCGATGTCAACAGGGTCATCATCGTCGTGCTGATAGTAGCTGGTCGCTCTATCAGGGTCAAAGATTTTCGGCTCCACCGCTTTAAATTCGTCGATGCTTGGCCACGCAACACTGATCTCGCGTACCTTCATTGGCCCGAATCGATTGCCTGGACGGGCCTGCTCGATGCCAATAACCTTCACGAAACAGGTTGCCAAGCGCTGCATGGTTTCGCTGAGGTTCTCCTCAAATTGCAGTTCGATGAGCGTATCACCGAAATTGTTCAGTTCAGCAGTACGCTTTTCGCGGTTGACCTTCGTCAGGCGGCCGCGCATCGAGATTTCCCTTTCCATATTCGCACCCCCGGTCTTGCTTGGTGTGCCATGTTCAGAATGTATCACACTCGCCGCCCGCCACGTCAGCCCAGCCACGTTACAAAGAACGCGCCGGCGGCCAGGAAAATCAGGAATCCCAGCACGTCGGTGAACGTGGTCACGAAGACTGCCGACGATACCGCCGGGTCGATGCCCAAGCGCCGCAGCAGCAGCGGGACTCCTGCGCCGGTGAGGGCGGCCACCAGCAGGTTTCCTACCATGGCGATTGCCAGTGCGATGCCCAGGCCCAGGCTGCCCTTCCAGAGCCAGCCGAGTGCGCCGGCCAGCGCAGCCAGGGCCATGCCGTGCAGCAGGCCCAACAGCAACTCTCGCCCTAACAGGCGCAGTCCCGCCGGCGGCGGCACCTCGCCGACGGCCATGCCGCGCACCACCAGCGTCACCGTCTGCGTTCCAGCGATGCCGCCCTGACCGGCCACCACCGGCAGGAACACCGCCAGCATGGCGATGGCCGCGATGGTGGACTCGAAGAGGTTGACCACGGCGGCGGCAACTAGCACCGTCCCCAGGTTCAACACCAGCCAGGGCAGGCGGTGGCGGACCGACAGGTGCAGGGGGCCGAAAACCCGCTCGCCGGGGGCGGAAGCGATGCGCAGCATATCTTCGGTCGCTTCTTCCTGGGCTACGAGCATGGCATCCTCGGCGCGGATGACGCCGAGAAGAACGCTCTGGTCATTCACCACCGGAACTATGCTGAGCCAGTAGCGGGACATGATCCGGTGGACTTCTTCCTGGTCGGTTTCGGGCGCAACGGTCACCAGCGCCCGGTCGTATCGGTCCAGAATTTCGCCCACCGACCGGGCCGGGGTTGCCAGCGCCAGCTCGACGATCCCCACGGAACCGGCGAACCGGTTTTCGTCATCCACCACGCATACCCAGCCGAAACCCTCGGCGTCCTCCCCAAAAAGCCGCAGCCGGTCCAGCGCGTTGCCGGCCGTGACTCCGCGCCGGACTTGGGGATAGTCCAGGGTCATCATTCCGCCGGCGGTGTCCGGCGGGTATTGGAGTAGGGGAGTGACCTCCTCGGGCTTTTCCAATTCCGCCAGGATCGCGGCGGCGTGTTCATCGGGGAGTTCCTGCAGGATGTCGGCGACGGTGTAGGTATCTACCTCGTCCAGCAGGTCTGCGGCCTGCTCAGGGACCAGTTCACGGGTGACGGCCGCCGCGGCCAGGGTCGGGGCATCGTCCAGGATGTCGGCGAGTTCGTCCGGCGTCAGCAGGGCGATCAGGACACGCCGCTCAGCCCTGGAAGCGCGTCGCAGCAGGATGCCCTGGTCGGCGGGGTACATTCGCCGGAGCAGGCCAGCGGCGGCGCCAACCTGATCGCGGCCCAGAGCGTCCAGAGTCTGCTCGCCGAGGGATTCCGGGCTGGCGGACATGGGCGGCACGCGGCCTATATGGTCTGTTTGAGTCTTACGGCCAGGGAACGGGTCAGGCCCGGGACGGCGGCGATGTCCTCAACCGTCGCTTCCTTGATGCCTTGCAGGGAACCGAAGCGTCGCAGCAGCATCCGTTTGCGTTTCGGTCCGATGCCGGTGACCATGTCGATGGGCGATTTCAGGTTGCTCTTGGAACGCAGGTTCCTGTGGAACGTGATGGCGAAGCGGTGCGCCTCGTCCCGGATGCGCTGCATCAGGTAGAGGGCCTGCGAGTCCCGGGGCAGGACGATAGGCTCCGGCGTGTGGGGCACGAAGATTTCCTCGTTTTCCTTGGCCAGCGAGCACAGGGGAATCTGCTCCAAGCCCAGGTGCAGCATCACCTCACGCGCTGCTGAAAGGTGGCCCTTGCCGCCGTCGATGATTACCAACTCGGGCATTACGCCCCAGGTGTCAACCTTGCCGTCAGGGTCGGGGTTGTCGATGGCCTGGCTGAGCCGCTTGAAACGCCGGGTCAACATTTCTTTCATGCTGGCGTAGTCGTCAACGCCGTCCACCGCCTTGATCTTGAAGCGCCGGTAGTCGCGGGTGCGCGGCTTGCCGTCGTCGAAAACTACCATGCTGCCCACCAGGTTGCTGCCCTGGATGTGGGAGATGTCATAACATTCCATGCGCACGGGAGCGGCCGGCAGGCTCAGTTCCTCTTCCAGCTCCTTGAGCGCGCCCTGGATCGCATCGGTGCGATGGAGCCACTTGGCACGATGCTGGGCGAGGCCCTCGGCCGCGTTGTCGGCTACCGCCTGCACCAGCTTGCGGTTTTCGCCGCGCTGGGGGCGGTAGAGGCGAACCGCGCCGCCGCGCCGGTTGCGCAGGAAATCCTGCAACAGTTGCGCGTCATCCGCCGGCGGGTCGTGCTGGATCAGGATCGTAGGCGGAATCTCCAGCGCGTTGGCGTAGAACTGCTGGACGAACTGGGCGATGATGGAGCCGGGTTCGTCATCCTCCGGCCCTTCCATGAAGAAATGGTCGCGCCCGATGAGCTTGCCCCGGCGGATAAAGAACGCCTCGACCCACGCCTCCCGTATGCGCGAGTCAGGGTCGGCGACGGCCACGGCGATGGCGTCCAGGTCCATGTCTCTACGCGAGTCCACCTTGACGGTGCGTTCTTCCTCGAATTTCTGGATGGCTGCCATCTGGTCCCGGAGCACGGCGGCGCGCTCGAACTCCAGCGACTCGGCGGCCTGTTCCATCTTGTCCCGGAGCTGGCTTGTTACGGTTTCGGTGTTGCCCTCCAGGAACAGGATGACCTGCTTGATTACTTCGTCGTACTCTTCGCGGGTGGCGAGTCCGGCGCACGGGCCGACGCAGCGGTGGATGTAGTATTCCAGGCAGGGACGCGGGTCGGTTCCGGTAATTCGTTTGGTGCAAGAGCGGTACGGAAACAGCTTCTTGACCAGATCCATGGACTGGCGGACGCTGCCGGCGCTGGCGAAGGGGCCGAAGTAGCGTGCTCCGTCGGTGTGGGCGCCCCGGGTGATGTACACCCGCGGAAATTCCTCGGCCCAGTCAACCTTCAGGAACGGGTAGGTCTTGTCGTCCTTGAGGCGGACGTTGAAGTAGGGGCGGTGCCGCTTGATCAGCGTGTTTTCGAGAATCAGGGCCTCGGCCTCGGTGTCGGTGACGATGTACTCGAAGTCGGCCAGCTCGCTGACCATGCGGCGGGTCTTGCGATCGAGGCCGGCCGGCGAACCGAAGTAAGAACGCAGGCGGTTGCGTAGCACGGCGGCCTTGCCGACGTAGATGACCGCGCCCCTGGCGTTTTTCATCAGATAAACGCCGGGACGCTCGGGCGTCACCAGGAGGCGATGGTCAAATTCCTGCCGTAGCATTGGTACCCCTCACCCCGACCCTCTCTCCTTGCGGGAGAGGGAGTTGCTTATAGCACGAAGGACACGGCGACCAGCACCACGACCAGCACTCCTGAGAAGATGCCGATGCGCGTCAACTCCGAGCGCACATGGTTGTATGCTGCGGGCCGGTCGAAGCGGCGGCCCCGGGGCTGCGTATCGGAACGGCCGATGGGTCGGCTCGTCCCTGCGGGAACGGCGGATGGCGCTGGGCTCGCTGCGGGCGAATCCTGGACCGGAGCCTGGGACGGAACGGTGTCCGGCTCCGCTACGGCGGTTGCTCTTGCGCCGGCGGGCGGATTGCTGCGATTGGTGGTGTTGCGGCGGCGGCGCAGGTTGTTCTGCCGCGCTGCTACTCGTTTGCCCCTGCTTGGCATTGCTAACCTCCGAGCGCGGCGACGCCGGAGGGCGTTCGTCAGCGCAACTTGCAGTCAGTATGTGGATGGAAACGGCGGTTGGGTGGAATGGCCGTTGGCATAGATCAATGATACCAGCAAACGGTGCGGAATGTGCGTTGGCGCGATTGCGGGCTTATGTAAATATAAGCAGGGGCGGGTTTCAAACCCGCCCCTACGGTTTGTGTCATGTACGCCTGGTGGCTACGATCCGTTGGCCCCCTGTATTGCTTCCAGGACGCTGGTGGGGGACAGCGGGAGCTTGTTCACGCGGACGCCCGTGGCATGGTACACCGCGTTGTGCAGCGCGGCCAGCGGCGGGATGATGGGGGCCTCACCGACGCCACGCAATCCGTAGGGATGGCGCGGATTGGGGACTTCGATGACCACCGTGTCGATCATGGGCATATCGAGGGCGGTGGGCATGCGGTAGTCCAGGAAGGTTGAGTTGAGCATCCGACCGTCGTCAGCATAGGTGTAGTCCTCGGACAGCGCCCAACCGATGCCCTGCATCGTCCCTCCCTGCATCTGGCCTTCGACGTAGCTGGGATGCACCGAGGTGCCCGAGTCGATGAAGGCGGTGCAGCGGAGGACGTCCACCTTGCCGGTTTCGGGGTCAACCTCAACGTCGATGATGTTGCCGGCGAAGATGGGCCCCACGCCGGTGGAAGTGGCAGAGGCCGACGCCGTAAGGGGGCCGCCGGTGCGCATCATGCGGCTGGCGGCGTCGGCGATGGTCATGCGCTCCTCATTGGCGGTGCAGGTGAAGACGCCATCGGCGAACTCGACCAGGTCGGGTTCAACCTCCCAGACCAGGGCGCAGCGTTGGGCCATCTGGTCGCGCAGGTCCTCGGCGGCGGCGATGGCGGCGAGGCCGGTGTCGAAGGCAATGCGGCTGCCACCGGTGGAGGCAGTCCAGCCCACGGTGTCCGTATCCACCACGGTGGGGGCGATCTGGTCAACGTCGATGCCTAGGGTTTCGGCAACCTGCATGGCGACGGCGGTTCGGGTACCGCCGATATCAACGGAGCCGGTGATGAGGTTGAGGGTGCCGTTGGAGTTGACGTTGATGGTGGCCGATGACGCCTGGCCGGCCTGCCAGCGGAATCCGACGGCGATGCCGCGCCCGCGGTTGGGGCCTTCCAGTGGCGTCCGGTTGTGGTCGCTGTTGATCATGGCCTCTTCCAATTCGCGACAACCGAAGACCCGGTGAGGTACGCCGTTGGGCATCCGGTCGCCCTCCTGGACGGCGTTCTGCATACGCAGTTCCATGGGGTCCCTGCCCAGGATCTCGGCGAGTTCGTCAACCACGGCTTCCACGGCGAAAGCGACCTGCGGTTGGCCGGGAGCGCGGTACGCCTGCACCTTCTGCTTGTTGCAGACCACGTCGTACCCGTCCACCAGCATGTGATCCATCTTGTAGGGGCCGAAGCCGGTGAGGGCGCCGCCGCCCACCGGAGAGCCGGGGTACGCGCCGGCTTCATAGACCATGTAGAGTTGTCCGGCAACCATGGTGCCGTCGTTCTTGACGCCCATCTTGCAGCGCATGAAGGTGGCGGAAGCAGGGCCACTGCCGATGAAGACGTCGGTGCGATCCATGGCGACCTTGACCGGCTTGCCTGTCTTCTTGGACAGCACCGCGGCCACCGGGTCGGTGTAGGTGATGCCCTTGGCGCCGAACCCGCCGCCGATTTCCATGGGCACAATCTTAACCTGACCCTCAGGCACGCCTATGATGGCGGCGGTCTGGGCGCGAACATTGAAGATGCCCTGGGTGCTGGTCCAGACGGTTACGCGACCGTCGGCGGACCACATGGCGGTGGAGACGTGGGGTTCGATGTAACCCTGGTGGACGGTCTGAGTCTCAAACTCGCGCTCGATGACAATATCAGCCTGAGCGAAACCCTCTTCGACGTCGCCGACCTTGTGCTGGATGTGTCCGGCGACGTTGCTCTTCACGCCGGTATCGTCGCCGCGGGCGAAGCGTTCCACTTTGAAGTACGTGGTCATGTCGTCGTGGAGCAACGTGGCGTCATCGGCCATGGCCTCGCGCCAGGTGAGCACGGTGGGCAGGACCTCGTAGTCCACCTCCACCAGTTCCATAGCCTCCATGGCGATGTGGGGGCTGGTGGCGCAGATGGCGGCCACGGCATGGCCGACGTACAGTACCTTGTCCTTGGCCAACAGGTTCTCGGCGATCATGCGAGCGTTGCCTTGCACCTCGGCGAAGTCGATCATGCGGTTTTCGATGATCGGGAAATCGGCCGCGGTGGCAACGGCGACGACGCCGGGCACGGCCTCGGCCTTGCTGGTGTCGATGCTGCGGATGCGCGCGTGGCTGTGGGGGCTGCGCAGGATGCGGGCGTGGAGCATACCCGGCAGGTTGATGTCGGCGCCATAGCGGGCGGCGCCGGTCACCTTGTCCACGCCGTCGTGTCGGACGGGGCGGGTGCCGATGACGCGGTATTGCTGTTCGGGTTGTGCGGTGGTGGTCATGGGGTTCCTCCTGAGGCGGGCCGGGTTTTACATTAATTGGGGGATGTATCAGGTTCCGTCCGATGTCGCGGAGACAGATTCCGAGCAGCCTCCGCTGTTGCAGGCTGCTACCCAATAGTAGTTCGTGTCTTCATCCGGGTCGGTGTGCAGGTAGCTCGTTCCAGTGACGCTTGAAACCAGCACATCAGCGAAGAAGAAGCTGCTGAAGAAGTCTTCGTAGTAGATCCGGTAGTAGTCAGCGCCAGACACAGCATTCCAACTGACCCGGATGCTCGAACCATCGCGAACGTACCGCACGTTGGTCGGGGCCGCCGGCCTGGTATCGATGAAGACCGCGGTGGTTACTTCCGAACAGCCACCGCGATTGCAGGCTGCCACCCAGTAATAGTTGCGGTCCTCGTCCGGGCTGGTGTGGGTGTAAGTCGTCCCGGAGACGTTATCTACCAGCAGTTCGGCGAACGAGAAACTAGAATGGAAATCTTCGTAATAGACCTGGTAATAGTCCGCTCCCTCAACCGCATCCCAGCTGACTCGCATAGTCGAACCATCGCGAACGTATTGGACATTGGTGGGTTTGTCTGGCACGGGTTCTACAGGAGTCGCCCCAACGGGATCCGAGCAGCCGCCGCTGTTGCAGGCCGAGACCCAGTACCAGTTCTCATCGTCAATCTCGGTATGCAGATAGGTAGTCGCCGTGACATTTGTCGCCAGCAGGTCGGCAAAAAACAATGAACCGCGGAAATCGTCGTAGTACACCTCGTAGTAATCGGCGCCGGAAACCGCATCCCAACTGATCCGAATATTCTGACCGACAAATTCGCCTACGACGTTGGTGGGAGGCGACGGCCTGGTGTCAACGAAAGTCGCGGCCACGATATTCGAGCACCCTTCGCTATTGCAGGCCGCTATCCAATAATGGTTGCGGTCCTCGTCCGGGTTGGTGTGAGTGTAGGTCGTGCCGGAAACATTGCCTGCCAGCAGTTCGCAGAAGCTGACACTTCCATCGCTTCTTACCCGGCAGGTGGAGGAGAAGTCGTTGTGATAAACCTTGTAATATTCCGCTCCCGGCACCGCGTCCCAGCTGACTTCCACCTGATCGTTATTCCAGATGAACTGAACGTTCTGCGGAGATTGCAGGTCGGATGAGGAGCTTTGCTGCGTTCCCGTCGCCGCGGTTACACTGACGGTAAAGCTCTTGGTGGCCGTGGCCTGGCCGTCAGACACGATTACCGTGATGGTCGTAGTGCCTGCCGCCACCGGCGTTACCGTTACCACGTTGCCGCTTACTGAGACCGTAGCCACGGCGGTATTGCTGGATGCGGCGCGGTAAGTCAGCGTGTCGCCAGCGTCAGCGTCAGTGGCGGAAACTGTTACCGTGAGGTTCGTGCCTACAGTGGCATTTTGGGCGGTAATGGTCTGGACAACAGGCGGGTTGTTAGTGGAGCCGGAGGGCTGCGCAGTTCCTGTTGCGCCTGCCGGGGCTACGGATTTGAGCTTGGGATAGTCATTTGACGTGCCAAAGTCCCACGGGTCGTCAGCGGATCCATCCTCATTCAAGTCCACATTCCACCCGGTGTAAATGCCGGTGTAGTCGGTGGGACTCTGGAGCTCCTGAGTAGTTTTGCCGACGCCGCCATCGCTGTCCGTATGACCAGAGGTTTGGGTGTCCCAGTAACTGTTGGTGACGACTCCGTCGTCGCTGTTGAAATCGAGCAGACCGCTTCCGTCAGAGCCGCTATTTCCAGACACTCTGCCGGTGGCATAGCTAGCGGTGATGGAACCGGAGTTCCTACCCACCAAACCGCCGAAAAAGTCGCCTCTACCGGATACTGTACCGGAAGCATAGGTAGCAATGATATTACCCGTAAGATCATTCCCTCCAACCAGTCCACCTACGCGAGAGAAGCCATTTCCAGACACGGTGCCGGCGGCATAACTGGCAGCTACGGTTCCTGCGTTCCTTCCTATGAGCCCGCCGAAAAGATCGCCGTTGCCGGATACGCTGCCGGTGGCATGGCTACCGGTGATTCTACCGGCCCTATTGTCTCCAACTAGCCCACCGACATCAGCGTATCCATTGCCGGATACATTGCCGGTGGCATAGCTGCCGTCGATGACGCCATCCCGATTGGAGCCGACCAGTCCGCCGAAGTTGTCATTGAATCCGGAAACCTCGCTGGTGGAGTGGCTGTCGGTTATGGAGCCGATGTTTTGGCCGACGAATCCACCGCCGTCGGTATAGCAGGTGCGGCCGGAAGCGCCGAAAATATGGATTCCGATTAAGTCCTGGAAACCTTCTAGGAGTCCTCCACCGCCGGTTTTGCGGGCGCTGCGCACTTCGCCGACGGAACGGCTGCCGGCTATGCTGCCGTTGTTGGCGCCGACTAAACCGCCAATGTTGTCAACGCAGCCGGCCACCAAACCGTTGGAATAACTATTCTTGATGGCCCCGTTGTTGATGCCGGCCAATGCGCCGGCGCTACCGTATCCCGAGGTTGCCACGTTCGTGGAGACTAATCCAGTTCGAGTGATAAGACTCCCGGAATGAATAGCCCCGAACAGGCCGATTTCGGGCGCTCTCCGTATGTAAAGATTGGAAATAGTATGCCCAGCGCCGTCGAATGTAGCCTTGAATGGACCGTTGCCGGTTCCAATGGGCTCCCAGCCGGCGCCGTTATTCCAGTACGCATCGCCAGCGTCGACTACGCCGTTGCCATTGGTGTCAAAGTCCAAGTCGGTGGTCAATTCGTAGCCGGCGCAGCCGGAAGCCGGGCACCCATGACCGGAAGCCGCATTGGGAAAGGCCGCAGCATACTCGGCATTGTCGGAGACTCCATCGCCGTCTAAATCCCAACGAATAGCGTTGAGCTGGGCCAGGCTGCTTACAGGGATTAGACCGCCGGCGCCACCACCACTCCCGGGCGATGGAGTAGTAGTCGTGCCGGTTGTCGCAGACTGCGCCATACTCGGCGTAGCCGATACCCACTGCGACCAGCCGCCCCAAATCTCGTCATACGGGTTAAAGTTCAGACGCATCCCTCTGGCTATGAAGTCATAAGACGTCCCGCCTTCCAGCCCGCTGATGACTCCTTCTGATCCATTGAAGGGAACCATCCGCACGTCGGTGTAGTTGCCTGCCGAATAGTCCTCCGACTTGAGATAGACAATAAAGTGGACTAGCGCGTTTTCGGCTGCGGTCCAGGTGAGCCGAACCGCGCCGGCATCCTGGCCCTGTGCGCTGGCGACCAGGTTGGTGACCGGCCCTACGAAGGTCGGTTCCTCCGTAGGCGTCGGCAGGGGGGACTGCGCAGATCCGCCGAAACCGACCAACGCGACGGCTAGGACGCAGAGTAGTACAAACAGGCCGGCGAGCCGGAGGCGATAATGATGGTTCCGAGTTGGCATCATAGACTACTATTTACTTAACGAAGTTGGGCAGGAAGTACTCCCGGGTTGGGTCGGGCGGCATCCCCGGCATGTCGGCGGAGACTACGCCGTCGCTTTCAATGGCGGAGCGGACGATGCCCTTGTTGAATGGGCTGATGTCGTCGTTGGACATGAAGTCCCGGACGGGCATCCAGAGACATTCCTCGATTTCCTGCTCACTCATCTTGATCTCGTGGGTGAGGGCGCGGAGGCGGCAGACGAAGTAGATGTCGGACTTGCCGTAGCGGTAGCCGTGCCAGTGGCGGAAGCAGGCCAGTGCTTCAAACTCTGCCTGCACTCCGGTTTCTTCAAGCACCTCTCTAACAATCGAGTCAACGATGTGCTCGCCCGGTTCCAGCGCGCCGCCGGGGAGCTTGTAGAAGGGCGGGCGGTTGTCGATGCGATAGCGTTCACAGACGACCAGCAGCTCTTCCTTGTCGTTGAGCACCACGCCGCCGGCTCCGACGTAGTGGGTGGCGTAGGGCGGGATGAAGGAATCGGGGATCAGCATCAGCGTGGCAGTGACGCCGTGGTCGTCGGCGTGGTGGTAGGTGAAACCGCGCTGGGTGGCGATGGGAACGTGGGTCGCCAGTTCGATGGGTATGTCCACCCAGGCAACCTCGTAGCCGGCCTGTCGCCATTCTGCGATAGATGCGTCCAGAGATGCGGCGAAATCGTCGGGATCGGGAGGCAGGTGGTCGGAATTGACAACGACGCCACGGAAGGGATTGGGCGTCGCAGCAAGGGGAGAAACCATGAGGCGGCTCCGTGTCGGTTCAGTTGATTTGGGAGTCGGCGGCAGTATAGCACAAGGCCATCGAATGAACGGGGCCGGGGTTGAATCAGTCGCGGTTAGCGAGAGCGGCGAGCGTCTTCGGCAGTGTTGATATTGATTATTGACAGCAACGATTGAAGGCCATAAAATCGGCGTCAATATCCGAAACGAATAGCAACTATTATTACCGTTTTTTAGCCTATAAACATCAAAAATAAAGTTTTTATCATATAAAACCGTAATATTATCCTGAAAATATGCACGTAATTGTCAATGGATATTGCTGGAAGAAGAAGGAGGCGACGCTGCCGAAACGTTTCAGACGCAGATTAGGAGGAGCGACCATGCCAATCCGACGATTTTCGTACCCGGCCGTACTGATATTCGCCCTATTGTCCCTGCTGCTTGTGGTGGCGGTGGCCTGCGCCGGGGCCGAAGTAACCCAGGATACCGAGTCAACAGGCGCAACCACAGGAGACACGACCGCAGCCAGTCAGACGCAACCCCAAACCCAACCACAGCAGCCGGCACAGCCGCAATCTCAACCTCAGAGCCAAACCCAGGCACAACCACAGACCCAGCCAACCGCTGAGGCGCAAGCCCAGACCGCGTCCCAGCCGGCGGCGACGGAAGCGCCTCAACCGGCGCAGCCGGTGCCCTTCGCGACCAGGGTTCCTGCGGCCCTGCCCTCCAAAGTGGTGGACGACCCCATCACCAAGGACGTGTATCCCGACGCCGAGTACGGAGGCATTCTGCGGCGCGGCGGCTACTACGACCCGGCGCATTACGACCTGCTCCAGGTGTCCAGCGTGACCAACTCGTTCAAGCAGATGATGCTGTACAACAACATCCTGCGGTACAACCCCTTGGACGCCGGCAAGACCATCATCCCCGACCTGGCGACCAGCTGGGAAGTTTCGGAAGACGGGCACACCTGGACGTTCCCGCTGCGGGATGGGGTTACGTTCCATGACGGGACCATCCTGGTAGCCGATGACGTAGCGGCGTCATGGTCGCGGGTGATCGACCCACCGGCAGGGGTGGTGAGCGCGCGGCAGGGGTTGTACACGCCCTTTGGCCCGTCGATTGAAGTGATTGACCCGTTGACGGTGCAGTTCGCCTTTGAGAAAGCTCCGCCGCTGAACTACGGCCTGAACGCCTTCGCGCTGGAGTGGCATGGCGTCTTCCAGAAGTCGTTCCTGGAAGAGCACGGCTACGACCTGAAGCAGTCCGGCCAATTCGCGCCCAGCACCGGGGCGTTCAAGTACCTGGAGCACCAGGAAGGCGAGGTGTGGAAGAACGAGCGGTACGAGAACTACTGGAACGAAGGGCTGCCCTACCTGGATGAAGTTTGGACTTATCCGCTGGAAAACAGCACCAACCGCTCGGCGGCGCTGCTGGCTGGTAATGTTGATTTCGCGCAGACCATTGACCCCGAGGCGTTCAACCGGATGCTGGACGACGACCGCTTTGTGGCCGAGCCGTTCTCTTCGTATTCCTACGGCGGCATCTGGTTCAACATGGACAAGGAGCCGTGGAGCGATCCCAAGGTTCGCAAGGCGATGTGGCTGGCCTTTGACCGTCTGGCCGCGCATGAGATCGTGAGCGAGTGGTTGTTTGGCTATCCGGGCGGTGGAGGCTGGACGCTGCCTGACCAGGCGTATCAGCTGCCCCAGGCCGAAATCGACACGAGGCTGGTTTTCGACCGGCCGGCGGCGGAAGCTGAAGCCCAACGTTTGATGGCGGAGGCGGGCTACGCCGACGGCATCAAGAACGTTGACCTGATGCAGCGGCAGCCCAACAGCCCGTGGTACTCGGCGATGGCGCAAATGGCGGAGCTGGAGTTTCAGCGCATCCTGGGCATCGAATCCACGATACGCGCCGTGCCGTCGGCCGTGTGGTTCGAGGAGCTGGCCAACCGCAACTTCGACATCACGGTGGGAGCCATCGCCTCGCCGTTCATCGACCCGTCCGCGTACATGAACAGTTTCTATCGCTGTGGCGGAGGCGAGAACCACTCTAACTACTGCAACGAGGAGTTCGACGCGGTGATGTCCATGGTGGACACAGAGCCGGATTTCGATAAACGGTACGAACTGGTGCAGAAGGCGGCAGCCATTCTGGACGAGGATCCTCCCGTAGTTACGTGGTGGTACAACCGCACGCTGGCTGCCTGGCGTTCCTGCGTTCACGGGCTTGAGGGGAAGCATGGGGCCCTGGTGCATAACCTGGACCGCATGGACACAGTGTGGATGGACTCGGAATGCCAGCAGTGAGCGGGGCGGACGGTGGATAGTGGAAGGAGCAGGGGCGGGCTCACCAGCCCGCCCCTGCCTCAACCTGTGTACATGTTGTTTGTCGCAAGGGAGCGGCCGCAGGGAGAGCTCGGGCCGCTCCCCGCCAAATGGAAATATCAGATATTGACAAGACCGATGGTACTCCATAAAATCCCGGCAGTCGTCGAAAACCGAATTCGCTGCGTATAACGCATAACAAGGCTTATTATCAACGCATATATTGTAAGCGAAAATATATTCGCTACAAATGGAACAGATGCGGCGGATTACGTATTTCGATGACCCGAGTTGAGGATAATCACAGCGGCTGAGCTTGGAACTCACAGGCTACCAGCCAATGGGGAGGTACCATTGAGATTGCAACGCTTCCTTAAGACACCTGTTGCGGCGCTTAGCATCGCACTTGCGATAACCTTCCTTGCGGCGGTGGCCTGCGGCGGCACTGCGCCGGCTCCCGCCGAGCAGGCTGCGCCCAGTGATTCCGGCAGCGGAGGCTCCGGCACAGCTGCCACCACGGGTTCGACCGGCGGCGGTTCCGGAACGACGAGCGCGGGTTCCGGCTCTGGATCCGGCAGCGGTGGCGCGGCGGCGCAGCCTCAAGCCACCCGCGTGCCACCGACGCCCCGTCCCACCGTCGCGCCCGATGCGACACCAACTCCGCTCCCGGCGGCGCTGCCGACCGAGGTGCTGGCGAACCCGGTAACCAAGGATGCCTATCCCGACGCTCAGTGGGGCGGGATCCTGCGGCGCGGAGGGTACTTTGACCCGGCGCACTACGACCTGATGCAGGTGTCCAGCGTGTCGAACTCGTTCAAGCAGATGATGGTGCTGAACAACCTCCTGCGATACAACCCCCTGGACGGGGGCAAGACCATCATCCCGGACATCGCAACCAACTGGGAGGTTTCCGAGGACGGCAAGGTTTGGACCTTCCCACTGCGGGAAAACGTGATGTTCCACACTGGAGGAACCATGGACTCCGACGACGTGGCGGCGTCGTGGTCGCGGGTGATTGATCCGCCGGCCGGTGTGGTCAGCGCGCGCAAGGGGTTGTACACACCGTTCGGCCCGTCCATCCAAGTGATAGACCCGCTGACGGTACAGTTTACCTTTGAAAAGGCTCCGCCGCTCAACTACGGCTTGAACCTGTTCGCCCTGGAATGGCACGGAGTTTTCAAAAAGGATTTCCTGGAAGAGAACAACTACGACCTGAAGCTCAAGGGCGCCGATGCGCCCAGTACCGGCGCGTTCCGGTTCCTGGAGCATCAGGAGGGTGAGGTCTGGAAGAACGAGCGGTTCCCGGACTACTGGAACGAGGGCCTTCCCTATCTGGACGAAGTATGGACCTACCCGTTGGGCAACAGCACAACGCGGTCGGCGGCATTGCTGGCCGGCAACGTTGAGTACTCCCAGACGATTGACCCGGCGGCGTTCGAAATCCTGTCGAACGACGACCGCTACGAAGCGCAACCGTTCTCGTCGTACTCGTACCTGGCGGTGTGGATCAACACCGACCGGGAACCTTGGAACGACCCGCGCGTCCGCAAAGCTTTGTGGCTGGCGCTGGACCGGGACGCCATCCACGAGGTGGTGAGCGAATGGTTGTACGGCTACAAGGGCGGCACGGGCTGGACCTTCCAGGACCAGGCGTTCCAACTGCCGCAGGCGGAGATCGACACGCGGATGGTGTTTGATCGGCCGGCAGCCGAAGCCGAGGCCAAGCGGCTGATGGCGGAAGCGGGCTACGCCGACGGCATCAAGAACGTTGACCTGATGCAGCGCGACCCCAACAGCGCGCACTGGACGGCGGCAGCCCAGGTGGCCCAGCTCGAGTTCCAGCGCATCCTCGGCATTGAATCCACGATACGGCCGGTGGCTTCTGCGGTGTGGTTTGAAGAATTGGCAAACCGAAACTTCGACCTGACTGTCGGTGGCATCGCTTCGCCGTTCATCGACCCCTCGGCGTACATGAACAGCTTCTATCGCTGCGGCGGCGGTGAGAACCACTCGAATTACTGCAACCCGGAGTTCGACGCCATCATGGAAAAGGTGGACACTGAACCTGACTTCGACAAGCGCTACGCGCTGGTGCAGGAAGCGGCAGATATCCTGGACGCAGACCCGCCCACGGTGGAGTATTGGTACAACCGGACGCTGGGTGCGTGGCGCACGTGCGTGCATGGCATAGAAGGCAAGCACGGAGCGCTGGTCCACAACCTTGACCGGATGGACACGGTGTGGATGTCCGACGAGTGCCGACAATAGCGCAACTGCGGGGCGGGCCCGAGAACCCGCCCCGCACCTTGAGTCTCGGCCAGGGACGGCTTATCTGACAGCGGACAGGGGGCAATCAACCCGGGGAGGGGCGTGATGCAAAAATATATTCTGCGCCGCGTGCTGCTGGCGATTCCCGCACTGATCGGGTTGACCATCATCATATTCCTGGTGATGCGGATATTGCCCGGCGACGTGCTCACCGTCATGTTCGGCGAGGAGGGAACCCTGCAACTGAGCGAAGAGGACCGGCAACGTATCATTGCCAGCCTGGGGTTGGACAAGCCCATCTACCTGCAATACGTTGACTGGCTGAAGGACATTGTTACCCTGAAGCTGGGCCAGTCGTTCTGGCGCTCCCACACGGTGATGGACCTGATCCTCAATCGCGGCCCCATCACGCTGGAAATCGCCATTCTGTCGGTGATCCTGTCGTGGGTGATCGGGCTGCCGGTGGGGATACTGGCGGCCATGAAACGCAACAGCGTGATGGACTACGCGGGGAGGTTCTTCTCCATCCTGTTCCTGGCGATACCGAACTTCTGGTTAGGCACCGTCATCGTGTTGACGCTGGTGCTGACGCTGGAATGGAAAGCGCCGCTGGGGGTCATCAACATCTGGGAAGACCCCTGGCAGAACCTGCAAATTGTATGGGGGCCGGCGCTGGTGCTTGGGTTAGGGCAGGCGGCATACGTATGCCGGATGTCCCGCTCGGCCCTGCTGGAGACTATCCATGAGGACTACATTCGGACGGCGCGGGCCAAGGGTTTGGCGGAGCGGCTGGTTATCATGCGCCATGCGCTGCGCAACGCCATCATGCCGGTGATCACCCTGTCCGGCGTGCTGCTGGGGTTCCTGATTGGCGGCTCGGTAGCAGTGGAGCAGGCATTTGGAGTTCCCGGCCTGGGGCGCACGCTGGTGGCGGCGTTCTTTGAACGGGACTACGTGGTAATCCAGAACCTGGTGTTGCTGTACGGCATCGTCTTCGTGATGACCAACCTGCTGGTGGACATATCCTACGCCTGGATTGACCCACGGATTCGGTATAGCTGATGAGCGCAGAGATTTTCACCCTCACCCCAGCCCGCTCCCGTCAAGGGAGAGGGGGCAGACGTTAATGGGAGCGGTATCGTGGCACAGGTAAATCCGGCGACAACCACCGAAGCCGAGGGCGAAGTCCTGGTTCAAGGGGAGAGGCGTCCCGAGCAGGCTTGGTGGTGGGTCATCATCCATTTTTGCCAGCGCAACCCCATGGGAGCGGTGAGCGGGTTTATGATCATTGTGATCGTAGCCATCGCCGTCTTTGCTCCCTGGGTAGCGACGCACCATCCCACCCAGGATGCTGACTTCAAGGCGCTTCGGGAAGCTCCCAGCAGCGCGCACTGGATGGGCACAGATGACATCGGCCGGGACCTGTACAGCAGGGTGATCCACGGCGCAAGAATATCGTTGTTCGTCGCCCTGGTTGCGGTCATTGTGGGTGACTTCCTGGGCGCTGCCTGGGGCGTGGCTGCCGGCTACATCGGCGGTCGATTCGACATCTATAGCCAGCGATTCCTGGAACTGATGATGTCTTTCCCCACGTTGATATTGGCGATGATCCTGGTGCTGGCCATGGGCGCCGGCGTCTGGACGGTGATCGTCGCCATCGGCATCACGCGCATACCGATAGCGGTACGGGTGGTTCGGTCGGTGACGCTGAGCGTGAAGGAATACGCCTACGTGGACGCGGCCCAGGCCATCGGCGCAAGCAGCAGCCGGGTGATGATCCGTCACATTGCGCCGCAGTGTGTCGCGCCCTGGCTGGTGCTGGCGACGGCGCACCTGGGCTCAGTTATAATCCTTGAGGCATCCCTCGGGTTCCTGGGAGTGGGCGTGCCGCTGCCGACGGCGACGTGGGGCAACATGCTGGGCGGGCCGGTTGCGGCCGGGCTGATTCCGCGCTGGTGGATGGTGATATTCCCCGGGTTGGCCATCACCATAACGGTGCTGGCGTTCAACCTGTTCGGCGACTCCATCCGGGACGCGCTGGACCCCAAGCTGCGCGGGCGGACCTAGCAGGCGCAAGCCAACGCGCCCGCCAATCCACGCCGGTCCATAACAACGTTGCGACGCACAACGCCTGCCGTCCGAGCCATCGGCGTCAATCGTCGGTGGCTCCGCAATATCCGCCTGTGGCTGGTGGTCGGCGCAGTTATCGTTGGTCTGGTGGCTTTCTGGGCTTTTCGGGCCTTTCAGGCCGGGCCGCTGTTGTTCCCGCCAGCGGATGCGACGACCAGCCAGAGAATGGCGGCGTCTGAGACCGACTGGCCTTCGATCCGGCGCAACATTGGCGGCACGGGCTGGGCGCCGGACGCGCGAATCTCCGCGCCGTTTTCCGTCCGCTGGGAGCGTGATACTCCCGGCGTGATGCTGGCGCCGCCGGCGGTGGTCGGCGACCGACTTTACATCACCACGGAGGACGGAATCGTGGCGGCGTTGGACGCCGGCACCGGGGAAACGGTCTGGAGCTACGAGATCGGTTCTCCTTCGGACAGCGCGCCGGCGGTGTCCGAAAGCGCCATCTACGTGGGAGCCAGGAATCACCGGTTGCTGGCGGTGGACCGGGAGAGCGGACAACTCCGGTGGGAGCGCAACCTGGGCAACATTGTGCTGGGTTCAGCTATCGTAGTGGACGGTACGGTGTACATTGGGTCCACCAACAGCCGGCTGGAGGCGCTGGACGCGGCCACGGGCGAGCCACGATGGTCGGCGCGGATCAAGGGCTGGGTGGTTGGCCACCCGGCATCGGATGGTTCAGTGGTGGCGGCGGCATCGCTGGGCGAGCGCTTCATCACCGTTGACCCTGACACCGGCCGGCGGCGGCTGGTGTTCTATTCAGGTACGCCCGTGGTGGGCGGGCCGATCATCGCAGACGGCAGGGCGTACTTCGTTACCAACCGGGGCGGCGTTTGGGCGGTGGACCCGTCGGCGGTGAGCCGTCCGTTCAGCCGCTTCGCCTACGTCGCCAAGTTTAACTTTTTCTACTGGAGGTTGCTCAAGGATCCACCGCAGCAGACCGGAACGCTGTGGGTTGGATCGGCGCGCGGCCGGGTGAAATATAGCCCGGTTTATGCCGACGGGAAACTGCTTCTGGTGAACGAGAACGGGCTGGCGCGCGCGCTGGACGGCGAGACCGGAGCGGAGTTGTGGGAGCGAGATCTGGGGGCAGAGGTGTCCGCGGAGCCGGTGGTGGCGGGGGACGTGTTGCTGATAGCGACGGCCACGCGCCGGCTGGTGGCTTTGGATGTCGCATCGGGCGAGTTGGCGTGGGAGTATGGGCTGGACGGCGGCGGATTGTCGGCGGCGCCGGTGGTGTCCGGAGCGACGATGTATCTGCCGATGGCGGACGGGCGGCTGGTGGCGTTGGGCGGTGAGTAGCGCTGACGGCTTTGGGAAAGCAGGTCGGGTATAATCGAGGCTGCATGAATCGAACTGGAGAGGGCGGGACATGAGCGTACTAGAAACCGAAATGCACCCTCTGCAAGCTCTGGAAGCGGCGGAGAAGGAATACTGCGGTGGAAATTACCGCAAAGGTTGCCGTTTCCTGTGGCGAGCCACCGAAGTTACCTTCAAAATGCTGGCAGAAGCCCACGGTTTGGACTCAACCGACCTTTATGCCGTAGCCGAGGATCTTGATGCAAAGCTGATCTTGTCCAACCGAAAGCATCACTATCTCGGTGGCTTGATTTCCGGAAAATTGGCCAAAGACCATTACGAAATGGACGTGCTGGAAATCTACGACGTTGAAGGATTGCACCGAACGATACCCCGTTTCGTCCGTGAATACCTCAGCGAGTTGGATGGTAATGACGCAAGCCAATAGCCGAAGTCGGCGAAGGGCGGAGCGTCACTATACTAGAGCAGTCAGTTACCGGGACGACGCTAACCTGCTTCTGATTCAGTACCATAAGTCCGACTCGGCCGGTGCCTTGATGTATGAAGCGGCCAAGCAGTGCATCAACGCCGTCGCTAACTTGAACGGCCTGAACCCCGGTTCCACTGGAGCTAAAAGGCGATATCTTGAGTCCGTTGCGGCGAGACCATCCAATAGTCTGCTCAACTTGGAAAAAGGGTGGCAGGCAGTGTCGTTGCTGCACATCCACGCTGACCGAGGCCATCTGAACTCGAGCGAATTTCGGGCTGCGTGGCTGCTGGCTCAAGACTTCGTTGACGATATGCTGGTAATCTACGCCGGCGGCGGGTGAATGCGGCGCAGTTGACGCTCGTTTTTGGGGACGCCTATACTCGGTTGTGTTGCGACTGAGCAACGAAATTGCCGAGCGCAGAGGCTTTTGAATGACGCAAGCGACGCCACACCAACGGGACATCGCGGGAGAATCGTGGAATCCGGGGCAATACTTGAAGTTCGCGGATCACCGACTCCGGCCGGCGCTGGATCTCATGGGTCGGATACCGCTGGAGAATCCGCAGGTGATCTACGACCTGGGGTGCGGCAGCGGCAACGTGACGCGGCTGTTGGCCGACCGCTGGCCCGACGCCGACGTGGTGGGGATGGACAACTCTCCGGAGATGCTGGAACGCGCGGCGGCTGATTCGGATGGGTCAGCTGGGCGGGTACGCTGGCAGTCAGGAGATCTTGCGGACTGGCGCCCGGACGCCACGCCGTCGGTCTTTTACTCTAATGCCGTGTTGCAGTGGGTGCCTGACCACTTTGAGTTGGTTCCCCGACTGTGGGGGATGTTGCCTACCGGTGCTTGCCTTGCGGTGCAGGTTCCGTTGAGTTGGGACATGCGATCGCACTACCTGATGCGTGAAGCATTGGCGGACGGCGGGCCGGATGGCCGCGCTCTCGGCTCCCGGGAACTGCGGACGGCGGTGGGCAATCGTTGGGTGCAGGACCCCGACTTCTACTACGATCTGCTGGCTCCGGAGGCGGCCCACCTGGACGTTTGGACGACGGAGTACCAGCATGTGCTGACCGGAGACGACGCGGTGCTGGAGTGGGTGACGGGCACGGGCCTGCGTCCGATCCTGAATGGACTGGACGATACCGAGCGAGAGATTTATCTGGAAGAGTACCGGCGCCGACTCAACTTGGAGTATCCCAAACGAGCAGACGGCGTTACGCTATATCCGTTCCGGCGGCTCTTTTTCGTAGCCGTCCGCAAATGACGCAAAAAGCAGAGGTGTAATTATGACGGTTCTGGTACTGGGCGGCGCGGGTTTCATCGGGCCACGGGTGATTCGCAAGCTGGTTGAACGCGGCGAGGACGTTTACGCGACGGACATCAATCCGCTGCCGGACATTCCCGGCGTCGAGCCGGACAACATCCGCAGCGCACGGGTGGACATAACCGATTTTGAACAAGTGACGCGGGCAATCGTGGACTCGCAGCCCGACCGCATCATCAACCTGGCCTACCTGCTGGGTGGCGGTGAGGGCAACCCGCACCACCAGATGCGGCTGAACATCCTGGGCATGGACAACTGCTTCGAGGCGGGGCGGCTGTTGGGCGTCAATCGCATCGTGTACGCCAGCTCGGTGGCGGTGAGCGGGCAGCAGTCTAACTTCGGCGACCGTGAGATCAACGAGGATGAGGCGACCTACGGCGACAGCCAGTACGCCACCCACAAAATCTTCAACGAGTTCCAGGCCAAGATGTTCAACGAGAACTACGACATGAGGATCACGGGCATCCGGCCGGCCAACGTTACCGGCCCGGACAAGGTGCGCGGCTCGACCGACCACGTGCGCTGCGTCACGCTGCCTTCGCGGGGCGAGCCGGTGAGTTTCCCTTACCAGGACATGATGCGTCTGCCCATCCACGTTGAGGACATCGCCGAGGCGTTCGTGCGGGTGTCGCTGGTGGATTCCAGCGAGTACCCGGTGTACAACTCCGGCGGCACCCCCATCAGCCTGGGCGACCTGGCGGAGATGGTGAGGGGCTACCTGCCCGACGCGCAGATCAACTTCGACAATCCCGGTGGACGCGAGCACTCCGGCAACTACCTGGTGGACAATAGTCGGCTGCTGTCCGAGTTTGAACTGGCCTACGCGCCGCTGTCGCAGCGGGTGCTGGAGATCATCAACGAGGTGCGCGCCGACGAGGGGTTGCCGCTGGTAGGGAGTTGATGCGATGACAATCGTCAGGAGCGAGCAGTTGCGTAGGGCAGGTGCTCGCCGATGTAGCCGATGATGAATGAGTCGGTAACGTCGTCTCGGTCAAAGTAGATTTGCAGTCCGCCGCTGGAGCCCTGGTAGGTGAGGTGGCGGGTGATTTCTACCAGGCGCCCTTTTTCCTGATCGCTGAACGAGCGTTTCTCGCCGAAACGGGCCATGGTTGTGCCGGACTCGTCGTCGGCATACTTCCACCCGGGCAGGTTGATAAAGTAGTTGCTCCATGAGCCTATGGCGCCGTTGGGCGTGTTGTACCAAGCTTGGGCGAGCGTGTTGATGGAGTCCAGCGCGGCCACGATGTCCACACCGTTGGGCCGAGGTTTCCCGTAGTCGGCCAGGTCTTTCTCGCAGTTGGTCAGGAATCGCAAGCGGGGGAATCGCTCCGGGTCCGTGATGGCATCCAACACGGTGGCGTGACGGTTGGCGTCGAGGGGGCTATCTGGACGTGGTTCGTCGTCGGGCTCTTCGGCTGCCGGCGCCTCGGCGTCGAATGTTTCGTACTGGGCCAGACGTTCCTCAAGCTCTGCGATTTTGTTTTCCGCTACGCTGAGTTGGTCTTCCAGGGTGTAGATGCGCTGCTGAGCTGCTACCGGTTCTATCGCGCTAGGCTCCGCCGGTTTGGTTGACTGTTCCGCCGCTGACTCACCGAGCGATTCAACGCTGTCTTTCGCATCGATCGCAAGAGAGATCGACATCTGTAGAGAGACGGACTCCAGGACCTTCAGCAACGCGATGGCGTTGCGGCCGGCGACCCCGTTCACTATGCGGTCCCGTTCCTGATCCACCAGGGACATGGCGCGTTCCAAGTCGGTTTCGGCCATGCGCAAGCGCCTGCCGTCAGAATCCGCATAGCGGGAAAACAGCGCGATCTTGGCTCGCACCCACTCGGGCAACTGGTCATCGGGCAACGCGCGGCTCAGGGCCAGTTGCTCCGACGCGCTGATGGTGACCACCCCCGCCCAATCGCTGTGCAGGCCGGCCAGCTCTCCAAATTCCCCATCGGCCTGGCCCTCCTCCGTCAGCACCACCGTTGTATCGTGGATGGTGAACAGGTCGTCAATGGACGCTATCGAATTGGTGCCGCGCTCCGGATTTGCGGGCCGGGAGCGGTCGGCTTTGATGGTTTCGGTCAGTTTTTCCAAGCCGCCCGGGCCAGCCGCGTTTCCCCAGGGCAGGTCTGCGGCGGCGAGCGCATCAGGAACGGAAGCGACAGCGATGAAATATCCCCCAACCTCCTCGGTGTCGGTCGATGTGTAGGTCATGACATAGGCAGTGTAAGGCTCGGAATCGTCGGAAAGTCCATAATTCACGCCGTACAGTTGTACTTGCTTGAACGCGCCGGTGGTCAGTTTGGCAATACGGATGGTCAGGTTGTCGTTGCTCCATTCCCGGAAAGGGTCCGATCCGCGCAACTGATTGCGGGCCTGTCCTTGGCGCGTTCCCGCATGGGCAATCGCCCACTCGCGGGCGAGACTGTCCGCTGATCGCAACCGACTCTGGCTGCTCAATACGACAGCGTCCTGAATGATATTGGTCATTGTCCTGCCTCTACGCAATGAGATTGCACGGAACCTCAATTATAGCCGTTATAGTTTAAAAAATGGTTCGCTTGCCGCTGTTCGGTATCGCCCATATAATGCGGCTAATATCGCTCACTCATACTCGCACGGTGGCTCGCGTCCACCTGCCACTGCTCATCCGCATTCAGGCGGATCTGGAGGAGGATTTCCCGATGGCATTACCCGACCGTATGAAGTTTGGCATCTTTATGGGGCCGTTCCACCGCGCCGGCGAGAACCCCACGCTGGCCCTGGAGCGCGACCTGGAGTTGGTGCAGTGGCTGGACTACCTGGGCTTTGACGAAGCCTGGATCGGCGAACACCACAGCGCGGGCTGGGAAATCATCTCCTCGCCGGAGATTTTCATCGGCGTGGCCGCCGACCGCACCAAGCACATCAAGCTGGGCACCGGCGTGGTTAGCCTGCCGTACCACCATCCCTTCATGGTCGCCAACTGGATGACCCAGCTGGACCACATGACCCGCGGGCGGGTTATGCTGGGTGTCGGGCCGGGCGCGCTGCCGGGCGACGCCTACATGATGGGCATAGACCCCACCAAGCAGCGCCTGCGCATGGACGAGTCCCTGGGCGTCATCATGCGCCTGTTCAAGGAGAAGGAACCCATCACCCACCAGAGCGACTGGTTCGAGCTCAACGAGGCCATGCTGCAACTGCGTCCCTACCAGAGTCCGCACATGCCCATATCGGTGGCGTCGGTGCAGACCCCGTCGGGCGTCGCGCTGGCTGGCAAGCACGGGGCGTCGGTGCTGACTATCACCACGCCGCGCGACCCGAAGGTTCCACAGGGCGCAGCCCTGCACGAGTTGTGGGACATCTGCGAGGAATCGGCGGCGGAGCACAACCAGACGGTTGACCGTTTCGAGTGGCGACTGGTGTTGCCGGTCCACCTGGCCGACACGCGCAAGGAAGCCTTCGAGCAGGCCCGCATCGGCGCGGGACGCTATCAGCGCGAGTACTTTGAGCACACCATGGGCCGGCCCCAGGTGGTGGACGGGCCGCCGGACAAGATCATCGACGTGATGGCCGAGCGCGGCGCGTGGATCATCGGCACACCCGACGACTGCATTGAGGGCATCAAGCGGCTGGAGGAAATGAGCGGCGGATTCGGCGCGTTCATGGTTCAGACGGTGGACTGGGCGGCCAGGGAGCACATGCTGCACAGCTACGAACTGATGGCCCGCCACGTGATGCCCCACTTCCAGGGCTCGGCGGACGCGATGATCGCCTCCAACCAGTGGGCCTACGAGCGCCACGAAACGCTGCAAGCTGGCCGCACGCGCGCGCTGGACCGGGCGCGGGAGGACTACGTCGGCCGGAACGCCTGACCGGGACGCGACTGGCGAATGAGACCGCCGGAGCCTTTTTTCGGCGGTCCCGTCATAACAACAGCATGGGGTACGCGACTATGCGACTGCGTGAAACGACGGCAGCGTACCGTACAGACCGTGATGCTGAGCATACGGACCAGCCTATCGCTGCGGGTGCGAGCGCGGCGGCGCAAATCAGGATGCTGAAAAATATCCCTGCCGACTGGCATCACGATGAATCCAGCAACGCGCCGGATCCCGACGGGTTGGAATGGCTGGCTGGCCGGTTTGAGCAGGATTACCCGGCTAACGCGCCACCGGCCTACATATTCCCCAACCCGGAGGGAACCGTTACCGCCTTGTGGAAAATCGACGCTGAGATTCAGGTAGAGGTCGAGTTCAATTTAGACACACGAACCGCAGAACGCTGGATACATAGCGTCTCCAATCTGACTGCGCAGTATGATGTTGTTGACTTGAACACCGCAAACTCACTCAAGAACATTGGAGCGAGGAACGTCGAATTAGCCGCCGCGAGTTGCTGATGGATGACAGTACCCTGCTCTTGCGGTCGGTCAACGAACTGCTCGTTGCCGGCGATGGTGGCATAGCGCCACGAGAGTTTCGTCCCCATCCCGAGCGTGACAACGGCAAACTTTCTACACAAAACGGCGACGATATGGAACCACAGGCCGTGTGGCAAATCCGCAACGCTGCCAGCAGAGCGAGAAACCCGCGCAGCGTCAGACCCCTGGGCATCGCGGCAGTATCGGTTGGTGAATGTCGCCAGCTCGGCTTGACGGTCATTGAAGACGGAACATCGGATGACCCGCATCACGTTTCGGTTGATTTCGCGCCGATTCCGGCGGATCGATGGCGGACGGTGGCGGTCGTTCTGGCGCAAATGGCCACTGAGAGAGGACTGCTTTATCGCTCAGATGAGCAGTAACGAATGTCAATATCCCTAGCGAATCTCCCAACGGTACTGCATCACAAACGGAGGCCCCGAAATGCCACTGCACCCGCAAGCGCAAGAAGTTATCGACGCCACCCGCGCCCTGGGCTTGCCGCCCAACCATACGGTTTCGCCGGCCGAGGCGCGGGCCAACGCGGCCCAGCGTCCGCGGGGACCTGGCCCGGAAGTAGGCAAGGTTGAGGATCGCGCGATTCCTGGGCCGGCCGGAGACGTGCCGGTGCGTATCTACACGCCGGAGGGTGATGGGCCGTTCCCCATACTGGTGTGGTATCACGGCGGCGGCTGGGTTGTGGGCGACCTGGAATCGGCGGACGGCACGGCGCGCCACCTGTGCGTCGGGTCGCGGAACATCGTGGTGTCGGTGGACTACCGGCTGTCGCCGGAGGCCAAGTACCCTGAACCGCTGGACGACTGCTATGCGGTTACCCTGTGGGCCAGCGAACACGCCGAAGGATTGGGCGGCGTCAGTGGCGTGGTGTCCGTCGGCGGTGACAGCGCCGGCGGCAACCTGGCCGCCGCCGTGAGCATACGGGCGGCCGAAACGAGCGACGTGAGGGTTAGCCATCAACTGCTGGTATATCCCGTGACCGACGCCAAGTTTGACACCGGCTCCTACGTGGACAACGGAACCGGCTACAACCTGGAGCGGGACGGTATGATCTGGTACTGGGATCATTTCCTGGCGGACCCATCCCAAGTGAATGATCCGCAGTGCGCGCCGATGCGGTTGGCGGCCGATTTTGAGGGTATGGACAGCCTGGCCCAGGCCCTGGTGATCACGGCGGAATACGACCCTCTGCGGGATGAGGGTGAAGCCTACGGGCGACTGCTGACCGAGTACGGCGTGCCAGCGACCACCAATCGCTACGACGGCATGATCCACGGCTTCTTCAGCATGGCCGGCGTCATGGATACGGCGCGGAACGCCATGGACGACGCCTGCGAGTTCCTCCACGGCGCTGTTGACGACATGATGGAGGAGTATTTCAATCAGCACGAGGGCGACCCGGCGGCGATGCGTAAGATGCTGGACCCGCAGGCCGCGTACGTGCTGGAGGTGTTCGAGGAACTGGGCATCAAGGCGTTTCAGGACATGGACGTGGACGAGTGCCGCGAGATCATGAACAACCGGCCGCGCCCGGATGGTCCGGCGGTGGGCAACGTCGAAGACCGCATCCTGCAAAACGTCCACGGCAAGGAGCCGGGCGAGGTGCCGATACGAATCTACACGCCGGCCACGCCCAGCCCGTGGGGCATCCTGGTGTGGTATCACGGCGGCGGCTGGGTAATCGGCAACGTGGAGACCGCCGACGCCACGGCCCGGGAGCTTTGCGTGGGCGGCAACTGCGTGGTGGTGTCCGTCGATTACCGCCTGGCGCCGGAGTTCAAGTTCCCCACGCCCTTTGAGGATTGCCTGACCGCGACGCTGTGGGCCATGGCCAACGCGGAATCGCTGGGCAGCCGGCCCGACGCCATCGCGGTGGGAGGCGACAGCGCCGGCGGGAACCTGGCCGCCGCCGTATCGCTGGCCCAGGATGATTTCCCCAACCCGCTGGCGTTCCAGCTGCTGGTGTATCCGGCTACCGATGCCGAGTATGACACTCGCTCGTATCAGGTCAACGGGCAGGGGATGTTCCTGGAAACGGCCAGTATGCGCTGGTTCTGGGATCATTACCTGCAGGCCGGCGACCTGTCGGGCTACAACATCTTCGTATCGCCGCTGCGCGCGCGGTTGTCCAGCGACCTACCGCCGGCCCTGGTGATCACCGCCGAGTTCGACCCGTTGCGCGACGAAGGCGAGGCCTACCACGCGGCGCTGGAAGAGGCCGGCGTGTCCACCGGCCTGATCCGCTACGACGGCGTGATCCACGGGTTCTTCGGCTTGCCCCACGTCATAGACAAGGGACGGCAGGCTATCGACGCCGCCTGCGCCAGCCTGCGGGAAGCGTTCGGCGCGGTGATGGAGCAGCCGGAGGCAGTCGAGGCGGCTGACAACTGAACGGCGACGGAGGCAGGGGCTGTTGACGCACGGCCCCTGCCCTGTCTGTGTCAATCAGAGACCATTGGTGACGATGACGTTGGCCTCCCCCAAGAGTACACTGCAATGCTGGCGCGGAATAGCAATCGCAAACCTTACGTACCGCGCATAATACAAATATGTATCCCTCCGAAGATGTGAGAAATGCTATGTCCACCGACTTTAACGTAGAAAGGAACACGTTTGACCTAGATACATTCCAGCAAATCCTCGAAGCGATGGACGGCTATCATGTCTTGCCATGGCTCAAAAAATCCGGCAGCGATGTCGGCGAATCGACCGATGTAGAACCTTGGGAGTTGCCGGATATGCCGCAAGTAAGCGTTGACAATTGGCGCTACCATGTGGGTTTTGCAATTGACCGTGGATTTGTGGAGTGCTGGACTCCCGACATGAAAGACTATCCGACAGTCCGCCCTATGAAAGATGTCTTCTTTGAGCAGATGGCCATGGCGGCGAACAGGAAAATAAAACCGACAGCACACGGACAGGATCCGAATGTTTCATCTCAACTGCGGCCCGCGAGATTAACCTATGCGGGGAAGGAGTTCATAGATTCTCTGAAGAATCCCTCCGTCAAGGAGGAAGCAGTGGAAGCATTAAAGAAATATGGAGTACCGACGATGATGCAGGTCGCAGTAGAAGCTGCCAAACATTTCATACCGACAGAAGCGACTGTTGTAGCGCCTGGTACGGTGTCCTGCGTAGCTGAATAGTTCAGGTGATGCCAATTACGTCATTAGGATTTGGGTTCTTCAAGATAGTATTTCTGAGGTGACCTAAATGAATATTGTAGGCCGATTCCTAGCCAATAAAGCGATGAACGCCGCTTGGCGTTCTGCTACACGGAGTGGGGTGAACTCCGACCGACCCGCTGACGACGCGGAGTCTGCTAAAACGTTCTTGGCGATCATGACAGTGGTGGCCTTACCTATATTGGGGATGGCCTCCTGCATGACAGGGAACGTCGGCATGTTTTGGTTGGGCCTATTCCTATTCTGGGTGGCTCCGACCGCTGTTTTTGTCGCAATATTTTTTCTGCCGGACCGTTGGTTCATATCTCGACAGCGAGGTTCTCATCTGAAGGAGCGGGCCGGTCGCCGTACAATGCGGGTTGAGCGCCCAGATCAATGCCCTGCGTCTGGTGAGAAATGTGACGGCACAACGTGTCGCATTATCGAGGGTTCAATCAAGTGCTACAGAGAATGGCTTGAAAGGGATAGTTCCAGTGAGCATACCAGCATAGCTGGTGTCGTCGAAGAGATACGCAGACATACAGATTATTCGGAAATCAACAGTCAATCCACTTGTCCAGTTACCGGCGATAAGTGCAAATGGGAGAATGCGCCGTGCTCTGAACCAGATGGCATATCCTCGTGTATTGAGCGGAGGTTCAATAGGAGATTGCCTGAAGTACATTGCCCGGCGTCTGGCTACAAATGTATTTATGGGCTGTTCATGTGTCGTGATAGCGATGGGTCTATCTCTTGCTTGCGAGAATCTCGTGAACGGAATAGTTCCCGTGAGCAGCCGACCGCTATCGAGGCCGATCTTGATGCGCCTCCGGCTACGGACGTAACACCAGCGATCGAGCGTCCTTACACCGTGTATTTCATACAAGAGAAAGAAGACGATGGGAAGTGCAAAGTAGGCATAACCTATTCGTTGGCAAGTAGGCTGCGCAGTCTCCAAACGGGCAATCCGAATGATCTTGAAGTGGCTCATACAATCCACGTTTCCAGCAAAGTGGTGGCTGAGCAGATTGAAGAAGCGGTACTCAATGCCGTCAGGAACGCGGGAGCGGAGATGAAAGGTGAGTGGTTCCAAAGCGCAATTCTGCCGTGGGCCAAACAAGTTGCTGAGAAAGAGCGGCAGCGGATTGATAGCAACGTCTGCTGACCGCCGCGTAAAGGCCGTAAGTGGTATCATGGCGGCGAAGTGGAGATCTCTTCGCCGCCTACGCTTTGTACAAAGGAGCGACCAGCATGGCCGAAACTATCCAGGAACAATACATTCGCATGAATCCCCGCTCGCGGGAGCTGCAACCCAACTACCAGGCCCGGTTTCCGTCGGGCAGCCCCGGCCACGACGGCTATACCTCGGACCCGTTTCCGGTGGTGATCGCCCGGGGCAGCGGACCGCGCAAGTGGGACGTCGATGGCAACGAATACGTGGACTACGGCATGGGGTCGGCGTCCCTGCTACTGGGGCACGCGCACCCTGAGGTGGTTGCTGCGTTGTCGGGAGTGTTGGAAGCCGGGTCGCACTTCGGCGCGCCCACCGAGTCGATGCTGGAATGGGGCGAACGGGTCTGCACGCTGATGCCCTGCGTGGACAAGGTGCGTTTCGTCGGCTCCGGCGCAGAGGCCACCATGCTGGCGATGCGCGTGGCGCGGGCCTACACCGGCAAGGAGAAGATCATCCGGTGGGAGTCGCACTACCACGGCTGGCACGACTACGTAATGCCCGGCAACCTGCCGCCCTTTGACGTGCCGGCGTCCATCGGCATACCCCAGGGAACCATTGACTCCATCATCGTGCTGCCGACTGACCTGACGGCGCTGGAGAACGCGCTGAACAGCGACGACAACATCGCCGGCGTCATCACCGAGGCATCGGGCGCGTCCTACGGCACGGTGCCACTGCCCGACGGGTTCCTGGACGGCGTGCGTAGGCTGACCCGCGAGCACGGCGCGGTGATGATCCTGGACGAAGTGATCACCGGGTTCCGCTGGGCGCCGGGCGGCGCGCAGGAACGGCTGGGCGTTGACCCAGACATCTGCACCATGGCCAAAATCATCACCGGCGGGCTGCCGGGCGGAGCCGTGGGCGGACGGGACGAGTTCATGGCGGTGATGCACCAGACCGGCGACAGCCACCACGACCGCTACGAGCGGGTACTGCACGGCGGGACGTTCAACGCCAACCCGTATGCCGCCGCGTCGGGCAACGCCGCGCTGCGCCTGGTCGCGACCGGCGAGTACAACGCCCAAGCCGACCTGATGGCCCAGCGGCTGCGCGTGGGCCTGCGCGAGGTGGTGGAACGCCGCGAGGTCAACGCCACCGTGTACGGCGAGGCCTCAACCTTCCACCTCTTCTTCGGCGAGCGCAGCATTGACGGCTTGGACGCATCCCGGTTGAAGGACCAGCCGGCGGACATCCAGCGAACCCTGCGGCAGGCCTTGCAGGTGCGCGGGGTGGACCTGATGTCCCGCACCAGCGGTGTCCTCTCCGGCACGCACACGGAGGCGGACATCGACTTCACCATCGAAGCCTTCGACGGCGCTATCGCCGCGATGATGGACGAGGGGTTGGTGCAGCACTAATTTCCGACTCGTCCAGGCGGACGCAAAACCAGCCCCCCGCCGGATCCGGCGGGGGGCTGGTTGATACTGAGATGTGATCAGTAGCCGATGGCGTAGCCATCGTAGCGGGGATCGGCGGCGCCGTGGAGCGCTCCGGTATCGGGGTCGATGTACAGGGCCATTTCGCGGCCGGTTACGCCGTCCCAGGCGTCCAGCTCATGCACCGGATGGCCCATGGCGCGGAGTTGGCGCATGGCGGCGGCATCGAAGCGGCTTTCCATGAGCAGGCGGTCTTCGGCGGTGTGGGGGATGGTTGACTCAGTGCCGTCGCCCACATGCTTCCAGCGGGGCGCCTCGACGGCTTCCTGCACGGTCATACCGTAGTCGATCAGATCGGTGATGATCTGCATGTTGCTCTGCACCTGGCAGTCCGCACCCGGAGTTCCCAGTACATAAGTGAGACGTCGCGCACTGCTCCCGTTGCTGGCGGAATCGCCACGCCGGAAAACCATCACAGGGTTCATGGTGTGGCGAACGCGCTTGCCGGGTTGCAGACAATCGACGTGGTTGGGATCAAGATGCCAGTAGGTCATGCGGTTGTTGAGCAGGATGCCGGTGTTGCCGGCGACCAGGGACGAGCCCCAACCGCTCTGGATGCTTTGCAACTGGCACACGGCGTTGCCGTTCCGGTCCGCAACTACGAAGCAGGTGGTGTCCTCCTCTTCGCTGTGGGGGCCCCGGCGGCCGGCTCCGGCTGGAGCGGCCATGCGACGCTCGGGCTGGAAGCGCCAGGGGTCGCCGGCCTCCATGCGAGCCGACGCCTGGCCGCGATTGATGAGACGGGCCCTTTCCCGACCGTACTCTTCTGACAGCATACCGGCCAGAGGAACGTCGATGTAGTCGGGGTCGGCGACGTATGCTTCGCGGTCGGCGAAGGCCATTTTCTTGGCTTCCACCATCAGGTGTATCGACTCGGGCGAGCCGAACCCCAGGGCGGCTATATTGTACTGTCGGATGACGTTCAGTTCCTGCAACAGGATGTGTCCGCTGGAGTTGGGCGGGGCCTCGTACACCGTGTAGTCGCCGTAATCCGTCGAGATGGGTTCCTGCCAGCGGGCGGAGCAGTCGTTGAGGTCGGCCATGGTCAGCAGGCCGCCCTGCTCCTCGCTGAAACGCACGATGGCCTCGCCGACGCTGCCCCGGTAGAAGGCGTCGCGGCCCTCCTGGGCGATGGTGGACAGAGTGCTGGCAAGGTCCGACTGGCGGATGATGTCGCCGGGCCTGAGTGGTTCGCCGGTATCGCTGCGGGTGAATATGGCCCGGCTGGTGGGGAACTCGCAGAGCAGGGAATCGCCGGCGATGGCGCCGGACAGATAGTGAGTTACCGGGAACCCGTCATCGGCCAGAGCGATGGCCGGAGCAAGCAAGTCGCTAAGGGGGAGGCTTCCGTATGCCTCGTAGGCGTCGAGCCAGGCATTGAGGATGCCGGGCACCGAAACGCTGAGGATGCCCTTCATAGGAATGCCCTGCCGGTAACGCTCCAGAGTGGCGGCATAGGGCGCGGCGCCGGTGCCGTTGCATACTCGGAGGCTGTCATCCTCAGAGCGGTAGGCCATGATGAAACCGTCGCCACCGATGCCGGACATCAGCGGCTCGACGACGCCCAGGGCGGCAGCGGTGGCAATGGCGGCGTCAAAGGCGTTGCCGCCCCTTTGCAGGACGCTCACTCCGGCTTGCGCGGCCAGGGGATGGCCGGCGCAAACCATGCCGTTGCGTCCCATGACGACCGGACGGTGCGCGGTGAAACCAATGCCGTGAGGTGTGTTGGACATAACGGACTCCTCGGTATTGTACCGCCGGATCAGGCAGCGCAACCTTCTGTTCGCTACAGCGCAGGACTTGAACTGGTCACAGGGCGCGTGGAGGCAAGAATTTCGGAGGCCACGCCGCTGTTCGTGAAAAACGCAACCTGTTCCTCAGTGAACTGGCCGCCGGCGCTTTGCCGGGTAGTGTGCAGGGTGTCGGTACCGATGCTTAACTGGGAGGGCGGATCATGCACAACCGATTCCAGGTTGAGCGCGCCGCAAAGGTCAATGGCGGCGAGGATGGTGTCATACATCACAGCCTGATCGAAGTTGGTGCTGTCCAGTGTGGCCAGATTGAAGTTGGTGTGGGACAGGCTCGCCTGGGCGAAGTTGGCTTCGGAGAGCAGGGTTCGGTAAAAGGTAGCGTTGGACAGGTTGGCGGACTTGAGGTCGGCCCAGCTCAGCGTAGCCTCGGAGAAGTCGGTGTAGTAGCAGTAGGTTTCCCTGAGAATAGCCCAGCTCAAGTTGGCGTTGCGCAGATTGACCTGGTTCAAGTCGGCGCGTTGCAGGTTGGTTCCCTGAAGATTTGCCCGCGTGAGGTTGCTCTCACCCAGTTGGGCCCCCTGGAGGATGGCCCCGCGCAGGTCGGCGTCCTGAAAGTTGCTCCCGACCAGGTTGCAGAAATGGAGGTCCGCGCCGCGCAGGTCGGCCCCGCTGAAGTCGGATCCGGAGAAATCCAGTTCTCCCAAGTTGGCCCAGGATAACTTGGCCTGCTGCAACTGGGAGTTTTGGAAGGCCAGCCCCGTGGCGTCCTTAGTAGCCCGCAGTTCGTTCCAAGCCACCACGTCGGCGCGCAGCAAATCCAAACGTGGTCGCTTCGTTAGCTTACGCCAAAAGTCCATGACCGCACTCCAGAAACGAGATTCGTACAACCATGGTTATTCTACACTGGTTCATTGCAAGCGAGGCGTGAACCAGCGGAAGCGGGTTAGCGCGAAATTACGCTTGGCCGGCGCCGCAAAACGAAACGGGGGCGAAAGTGCTTCCGCCCCCGACAAACCGTGTTACAGTCTCCTAGTGGCCGCCGCAGCCACAGCCACCGCCACCACAGCCGCAACCGCCCCCGCCGCAACCACATCCCCCGCTGCCGCAGCCGCCCCCGGCGTACATCGGGTTGTTGATTACGAAGCCGACGCGACCGCCGAACTCTTCAACGTAGTCGATGGTGGCCTCTTCCAGGAATGGAGCGCTGTCGGAGTCCATCAGGAACTCCACGCCGTCCATCCTGAGCACGGTGTCATCCGGCTGGTGTTCCTTTTCCATGGTCAGCATGTACTGCAATCCGTGTCCGGCGGGCATTGCCACTACGCGGAGGGCAGAATCGGTTTCGTTCTCGCCCTCCATAACTTCCTTAAGTTTCTCGATGGCCAGAGAGGTGACGTTCATCGTAGTCGCTCCTGATACTGTTGCACACCGGAACTAAACTGCCCCGGCTGGTTGGACCCTAGTAGGCAAAGCCTACCATGAGGCGGTGAAACCGTCAAACAAAAAGCGGAGCCGGCTCTGCTGAACTGAAGCCAAGGTGAAATCTACATTCGCAGAGCGGAGGGGGTGGACTTTATGCTACACACCGCTTTGCGGAGGTGCATAGGCCAATGCTAGCCAACGCCATCAGCCCTGTCAAAGTACGCTATAATTCCGCCACGAAAACGAAAATCCCTATGAGGTGAGACAAAGTGACGACGGCTAATCAAGTGCTTTCGGAAGTTGAGTATGACGTAGTTGGCAAGCGGCCGGTGCGTCCCGACGGCGTGGACAAGGTTACGGGTCGGGCGCAGTACGGCGCCGACCTGAACCTGAACGGCCTGCTGCACGGCCGAGTGCTGCGCAGCCCTCACGCTCATGCTCGCATCCGGTCGGTGGACACCAGCAAGGCGGAGGCGCTGGCTGGCGTGCGCGCCGTGGTAACCGCTGCCGACCTGCCCTTTGCATCCCTGGGCAAGGACGAGTTGGGCAACGACTACAACCGCTTCAAGTTCCTGAGCGACAACTTCCTGGCCAGCGACAAGGCCCTGTACCGTGGGCATGCCATCGCCGCCGTGGCCGCCGACAACGCCCACGTCGCCGAGGCCGCGCTGGCGTTGATCGACGTTGACTACGAGGTATTGGAACCCGTCATCGACGTGCGCGCGGCCATGCAGGACGGCGCGCCGCTGCTGCACGACGACCTGGTACACACGTCGGCCATGGGCGAGATGTCCGAAAAGCCCAGCAATGCGGCGTCCTACATGAAGTTCGAGAAGGGCGACACCGCCGGTGGGTTCGCGCAGGCCGACGTCATCGTCGAGCGCGAGTTCACCACGGCGTCCGTCCACCAGGGCTACATCGAGCCGCATAACGCCACCGCGCACTGGCGGGCGGATGGGCAAATCAACCTGTGGACCAGCACACAAGGGGCCTTCGTGGTCCGAGCAAACACCGCCGACGTGCTGCGGGTTGACGTATCCGACGTGCGGGTAACGCCCATGGAGATCGGCGGCGGGTTCGGCGGCAAGGTGTCGTTCTACCTGGAGCCGGTGGCGGCGCTGCTTTCGCGCAAGTCCGGCGCGCCGGTCAAGGTGCTGATGAGCCGCACCGAGGTCTTTGAGGGCAGCGGGCCGGCGCCGGGCAGCTGGATGCGCGTCAAGATGGGCGCCAACCGCGCCGGCAAGATCACCGCTGCCGAGATCGAGCTGGCTTTTGAGGCCGGCGCGTATCCCGGCTCGCCCGTGATGCAGGGCGCGACGTGCGCGTTTGCCTGCTACGACCTGGACAATGCCACGGTATCGGGCTACGACGTAATGGTGAACAAGCCCAAGACCGCCGCCTACCGCGCTCCCGGCTCGCCGCAGGCCGCCTTCGGCGTGGAGCAGGTGGTGGACGAGGTTGCCCAAAAGCTGGGCGTGGACCCGGTGGAGTTCCGCCTCAACAACGCATCGAAGGAAGGCGTGCGCAAGGTGGAGGGGCCGGTATTCCAGAAAGTTGGGCTGGTGGAGTGCCTCGAAGCCGCCCGCAACCACGACCACTACCGGACGCCGCTGGATGGCCCGAATCGCGGACGGGGCATCGCCGCCGGCTACTGGATGAACCGAGGGTTCCACTCCAGCGTCAACATGACGGTGAACCCGGACGGCACGGTGAACCTCATCGAAGGCTCCGTTGACATCGGTGGGTCGCGCGCATCCATCGCGCAGCAGGCCGCCGAGACGCTGGGCATCGGCTACGATGAGATCAAGCCGCAGGTGGTGGACACCGACTCCATCGGCTTCACCATGGTGACGGGCGGCAGTCGCACCACGTTTGCCACGGGCTGGGCCGCCATCCTGGCCGCCGAGGACGTGAAGACGCAGATGGTGGAGCGGGCCGCGTCCATCTGGGACGTGCCGGCCGAAGAGGTCGAGTACGACTCGGGCGTGATCCGCCACAAGTCGGAGGAACTGAGTTTCACGTTCCAGGAACTGGCGCGTCAGCTCTACACCACCGGCGGCGGCATCACCGGCACGGCCAGCCTGGATCCGACGGGCGAGGGCAACTCATTCGGCGTACACGTGGTGGACGTGGAGGTTGACCCCGACACGGGCAAGACCGAGATTCTGCGCTACACGGCCATCCAGGACGCCGGCAAGGCGGTGCATCCCAGCTACGTGGAGGGGCAGATCCAGGGCGGCGCGGTGCAGGGCATCGGCTGGGCGCTGAACGAGGAATACTACTTCGGCGACAGCGGACAGATGATGAACTCCAGCTTCCTGGACTACCGGATGCCCACGTCGCTGGACCTGCCGATGATCGACACGGTGATCGTGGAAGTCGCCAACCCCGGGCATCCCTACGGCGTGCGTGGCGTGGGCGAGGTCCCCATCGTGCCCCCGCTGGCCGCCATCGCCAACGCGGTAGAGCAGGCCACGGGCAAGCGCATGACGGCACTGCCGATCACGCCGGGCAGCGTGCTGGAAGCGGAGTGGAACGGCGGGTAGAGTTCCCTTTACTCCGGACCGATACGGTACCAAAGGGGGCGATGGCGCATCGCCCCCGACTTCTTTGAGGATTGACGCATGCGGATAGAATTCGGCGAGTGGCAGATACGGAGCTTCCGACCTGACGATGCGCCGGCGTTGGCGAAGTATGGCAATAACCGGGCAATCTGGCGCAACCTGTGGGATCGTCACCCCTATCCCTACGGTATTGAGGACGCAGAAGAGTGGATACAGTTTGCCATCGGGCAGGAACCGGAGACGATATTCGCCATTGCATCCAGAGATGAAGCCATCGGGTGCATTGGGATGTTGCCGCAGGACGACGTGGCTCGTATTTCCGCCGAAGTCGGCTACTGGTTGGGCGAACCCTTCTGGAATCGGGGCGTCGCCACCGACGCCTTGAGAGCGCTGACCGAGTATGCCTTCGGCGAGCTTGAACTGATCCGGCTGTTCGCAACCGTGATGGAATGGAATCCGGCATCGGCGCGGGTCCTCGAAAAAGCGGGCTATCAATACGAGGGACTGCTGCGGAAAAGCGTCATTAAAGATGGGAAAATCCTGGATCAGTGGATGTACGCCATAGTGCGCGATTAGCGTCCCCCTTTTGCGCTATGATATATGCAGACAATTCCGGCGCGGGAGCCGTTCCAATGGCATACGGCGTTATCGACAAAACCCTTGAGCAGCAAATCGTCAACATCGTTCAGCGCACACTGGACGACCACTACCAGGGCGCGTTGACCTTCGGCCCCATTCGCGTCGAAGAAACAGACGACATGGTGACCGGCGAGTGGTATCTGCACATCTACATCGTGGTCGATGGAGATTACGAGTTGCTGCACGACCATTGGAGCGGGCTGTTTTCATGGCACATCGAGTCGGACCTCAAAGCCATTGGGGTCACCCAGTTCGTCCTCCACTCTTTCATTTCTAAAGACGACTGGACATGGTTTCATAAGGCGCAGCGTCTTGATTTCTGACGACCTGCTGGACGTTGCCCGGCGTCTTGCCGAAGGCAACCCCTCTCAAACCGATCTCCGCCGCGCCATTAGTAGCGTCTATTATGCTCTATTCCACGCCATCGCCCAGAGCAACGCCGATACGTTGGTCGGGGACGCCCCCCTAGTTCGCGATCCAGATGCCTGGCGTCAAGCCTATCGCGCCCTGGACCATGGCTAGGCCAGACGGCGCTGCGAACAAGCACGCAGCGATGCCCGCTTTTCTTCGCCTATCCAATGTCTGGCCGGGCATTTTGTCCTCCTCCAAACTCGCCGCCACCGAGCAGACTACGACCCGGACGCCACTTTCTCCCAACCGGATGTCTTGGACACTATTACCCAAATCGACGAAACAATCGTCGCTTTCCGCAACGCCCCGGCCCGGGAGCGCCGCGCCTTCGCCGTGTTCGTTCTGATGCGGGAACGCCAGGAGTGAACGGCAGGTTGGTCGGAGGCATCCAATGCGCATTGACATCGGCGAGTGGCAGGTTCGCAGCTTCTACACCGAGGATGCGGAGGCGCTGGCGAAGTATGCCAACAACCGCAACATCTGGCGCAACATCCGCGACGCCTTTCCTCATCCCTACCGGCTGGAGGATGCGGATGCCTGGATACGGATGGCGGGCCGGCAGTTTCCCGAAGTCAGCTTCGCCATCGCCGACGCCAACGAGGTCATCGGCACCATCGGCCTGGGGCTGCAAACCGACGTGAACTATCGCTCCGCCGAAATCGGCTACTGGCTGGGCGAGCCTTTCTGGGGACAGGGCATTGCCACCGCCGCCTTGCAGGCCCTCACCGAATACGCTTTCGTCAACTACAACCTGATCCGGCTGTTCGCCTACGTGTACGACTGGAACCCGGCCTCGGTGCGGGTTCTGGAAAAGGCGGGCTACGCTTTCGAGGGCCGTCTGCGTAAGAGCGCCACCAAAGACGGCCAGACTGTTGACCAGTTGCTGTACGCAATGGTGCGGGAGTAAAGAGATGTCGATCCCATTTCGAACCCGGTCGGCGCTGGTGGTCATTGCCATACTGGGCGCGCTGGCATTTGCCGGCTGTTCCGGCGACGCTATGCCGCAATACGCTGCCACCGCCAGCGATGACGCGGCCCCGCTTGTCGTGACCGTACCCGCGCTGTCTGAAAAAGCGCAGGCCGGAGAAATCGCGTTCAACGCCAACTGCGCACTGTGCCACGGGGCCAATGCGTCCGGCACGGGCCTGGGGCCGCCGCTGGTGCACAAGATCTACGAGCCAAACCATCACCAGGACTTTTCATTCCGCAACGCGGTGCAGAATGGCGTGCCGGCCCACCACTGGCAGTTCGGCAATATGCCACCGGCGCCACAGGTAGCAGACGATGACATTGAGCGGATAATCTGCTACGTCCGCGAGTTGCAGCGGGCCAACGGGATTTTCGACGACGAGCGGGCACTGGCGGCCTGCTGATCATGGCCTTTCCAAAGTTAATCCGTCAATCCCGCCCACCACCGTCATTTCCGCCTACTACCGTCATTCCCGCGAAAGCGGGAATCCGGGCGTTTTCATTGCTAAAACGTCCTGCAATAGCGAGCGATTTAACTATGGGTCGCAGTGTCCTTCACACTCGTTGATAAAGCCATTGACATCACGCTCGTAGCTATCAAACTTGTGCCATACCCTCCTGCCTCCACGACATTCATGCGGATCATGGCACGTTAGCACATCTCCGAAAATAACATTAAGACGCGATTGCCCTGGGGAATCGCATTTCGATTGTTGGTCCCTGGACATGGCTCTGTTGGCTGCCGTCATACCGGCGAGAGCCGGGATCCAGGGCCTGAAATCGGCAATTTCGCGGTCGTTGTCTTCATTCGGTGGCCTCTGGACTCCGGCGAAAGCCGGAGTGACGGGCGTGTAAATTCTAAATGCGATTGCCCTGGGGATTGTCAGAACTGTGATTCGTCTGATGATTGGATTGGCATGGGTGGGGGCCTTCGTTGACAACCTCTGCCGGCCTGCCTACTATCGGCCTTACGCACCCAACGCGGCAGGTCTGTCCATGAAGGCATCCTATTTCGGCTGCATGAGCTACTCGGATCGGGACAAGTTCCCCGCCGGCTGGCCGGTGCCGCCGGCGTTTCACGATCCGGAGGTCTCCCAACGTTCCTACCGGGAAGGTATGGCCGAATGTGAACTGGCCGAGTCCCTGGGTTTCGACTGGATCAGCCTCTCCGAGCACCATTACTCGGGCAACCGGACCACGCCCAACCCGGCGGTGATGGCCGCCGCCGTCGCCGAACGCTGCAAAAAGGCCCGCATCGCCCTGTTGGGCCAGCTGCTGCCGCTGAACAATCCCGTCCGCGCCGCCGAGGAAATCGGGATGCTGGACAACCTGACCGGCGGTCGGCTCGTTGCGGCTTTCATGCGCGGCACCCCCGGCGAGGACCAGGTGTACGACCTCAACCCGTCCGAGGGACGCGAACGGCTCATCGAGGCCATGGACCTGGTGCTCAAGGCGCTCACCGAGCCGCAGCCCTTCTCGTGGGAAGGCCGGCACTACCAGTACCGGACCGTGTGCGTGTGGCCCCAGCCGGTGCAGCGTCCTTTGCCGCCGCTCATCGTGGCGACCCGCAGCGGCGACACCGTAAAATACGCGGCTGCCAACCGTCTGGGCCTGGGCATTTCCTATGACCATCCCGACGACATGGCCGTAACGGTGGGACAGTATCGGGACTGGTGCGACGAGGCCGGCTGGCAGCCCGCGCCGGATGACATTGTGTATCGCGGCGGCATCTGCCTGGGCGAGACGGACGCGGATGCGGAGAGGCTCAAGGATCGCGTGGAAGCCGTCGGCGGAGGCAGCGGCACGTTCATCGGGCGCTCGCTGTCCCAGGCGGTGCAGGCGGCCCGGGCGTCCGGCCAGCCTGGCAATCAGCCGCCGGCGTCGCCGCCACGCGCCCGCACCGGCGGAACCATCCGTATGCTGAACTTCGTCGGCAGCCCCGACACCGTTGCCCAGCAACTCCGTGAGTACCACGACAAATGCGGCGTTGGCGTGGTCGATCTCGCCTTCCAGCAGCCCGGCCTGAACCACAGGGACATCGTGGCCGAAATCGAACTCTTCGGCAAGGAAGTCCTCCCCCAAATCCGCGAGTTTTAGAGAAGTCTGCCCAATCGCTTCGGCATAGGAGAATGAAATATGTATGGTTTGTCAGGTCCTTTGAGGCTGATGGCGCTCTTTGCGCTTGTTGTGGCCGCAGTGTCGGTCGCTTGCAGCCACGAGGCCGGGACGCCGGCGCTAACAGCTGCGGTACCTCAGTCGGCCAGCATGGATACGGCGACGGGAGGGCTACCTCCCACAGATGAGTCGGCTCCCGCAACGTCGTCCTCAGATTCAAGAAACTTTGGCGGTTTCAACCTGTCTCCCATTGCCCAAATGGAGACCACCGAAAACGAGGGAGAAAACAAAGCGGCCGAGGGCAAGCTCACGGTTTCGGCCACTGGCTCGGAGACGCTGGTGGCGGATGTGGCCTACGTGGTCATAGTCCCGGAACGCAACTATGGCCTTTCCGGCCCGGAGCAGTTGTCTGCCGACGACCGCAGCGATATTCTGGAAAAACTGGCGGAAATAGGCATTGCGGAGGAAGACGTTGAGTTCGACTATCAGGGCAGATACGGTGAGACCAGCGTTTCCGTGAAACTGGAGCCGAGTGAAATTGCAGAGCTGAGCGAGGCGATTCTGGATGCGGTGGAAGAAGTGGTCCGCCGGTCCGAATACTACGGGCTGCGCTTTGTTTTATCCGCGGAGAACTGCGACCGCGCAATGTCTCTGGCCCGGCGGGATGCTGTGTCCAGCGCCGCAAAGTTCGCTGACGACTTGGCACAGGCCCTGGGGATGGAACAGGGCGCGGTTATCGCCGCGCAGGAGAATCCGGCGCCAAACCGGGCGTACCTGCTGGTCGGCGCTGATGACGTCAGCGCCTGCAACAGTCAGGCTAACGACCCCTACCGCAACCTGTTCCCCTTCGATGCCGACGCCGAAGTTGAGGTATCCGTTAACTTGGAAGTTACCTACCTGATGCAACCGGCGGATGTGGAAGTGTCGGATGCGCAGTAAATCCAAACGACGCGGGAGGCCCCATGACTGATTTCAAAACCGGCTCCGTGCATGCCAACGGCATCGATTTTCACTACCTGGAAATGGGTGACGGCCCGCTGGCCATCTGCCTGCACGGGTTCCCAGACCACGCCTATTCCTTCCGCCACCTGCTGCCTGACCTGGCCGCTGCCGGATTCCGCGCCGTCGCGCCGTTCATGCGCGGCTACGCTCCCACCTCCGCGCCGGCCGACGGGCGCTACCACTCCGCGCTGATGGCCCGCGACGCCGTGGAACTGATCGGCGCGCTGGGCGCGGAGCGGGCATATCTGATCGGCAACGACTGGGGCGCCGGCGCCGTCGTCGGGGCCACCGCCCTCGCGCCGGAAAAGGTCATCAAGCTGGTTACCATCGCCTCCGGGCGCGTGAGCCGCGAGCTGAGCATGGAGTTCGAGTACCTTCGGGGCACCTGGCACGGGTTTTTCTTCCAGCGGCCTGACGCCGAGGAGGCGGTCGCCCACAATGACTACGCCTTCGTGGAAGGATGGTGGCGCTGGGCCTCGCCAGAGTGGGACATCCCCGCCGAGGCACTGGAGAGCATCCGCTCCACCTTCCGCAAGCCGGGCGTGGTGGAGGCCGCCCTCGGATACTACCGCGCCCGCTACGACGCCTCCCAGGTCGATGAGCAGGTGCGGGCCGACCAGGCCGTGATCAGCGCCGGCCCCGTCACCGTGCCGACTCTCGCGCTGCACGGCACCCGGGACCGCCCCCGGCGGCTGGAGTCGTTCCTTAGTTCGGGCATGTACGAATACTTCAAGGGCGGGCTGGAAAAGGTTATCATCCCCGGCACCGGACACTTCATGCACCAGGAGCGCCCAGAGGAAGTGAACCCGAAGATCCTGAAGTTCCTGCAACGCTAAGCATCGCCGAGGTGAGGGCGAATGATTATTCGCCCCTACGTTTTCCGATCAACATCCCGTCCATTCTGTATGTCATCGCGAACCGAAATATGGGACACCATCGCTGAAGTGCAACAGCGGGTCCTCATCTGCCACAAATGTCCCCGCCTGGTCGAGTGGCGCGAGGAGACCGCCCGCGTCAAGCGCCGGATGTACCGGGAAGAGGATTACTGGGGTCGTCCTCTGCCCGCGTTCGGAGACCACAACGCGCGCCTGCTGGTGGTGGGTCTGGCCCCCGCCGCGCACGGAGGCAATCGCACCGGCCGCATGTTCACCGGCGACCGCAGCGGCGACTGGCTATTCGGAGCATTGCACCGCGCCGGCTTCGCCAACCAGCCGGAGTCCGTCCGGGTCGGCGACGGCCTGGAACTCACCGGCGCGTTGATCACCGCGGCCGCACGGTGCGCGCCGCCGCAGAACAAGCTCCGACCCAAGGAATTAACCACCTGCCGCCCATACATCACCCGCGAGATTCAACTGCTGACGGATCTCCGCGCCGTGGTGGCCCTGGGCCGTATCGCCTTCGACGCCTTCCTGAGAGCCTACGCCGCCGCCGGGCGAACCCCACCAGATCGCAAGCCGCCATTCGGCCACAACGTCGCCACCGAACTGCCCGACGGCGGCCCCCTGCTGATAGCGTCCTACCATCCCAGCCAGCAGAACACGCAGACGGGCAGGCTGACTGTGGAGATGCTGGATGCGGTGTTCGCAAGAGCGCGGGCGGCGTGTGAAGGGTGATGCTACAATTGCACTGTCGTCCCACATAGCCACCGTTCGGGAGATTATCATGGCCTATCCTGAAAATTGCCGACCGGTTGAAATCACTGGCCAAGTCCGAGGGGTCCAGATGAATCCACCTGGGGAAGGTGGTGGCGGAGTTTTCCAACTTCTTTTGGAAAACGGCGACACCATCACCAGCCCGTACCCGGCAGAATGGCACGTTGACGTTGGCGCTGCCTTTCAGGCCAATGACCTCCGTTATGCCATTGTTTCTGGAATCGGCGAATTCTCGCACGACGGCAACCTCAAGGGCATCCGGGAAATCGAATCGTTCAGCGTTGCTTGGGTTGACGATTGGGAATCCGCTTTCCGTCGGCACGTTAAACTCCGAGACCAAGCATGAGCCCATACTTTGGTGATGCCAGTTATTGGATCGCCCTATCTGATACGGACGACGAATATCACCAGCGAGCGGCTGAATTCTCCACCTTATTGGAACTGGAACATGCCTCAATAGTAACCACCCAACTGGTGCTGAACGAAGTTCTCAACCCACGGAGTGGAACAACCGAAACCCAGCGCCTCACCGTAGTCCGCCTCGTAGATCGGATCCAGCGGAGTCCCAGGATTTCGATCGAGCCTCAGACCTCAGATCAGTTTGACGAGGCACATGCTAAAATCCCCGCCGTACCTACTCCCACAGGAGCGTCCCCCGTTATGAAGTACGACTATATTGTGGTTGGCGGCGGTTCGGCCGGTTGTGTTATGGCTACGCGGCTTTCCGAGCAGACTGACAAGTCGGTGATACTGCTGGAGGCAGGGCCGGACTATCCTGACTTTGAGCATCTGCCCGAGGACCTGAAGCAGGGCAACAACACCTGGCTCTCTGCTTACGGCCCCCACAGTTGGGATTTGCGGGGACGCGCCAACTCCTCGCAGAGCGAGCCGATGGTCATCCCACGGGGCTGGGCCATGGGCGGCTCGTCGTCCATCAACGGCCAGGTGGTCTTTCGCGGCATCCCCGAGGACTACGACCGGTGGGCCGAGTGGGGCAACGACGAGTGGAAGTTCACCGACTGCCTGCCCTTCTTCCGCAAGCTGGAGAACGACTGGGATTTCGGCGGCGACGACTTCCACGGCTCCGAGGGGCCGCTGCCGGTGCGCCGTCCCAAGCGCGAGGACTGGCTGCCTTTCAACGCCGCCTTCTACGATGCCTGCGTGGCCCTGGGGATCCCGGAGCACGCCGACCAGAACGCGCCCGACTGCTACACGGCCATCTCGCCGCGTCCGATGAACAACATAGACGGCGTGCGGATGAGCACGTCGCTGACTTTCCTCAACACCGCGCGCCATCGCCTGAACCTGACGGTGCGGGGCAACATCCACGCCCACCGGGTCATCCTGGACGGCAACCGGGCCGTGGGAGTCGAGGTGCAGAGCGGTGGCGAGGTTTTCACTGTTGAGGGCAACGAGATCATTTTGTGCAGCGGCACCATCGGGTCGGCGCAGATCCTGCTACTGTCGGGCATCGGCCCCGCCGACCACCTGCGGGAGGTGGGCATTCCGGTGAACCACGAGCTGCCCGGCGTGGGCAGGAACTTCCGCGACCATCCCGCCGCGTACATCCTGTTCCGGGGCGAGGGCGAGGAGCCGGACACCTTCGCGCCCAACATCCAGGTGGGGCTGCGCTGGAGCGCCGACGACTCGCCTACCAAATCCGACTTCCAGATCACGCCGACGCTGATGACCAGCGAGCACCGGCCGGCCAGCGTGTCCTACGACGGCTCCGGTTTCCACTTCGGGTTGAGCGTGGGCTTGCAGAATGCCGTGGGCTTCGGCCGCCTGTCGCTGCAATCCACCGATCCGACCGTGCAGCCCGACCTGGACTACCAGCTTTTCAGCGACCCCTACGACCGTCAGCGGATGCGCCAGGCCATCCGCAAGGCGCTGGAAATCGCCGAAAGCTCGCCATTCAAGGACTTCATCGTCGAGCGGCTGAATCCCACCGACGCCGACCTGGTCAGCGACGACGCGCTGGACGCCTGGATTCTGCGCAACGCCTACACGCAGCACCACATCGCCGGCACCTGCAAGATGGGGCCGGACAGTGACCCCATGGCCGTGGTGAACCAGCACGGCCAGGTTCACGGCGTGCAGGGGTTGCGGGTCGCTGACGCTTCGGTGATGCCCGACGTGATCCGCGCCAACACCAACGCGACGACGATAATGATCGGCGAGCGGGTGGCCGAGTTCATCAAGGCGGGGGTCTGACTCTCACTGACACCATGCCAAACGGAACCGTTTGGAAATAGATGATGACCTCCTCGACTACCCTACTAATCCCATATGGCTTGGACGCCACAGGCAGGCTGGTCCATGTTGACGGTGTACCCAATGGGAAGGACTGCGGGGCGCGTTGCCCGAGCTGCCATGCTCCGCTCATTGCGAAGAACAATGGCAGTGAAAAAGTTCATCATTTCGCGCACGAGGGGTGGAACCCCGAATGCGAAGGCTTGTTGCACAAGACGGCTAAACTACTTCTGTATCAGCGAATCGCCGACGCGATGGCTGGCGGTCATCGGTTGATGATTCAGTGGCGCTGCACCAGTCCTGATTGCGGACTGCACACCCAAAACCTGCTGGGTGGTGGCGTATTGAGCCACGTTCTAGTTGAACACCGCCTACGCGACTGGAACATCCAACCTGATATTGTCTGCATGGCCGGCGAGACCCCGAGAGTATTGATTGAGGTTGTGGATACCCATGCTCCCGAACTGCCGGTCATTGCTGCCGGTCTGCCGACGTTGGAATTTCACTTCTCCGACACAACGGACTTGGCAACGCTATCCAGCGAGACACTCTCTTGTACGATAATTCACAACAAAGATTGCCCTGACCCTAAATGTGACATATGCCGCAAGCCTGCAAGTGTAGGGTGTTGGCACTGCGACAAGTGCGGAGAGCATACCGATCCCAGGGCACACGGCCCTTACTATTGTCAGCAGTGTCAAACCTGCAACGACGATGCTCATGTTCATTGCCCGGATTGCGGTCAACAGTTTTACGGCCCCTATTCGCGTTGCTACTGCTGCAACCTGGCCCGGCGGCTAGGCCGTGTGCCTTGCTACCGCAGAGGGTTGACCATCTACAACCACCGGCATTGCAGGCAGTGCCACGCAGAAATGGACAGTGATAAACAGCAACTGTACGAAAATTGTTACCGCTGCAATCGGGCGATTGCGATGGCGGATATGGAAGAGGTAAAGAAGGTAAAGAAGGAAGAGGAGGATCGAAAGGAACGTTGGCGCCTCGCCAGCCGGGAAGAGCGCGAGGCGATGTTGGCGGAATGGCGCTCAATGAGACGCGGGTGATTTAGCCGCATCATGGCACGGACATAACACCGGAAAGATGGTAGAAAGATACCAAGCGAGTACCATAGGCCATCATCTATTTTCAAACGGCCCACGCCAAACGGTAGGGGCGAATGATTATTCGCCCCTACCGCTATACGCTCACTGCGAACTCCAGCCTGCCTGCTGGAAAGTCGTAGTCCATTCGCACCGTGTTCAGTATGTCGCGACCCAACAGAGAGGGCAAAGCGCCGGATCCAGCCTGCGGTGGCGAAATGTAGAGTTCAATATCGAACCTGCGCCACGAATCATCGTCGAGGAGCAAGATAACCGCTGACTCTCCGTAGTAGGTGCGTGTTCCGCCAATGCCGCGACGCTCAACCGGGTTGCTCAGCTCAGCTGATGGGATGCCCAAGTTGGACCCTTCCCGCGGGTGAAGGAGAGTATCGGTGGCACCCGTATCGACCAAAAAATGCACCCGCCCTACTATGTCCAAGCGGGGGAGATATAGGCGGGCCCGCACGTAGGGAATTCCCCCTCTGCTGAAGTATCCTGCAATCATAGAATCCAAGGCGTTGGGTCTGTGTCAAGAAACTCGATGACGTTGCTGCCCGGGGGCGTGTCCAATGCGCGGAATTTTTCTGCCAACGCTTCAAGAGATGGAGCGATCAACAACTCACCGTTTTCTGTCAATGCCGCCCATTGGTCGGGATACCGCTTGGTGAGTTCTGGCAGCATATCGTCCAACTGTCGCTGGCGTTCCGCCTGCTCGGCCATTTCCTCACGGACCAGCTGAGGGTCTCCCATCCATTCTTCCCAGTCGGAATCCGCCATGCGAATGGGCTTGTTAGAGGTGGTTACCGCATTTCGTATAGCCATCGTAGTTCTTCCCCGCTCCTGCCATAGTACAATCGTCTGGCGCACCCCATTCTAACACCGCTGACCCCACGCAGCCTTCCCGCCGCCACAATATGACACGACATTTCTGCCATGAACATGAACCCAGAAACCATCGCCGCACAGGCGGCCCATCAACCCGACCTCGCCACCGGGGCCGTTGCTCCGCCCATCTATTTGTCCACTACCTTTGAGCGGGACCCGGACGGCGAATACTCGCGCGGGTTCGTGTATTCCCGTAGCGACAACCCCAACCGCCATTCGTTGGAGCATCTGCTGGCTCTGCTGGAGGGGGGCGATTCCGGCGAGGCGGTGGCTGCTGCCTTTGCGTCCGGTTCCGCTGCTACCGCTACGGTTTTCCAGGCTTTGGCTCCCGGCGACCACGTGATCGCGCCGGATGACTGTTACCACGGGACGGCGCGACTGCTGCGCGAGGTGTTCGCGCCGTGGGGTTTGCAAACCACCTTTGTTGACATGACCGGCCCCGAAAACGTGCGCGATGCCGTGCAGCCCAACACTCGGATGATCTGGGTGGAAACGCCGTCCAATCCACTGCTCAAGATCACCGACATCGCGGAGATGGCATCCATCGCGCAAGCCGCCGGCGCGCTGTGTGCCTGCGACAATACCTGGGCCAGCCCCATGCTCCAGCGCCCCTTGTCTCTCGGCGCAGACCTGGTTGTCCACTCCACCACCAAGTACTTGGGCGGACACGAGGACGTCACGGGCGGCGCGGTGGTGAGCGCGTCCGACAGCGAGTTTTTCCGGCGCATCCGCCTGATTCAGAACATTTATGGCGCGGTGCCGTCGCCCTTTGACTGCTGGCTGACGCTGCGGGGCATCCGCACCCTGCACGTGCGTATGCTGGCCCACTGCGCCAACGCCGGCAAGGTCGCCCGCTTTCTGCACGACCATCCCTATGTTGCCCCCGTACACTACCCCGGCCTGCCCGACCATCCGGGCCATGCCGTCGCCGCCGGCCAGATGGCGGACTTCGGCGGGATGCTGTCGTTCCAGGTCGCCGGGGGGCGGGACGCTGCTATGGATGTGGCCGGCAAAGTCCGCCTGTTCGTGCGGGCCACCAGCCTGGGCGGAACCCAGAGCCTCATCGAGCATCGGGCTTCCATCGAGGGGCCGGATTCGACGACGCCCGACGACCTGCTGCGCGTCTCCGTGGGGCTGGAAAACGCTGACGATCTGATCGCCGATTTGGCCCAGGCGCTGGGCTGACGCGACGGCCCCGTGCGGCAGGCGTATGTGTTACCATCGTTAGGACTGGCAGGTTGGCATTTGAGGCACACTATGACTACCGAGACGATCAAACTACAAGAGTTGCACCTGCCTCGTGGCGGTCGTATCCCCGATTGGGCCGACCCGGATACGTTCATCTCCCCCGACACGCCGCCGTTCCCCGACGCCATGCACCAGGAACCCAGCATCTCCGACACCATGACCACCCTGCGCCGCCACCTGCGCGGCCGGCCGGATTGGGAAACCACCCTGATTTCCGGCAACAGTTTCCTCTACTACGACCGCGATAACCTCAACAACCGCTACTCGCCGGACTGTTACGTCGCCTTCAACGTGGACATAGATACCATCTGGCCGCGCAATGGCTACATGGTCTGGTCGGCCGGCAAGCCGCCCGACTTCGCCCTGGAGATCGCCTCCAAGTCCACCGGGCACCGCGATACGGTGCTCAAACGGCGTGACTACGCCCGCATCGGCATCCGGGAATACTGGCGGTTCGATGCTACCGGGGGCGATTACCACGACGCGCCCCTGGGCGGCGACCAGCTGGTGAACGGGGAGTACCAACCCCTGCCGACGCAAACCGAACCCGACGGCTCCATCTGGGGTTACAGTGAGGTCATGGACCTGTGGCTGGTCTGGGACAGCGGCTACCTGCTGTTCTGGGATCCCAGCGCCCGCGAATTCCTGCGCAACATCGACGCGGCGGATGACGACCGCCAGGCCGCCGAGGATGCCTTAACGGGAACACAGGAGGAGTTGGCGGGGACGCAGGAGGTGCTGGCGGGGACGCAGGAGGCGCTGGCGGGAACGCAGGAGGCGCTGGCGGGAACGCAGCAGAGACTTGAAGCATCCCGTTCCGCCAAAGAGAGGGCTCTTGCGGAACTCGAAGCCGCTCAGGAAACCGTCCGCCGGCTGCGGGAGCAATTGGACGAAAGCGGACCGGACTCAGGAGGCTAACCATGTTTGACCTGCTCATCACCGGCGGAACCGTCGTCATGCCCACCGAGGCCGCCGCCGTGGACATCGGCGTGCAGGATGGCCGCATCGTCGCCATCGGCGCGCCCGGAACTCTCATTGACGAGGCGGTGCAGACCATCGATGCCACCGGACGGATTGTGACTCCCGGAGGCATCGAGCCGCATATCCACGCTGCCGCCAACGTCCAGTCCGGCGTACACCAGCAGGTCGCCGGCGTGCCCAATGCCGGCCCGCTGGAACACTCCCTGGGCGCCATCTGGGGCGGAACCACCACCGTCGTTGACTTTGCCCCCGCACCCAACGAGGGCGAGCTGGTGGGCGGCGTCCTGGACTTTATGAAGGTGTGGGAGGGCAACACCTACGCCGACTATTCCGCCCACGTCATCTACCGCAGCAGCAACACCGCCGACAGCATCGCCCGCGTCGGCGAGCTGATCAACAACGACTTTCCCAGCGTCAAGATTTTCACCACCAACATTCGCCCGCCCGCGGATCCTCCGTTGTCGCTGACCCCCGTTGGGCGGATTGACAACGGACGCCTCGCCGACCTCACCGCCCAGCTGTCCCGCCACGACGGCGTCCTGGCCGTTCACGCTGAGGACGACGAGATTGTGATGTACAACTACCTGCTGGCCCACCAGCGGGGCATGTGGGACTGGTGGAACGCTCACCTGATCCACTCCAAAGAGGTGGAGGACGTGGCCTTCCGCGACGTGATACGCATCGCGGAGCAGAACGACGCGGGAATGTACTTTGTTCACGTCACCGGCAGTGACGGCGTCAACGCCGTGGCCGCGGCGCGCAGCCGGGGGCAGGCCGTGTACGGCGAGGTGCTGACGCTGGCCCTGTCGTTCAACGCCTGGCAGTACCGCGAACCCGACGGCATGAAGTACCACACCTATCCGTCCCTCAAATACCCTGAGGACGGCAGCGACCTGTGGAGCGGCCTGCTGGGCAACAACCTGACCTTCACCGCCACCGACAGCAGTTTCACCACCTACATCGACAAGACGGCCGGCCTCAACGTGCAGGATATGCGCGGCGGCAACATCGGCATCGAGATCCGCATGGGCGTCAACTACACCGAGGCGGTGGTACGACGCGGGATGTCGCTGACGCAATTCGCCAACATCACGGCGACCAACGCCGCGCGCTTGCTGGGAATGTATCCGCAGAAAGGGGTCATTGCGCCGGGCAGCGACGCCGACTTCGCGATCATCGACCCCACCATCCACAAGCGGCTGACCATGGACGACCTGCACCTGCGAGACTACAGCCCGTGGGAGGGCTGGGAGATTTTCGGCTGGCCCACTACGGTCATACTGCGCGGCAAAGTCATGGTGGATAACGGCCAACTGCTGGGCGAGCCCACGGACGGCCAACTCATCCGCCGCCGCATCGATCCCGCAGTGCTGCAACGCCCGGCGTTCTAGCTCTTTGGCAGGCATCAAAATATGAGCGAGGAAGTGGTGGCAACAACCCCCTCACCCCAACCCTCTCCCTCCAGGGGAGAGGGTGTTTCTGACACGGTTCTCCTCTGCCGTTTCTGCGGCTACGTCAACGATTCGTCGGAACCGGGCGTCCGGTGCGCCCAGTGCGGCGCGTTCTCCGGCCTGGAAACGCTTGACGCTGACGCGGCGCAACAGCGTTCCCGTCGGGTTCGCCTCGATTTTTTGCGCAACCGCCTGGTGCGCGTCGCCATCATCGTTCTGCCGCTGCTCGGCGTGTTGATGTATGTCCTGTGGGCCTACACGGGCCTGCCGCCCGACCCGCCGCAGCCGACCACCGCCATCGGCGACACTTCCGTTGCGCCGGTTCCCGGCGAGTGGCCCCAGGCCGGCGGCGGCGCGGCTAACGCATCCTCCGCTATTGGGTCGTTCGGGTCTATTGGCGACTCGCCTTCCGCCTCCGGCGGATGGGAGTACGCCGGCGGCGCGCCCATAGTTGCTCCGCCGGCCGTGGCTGACGATCGCGTATTCGTTACGGCGGAGGATGGCAGCGTCGTCGCCCTGGATCGCCAGACCGGCGTCGTAATCTGGCGCTACGACTCCAGATTGACCGCCGCTATCACTCCCGCCGTTTCAGACGGGATGGTGTTCGTGGTATTCAAGCCCGGCGTGATAGCGGCCCTGGACGAGAACTCCGGCGAAGTGGTTTGGTCAAAGCGGCTGCCGGTGGCCTCCCTGCCATCGCCGACCGTGGCTGATGGCCGCCTCTTTGTGGCCGAAACCGACCGCAACCGCCTGCTGGCCCTGGACGCCGCCACCGGTGAAACCCTGTGGGATTATCGTCTGGACGACTGGGTAATTGCGCCGCCGGCTGTCAACGACGGCCTGCTCATCGCCACCTCCAACGCGGCCAGGATTCATGTCCTCAACGTCAACACCGGCAAGCTGCGCATGATTTACAACGCCGGCGAGGGTCGCTGGACGCGCGGCGCCCCGGTGGTGACGGACGACCTGCTCCACGTCAGCAGCAACGGCGTCCGGCGGGATGGTAACCGGGCGCGGGTGTGGGGCATCGACTATCGCGGGCATCGCTACCCGCTGGAACGGCCCATCTATTACGTGCGCACGCAGTTGGCCGTTTGGGGATTCGCCAAGCAGCCGCCGGTGCAGCAGGGCACCGTCTGGTCCACCAGGACGTCCGGCAAGCAGCCCTACCAGCCTGCCGTGTACGGTCAAACCGCCGTTGTTACCGATGTTAGCGGACTGGTGACCGGCCTGGACGTTTCTGACGGGGCAATCCTGTGGGAAACCGACCTCGCAGTTGACATCACCACCGCCGCCACCATCGCCGGCCCGGTCGCTTTAATCGGCGACGAGCACGGACGCATCACCGCATTGTCAGTCGCGGACGGCTCGCAACAGTGGGTTGCTACGCTGGACGGCGCGGTGACTGCCCTGCCTGTGGTTGCAGGCGATCTGTTGCTGGTGCCCACCGCCGGCGGAATGTTGACTGCCTTGCGCGTTAGCGGCAACCGATAGACGCGGTTAATCAGCGGCGGCGCTGTCCTTGGCCTCGGGCGTCTCGGCGGCCCGCGCCAGTTCCTCCGGCGTGGACAGTTTCAGGTTGGGGAATTGGACGCGCCTGGCCTTGCTCCAGTCCACGTAGTCCATGGAGTCGTGGGATTCCCAGAAAGCGCGTTCCTCGGCCTCGGTTTCGAAATATGGGACCGGCTTAAGTTTCTTCTCCATAGCGTTCTCTTTCCCGGCGACTCATATCGCGAGCGGATATGATGCGAATAAGGGTCCCCTCGTTGCGCATCGTGAAAGTGACGTGTAGCCGACGACCGGCCGTAGTGATTCCGAAAGCGTTCTGCCTACGTTCCTGTTGACTATGGGCGGTATCATCCACAATCAGAAGGGGCCGATTGAAGAAAACCTGCTCTGCCTCGGATTGACTGACGTCATGCAAGTCAGAATTCTTTCGAGCGTTTCCGTCGTCCCACTGAAAGTCGGCAACTCGGCTGAAATCAATCATAGTCGATCATTTGTGACTGTACCGTAGGTACGAGTGAGTTGCAAGACTGACGATTCCCTTGGGTAGTGGAGATTATGCCGCTATGTTCAGCGCCCGCCGCGCGTTTTCCAGCAGCACCTTTGGGATGACGTGGTCGCGCATTTGCAGGTTCTGGAAATCGGCGAGCCAGTTGTCGGGTTGGATGAACGGGTAGTCGGAGCCGAACATTACCTTGTCCTGCAGGCGCGTGTTGGTCTCGCGGATCAGCGTCTCGGGGATGAACCGGGGCATCCAGCCCGAGAGGTCCAGGAACACGTTGGACTTGTGCAGTGCCACGGCAATCTGCTCGTCGATCCAGGGCCACGCGGGATGGGCCATGATGATGGTCATGTTGGGAAAATCGGCGGCCACGTCATCGAAGCAGGGCACCGGCTTGCTGTACTTGAGCTTCAGGCCGCTGCCGCCCGGCGTGCCGGAGCCGGCGCCGGCAAAACCCGAGTGGAACAGCACCGGTATGCCCAGCCCGTCGGCAACCTCGTACAGCGGATAGAACTTGGGGTCGTTGGGGAAGAAGGCCTGGTGAATGGGGTGCAATTTCAGGCCCCCGAGGCCCAGCTCTTTGACCGAGCGTTCCAGCTCGTAGCAGGCCGCTTTGCCCATCCACGGGTCCACGGACGCGAAACCCATGAACTGCTCCGGGTGGTCGTTGACGATGCTGGCCACCCAGTCGTTGCTGTCGGGCTTCTCGCCGGTGTTGGTGGTGGTATCCACCGAAAAGATCACGCCGAACAGGTCGAGCTCGCGGAACTTGTCGGCCATCTCCGCAGGATCAGAGGGCGGCGGCGGCGCGCGGAAGTAGCGCAGCAACTCGGCCTCAATCTCGATTTCAGGCAGCCCCGGTTCGCGGGGTACGTGGATGTGCATGTCGATGGCTTGCATGGCGGTACTCCTGTTTCCAGACTTCGATGACAGAACGTCAGAGTGCGCATGTTGTCGATTCGAAAATATAGAAGCATCTATCGCGCGGCTTCGCTTAGAATTTTCTCTATTTCCTCGTTTCCGCCCGCGGAGAGAGGTCTTCCGAATCTATCTACTACGTCCAAGTTTGCTCCCACCTCTATCAGCAGCGTTACGACTACGGTATTGTCACTCTCCACGGCCAGGATGAGGGGTGTCTCGCCGAATCTGTCGAGCGCTTCGGTATTGGCGCCGGCCTGTAGAAGAGCCTCCACAATTTTAATGTTCTCATCACTGGTGACAACCTTGGCGGTAGCCTTGTTCACGGCCAGAATGAGAGCTGTCTCGTCGCGTTGGGTGAGCGCCTCAGTATTGGCGCCGGCCTGTAGAAGAGCCTCCACAATTGCAACATTCTCGTTTTCGATAGCCCGATGCAGTGAAGTGTTTCCGTAGGGGCCGCTCTCGATGTCCGGGTTTTCCGGCACTCCCAGGGCGGCGGCGATGCTGTCCTGCCGATTTCCGTCGTCGCCTTCAAGGAGATAGATGAATCCCCTGGCGTCAGGATCAGCTCCGGCCTCCAGCAGAACCCGGACCGTGTCTGGTTGATCTCTTGAGACGGCTATGTACAAAATAGGAGCCATCCAGAGATCTCTAACCCCGTCCGCATTGGTGTCAATGTAGAATCCTGATGTCGCCGGAACCAGAGTATTTGGATCAGCGCCGGATTCGAGCACGACCTTGAGCAGGTCTGCATTCTGTCGATCTACAGCGTCTAGCAGATCCTGAACTTCATTGCCGGGGGCAATGGCAGCGCTGCCTCCGGCCCCCGAAATGGCCGCCAGTATCTCCTGGTTATCGAGCTTTAAGGCCAGGGCGGCGGATGAACTTCCGTCCGGACCGGGCTGATCCGGGTCCGCGCCGGCGTCCAGGAGGATCTGTACTACCTCAAGATTTTCAGATTCTACGGCTAACCATAACAGCGGCGGGACGTCGGAAGCGTGAGTTTCGTTGGGATCTGCGCCTTCCCGAAGGAGACGGCGCAAGGTTTCGGTGTCGCCTTCCAGCGCTGCCTCAAAGAGTCTGAGCTGTAGGTCGGCGCGACTGCCTACCCGGATCACTTCTACATTCTCCCCATCCGCGGAGTTGGATACCTGCGGGGTCTGCTGTATGGAGCTCGTTCTCTCCTGCGTGCTGGCGGGCGCCGGGCCGGATGCGCCGCATCCTGTCGCTAAGGACAGCAAGATAATACTGCCCGCAACTATGCCCGCCGGAGCGAGCACGGTTCTTCTCCTCAGGATGTTGCGGATGCCGCTGACGTGATTCTTCATTCCCTTAGCGCCTCCGAGGAGTGTGCGATACTGCTCGGTGGGGACATGAGCGTTCGTATCAATGGCTTGCATGGGGCGTTCTCCGTAGAGTATGTGATTGTCAGGTTGCTTGATCTGTGATTCTATATGCGGAAAACGGGGAGGTTGTAAAGCGTTGGATTCGGAAAGCGAACGAAGGCACCTGGAAATAGTAAAGGCAATCAACCTGATACACCGGCACGTCCATGCAGATGGCAGCCCGGCAGTCGTATCATTGTCAGACGAGCGTCGTCCCGTTGTGTCTGAGACCAGCGCTGACCGTCGGTTTAGAGAGATGGAAGAAGCCAACGAGCGTCGCCACCAAGAACTGATGAAAGCTATCAGTCTGCTTTACCATCACGTCCACGACGATGATGGCAAGGCTATAATTCCCTTGCCTGACGCTGCCCCAATTCCCGTTCCCGCTGACTAGAAGCGCCGCCTACTTCGGCGGCAATGTGGCGGCGAACTCAGCGCCCCGCTGCACCCACTGGGACAAGGCGGCGTCGGACGCCAAACCTTCGAGTTGTACCAGCACCCAGCCCTTCATGGGCCGGCCCGTAAGGTCCATCAAGCCGGCGTGAGGCTGGGATAAAGCATCCTCGTAGGCGTCGGGGCCTACGCGCACCATCAGGCCGTGCTCGGTAACGCAGCAGCACATGTTGCCGCTCAGCATGAAGGCCAGTCCGCCGAACATTTTGCGCTCGGATAGCCCGGAGTGATGGGCGAGACTGGCGCGGATGCGAGCAGCCAGCGTTTCGTCGTAGGCCATCGCGCAATTCTCTACGGCTGGCGGCCCATGTAGGCAATCAGCTTGTCCTGGGGGCTGGCGTCCTCGGGTACGGCAATCTCCGGGCCGATGAAACCAGCCTGCCGGCCCATCTCGGCAAAGCCGGAGGTCAGCATCCCGTGGGCAAATTCCACCAGTTCGGCATCCAGGGTTGTGTCCTGGCCCGTCGCTTTCGCCAGGTCCCAGCCGTGGATGAACTGGTCCATGGTTGTGCCAATGAAGATTTGGCTAACGGGCATCTCGCCGAAGTAGGGAGTGCTGACGATTCCGTCCAGAGCGCCCGGTTCGCTGCCGGACTGCAATACTCCGTCAAGCAGAGTGTGGTACGCCTCAATCAGCACGGCGACGTCCGGCTCGTCGATGTAGCTGCTGTGGGCCTCGGCAACCCGAATGTTGGGTGGATCGCCGGCAATGCAGCCGGCGGTAAATTCAAGGCCGCCAATCAGGTGGTTCAGTATGCCGCGCACGTCCCACTCGGAGCAGGGAGTAGGATACTGGGCCTGGGATTGCTCCACACTGGCTACTACTTCTTTCACTCGTAGCGTAGTTTTGCGCAGCATCTCCACCGGATTGGGCATCGTCACTTCGTCGCTCATCTTTGGGCCTCCATGAGTACAGGGATGGCCCATATTGTAGCGACCGCAAGGGACAGCTCGTAACGGGCAAGTGTCACCAATCGTTAAAACACCCTCGGACAGTCGCGGGTGAAGACGCTCCACTCGCCCTTCTCCGCGTCGTAGCGGGAGTTGACGAAGACGCGCCAGTTGGGTTCGTCCATTTCGGGGTAGTCGCTGCGGTAGTAGAAGCCGGGCCAGCGGGTTTCCTTGCGGTGCAGCATGTGGCGCAGGTGCGCCTCGGCAACCCAGGCGCGATGAATCAGCTCGTGGCACCGGAGCAACTCGTGGCGGTTGCGGGCGGCCAGTTTTTCCAGGTCCTCGCGCAACATCCCCATCAGCTCAAGGCCCCGCAGCATGGTGGATTCGTTGGTGGTGAAGCCGGCCGACACGCCGGCGACGTACTCGTCCATCAGCTTTTGCAGGCGGAACAGGCCCTGGCGCGGCAACAGGTAGTTGGGGTTGACCTCGGGGTTGGTTGAGGCGTACTGGTTTTCCTCGAAGGTGACCATGGGCGCCCACGCCTGCCGCTTCAGTTCTTCAATCTTGCGATCATCCACCTTGGGCGGCGTGGTGTTGTCCAGGGCGTAGGCCACGGCGGATTTGCCGGCCAGACGGCCCTCGGTGAAGGAACCGGAAGAGAACTTGTGCGGACACGCGCCGACGCCGTCGCCGGCGGCGAACAGGCCGCTCACCGTCGTCATTTTGCTGTAACCCCAGTGGTAGCCGTCGGGAGCTACGTCCGCGGGGCCGCTGACCCACGCCCCGGCTTCTCCGCTGTGGCTGCCCATGATGTAGGGTTCGGCCAGCACCACCTCAGAAGGACGCTCCTCGGGAGCGATATTATGGGCCGCCCAGAGGATGGCCTGGGAGATGGTCATGTCCAGGAAGTCTTCCCACGCCTCGGCGATGATGTCGCGCTTGCGGTCCTCGTCGCCGGCGGCCAGCGCATCGATGGCCTCGGGCGTCTTCAGCATGATGGGGCCATTGCCGGCCTGGATTTCGGTCCAGAGCAGATGGTTGCGCAGGGGTGTCGGCGTCGGGAAGGCGGAACCGTAAGGGTCGTACTTCTTGAGTTCGGGCAGGCGGTTGATGAAGTAGTTTTCGCCGGCCGCGTTGGTGAGGTCGGCGCGGAACAGTTGCGACCACGCCCCCACCGGGCCGTAGGAGTCCTTGAACCGGCTGGGCACGAAGCGGTGCTCCATCTGGGTCATCTCCCCGCCGACCGGGATGATGAGGCCATAGACAGAGCCGGTATCGAAGATGGAGTACCAGGTGCGGCCCATGCCCTCGCCCACGCTGCGGGGTCGGAAGATTGCGGTGGCGCCGCCGGCCGCGCTGATGACAGAGCGGGCCTTGAAGACGTAGATAACATCCTCGCGCACGCCGAATCCGACGGCGCCGGCGATGCGGTTAGGGTCGTCGGCGTCGGTGAACAGGTGGGAGATGAACACGCGCTCGAAGTGATCCTCGGGTGGCAGGACCTTCTTTGTGGCCTCGGACACGATAGGCTTGTAGGCTTCGCCGTGGATCATTACCTGCCAACGGCCTTCCCGCACGTAAAGTCCCTCGTCGTCGTACCAGAAGGGGAGGCCCCACTCCTCAAACATGTGGACGCTGCTATCCACGTGGCGGGCCACGTCATAGACCAGGTCCTCGCGGGACACGCCCATCATGTCGTTGCGGACGTACTCAACATAGTCCTCGGGCTGGTTCCAGCCGTGGCGCATCCCCATGTACATGTTGATGGCGGACAGTCCTTCGCCGACGGCGCCGCTGCGGTCGGTGGCGGCTTTGTCCACCATGACGATGCGCAGATCGTCGCCGCCCCAGTAACGGGCTTCAATGGCCGCGCCGCAAGCGGACATGCCGCCGCCGATGATCAGGACGTCGGATTCAACGATACGAGTGGTGGGTTCAGGCATTTTGGGGATACTCCTCAGGGTTTGGCCGGCTACAGGTGAAGGCGGCGCGCGGCAGTATAGCAGATTGGTTCGGGACGGCAGTCAGGAGGTGGGTTGGTCCGGCGGCAGGGATTCCAGGGTTTGGGCGAATCCGCTCACCAAAGCTTTTGCCAATCGCATGTGCTCGATTCTGAATTGGCGGTCGCCGTAAAAACCGACATGAAAGGCAGACATCATATTGTACTGGCCAAGTAAGTGAGGCATCGCGTTTTCGTCAGCTAGGCGGTTGATCGTGGTACGCAGCAAGTCGTGTGATCCGTGTTCCCAGCCACGCTTCTGCGCTGCCGACTTTATGGCGTGGGCTGCGGCGCCCCAGAGTAGTTCGCAAGCTAGTTCATACTCGCTTTGTTCCAACTCGCCATCAAATCGTTCCAGAAAATGCTCGCTACGTTCCCGGTAATAGTCATAGTGACGCGGTCCAATCATCAGTCCATGCTTTCCAGGATGTGGATGAGATTTTTGATAGGGCCTTTGCTACAGTACCGGATACCGGCTTCGTGCAGAGGTATCTGTTGGGAAACCACCCGATCGAAGGCGGACGCCATGATGAAGTTGGTGTTCAGGTCAATGGAGCCGCCTTCTTCATCAATGAGACGTATGATTACATCGCCCAGGGCGACAAAGGAATCGTGCGCCCAACCCCGGCGTTCGGCCGCGGCTTTGATGGCGCACTCCGCGGCGTCCCATAGGGCTTGGGATGCGGCGGCGATTTCGCCGCGTTCGAGCTCTACGTCCACCTGGGAGAGGAGGCGCCAGCTTTCCTTGCGGTAGTGGGCTACGGCGTCGGTAGTGGTCATCTGCCTGCCTAAGCGGAATCGGGCAGCATGAGGTATTCGGGTTCGCCGAACAGTGCGGTAGTGCGCAGGGCGTCGCGGTCGGCCGGATTGATGCCGGCGTAAGGATCGATGCTGCCCCAGGGTGTCGAGCGGGACGCGAAGCGGAAGTGCTCGGTGCGCCCGTCGCGGAAGGTAACGTTCCAGACGATGTCCTGTCCCTCGTAATGAGGCTGCACCTCGGCCCCTAAGGGAACAAAGTCCGCATAGCCGCGGACGTGAATGGCGTTTTCGGGGCAGAGCTTGACACAGGCGTAACACTCGGAACACATATCGGGTTCCTGGTTGCTGCCCTTGCTGACGACATCGTCCAGGACCATGAGGTCGTTGGGACAGATATAGACGCACTGGGGGCCGCCGTGGACGCCGGCGCAGGCGTTGCAGGCGGAAGGATCGACGTAGGTAGGCACGAATAGCTCCTCTTGTTGGAAGGCGAAAATGGGTAGCGGTAAAAAGTCTGCGGGGAATTGTAACACCAAACGCCAAGCAGCGGATTTAGGCGCCACTAAACGCAGGGCAATCGCGTCTTATCCGAGGAGGACTTTGAGCAGGTAGTCCTCATCCCAACCGGCGTTGAGTCCCTTGCCTTGGATACCTGCTTTCAGCGTTCGCTCGTTTTTCAACCGGTTGTGTCCGATCTGACGCAGGGTGTTGATGTTCTGTGGCCCGTGGTCCTTGCGCACTCGGCGCTGGTCTTCCTGGAAGGTCGCGTCCAAGGGTCCAGCGCAACGAGTTTTCGATGCTCCAGTGGCTTCTGATGGTGGCCAGGAGTTGTTCCGCTGATCCGGCCAGGCTACTGATGTAGTAGCATGGCAATGGCCAGAATGTCCAACAGTTTGTGATGTCGGGTGCGTGCTGCTCGGGGATCGTCCAACTCAGCGAAATGTCATCAGGGTAGCGTTGCAATGCAGGTGGTTTGCGGAGGAACGCCGACTCACCCCCGCATCAAGTGCGGGGCAGGCTCTAGTCCTCTCCCATCAGGGGAGATGGAGTTTTTAGACGCTCTCTGATGATACAATCGCCGCGACAGGAGATCCGTGATGGCTACGCCCAAATCGCCCAAGTCCGCGCCGATGCTGCCCTACCGCCGTGGCGGGGAGATTGACTATGCCGGCCTGGAATTCGATCCCGACGTCAAGAACATAACGGAAGACTCGATGGAACAAAATCTGGAACTTGCTGAAATCCTCGGGCTTTTCCGCGCCCGGTTCACCGACTTCAACGAGCGTCCCGACGTGTTCCTGGATAACGAGACCTTCATCTGCTACGACCCCAGCAACCTGAACGTGCGCGTTGCGCCCGACATCTACCTGGCCTTCGGGGTGGACGCCCGCGCCATCCGACCCCGCAAGCTGTATCTGCCCTGGGAAGTGGGAAAACCGCCGGACTTTGCGCTGGAAATCGCTTCCGAAAGCACCGCCGACGCGGACACCGAGCGTAAGCCGGGGATCTACGCTGTCATCGGCATACCCGAGTTCTGGCGCTTTGATCCTTCCGGCGGGCAATATCACCGGCAGCCGATATGGGGCGGCGAACTGGTCAACGGCGAATATCAGGAGTTGCCGCAGTCGCGGGAACCCGATGGCATCCTGAAGGTGTACAGTCCGTTGCTGGAAATCAGCCTGTGCTGGGATGACGGTTGGCCGCGGGTGTACGACCCGGCCACCGAAACCTATGACCGGAATTGGCGGGCGGTACAAGCTTACGCCATCGCCGTGCGGGACCAGCGGGACGCGGCCCGCGCGGAAGTTGCTCGGTTACGAGAAATCCTGCGCTATAGGAACGGCGATGAAAGCGAAACGGAAACGGAAGGAGACGCAACGCCATGCTGACCGACCCGCAGGAATTTCTGCGCTTCTTTTATTCCATACACCGCCGCACCATGCGCGACATCATGGCGCTGCCTCCGGAGGCGCAGAACTGGACGCCGCCGGCGGGCGAGGGCGAAAAGTCGTGGAGCATCAACCAGATCGTGCATCACATCTGCGAATCCAGGATGTACTTCTCCCGAGCCTACCGCAACGAGGGCTGGCTGTACGACTGGGAGGTTCCCAGCACGGAGCGGCAGTCGGAGTGGATACCTGCGCTGAACGAATCCCACGCGGAGTTTCACCGCCGTCTGGACGGTACGCCGGCGGAGTGGCTCAACCGGCGCATCAAGATGATCGACACCGACGGCACGCTCAGCGGGTGGCGCATCCTGATGATGCTGATCGAGCACGAGGTACACCACCGCTCGCAGATCGATACCTACTCCGGCCTCAACGGTTGGGACGTACCACAGATCTATGGGCGGACGCGGGAGCAGATTGACGAGTTGCAGGAGGGGCAGCGTGCTGATCGGGTCTAGGGGTTGATAACGCCGCTGCGGTTCTGGACGATGAAGGTTTCGCGGCGCTCCAGGTAGTCGGATACGAGGTTGACGAGGGCCTGGGGCCGGTCGGTGGCGATGTCGTGGCCGGCGGCGTACACGAAGGCAATGTTGCAGTTGGGGATGCGCTCACGGTAGATGCTGGCCGCCTCTGGCTGCACGGAGCGGTCTTCCTGGCCGAACACCACCAGGGTGGGGCATTGCACATCGGACAGACGGGCCTCCATTTCGGCAGCGTCGCCGTTGGCATCGCCGGAAGGACGGATGGCCGTGGGCGACACGAGCACCAGTACATCGGCGGTTTCGGGGTTTGCCAGAGCGTGCCGCAACGCGGCATTGGCGCCGTTGGATATGCCCACCAGCCCGTACCGTTCCGAGCCGGCTGCGTCGGTTGACTCTACCACCCGCCAGTGAGCAGACAGCCCATCCCGCAGCGGCGGGGATTGGCCGGCCGCGCCGTCGAGTATCACGACCGTGCCGGTGGATTCTGCGGTTGCCACGGGTCAGAGCTCCTTGAGGCGGGGCAGGACCTCGCGCCCGAACAGGTCGATTTCCTGCATCACGTCGGCGTGGGTGAGGCTGGGCTGCTGGAAGAACAGGTCGATGATGCCCATGCCGCAGCGGTCGTGGTACGCCTTGATCTCGTTGAACACCTTGTCGGGGCCGCCGACGAAGGTGAGACCGGGCGCGCCGCCCACGATGTCGCCGCTGGCGCTGCCGGCGAAGACGTTGCGGTAGTCCACGTCCTGGCCGGCGCGGGTAGCCTGGATGACCTGTGACACCGACGAGCGCAGGGCCATGCCGGGAGCGCGGCCCTGGTCGGTCTGGCGGTCGAACCACTCCTGGGCCAGCGCGTCGGTTTCGGCCAGATAGATGCTGCCGCGATATACCATCTGGTCGGGCTGGGGCTGCCAGCCGTTTTCGTCGCACCAGGCGCGGTACTTGTCGGCGATGCGGCCCGTGTCCTCAACGGGGATGAAGGACACGCCTAGGCCAAGGTTGTGCTCGGCAGCGTAGCGCACGGCATCGTCGGTGCGGGTGGCAACAAGCGCGGCCGGGAAGGGCTGCTGTACCGGGCGCGGCCACACCGCCACCGTGCGGTACTGGTAGTATTGGCCTTCCCACGAGAATGGTTCCGGCTCGGTCATGGCCTTGAGGATGAGGTCCATGCCCTCCAGCATCCGGCCGCGGCCTTCGGCGGGATTGACGCCGTACACCTGGTCCTCGTTGGGGGTGCCGCGCAGGAATCCCATGACGAGGCGGCCCTTGGTGAGGTTGTCCAGCAGGGTCAGTTCCTCGGCGGCGCGGACGGGGTTGTTGAGCGGCATCAGGGGGCCGAGCATGGCGATTTTTACGGTCTTGCAGCGTTCGGCGATGGCGGCGGCCATGACCGCGGGCGTGCCGGTGGCGATGCGTCCGGAGTAGTGATGCTCGGAGAAGCTGACCCACTCGAAGCCCATCTCCTCGGCGAACTCGCACTCCTCAATGCCCTCCTGGTAGCTCTGCACCGAGGTTGCGGGGTCGCTGTAGCTGGGCGGCGTGGGCCAGGTGGGCGGGAAGTCGCGGCGGTGAGCGTAGCCCATTGCGCCGAGGTAAGATGCTTTCATAGTATAGGTCTCTCCACGAGCGTCCAATCAGGCGAGCGGCTCCAGCCGATCAAGCAGGCGTTGCACGTCCGCGAGTCCAGCGGATACGTTTTCGGCATTGTTCCAGTTCTCGTAGAAATTGACGTCAAGATTGCCGGCAACGTCGAATAATCGCCTGATTTCATCATCCCCGGTCTCGGACACCAGTTGAGCGATGACGTTGTACAACGCTGCGTGGCTTCGGTGCGCCCAACCGCGCTGCTCGGCTACGGATTTTACCACTTGCGCCGCTGCGCCCCAGCCCTTTTCAGACGCTTGGCGAACATCGCCGGCGGCCAGTTCGCTTTGGGCCTGCGTGAGTAAGAGGCGGCTTGCTTCTCTGTAAGTTTGGGTTACCATCTGCGTCTCATAGTTCGTGTTCAACCGTCATGCTTGCAGCGATGGTATAGAGGCAGGCCGGCAGTGTCAACAAAGAAAGGAAGGCCCCCTCTATACTGAGAGGGGCCCTCCCTTGTAGCCGGAGCTGACGTTGGCCGGCGCGTTGGAGCCTAGCGGTCCATTACCACCATGGTGCCCTCTTCGGGGTTGTACTGGTACCGGGTGATGCGGTCCAGCTTCTGGGACTCCAGGCGGACCACCACGGCGCGGTCGCCGGCGACGTTCAGGGTGTTGTGGATTTCTCCGGGCAGGAAGAAGGCAACTTTGCCGTCCTTCTGGGTGAAGTCGCCGGTCTCCTGGAGCGTTATGGAATCCACGCCCTCGCCGGGGTAGAACCAGCGCCACTTGGTCTGCTTTATGGCGCCGTCATATACGCCGTACACCACCCAGGCGTTGCCGTGGTCGTGGGGCAGGTTGTCCTGGTCGGGCTTCTGCACGGAGGCCATCAGCCAGAAGCCGCCGCCGGGATGGCCGTAGTCCTCGTCTAGGTGGAGGTCGTAGCGACCGTAGCCGCCCTCGTCGGGGAGTTCGAGGCGCTCTTCCAGCCAGCCGGGGGTCTTCAGCAGGAGTTCCATGCGCTCAGCGACGCTGGAGGCCTGGGCCAGGGGATCTTCCGTGGCGTCGAAGATGTCGCGCACGTCGTCGATGAATGCGTCAACGGTGTAGGCGGTGGTTTGGGTCATGTTGATCCCTCCAAGTATCGCAGTATGTTATTTTGTTCATTGTGATGGGTGATAAAGCGAGTGTCAACTTTTAGATTTTGTCTGCCAGGGCGCCCACCTAAACACTATTTCGTCCTGGCCGTTCAGGATATGAATCGCCTCGCTGCGAGGGACCCGACTCTCACCGGAACGGCTGTATTCGTCCGACCGGAATTCACTGGTGCGCCATCCGTCTCCCCGGCGCGACAGGTACAGGGATTCCCGAAACCCGCTGGACACTACGCAGCGCACTAGTTCCATGAACTCCTGGAATACTCCGTCGGGCATTTCGTCGCAAGCGTCGCAACCGCAGGATGGGAACCAATCTGTGAACCAACGTCCCGTCCGTACCGCGAGGCCGGGAAAGTCAGTGAATACGATGGTGACCGGCGCGCCAGATTCGTGGAGTGGCGTCAACTTTACGGTTGGCCTGGAAATCTGGGATCGCTCCAAATCGTGGTCCAAACCGATGCCTTCAACGCGGGTGATTTCGTAATACCGCTCGAGTCCAGCAACGGTGTCCAGCGCCCAGTCATGCAGGGGCGCGAACCGTTCCGGCTCGGTCACTCGGGAATACGCCTCTTCGGGCGGCCCCTCGTCGCTCCAGTCCCAATTGAACCGTCCTGTCATCGTCTCTTCCGGTTTATCCCAAGGTGTCTGCCTCAATTCTACAGCACAGTGCGACAAGATCAGCACAAGCGGTGGTGGCGCATGGCAATGGCGTCTTAATTGGATTTTTGGAAATGTGCTAATGTCGGATGATCCATTGAAGGTCGTGGCGGTAGTAGGGTATGGCACAACCACCCAAGGCAACCATTCTGAATCATTTCGCTGAGTTGGACGATCCCCGAGCAGAACGCACCCGACATCACCAACTGTTGGACATTCTGGCCATTGCTAGGCTACTACATCAGTAGCCTGGCCGGGTCAGCGGAACAACTCCTGACCACCATCAGAAGTCACTGGAGCATCGAAAACTCGTTGCGCTGGACCCTGGCGAGACCTTCCAGGAAGACCAGCGCCGAGTGCGCAAGGACCACG
>VXOG01000104.1 GCA_009840165.1 Chloroflexota bacterium
CGAAGGCACTCATCACTCCTCCCTGTCGAAACAAGCGTTTTCTGGGACAGGCTCCAGCGGAAACTGAAGGCGGCGAAGGCAGTAGTTATCGCGCCGACCACTGCGAGGATTACGCCGATAATCGCTACCAGCAGGCTGCTGGCCTGCACGCCGGCAAAGCCGCCGGCTTGACCAACCACCACGAAACCGAATCCCGCCACACCCAATAACATTATTAGGAACATTCCAGGAGTAAGTCTGTGGTAACGAGGTGGTTCCTGCTCACTATCAGCATCGTCGCCGGAGATGTCAGTGGGCCGCCGGTACCGAGTTTGACCCCTGAAGAGTCGCTCCATAATCAGAATAATGAATATAGGCCAAGTCTCAAATAGGATGGCGGTAATCGACACGTCCACAAACCGGGTTGACCACGCAAAAACCGCGAAGTTGAAATTGGCGATGATGGACAACGCGATGTAGATGTTAAACATCCGTCTCCGGATTAAGCGGAGACTGTCCCAATTGAACAGGAGCCGGCGGTAAAAAATGGCCACGAACAGCAGGCAGCCCAAAGCCATGCCGCCGCTCATGCCAGCATTGAACAGGAACGGCGCTTGTCCTCCTCCTCCCCAGGCGATAATGAGCGGCAAGGAAGAAAAGAAGATAACCGCCAGCAGCATATAGGCGACTGCCTTGCGCTGGTTTCCCACCAGCAAATTCGGTAACAGTACGGCTGCCATGGTGGAATTACGTTTCTCGTCGAATTGGCTCGGTGACAATGATTCGGAATTTTACCATCCTCTCCCATAGACTTTAGTCGTTCTTGCCGCCGCCTCAATTGGCGTCTATATTGGGCTGCAATTTCAGTCAGCATTGAGGATTGGACGATGGCTTTTGCGGAGATAAATGGCTACCGGATGCACTACCAAGTCTTTGGTGATGAAGGCCCTCCCGCGTTGGCGCTGATCCATGGGGGACTCGGAGGGGGCGACGGGAGCAAGGATACCATCAACCGCCAGGCGGGGGCACTGTCGGCGGAATACCGCTGCGTATTCTACGACCGTCGCGCCTGTGGGCAATCGGACGCCCCGCCCGATGGGTATGACATTCCCAACTGCGCGATGGACCTTCAGGGCCTGTTGGATTATCTTGGCGTCGCTCGGGCGCACATCCTCGGCTCCTCCGCCGGCGGTCCCATTGCCATGCAGTTTGCGCTGGATTATCCGGAAATGACCGAATCCCTGATATTGGTCAACACGATGACCTACTCTCAGGAAGCGCAGCTGGAGGTGCGTCGGCAGGAGTTGCGGCGGCTCAAGGAACGCATCGCGCAGGAAGGCCGCGCCGCCGCAGTGGAACGGGGTTTGTCGGACCGGTTTCCGCAAATGGCCGGAGAAGACCCGGCCCGGTTCGCCCGCATCGTCCAGGACAACATCGGTCGTCTCGATGGCATCGAGGCGACGCACCAGGCGTACATCGACATCGGAGATTCACTGGAAACGCGGTTGACCGAGTTGAAAATGCCGATAAGCATCATTCATGGCGACGCCGACAGCCGGATTCCGGTGGAGTGCAGCCAGGCCTTGCACGCTGGCATCCCCCATTCGCAACTGCACGTAATACCGGGCGCGGAGCACGGGCTGATGACCAACGATGCCGCTGAGCAAACCCGGAAAATCATCCTGGACTTCCTCGAACAGCAGCGGACGGAAACGGCGTGAGCAACTGCGAGTGGGACGAGCGCAAGCGCGCCGAGAACGCGGACAAGCACAAGGTTGACTTCACTGCGATCTATGATTTCGATTGGGATACCGCCGTGTATAATTCAAACTATATGCACGGTGAAGAGCGCTGGGTAGTTACCGGCTATATCGGCGCGCGGCTGCACCGAGTCGTCTATACTTGGCGAGGTGACAGGCGGCGAATCATCAGCCTGCGTAAAACCAATCCACGGGAGGATAGGGACTATGCCCAAGCTTAAGCCTAACCACGTCTGGGCAACCCCGGAAGAGGAGGCCGAGATCCAAGCCGGTATCGCCGCAGATCCTGATAACCCGGAGTTAGGGCCAGAGTACTGGACCACGGCCAAGACTGCCAAAGAAGTCCATCCTGACGGTACGGACAAACCGCCACGTTCTCCACAAGAACTCTGGCCGGAGCGATACGCCAAGGAGAAGGAGGCAGTCTAATGTCCACCGTTGGAATCGACCACATCGCCATGCCCACCGCCGACGCCGAGCGTCTGATGGCTTTCTACAAGAAGCTGGGTTTCGCCATTAACGATGAAGAAGAATGGCGCGCCGGGACCGCCAACATCTTCTCCATCCAGGTTGGCGAATCGAAGGTCAACGTCCACCCCGAGGGCTACCTGGCCGATTACCGGGGTCCGACGGCGGTGCCCGGCTGCACCGACATCTGCTTCGTCTGGGACGGCACGGTGGAGGAATGTCAGCAGATGCTGGCCGATGCCGGCGTGGAGGTCGTCCGAGGGCCGGGGCCTCGCAAGGGCGCGCGGCTGCGCGGAGTACTGCCGGCGGTGAGCCTGTACGCGCGCGACCCTGACAACAACCTGCTGGAGTGGATGATTTACCAGTAAGGTACGGTACGGTACGGATTTCCAATACGTGGGCGCCCACTAGAGGCGCCCCTACGAATGACAAGACAGGAGCAATTACTATGGCGCGGATGCTTGGCAAGCACGCTCTGGCGGAGATGCTGGTGGCAGAAGGGGTGGAGTACATCTTTGGCAACCCCGGCACCAGCGAAACCCCGTTCCTCGACGGGTTGCAGGACTACCCACAGTTGCAATACGTTCAGGCGTTGCAGGAAGGCACGGCGGTGGGCATGGCGGACGGCTATGCACGAGCCACCGGCAAGCCGGCCTTCGCCAACATCCACATCGCCGGCGGTCTGGCCAACGGCATCAGCGGGCTTTACAACGCCTTCCGGGGCGGGACGCCGTTGGTGCTGACCGCTGGCAACTCTGATACCCGTATGCTGATCAGCGAGCCGGTGCTGTCCGGCGACCTGGTGGAAATGACCGAGCAGTACACCAAGTGGAGCGTGGAGGTCCGGCACGCTTCGGACATTCCAGTGGCCATCCGGAGAGCGTTCAAAGAGGCCAAGACGCCGCCCACCGGCCCGGTTTTCGTGTCGTTCCCGTGGAACACGCTGGACGAAGAGATAGACTTCGACGCCGTGCCGTCATCCGAGGGCTATTTCCGCATCCGTCCTGATACCAACGCCGTGGCGCGGGCAACCGAGCTACTGGCGTCAGCAGGGAATCCGGTGATCGTAGTTGGCGACCGGGTGGCGCAGGCCGGCGCGGTGGAACAGGTGGTGCGTGTGGCCGAACAGACCGGCGCGCGGGTGGTGGCCACGTCGTACTCCGAGGTGAATTTCCCGACTGCGCATCCGCAGTGGGGCGGGATGCTGAATCTGAACAGCTCGGCGACGGCCCGCCAGTTCGAAAACGCGGACGTGGTGTTGGCGGTTGGCACCGAGGTGTTCGCGTCGTTCCTCTACGTGGACGTACCGTTCCTGAATCCCGATGTTCGCCTGATCCACATGGACAGCAACTATTGGGAGATCGAGAAGAGTTACCCGACGGAAGTCGGCATTCTCGCCGACCCTGCCGCCGGCATGGCGGACCTGGCCGAATCGCTGGATGGCAACATGACGGGCAGTCAACGAGAGGCCGCCGCGACTCGCGCCGCCACGCTCGGCGCAGCACGGCAGCGGGACGCCGAACGTTACCAGGAACGTATCAAGGCTAACTGGGACAACCGACCCATGCCCGTCGAGCGGATGATGCACGAGTTGGCGGACGCCGTGCCGCCAGATACCATCATCGCTGACGAGGCTGTGACCTCGCGTCCGGCCCTGAATCGCGCCTTCGACTTTGAAAAGCCCGGCGACATCTACGGCATACGCGGCGGCGCGTTGGGCTGGGCAATGCCGGGTGCCTTGGGCGTGAAGCTGGCTTATCCCGACCGGCCGGTGCTGGCCGTGGTAGGCGATGGAGCGTCCATGTACACCGTGCAGGCGCTGTGGACGGCGAGCCGGTACAACATCCCCGTGGTGTACGCCATCTGCAACAACCAGGCCTACCGCATCCTGAAGGTCAACATGGAAGTGTACCTGCGGGACATGCTGGACGACCGTGAGCGCGACAGCGACTATGTGGGGATGGACTTCGCCAACCGCCTGGACCTGGCGATGATGGCCCAGGCCATGGGCGTGCATGGCGAGCGAGTGGACGACCCGGCCGAAATCGGGCCGGCGATTCAGAGGTCGTTCGAGAGCGGGAGGCCGGCGCTGCTGGACATTTCGATCAGCGGAGCGTTGTAACCCTTACCTAAACGGATCAGACTCGCAGGGACCGATTCCGATATGTTTCGTGTTTCGGTGCGATTCAGTGCGTGCGGGGGATTAACGCTGGCTCAGGAACATTGGCATACCATTTTTAGGTCGAAGCGAGATAAGGGGGAGATAACTGATTTGGTGCTGCGGGTCCGGTTGCACCATCCAACGCTGGGCTAATGTGGCCAAGATCAATTTGGCTTCCATCCATGCGAACCCCTCACCGATGCAAAGGCGTGGACCTCCTCCGAACGGGAAGTAAGCGAACCTGTGCAGGCCGTCGCGAAATTCTGGTGTCCAGCGTTCCGGTAGGAACTCCGCGGCATTGTCAAAGAAACGAGGGTCCCGGTGTATGATCATCGTTGGCAGGCATATCATGGCGCCTACGGGAATCTCGTAGCCCGCCAATTCCAGAGGCTCTATAGCAACTCTGCCCATTCTCCAGATCGGTGGGTAGAGGCGCATGGCTTCGCGGAAGACCTTTTCGGTGAATTCTAAATTAGGGAGATCATCCAACGTTGGTGATCGTCCTGCCAATACCGCGTCCAATTCGGCCTGAAGCTGCGTTTGGACGCGCGGATGCGTGCACAACAGATACCACGTCCAAGTCAGCGCCACGGTGACGGTTTCGTGGCCCACGGCGAGCATAGTCACGATCTCGTCACGTACCTGTTGTTCCGTCATGGGCTCGATATTCGGGCTGACTGTTTCGTCGTCTCTGATTTCCAGCAGCGCGGCCAGCAAGTCAAAGCGTTCGTCCACTGTTGACTTTCGCTGAGAGATCAATTCTTCAACCACCCGGTTCAGGTAGCCAAGGTGGTGCTTGAAGCGCACCGTAAGGGGCAACGGGAGTCGATGGTATAAAGCACGCATGCGTTCATATTGATTAAATCGTGTGCTCATGTAGGCATTGCTCAACTCCAACGCAGCGCCGATACGCCGGACCTCGTCGGACAAGTCGATTCCGAACAGCGTTTTCGCGACGATATTCAGGGTCAAGTCGCGCATTTCACGTTCCATATTGACCCGGCTTCCATCCTCCCAGCTCCGTGATCGCTCTTCAGCGTAGGCAATCATGATCTGTGCATAGGATTCGATGAGTTGCTGCCGGAACACGGGTTGCATCAAACGACGTTGCCGCAGATGGATCGGATCGTCGGAAGTGACCAGACCGTCTCCCATGAGGTATTTCATAGCTTCTACATTGCGCCAACGGCCCACCCGTTGATGGTTCGTAACCAGAACCTCTTGAATCAGTTCCGGATGATTCACCAGATAGACAAGCCAAGGCTTGACGGACATCGTTACCAGATCGCCGTACCTGGCGGCCTCTCGCATCAAAGGGATGGGGTTCCAGTGATACGCCACCGCCTGGCCAACAATTGGTGGTTCGGGTGGTCCCGGCGGAAGGATCCGCGGCGGTACTTTGGGGTTGGGAGGGAGAGTCGTCACCACTATGTAAAGCTCCATTTTCTGCGGGCGCGAACAGCCTACTCAGGAAAAACGGCCACCAGCATCAGGCTCAGCTACCCCCGGTTGGGCTGCCTGATGATTCTCAGCCTGGGATCAGTCAGGACCACCAGGACAAAAAGACCAAAGGAGAATATGACCGTGTCCCAAGACGAGTCAAAGAATACTTTGGCGATTACGTTGGACCACAACACGATGAACCCGAAGGCCAAGCTGGTGTTGCCGTTGCGAGCCAATATCAATGCCGTAGGCAATGCCAAGATCAACATCGGCACCAGAATCATTGCGCCGATGACACCCACCGCAGTAGCCGCTCCCCGGCCGCCCCGGAACCTTAGCCAGATCGGCCAGATATGTCCCACCATCGCGCCGATGCCACTGACAACAACGAGGTAATGGAGGTTCTCATCTCCGTAACCAGGGGCTACCACGTCGCTGATCAGCAAGAAGATGCCGGCGGCCGCGAGACCCTTGCTGATATCGACAGCCCCTACAAGAATGCCCCAACGCCTGCTGAACAACCGGCCCACATTGGTGGCGCCCATATTGCGGTCACCCAGGGCCCTGATGTCCGCCCTTTTTCCCGACAGATGCCGGGTAACGATCCATGCTGTCGGGATGCTGCCAAGGAGGTATCCTACCGCAGCAGCTCCAGTGATTGCCCAAACCAGCAACGAAAGAACCGTTCAGTGTTTGGTTCTCGGCTAAAAGATCCGGTACTAAATCATACCTCGGATCGCTCCGCCATCGATAAAACCTCCGCCCATTCCTCGGGCGTCACGGGCTGGATGGAAAGGCGCTGGCCGCGCTTGGTGACCAGCATTTCCGAGAGGGCAGGGTTGGCTTTGAGCTCGTTGAGGCTGATGAAGCGAGGGAGACGACTTTCGGCCTTGATGTCCACCATCATCCAGGTTGGGTTGGCGGAATCGGATTTCGGATCGTAGTAACGGGAGTCGGGGTTCCAGGCCGAATCGTCCGGGTAGCCTTCGCGGACGATGCGCGCCGTCCCGATCACTCCGGGCGGCTTGGCGTTGCTGTGGTAGAACAGGACGTAATCGCCGACTTTGATGTCGTCGCGCATGAAGTTGCGGGCCTGGTAGTTGCGCACCCCGTCCCATTCGGCGGTCTGGTCGTCCTCGGATTCCAGGTCGTCGTAGGAGTACGAGGACGGTTCGGATTTGAACAACCAGTAGCGTGGTTCAGGCATGGGGTCAACTCCGTGAATTTGCTAGTCGTCACTTAGGCGTAAGCCGGATTCCAGTAGTATTTTCTGGATTCCCGCCCCGTATCAAGTACAGGGTGACGTTCTTTCGCGGGAATGACGAGAGATGAAGTGCGCTAAACGGCGTCGGCGCCGTGTTCGCCGGTGCGAATGCGGATGGCGTCGGACACCGGGGAGAGGAAAATTTTGCCGTCGCCCGGGTTGCCGGTAATCGCGTTGGTGCGGATCACGTCCACCGCTTTGTCCACGTCGGGGTCGTTCACCACGACTTCCAACTTGACCTTGGGCAGCATGTCAATGTGGTAGGTGCCCAGGCCGCGAGCCGCCGTGACTTCCACACCGCCCTGGGCTCCGCGTCCGCTTACTTGCGTAACGGTCAGGCCGATGATGCCGGCGTCGCTCAAGGCGTCCTTGACGTTATTTAGAAGTTCCGGGCGAAAGATCGCCTCAATCTTGATCATCGAATATCTCCCATTACGACTGGGTCATTATTTCTTTCTTTATGTATATTCTATTCAACGGCGAATCTGGATGCCAGCCTCTTCTCGGTCGAAGCAGCCGGCGATGAGGTCCTCCCGCTCCTGGCGCAACACGTCCTTGCGGACCCGCAGGCTGGGAGTGCGCGGCAACTCGTCCCGAACTTCGATATAGCGGGGGACTTTGAAATACGCCAAGTTGTCGGCGCACCAGTAGATCACGTCCTCCGGCCGAACGGTTTCCCCCGGTCGCGGGGTGACGTATGCTTTGACTTCATCCTCACCCAGCTCGGACGGGACGGCAATGATGGCGCAGTCGAGCACAGTTTCGTGCCGCTTGATCACGTCCTCGACTTCCTGGGACGAGATGTTCTCGCCACGCCGCCGTATGACGTCCTTTTTCCGATCCACGAAGTAGAGGTAGTTGTCATCGTCGATCCATCCCAGATCGCCGGTGAACAACCACCCGTTGCGCAGCGAAGCGTTGGTCTCGGTTTCGTTGCGCCAGTATCCGACCATGGTGGCAGGGTTTTTGATGGTGATTTCGCCGGGCGTTCCGTTGGGGACGGCGTTGCCGTCGTCGTTCACGATGCGCACGGTGTTGTCAAAGGACGGGTCGGGATGCTGTCGGGGTTTACCTGACGAATTCGGCCGCCGTTCGCCGCGAATGGCTTCGATGGTGCCGTAACAGGTTTCCGTCATGCCGAAACCGACGATAATGTCGGTGCCGAATCGCTCTTCAAACTCGGCCAGAAATTCCGGCGAGAAGGCCGGAGAACCATAAAAGAGCCGCACGGTATTGTCACGGTCGTCGGGCTGAGGGTCGTTTTTCGCCAGCACCGGCATCATCATGCCGATGAAATTGACCACGGTGGCGCGGGCGTCCCGCACCTGCTGCCAGAACCGGGACGCGCTGAACCGGTCCTGCACCACGAGAGTGGCGCCGGACGCCAGCGTCCCCATGGTGCTGTAGTACTGGGCATTAGCGTGGAAATAGGGGAGGCAGGTGAAGAAACGGTCGTCCGGGGTGGCCTGCGTCCAGAGCGCGAAGCCCTGCCCCGCCGAAACGTACATCTGGTGAGTAACCTGCACGCCCTTGGGGTTGCCGGTGGTGCCGGAAGTGTACTGGAGCATCGATATGTCCGCTGGAGCCACGGGCGGCAACTCAGTAATGGCATCGGCATCGGACAGCAACTTGGAGTAGTCCTGCCAGCCGGCGAGTTCGGCATTCCCCACCAGGAGCCGATTCCGCACGCAGGGGGCGACGTCGGCGGCCTGCGTCGCCACCTCGGCCAGGCTTTCGTGAGCGACGAGGGCGGAAGCTTCAGCGTTGTTCAGGATGTAGGCCATCTCGTCCCGGCGGTACGCGGTGTTGATGGTTACCGCGATGCCGCCAATGAGAGCCAGGCCGAACCAGGTGTAGAGCACTTCGGGCACGTTGGGCAGGAACAGACACACCCGGTCGCCGTGGCCAATGCCCATAGAACGGAACATGCCGGCCGCCTTCCGGCACCGTTCCATAAACTGCCGGTAGGTAATTCCCTGTCCGGCAATCTCGACAAATACCTTTTCGGGATAGGTGGCGGTTACGATTTCCAGAAATTCGCCGAGGGACTTCTCCCATGATCGACGATCAGATAGGGGTTCCAAACCAAGAATGCTGCTCATGCGAATAACTCAAAAGACGCTTACGGGCGGAATTACAGGCAGAATCACGCTAACACGCGGGGCCGGCACGGTCAATAGTGGAGCTTACTGTGAGGTGTGCAATCGTTTGACACCGTACCGGGGCGGTTCTAAACTTCGCAGCGTATTCCAAATGATGCCGCCCTGCCGGCTTGGTGAGTTGCACGTGCCTGTTTCAGTTGATGAACGCTGCCTGCGTTTGAGCTCCGAAGATGGTTCCCAGGGAACGTTATTAGGAATGCGCTGCCAGGAATGCGGAGTTGTCGTATTCGGGCCGGCTACCTTCTGTCAGTCCTGCACGTCGCCCCGGTTGGAACAGATTGAGTTGGCAACCGAAGGCATCCTTTACAGCTACACCATCGTCCGCGTGCCGCCGCCTGGCTGGCCGGGCCCGGTGCCCTACGTGCTTGGCGAAGTGGAGTTGCCGGAAGGCCCGCACGTTCTGGCGGAGGTCGTTGATTGCCAGCAGGGCGCCCTGCGAGTCGGAATACCCATGACGCTGGCGCTGCAGCCCGTTGCCATGCCCGAGGTTCCGGATTCGGAGCGGGTAGTGTACAAGTGGCGGCCGGCATAGAAAGAAGTCCACCCTCACCCTAACCCTCTCCCATCAGGAGAGAGGGGAGCTTTAGGAGCATACGATGACGCAGTTTCGGCCAGGGCGCGATGTTTACGTAGTCGGTGTGGGTCTTCATTCCTTCGGAAGGTTTCCGGAGCAAAGCCTATCTGACCTTGCCCGCGACGCAGTGGTGGACGCGCTCCGCGATTCGGGCGTGCCCTGGACGGCCATCCCGGTGGCTTACTTCGGCCACGTCTATTATCACGGCATGTCGGTGGGCGAGACGACGCTGGCGCAGTTAGGGCTGACGGGGGTACCCATCATCAACGTGGAGAATGCCTGCTCCAGCGGATCTACGGCGTTCTGGCAGGCATACTGGGGCATCACTTCCGGCGTCTTCGATATGGCGCTGGCCTTCGGAGCGGAGAAAGTCCCCGGCGGGCCGGTGACGGTGACCGCCGAAAACAGCCCAGCCCGCTATGTCGGGGGCGATCACATGATGGCGGGTTATGCCCTCCGTATGACCCGGTACATGGAGGAAACAGGCGCGCCGGCATCTGCTTTTGCCCGGGTGACCGTTAAGGCGCGGCAGAATGCCTCGATGAATCCCTACGCCCACCGTAAGGATACCTACTCGGTGGAGGACGTGTTGAACTCGCGGCTGATTGCCGACCCGCTCACGCTCTACCAGTGCTGTCCCACCAGCGAGGGCGGTGCGGCTGCCGTCCTCTGCGCCGGCGATGCGCTGGACGCCCACGGCATTAACCGCAACCGCGCCATACGCATTGCCGCAGCCGCCCTGACCTCGGGGAACTACAACGGACGGGGCAGCGACCATTCCGCGTTCAGCCCCTATCGCACTGAGCCGGCGGCGCTGCAAGCCTACGAGATGGCGGGCATCGGCCCGGAGGACGTTGACATCGTGCAGGTGCACGACGCGGCCACCATCGGCGAGTTGCAGCAGGTTGAAGCCTTGCAGCTGTTCCCCTACGGCGAGGCTTGGCAAGCGACGGTCGAAGGGCGAACGTCACTCACGGGCGACGTTCCGGTGAATACCGACGGCGGGCTGCTGGCCATGGGCCACCCATTCGGCGCGACGGGAATCCGCCAGGTCCATGAGACGGTCACGCAACTGCGCGGCGAAGCCGGGCCGCGACAGGTGGAAAATCCCCGGGTAGGGGTAGCGCAGTGTTCCGGGGCTGGCGACGTAACAACGGTGCATATTTTCACCCGGTAACAATTCACCCTCACCCCGGCCCTCTTTTATCAAGGGAGAGCGTGTAAAGGGTCAGGCGTATGGCGAACTATCTGATAATGGCGGCGATGAAGGGCCGGTTCATGTCGGAACAGGGCAACCTGTACGACAATTTTCAGATGCTTGGCTATGTGGAGGGGGCGTCGCCCTTTGACGCGGTGGCGGCCTTTTTCGACCAGCCGAAATTTCCCATCGTGTGGGCGGACGTGGAGTACATGTGGGCGGAGAGGCTGGCGGACGACCCCTCAACCGGGCACCACGGAGAGTACGAAAGGGTGTATATAGCCTCGCTCCGCGAACGCTGGGAGGGCAGTTCACGGAATTGACGGCGATACCGTACTCACAGTTATGCTATGATGACTGAAATACATCAGAGGACGCAAAAATGACCACAACGGAACCCTCCGCTCCTGCCGTTCTGCGTGAAGCTGCTGAAGCCCATGGTCAAGCCGGTCGCGCGTTCGCAGCAGCGTCCGCATCGCTGCATAGCTTGGCGGTGTCGGCAGAGGCCGCTCGCGTTGCGGTTGACACCGCGTCCAATGCCTTCATTCGCGCCGAGGCTGCGCTAATCCGCGCTGCCGAAGCGCTGGAAGCGTCCAGCGATTAAGCGCATCGGGCCGGATTGGATCCCGGCCCGGCCCGTCGTTCCTATATCAGCCGCGAGAAGTGCGTGCAGGCCGTTTGCGGCTACAGACTGGCCGCTTTCCCCCGCAGCCGGGTGAAGTCGGTGCGGAATCCCTCCGCCAGGGCTCGGCGGTCGGTGCCGTGCAGGACGAACCGGGCGCCCTGTTCGATCCAGTACTCCGACAGTTCCGGCGTTTGATGGTGGACCAGCGTGGGGATGCTGCGCGCCTCGCATTTATCGATGATTCCCTTCACGGTGGTCTTGTAGATTTCCTGGCCGTAGTCGTCGGGTACGCCCAGCGAGATGCTCATGTCGTTGGGGCCGACGAATATGGCGTCGATCTGAGGCACGTCGAGGATGGCGTCCAGGTTGTCAACGGCGGCTTGGCTCTCGATGCCGATGATGCAGATGTTGTTGCGATTCCGCGCCTCCAGATACTCCCGGCTGGCATTGCTGGGGAAGTCACCGGTTTCCAGCGCCTGTTCCGCCGCCGCACCCTTCAGCGGGCGGAACTTGGTGGCCTTGACCACCTCACGCACCTCGTCCACGGATTCGCAGTAAGGAGCGAGGACACCCTGGGCGCCGGCGTCGATGGCCATGGTGACGTAGTGTGAGTCCGGGATCGGGATGCGGACGATGGGGACCACGCTGATGGTGTTGAACATGGTCAGGTAGTCGCCGAGTTCGCCCCGGCTGCGCGGGCTGTGTTCGGTGTCTATGATCACGTAGTCCAGGCCCACGTCGTCCAGAATCGGGATCCAGCGGGGGCTGCGATTGATGCTGATCATCGTGCCGAAGATGCGGCCACCTTGTGCGAGAGTGTTTTTGAGATCTGCGCCGCTCATCGAAATGTACTCTCCTTTCATGTTTGGTCCAACCGACGTTGCCCTCGGTTGGTCGAGGGAGTATAGCACGGGGCTCAATGATCGCCGCGTTACGTCAAGCGTCCGCCTGTTGTGCTACACTTGTGTTGTTGTTTTTCGTCACCATGCGATGAAACAGAGCAGCATAAAGGACATCGATTGCGTAACCGGTATCGATACATCAACGAGCAGGCCGAATGGGACGCCGTAGCCGTGAAGTTGCAGGAATCAGCGCGGCTGGCTCTGGACACTGAGCGCAACGGTCGGTATGCATACCGGGAGCGCATCTGCCTGATACAGATTTCGGACGGTAACGATACCTACCTGCTAGATCCCCTCACCGTGGGCGACCTCTCCGCCCTGGGGCGCATTTTGGGGGATGAATCCGTGGTCAAGGCCCTGCACGGATCCGAAGAGGACATCCGGTTCTTCGATCGGGACTTTGGCTTCTCCGTCAACAACTTGTTTGATACCGGCATGGCGGCGCGTTTCCTGGGCGTTGCCCGGCCCAACCTGGGGGCCGTGCTGGAAGAATTCTGCGGCGTGGTGATCCCAAAAGACCGGCAGTTGCAGATGTCGCACTGGGGATTGAGGCCATTGCCAAGGGCGGCGTTGGACTACGCGGCCAGCGACGTGCATCACCTGTTGACGCTGGTGGACGAGCTGGACTACCGGCTGGAGAAAACCGGCCGACAAGGTTGGGTAGGGGAGGAGTGTGAACGGGTAAGCGCGCTCAGGCATCCGCCGGAGGAGCCGCTGGATACGGCTTATCGGCGGGTGAAAGGCTGGGACTCGCTGGATCAGCGCCAGATGGCCGTGTTGCGAGAACTTTACGCCTTCCGCGACGGCAAAGCGTGCGTGTGGGACATACCGGTGCATCAGGCGGCGAGCAACGATGACCTGCTCGCGCTGGCGCAGTCGGACGGGATCGTGGAACGCGGAACAGGAGGCATGTTGGCTGGGCGATGCTTCGGCGAATTGCTGGATGCGATCCAACGCGGATTGGACGGGCCGGAAGAACCGAAGCCGGAGCGACCCGATGCCCCGCCCGAACCGTGGACGCCGGAACGACGTGAGCGACTGAAATCCCTGAAACGATGGCGGGCCAAATTGTCGGGCGATCTGGGGATCGCGGTTAGCCACATCTGGCCCACGCCCAGCCTGGAGCGGATTTCCATGCGTCCTGATCTGCTGTGCCGGGAACTGGCGGGTGGCGAGGGAGAAGTGCGGCGCTGGCAAAACGCCGAGTTCGGCGATAGTTTAATGACGCTGGTGGAAAACTGGCAACTGGATCAGGTTGGGTAACATCCGATCGTCATGCGCCGAACGTCATCAGCTCCTCACAGAAGCGGGCGGTATTCACCAGGTCGGGGATGACTACGTATTCGTCGATGGTGTGCATCAGGTTGGTGGACATCCCAACTACCACACTCTCAATCCCATTCAGCCGGAACACGTTGCCATCGGTGCCGCCGCCGGAGGGCTGGATGTTTGGCTCCAGAGACATTTCTCGCATGACGCGCATTACCAGTTGCGCGGTAGCCTCGTTGGGGTCGAGGCGGTACATCTGGAACATCATCTCCAGGTTTTCGGTGATCTCCGCGTCGGCGTAGCGTGCGCGAATGTTGTTCACCGAATTCAGCAACTGCATCCGCAATAATTCCAGGGATTCCATGTTCATGCTGCGGAATTCGCCGGAGATGGCAGCCTCGGACGGCACCGCATTGCGCACCGTGCCGCCCGTGATGGTTGCCACGTTGAACGTGGTTTCCGGGTCCATGCGCCCCTGTGGGAGTTCGGCGATCAGGTCGGTGGCGATCTTGATGGCAGAAAGGCCTTTCTCAGGCTCCACGCCGGCGTGGGCGCCCCGGCCGCGCACGTTGATGTCGAACGCCATGTAGGTCGGGCTTGCGCCGGTGATCGTATTGACCGGGCCGTTGCCGTCGAAGACCACCGCTTCCCGGCCGCGAATCATGGAGAAATCGAGGTTGGACGCGCCCACAAGCCCGATTTCCTCGCCGCGAGTGAAAATCACCTCCAGCGGACGCCGGGGCCGTCCCTCTTCCTTAACTGATTCCAACGCTTCCAGGATCGCCGCCACGCCGGCCTTGCAGTCGCCGCCCAAGATGGTGTTGCCGTCCGAGGTGATGCGATCTCCTACCACCTGGGGCTTGATGCTGCGGCCCGGATCCACCGTATCCATGTGCGCGGAGAGTATCAGGGGAGTGTCGCCGTCCTCCCGAGCGATGACGTTCCCATGATCGTCGCGAGCCACCTGGAATCCGAGGTTGCTCAGGCGCTCCGACACGTGCAGGGCAACATCCCATTCCTCGCCCGACGGGCTGTCGATTCGCACCAAGTCGCTGAAGTCGTTGACCATTCGTTCCTGGTTCGGCATGGGGCACCTCTTCGATGGCGGCAATGAATTTCAGGTTGCCTATTATATCGCAGGTTATTAGAATGAACATTTGCCACGAGGCAGGTTATGAAAATACGCGCGGCTAACACCTCCGACTCAGCCGCCATCGCGCGATTCAATGCAGCGATGGCCCTGGAATCGGAGGACGTCAACCTGGACATGGACGTTCTGACCGCCGGCGTGGAGGCGGCGCTGGCGGACACTGGCAGAGCTTTCTACCTTTTGTCGGAAGTGGATGGCGCTCCGGTGGGCCAGTTGATGGTCACGTATGAATGGAGCGATTGGCGCAACGGCTGGATCTGGTGGATCCAGTCGGTCTATGTGGAGCCGGAACACCGGCGGAAAGGCGTGTACCGGGGACTTTACCGCCGGCTGGAACAGATGGCCGCTGATGCGGGGAATGTCCGAGGTATTCGTCTGTACGTGATGCGGGATAACCACGTGGCGAAAAGGACTTACGAGTCACTGGGCATGCATCATTCGGAATACGATCTTTACGAAACGGAACTTGAACCTTCCTAGATGGGAATAGTGTGATGGTTGGGGAATTACCGACGGAATTTCACTACACAGCGCGAGGACAACTGGCGTTGCGTGCCGGACAGTTGGCCGCTGCCATCGGCGATTTCAACAGCGCATTGGAACTGAATGACGAATTCGCGCCCGCTTACTACTACCGGGGGCTGGCCTATCGGAACGGCGGAGACCTCAACCGGGCCGTGGCCGATTACACCAGGGCGATTGTTGCCGACCCGCAGTATCCGGTCCCGTACTATGCGCGCGGCGTGGTCCGGCGACATCTGGGTTACTACGAGGACGCCATCGCCGACTATACCGCCGCCATCGAGTTGGAGCCGGACGACGCAGACTATCACTACGCCCGTGGCGTAGCCCGCATTTCCCTGGGCAGGTACGAGGATGCCATCCAGGACTTCCAGGCATCGATTCGCATCAATCCTGACCACGCCAATGCCCACTACAACCTGGGCATCGCGCACCGGGACATTGGCGACCGGGACACTGCGCTGACGTTTTACAACCGGGCCATCGAATTGCGACCTGCGGAGCCTGACTATCGCTACGCCCGCGGCAACTTGTACAGCGACCGGAGGGATTACGACGCGGCCATCGCCGACTATGACGCGGCCATCGCGGTAGTGCCGACCTTCGCGAACGCTTTGTACAATCGTGGCATCGCACGCCGCAATCAGGGTGATCCCAGGGGCGCGATGTCGGATTTTGACGCGGCGCAATCCTGCGGGATGGACACCGCGACGCTTTATCACAATCGCGGCGTCGCTCATGCGGATCTGGGCGATCACCAAACCGCTATCGAGCAGTACGAACAGGCCATCGCCCGGGATGGCACGTTGGCGGGCGTCTGGCTGTCGTTGGGGAACTCCCGATGCGCTTCCGGCGATTTCACCGCCGGAGTAGTAGCGTTCAACAAGGCCGTTGAGCTGAACCCCAACCTGGCAGAGGCGTTTCGCGGTCGCGCCATGGCCCGCCGAGAGGTGGGCGATGCGGAAGGAGCCGCGGCGGACCTTCTGGAGTACACGCGCCTTGCGGCTGCGGACGGCAATGGTTAACGCGACGTTTCGCGGCATGAAGGCCGGCGAACAGTTGGGGAACCTGGAATACTTGGTTGACGACCGGGTGGTGGCCGAATACCAGGCGCTGGTCGGCAATTGCGCCAGTTATGCCAACCTGATCGCCGACGATTGTGCGTCGATGACCCTTGCCAGATTTGGCGACATCGGTTTGACTACGGTTTGGCGCAGGTTTGACTTTCTGAGACCGCCGATCTCGGGGCGTCGCATCCAAGTGGGCGGGTGGCTCAAGGAAGTTCGGGAACGTGCGGGTTTGCCGTGGTTGCGGGTGTCGGCATTCGCGGTTGACGAGATAGGCACCGAGATACTTCGCTCCGAGGCGGCCTTTGCCATCGGAGTGGCGAAAGTCCCCCCGGAGCAGGTGGAGAGCATTCTGCGAAATACCCCGAATAATGGAGAGGAACGTAGCTTCAACGGGCATGTCGGCGATTCGTTGCCGCTGGGCGAGTGGGTCGTGCCGTCCGGCCAGCGGTTCCGTGCTTACGAAGAACTGCGGTGCGAGTTGACGGGGATTGCCAAGCCGACGGACGGGCACGGCGATACCCAGCTTTTGGCCGGTTGGCTTGAAGGTCAGTTTTCTCAACGCTTGGGCGATGATTTTCGCTGGGGTGGTCGGCTGGTGTTGGCGTACCGGACGCCTGCGACGCCGGGCGTCCACTTGGTCACAGATGCGGTCGTGATGCGCTGCGACAAAGACCATCGTGGAACACGCTCCGTCACATTGACTATTGATGTTCGCAACGAACGAAAGAAGACCGTTGCAGTGGGCGAAGCATCAGCGAATATGCCCAGCCCGCGATTACTTTGACATTTTGAAAATCGCAGCGCCGCACACGGAGGAAATATGCAGGAACACCCGCCCCCATCGGAACGGCTGCCGGAGAACTGGCAGACCGCCCTCGCCATCGTGGCCCATCCCGACGATCTGGAGTATGGTGGCGCGAGCGCCATCGCCAAGTGGACCAGCCAGGGGAAGCGCGTGGTGTACGTGATGGTAAGCAAGGGTGAGGCAGGAATCGATGGGATGGACCCGGCAGAAGTCGGCCCGCTGCGGATGCAGGAAGAGATCAACAGCGCTCGGGTGGTCGGCGTGGATACCGTGGAGTTCCTGGGCTACCCCGATGGCGTGATTGAGTACGGCGCGCCCCTGCGCCGCGACCTGAGCCGGGAAATTCGCCGGCATCGACCGGACGTGATCCTCACGATCAACCACCACCCGCAGTTTTTCAGCGGGCATCTCAATATGGCGGATCACCGCTGGGTTGGCCTGGCGGTGTTCGACGCGGCGCGAGACGCCGGCAACCGTTGGATCTTCCCGGAGCTTTTGGCAGAGGGACACGAACCCTGGAACGAGGTGCGCTTCGTAGCCGTGTTCGGGTCCACATACCCCACCCACGCGGTTGACGTGTCGGATCATTGGGAAACCGGCCTGGCATCGCTCCGGGAACACAAGGTTTACCTGGAGAACCTGGGCGACGTGGGCAATAGTCCTTTTGAATTTCTCACCGCTCACGCCCGGGAAGCCGGCGCGGCCATCGGATGTCAGTACGCATCTTACGCCGAGTTGGTGCTGATCAATGAGCCATTTTAAGGAGCGAAGACATGACGGGATTCAGCCAACAACTGCGGGATGAGGCACAGCCGATTTGGGGAGCGATTTTTAGGCACCCGTTTTTGAAGGAGATCAAAGACGGCACCTTGCCCCTGGAGACCTTTCAATACTATCTGGGGCAGGACTATCACTACCTGGAAGGATTCGGTCGCGCGGTGGCTCTGGCATTGGCCAAATCACCGGACTCCGAGCTGCTGCAACAACTGGCGCACCGGGTAATGACTCCCGTAGAACGGCCTCTGCACCATCGGTTGATTGAAGCCGCCGGGCTGACGATGGCCGAAGTGGAAAGCGCCACTCGCTCGCCGACCAACACGGCTTACGTCAACCACATGCTCACAATTGCCGCTCAACATGGGTTGGGCCCCACGGCGGCGGCGCTGCTGCCCTGCCCATGGACCTATCATTTACTGAAGGACGAAGTAGGTCAGTCCGAGCATCCCATCTATGGCCAATGGACCAGTTTCTATGTGGAGGGGTTCCTCCAATCCAGCGTGGATGCCTGGCGCGGCTCTGTGGATGAGATGGCGGAACGAGTGGGCGACCAGGAACGGGAAGCCATGCGGTACGCCTTCATGGTCAGCAGTCAGTATGAGTACATGTTCTGGGACGCCGCTTACCGCAGAGAAGCGTGGCCAGTCTAGGCTTCCTACACGACAGGAGTTATGTAATGCCATTTGCAGAAATCAACGGAGCGAGGCTGTTTTACGAAAGCCACGGGTCGGGGCCGGCGATAGTTTTCGCCCACGGGCGTGGCGGGAATCACCTGAGCTGGTGGCGACAGGTAGCCGCGTTTCAGCAAGATTTTCGCTGCGTCACCTTCGACCAACGGGGATGGGGCCTCACCGAAGGCCCCGCCGGCGCGCCCGACCCGGCAACGGTGAGCGGCGATCTTTTGGCGCTGCTGGACTATCTGGAGATCGACCGGGCCGTTCTGGTGGCCCAGTCCATGGGCGGCATTTCAACCTTGCGGGTAGCGTTGCAGGAACCGGAGCGTGTGAGCGGCCTGGTGCTGGCCGATACCACCGGGGGCATTGGCGATGCCTCAGTAGTATCGCTGCTGGTGGATGTGCACCCACCGGACGATCCATTGCGGCGGGCATTGAGCGACGGATTCATCGAGGGCTATCCCGATTTGACATTCCTGTTCGGCTCAATCGGGCGCATCAACCAGCCGATGCCGGTGAGCGTGGTGTCCGATATGTTCCGCAACCCGGCGGGACCTCAAGGCTCGGACTTGGCGAAGATGGCGGTTCCTACCCTGCTGGTGGTGGGAGAAGAGGACGCGATTTTCCCTGTGCACGTCATTGAAGCAGTTCACCGTCTGATCCCGGGCAGCCGGTTGGCAGTGGTGCCCGGCGCGGCGCATTCCACTCACTTTGAGCAGGCTGACGTGTTCAACGACCTGCTGGGCGAGTTTATTGCCAGTCTTGACTTTGAGGTCGCGGCTGCCGCGGACAATTAGGCGCAGGCAAAACGTAGGGGCGAATAAATATTCGCCCCTACAAAGCCGGTATGCGCGACGTTGCTAGAAAGGCAAATGCTCGGCAATGTCACTCTCGGTGCGGAACGGGCCCCACTCGCGCGGGACGTTCAACAGGCGGTCCTCCAGTTCGTCCACGCTGTTCTGACCACAGTAGGCCATGGCGCGGTTGAACTCTTCCCGGAGCAACTCGAGCATGTGGTGGACGCCCTCGGCGCCGTTCACCGCGAGCCCCCAATAGAGGGGTCGTCCCACTGCTACGGCAGTGGCTCCTAACGCCAGGGCCTTCAAGACATCGCTGCCGCGGCGCACGCCCGAGTCAACGTAAACCTCAGCCTTGCCCCCGGTAGCGGCGACAATTTCGGGGACCATCTCAATGCTGGACATGGTGCTATCCAGTTGACGCCCGCCGTGAGTGGAAACCAGGATGCCATTCACTCCATGATCCACCGCCATCTTGGCGTCTTCCGCGACACGAACGCCTTTGAGCACGAGGGGCAGGTCGGTCAGACTGCGGAGCCAGTCGATTTCCTGCCAGGTCAGCGGGGGCGACTGAGGCATTTCCCAAGTTGGGGATTCGTCGGTGCCGCTGACTTCGGACAGGCGGTCCTGCTGATCACGGAAGTTGCCCAGCTCGCCGGGTCGCTGGTAGCGGTTGCGCACATCCCGTTCTTTCGGGCTGGGCGCCGGAGTATCAACCGTCAGGACGATGGCCCGAAAACCGGCGGCTTCGGCTCGCTTGACCAGATTTTCAGTCAGGTCGTAACCCCGGTGATAAAGCTGGAACCAGAGAGGACCGGTCGCCGCATCCGCGATTTCTTCCATGCTGCAATTGGAAGACGTGCTGCACATCATGAGGGTGTTGGACATACCGGCGCCCCGTGCAGTGGCGCACTCCGCTTCCGGGTGCGCGTTGCCGTGGCCGCCGGTTGGAGCGATCATAACCGGAAAGCTGATGTCCTGCCCCAAAACGGTAGTGGCGATTTTGCGCTCCGTGGTATCGCGCATGAAACGGGGGCGCAAAGTCAGGGACTCGAAAGCGGAACGGTTGCGGGCGGTAGTAATCTCATCCATCGAACCGGCTTCGATGAACTCCCAGTTATTGTGGGGAAGTACCTGCTTAGCTCGGGCCTCGTAGTCGTACAGGTTGATGGGATCCAGTCTCATCTGGCGTCTCCTTGCTTCTTTGATTCTCTAGGCCTCTGAAATGGACGGCGCCAGATTCAGGCGCACGATCGCGTCTGCCACGTCGGGCAGCATTTTATAGTCATCACTGGACTGGTCGAATGTCATGGGGTGCGGCAGGGATACATTGTGGACATTACGGATGCGCCGCACGGAGTGGCCCACTGAGGACATTCGGCCGGACAATTGACGCTCAGTCAAACCCATCGCGTCCAGAAGAGACTGGCGCGACATCACATATCCACTACTATGCGCCACCTGATGGTACACCTGTTGGGCATTAGGGGCCAGGTAGCGCCAAAATGTGCGAACATGGTCGATAGTCCATCTGCCCTCGGGTACTGGGGGAGTGGCGGGCGATGAAGCATTCGACGCGGTTGTCGATTCCGGAGTCCCCTCCGGCACATCATCATCAACAGTTTCTGTAACTGTTGTCGCGGGTTCCGCGTCGCCGCCAGCCAACTTGCGGATAGCAGCGATAACTTCCTCGGCGTCACCTTCAATCGTTAACGACACCTTTACCATTTCCCAGCCTCGCAGGTTTCAGATAAAGGTTCAGTTTAGCACGATCATACATAAGGTCAATATAAACGCAGATAATCAAATGATAATGTGATGTACGCTTTCGGGGCGGAGTGTTGCCCCGCCCCGAAAGACTAGCGCCGTTCAAGTCGCCAGACTGAATCGGTATTGATTCTCTAACCTTCTTCCTGAGGCCCGAATGGAACGATTCCCGGAATCCACCACTTCTCCCACGACTCGTCAATCTTTTCCTGGAAGAACTTCAGGTCATCGTCGGTAAGGTGGGCGAAGCGCCCTTGGCGCTGGAGGTACTCAGTCACCGGCTTGCGCGGCCGGATGCCGCGGGCGATGGCGCGGGACGGGCCATTGAGGACCAGCTCGCCGTCAACGATTTCGTACTGAACCCAGATCCCGGTTTCCACGGCCAGCATGCCCAATTCGTGGGAATACTTGGGGTCGTAGTCCCAACCCTTGGGGCACGGGTCAATGCTGTGTATGAAGGTCGGGCCGCCAATGGTGAGGGCGCGCCGGATCTTATTGGTGAAGTCCGGGCCATAGGAACCGCAGGCAGTGGCGACGTACCGGACGTCGGGATGGCCGGCGGCCAGCATGGGAACAGTGTTCTTCTTCCACCGGCGATTCATGATGCGATGCACCTTGCCGGGAGGCGAGAAGGTGGAGTTGGCCCCCCACGGACTGGAACCGGATACCTGGATGTCGGTGTTGGCGTAGGACTCGTTGTCGTAGCACAGGATGAGCAGGTTATACTCATCGTGCTGCAAGGCTGCGGAGATGGCCGAGAGGCCCATGTCCACGCCGCCGCCGTCGCCGCAGAAGGCGATGACGTTAATCGGTTCTTCCTGCATCTTGCCCTTGCGCATCAGGGACGCCAGGCCAGCTGCGGTGCCGGTGGCGGCAGAGCCACTGGAGCCGAGCTGCGTGTGCATCCACGGCACGACCCAGGGTGTGCTGTAGTAGGTGGTGTTGGCGACGTACATGCAGCCGGTGCTCCCGACCACGATGGTGCGCGGCCCGGCGGCTTTGATCATCAGCCGCATCACCAGCGCAGATTCGCAGCCCTGGCAGGTGCGGTGCCCGGAGGTGAATCCCTCGAACACCGGAATCTGTTTAACGCCCCGAACCTGGGGCAGGTCTTGGGTCATGGTAGTCATAGCGGCTCTCCTATTCCCGGACGCCTATCCAGGTGTTGACTTGCTTGACTTTGCCGGAGTCGATGGAATCCTGCACCATCGCGGTCATCTCTTCCACGTCGCGCACGAGTACCTCGCGCCCACCGAGGCCCGCGACGAAACTTTGCACTAGAGGTCGGTCGTCCAGATCATACAAGGCGGAACGCACTTCGTTGAACAGCACGCCACCGTAGGAAGGCGAGCCGTAAGAGTAGTCGCGGTCGATGACGCCAACAGCCTTGCAGTGGCTGAGCGCTTCCTGGATTTCCTCGGTGGCAAACGGTCGGAAGAACTTGACGCGCAGGAACCCGACCTTCTTGCCCTGCTCGCGCATCCGGCGAACGGCAACGCGCACCGGCATCGCCAAGGTGCCCATGCCAACCAGGACGATGTCGGCGTCGTCCGTCATATACTCTTCGATAAACGGGCTGTCGTCGCCGCGGCCGAAGACCTGTTTGAACTCGTCGTAGGCTTCCCGAATCACGTCGCTGGTGCGGCGCATGGCGTCGTCGGTTTGGCGGCGGATTTCCATGAGCCAGTCTTCGTTGACCTGCGGCGCGACGGTGATGGGGTTGTCCGGGTGCAGCAACAGGCGGCCCCGGTCGTATTGAGGCAAGAATTGGTCAACCTGCTCCTGCGTGGGAACGTTGACGATAGCCTGAGAGTGGGTAAGGAAGGACCCGTCGCAGGAGATGGCGGCGGGCAGGAAAACGCGGGGGTCTTCCGCCACGCGCCACGCCAGCAATGCGGTGTCCAGCGCTTCTTGCGCGGTGCCTACCCAGTAGAGCATCCAGCCCAGATCGCGCACGGCCATGGCGTCGTTGTGCTCCACGCCGAAGGCGCCGGGGTCGTCCAGCGCGCGGTTGCCTACCATGGCAACCACCGGCAGGCGCAGGCCGGCGGTTACGGTAATTGCCTCGAAGGCGTAGAACCAGCCGACGCCGCTGGAACCGCAGAAGGTCCGCGCGCCCACAGCGGAAGCGTGTTTCACGATTTCAAACTGGGAGTGCTCACTTTCTGCGACGATGAAGTCGCAGTCGAACGCGCCGTCGGCCTTGAGCTTGGACACGTACTGCATGACGGTGTCGTAGGGCCGGATTGGGTAGGCGGTGATTACGTCCACGTCGGCGAGGGAGCAGGCGATGGCGATGGCCTCGCTACCGCTGATGAGCTCCTCACGCTCGGTTTGGGGGAGGGTTTGGGTGGCCATTAGTCATCGTCTCCGGTCAGGGCAACTTCGGCTTCCGATTCGGCTTCGTAGGTGCCCGGACTGTGATACCCATGGCTCCTCGTTGCGTCCTTTTCCTTTTGCACCTGGATCAATTCGGACATCCACTTGTGATAACCGTCCTTGTCCTGGGTCCAATGCTCCCACTGGCTGTTGTTGTCGTTGAACTCAGCTTCGTTGACCATGGTGATGCAGTCGGCCACCGGGCAAACGGCCTCACAGACGGCGCAGCCGCAGCAGGCTTCCATGTTGGCGTCGTACAACCCGTCCGGCGTTACGTCGAAACAGGTGTCGGGACACTGGAGCCAGCACAGCGTACACTTGATGCAGGTATCAAAGTTGATGACGGGCCGCATGGAGCGGGTGCTGAACTTCTTGAACACGGCGTTGCGGGTGGGTTCGTAGCTGGTGTCTCCTGCCGCATTGGAGTTGATGGGATCGTAGCCTTCACTTAGTGCGTCGCCACGGAAACCGGTGCCGCCTTCGACGCCACGGATAACCAACCCCTCTTCCATAGACTTCCAGCCGGGCAGGTCAAAGCTGAAAGGCTCGTCCTCGCTGCCCTCACCGGGTTCAACCGGTCGGGTGGCCAGTCGATCATGGGTGTTGCGCGCCGAGGTCAACTTCAGGCCGCCCCAGCCCTGATCTTCCAAGGCTGACAGCATGGAATCGAGGCTGACCAATTCGGGGCAGACCCTAGCCAGCGCGCCGAGAATGCGCACGTCGGTGTGGTCGTCCTTGTACACCCAGAGGCCGGAGAAGCTGGTGGAGGCCGGGACGATGGCCAGGTTGTACGCCGAATCCTTCTGGTGAATGTCTTCGATCAAGGCGTCGGCGGTCTGGCGCGACGTGACGATTAGACTTCCGCCAGGTTTGGTTAGGGCGTTGATGGGCTGCAAGCCATACCAGGCCCAGGATTCAATGCCCTTGCACATGGTGTCGTCAACGTTGATAGTGACGTCCACCTCGCGGGCCTCGTACACGGCCAGGTTTTCTTCAAGTTCTTCGGGGCTGTCGGATACGATGGCGAACTGCTTGGCGGGGATGCCGTTGCGTTCGGGGGAGTCGCCATAGCGGCCAAAAGCGGTACCTATTTTGCCTTCCTTGCGGGCGGCAAAAACGATGGTGCGGACGATGTTCCGGGCCAGGGTTTTCTGAAAAATCCCCCGGTACACCACCTCCACTGCCACAGTGCTCATTTCGGGGAGGCCTCCTCGGTAATTGATGCGGCATTATAGCACGGGGCGGCGGGAGTGTATGCTGTGGTACACTGCGCCACCAAAGTTACAATCGCTATATCGCCGTTTCCGGTTCAAGGACGGCCCGTCATGAAATTGAAGCAGGTAACAATCGAAAACTACCGTGCCATTGAGCACTTGGAATTGCCGCTTCACCCCCAATTGACCGTGTTGCACGGGGACAACGGGCATGGCAAAACCAGTGTGCTGAGTGGCATTGCGGTGGGGCTAGGGAGCATCCCAACGTTGTTGCCAGAAGTATCGGGCATTGGGTTTCGCAAAACTGACCGGCGTGGATTGCAAACTCGGGTCGAGCTGGAAACTACCGATGGAGTCAGATGGGAACGGCAAGTTGGGTGGAGGGTACGCCGCCCGTTGGGTATCCAGGCACTACGCGTCCAAATGCGTGAACTGATCGACGCTGATGTAGAAGGAGAAGAGCCGTTCGATATGCCGATAGTAGCCTCGTATGACACAGATCGTGCGGTGCTTGACGTACCTCAAAGGCGGCGTGGCTTCAACCGCGAATTCTCCCGTTACCAAGCATTGGACGGAGCACTTTCTGCCCGCACCAATTTTAGAGAATTTTTCATCTGGTTTTATGCCAAGGAGAACGAGGAGCTGAGACATCAGAGAGAGTTACGTGATTTCGATCATAGGTCTAAGGAACTCTCCGCAGTCCGCAGTGCCATTGAAAGCACTATCGGTGGGGTTTCGAGTCCTCGCATCGAGACCAGACCGCTGCGGTTCGTCGTGTCGGTCGGTTTGGAAGACAAAAAATCGGAGACATTGGAAATCGCTCAGTTGAGCGGAGGCTATCGAATAAGCCTTGCGTTAGTGGCTGACCTAGCAAGGAGGATGGCACAAGGAAATCCACATCTCGAGGACCCGCTTCAATCCGAAGCAATCATATTGATTGATGAAGTTGATCTACATCTACATCCGTCTTGGCAACAGCGAATCCTGACGGATCTCATGCGAACTTTCCCCAACGCCCAATTCATCGTATCAACACACAGTCCTCAAGTGCTCACAACGGTCAAGCCGGAGCATATTGTGGAGCTTTACCGCGAGGGTGCCGGCATTGTAGCGGGTGGTGCCAGCGGGCCTACTTATGGCGCAGAAGCAGGCTATGTCTTGTCTGCGGTTATGGGAGTAAAGGAGCGTCCATCCTCTGAACACAACGACTTAGTTGCCCTATTGGAAAGATACAATGACCTCGTTTACGGTGGACAGGGCAGATCTGGAGATGCGTTGCAACTCAGGCAAGAACTTGAGCGTCTATCTCCGCATGACCTAGCCTTGAGTAGCGCCGATAGCGAAATGCGTCGACAGGAAGTTATGGAAAAGTTGGGACGGGCCTAATGAAACCAATCCGAACCTTGCCGAATTGTCCTCAAGGCCTTTCTGAATACTTGAACCAAGGCGGCGACCCAACGAACTGGGAGAGGTTTTACGACGATGATAGGGAATCCTACCGTGAGCTACGTAACGCTTTGGTGGAAACACAGCATGGTCTCTGCGGCTATTGCGAAAGCGCCCTGCAAGATTTTGGCACCCAGGTCGAGCACGTCGTTCCGAAGAATGTGCAAACCGGCGATCCGGCTAGAGCTCCTGACTACACCAATCTGATTGCCTGTTGCATCGGCGAGGCCGGGAAGCGGAGCGAGAGTTGCGGGCAGGCAAAAGGGGAGGTGAATGATCCAAATTTCATTGACCCTAGAACACTACCCGCGTTGTTATCGTTGTTGTGTGTTCTGCCAGACGGCCGCATCGTAGCGGATCAGATTGCTTGTAAGGCCACCGGCATTAACCTTCACCATGTCGAAAGGACCATTGATATTTTGGGGCTAAAGGTTGAGCGTTTGAGGCTTGATCGGGAAAACCGTTGGAACAATTTGAAGGAAACTTGGGGTGCTCTTTTTCATGACGTTGAAGTAATACAAGCGGCGGCACGTCAGGAACTGTTGCCTGGTGATGATGGCACACTATCTGGATTTTTCACCGCTGCTCGCTCATATTTCGGCCCCTTGGCTGAGAGGATCTTGGCCGAACCGCCGCAATCATGGATTTGACCTACGACAAAGATTTTCCTCATCAGGAGTGTAAGCAATGCCCCAGCGAATGAAAGCCGGCGAGGCGGTTATTGAACTGCTACAACAGGAAGGCGTCAGCAAGATTTTCGGCATCGTCGGCTCGTCTTTCCTGGACGTGCTGGACCCCCTGTACGACCGCGACGACATGGAGTTCGTCGGGGTGCGGCACGAGCAGGGCGCCGCGCTCATGGCCGACGGCTACAGCCGCATCGCCGGCGCCCCGTCCGTATGCCTGGTGACCAACGGGCCGGGCGTGCTGAATCTCACTTACGGCATCGGCTCGGCATACGTGGCCCACTCTCCCGTGGTAGTGCTGGCGCCGTCGGCGTCGCGGGACCACCAGCACCTGGATTCCACGCAGGAGTTCGACCAGGTGGCGCTGTTTGAGCCGATCACCAAGGCCAGTTTCTCGATCAACAAGATTGAGCGGCTGCCCGACGCGCTGCGCCAGGCGTTCCGCATCGCAACGTCGGGCAAGATGGGGCCGGTGCTTGTGGACATTCCCCGCGACCTGCTGCCCGGCGCGGAGATTGACCTTGACCCCCTGGCTCCCTATGCCTACCGCACCGGACAGGGACGCTCTCGCGGCGACCGCCAGCAGGTTGAGGCGGCGGCGCGTGAGATTCTGACAGCGCAACGGCCCGTCATCATCGCCGGCGGCGGCGTGGAATGGAGTCTCGCCGACGCGCCGGTAACCCGGCTGGCTGAACTAACCGGCGCGCCCATTGTTACCTCGTATGGCCGCGCCGACGCCGTGCCCAACGACCATCCCAACTACCTGGGCCATCTGGGACGCCTGGGCGCCCAGGAGGCCATTGACGCCGTTCGCAACGCCGACGTGATAATCGCCGCCGGCACCAGGCTGGGGCAGTCTACCACCTTCTTTGACCATCGGTTTATTCCCGCAGATGCTCGCATCGTCCACATCGAAATCGATCCCAAGGAAATCGGGCGCATCTATCCCATCACGGTGGGAGTAGAAGGGGACGTGGGCGCGGTCGTGGAGGAAATCAACGCTATTGTTGCGGAAGCTGAACTGCGGCCCGATCCTGACTGGAGTGGCCGGGTTGCCGCCTGGAACGCGGCGCGGGCAGCCCGCCTGGCCGCGGAAGCCACGCTGGCGGGAGACTACATCAAGCCCCAGCGGGTGTACGCGGAACTGCGCAAGGTGATGCCCCGCAACGCCATTGTCGCCCTGGACGCCGGCCTGGCGCCCAATTTTGGGCAAGACCGTCTGAATTACTACCAGCCGCGCAGCCTGATCATGGCGCTGGACCTGGGAGGGCTTGGGTTCAGCTTCCCGGCATCGATAGGGGCGAACTTCGCCGCGCCTGACCGACCGGTGGTGAACTTCAACGGCGACGGGGGATTCCTATTCAATGCCCAGGAATTCGAGACCGCCGTGCGCTATGGCTTGAAGAACATCTCGGTGGTGATGAACAACGATTGCTGGGGTTCCGAGAAAGCCTATCAGAAGTACGCCTTCAACGAGCGCTACGTGGGAGCGGACACGGTGAACCCCCGTTTCGACAAGTACGCGGAGTTGTTCGGCGGCGCGGGCTTCTACGTTGACCGGCCTGAGGACATCGCCGACGCTTTCGCCCAGGCTCTGGCGGTGGACGGGCCCAGCATCATCGAGATTCCCACCGACCCGGACGAAATGCCGAGGCCGGCCCGCCTTGCGGAAGTGCAGGCTCCGACCTCCGGATGATGCGCGATATGATTGAGTACGACAACATCAAAGCCGTTGACGTCGATATTTCCGGCAACTCCATAATCATCAATTGGGACGACGGGCATCGGAGCATCTATCCCCATCGGATGCTGCGACTGCGTTGCCCTTGCGCGTCGTGCGTGGAGGAGATGACCGGGCGCGCCCTGCTTGACCCGGACAGCGTGGCACAGGACGTGCAAGCGTTGGATCATATGCCGGTCGGCCAGTACGCCGTGCAGTTCCTGTGGAGCGACGCCCATTACACCGGCATCTACACTTACCGGGCGTTGCGGGCGGCCTGTACGTGCATTGTGTGCGGCGAGGCCCGGGCGAGCGCTCGCTAGCCGGCCGAAACTCCAGCGTCATCGGAAGTTTCGTCTGCGGTTGTCTGCTGGTTCTCTCCCCTGAATGTGGCGCCGGGGCGGTTGCGCAGTTTGGGGGATGTGAACGTATCTGATTTGAACGAAAAGTTGGAAATCTGCCGGCTGGCCGGCGCGCCGCACAATTTGCACTCAATGGGGTCATCGGCGCGCGAAACGGTGCGGATGGCCTCGAACTGCGCCCCGCAACCGGAGCATAGATATTCGTAAATCGGCATAGACACCTCCGACGGCGAATTATATCCTAATGCCAAAACCTCTCCACGACACAGGAACGACGACATGACAAATCAAGCAACGGACGTGGTGATTATCGGCGGTGGGGCAGCCGGCTGCGCGGCGGCCTACTACTTGGCCGAACAAGGCGTAAATGTGACGATCATCGAGCGTGAAGGAATCGCCAGCAAGGCCTCAGGGTACAACGCCGGCGGCCTGAACCCCCTTGAGGGACACGGCTGGCCCGAACCGCTGCAACCCATGGCGTTGCAGTCATTCCGGCTGCACCAGGACTTGTGGGGATCCCTCCCGGAAACCACGGGAATCGATTATCACGGCCGGCTCTCGTCCATCATCAAGGTCGCGCTGGACGAACATGAACTCTCAGAACTGCGCGACACGCTGGAAACCTTCAACAACGCTCCCGAACCCGGCTTTTCTGCCGAATGGCTGGAACGGGAAGACGTGCTGGCCCTTGAACCCCGTGTAACTCCGCTGGCCCTGGCGGGCGTCCGCGCCGAGGGCAACGGAGCCCTGGACGGCCTGGAATTCACCCAAGCGCTGGCGGCCGCCGCTCAGCAACTCGGCGTCCAGGTGGTTTCGGGCAGCGCGGTCGGTTTGCGGTTGGGCAATGGCCGGGTGGAGTCCGTGGTGACCAACGACGGCGAAATTCCCTGTGGCGCGCTGCTGATCGCCGCCGGCCCTTGGTGCCGCACCGCCGAGCAGTGGCTGGACATAGCGATCCCGGTGGACCCGCTGAAAGGGCAGATCATCAGAATGAAGCCCAACGGCCCGGGCCTGGATCACGAACTTACCGGCGGCGGAAGCTCGATGTACAACAAAACCGACGGCCTCATCTGGTGCGGCGCGACGGAAGAAGACGCCGGATTCGACCTTTCGCTGACGGACGAAGCGCGGCAGAGCGTCACCGAAAAGGCGGTGCGGCTGATGCCGTCGCTCGCTGAGGCGGAGGTGGCGCTGCACACCGCTTGCCTGCGCCCCGTCACTCCAGACTGGTTGCCCATCGTCGGGCAGGCCCCGGGCTGGGACAACGCATACATCTGCGCCGGCGGCCAGAAGAAGGGCATTTTGTTGGGGCCGGCCATGGGTAAGGGGATAGCCGATGTGATCGCCAGCGGAGAAACGGATATTAGCCTTGAAGGATGCGATCCGGGGCGGTTCGGTGATGCCAGCTAGTTAATTGCGCCGTCTTCGGACAAGGTGATGAGCCTTCCAAATGGTGAGCGGGACCCCTGGGAACTGCGGACAGGCATCCTCAACATTCCAACCAGGTTGATCCGGTGGTTCTCAGCCATCTTCACCGCAGCCTGGCTTATACTTACCGCCGTAACAAGCTATAACAGCGCCAACGCCCAGGTTGGAGCGAGTTGGGATAGCCTGATCGTAGGGATCGTCAATGCTGGCGCGCCCAACATTGGTTTAGCCCTGCCGACCGCGTACATCTTGACGGAGGTAATCGACATGGTATTGGGGGCATGGTACCGCCAACGGACTCGCGCGCGGGCGCGCGAGGAGGGGCTTGAGGAAGGCCGCAAAGAGGGCCGCAAAGAAGGCCGAGAAGAGGGCCATCAGCAAGGTATGCTGGAACAGCAGGAACGCTGGCTACAGTGGCTTGAACGACGACGCGCGGCTGAGTCGAACGGTGCGCCTTTTGATGAGCCGCCGCCCGACTTGAATGGAGAACATCCGACACAGGAGTAAAACGATGACGACCAACGGAACCTCCGGGGCTTTGCGCGACATTCACGTGGTGGAGTTCGGGCAGTATGTCCCTGGCCCCATGCTTGGGATGCTGCTGGCCGACCAGGGAGCGCACGTAATCAAGGTGGAACAGCCCGGCGGAGATCCGGCGCGGTCTGAGCCGGCATTCGCCACCTGGAACCGGGGTAAGCGCTCGGTCACTCTCGATTTGAAAACTGCCTCCGGCCGCGAAAACGCGCAAAAACTGGTGGCCAACGCCGATGTGGTGATCGAGAACTTCCGTCCCGGCGTCGCCGACCGGCTGGGCATCGGGTATGCTGAGCTTGCGGCCAGCAATCCCGGCCTCATCTATTGCTCCTTGCCGGGCTACGGCGAAGAGCACCCCAGCCGAAATGAACCCGGTTGGGACCCGGTAATCAGCGCGGAGACCGGCTTCTACCCGGAAACCGGAGAGAGCGGCGGCGAACCTCTTTTCACGCCGCTGCCGATCGCCAGCACGTTTTCGGCGTTGCTCGGCTCGGTTTCCGTGGGAATGGCGATCAATGCGCGAGACAAGTCCGGCCAGGGTCAGCGCATCGAGGTGCCGCTGCATTCGGCCATGTTCACCGCCATGGGCAGCCGCATCATCAAGTTCAACAACTATGAGTACGTTGACCTGTTCGACTTCCCTCGCACCGTTATGTCGCATCCCTACCAGTGCGCCGACGGCCGGTGGGTATATCACCACGGCATGTTCGAGCGTTTCGCGCGCCAGACGCTGACGGCGGCCGGCCGCACCGATTGGATCGACGAAGTAACGTCGCTGTTCGGGCGACCGGTTGACCCTGAGACGCTGGAGTTCTGGCAGGAACGGTTCGCCGAGATGTTCCGCGAGCGAACCGCCTGGCAGTGGGAGACCGACATCAACGCCCAGGGCGGCGCCTGCACCGTATGCAAGACCGTGGACGAATGGCTGGTACACGAGCACGCGGTTTCGGCCAAGATGGTCGTCGAAGTGGACGATGCCGAACACGGCACGATGAAACAACCCGGCGTCCAGGTGCGCCTGCGCGGCACGCCCGGCGCGATACAAGGCCGCGCTCCCAAGCTGGGCGAGCACACCGACGAGGTGCTGGCGGAACTGGAAGCCGCCCCGGCCCAGCCAAAAGCCGGCAATGGCAGCAGCGGCGACGTTATGTCCGCCTTGCAGGGCGTGCGCGTCCTAGACCTGTGCATAATCCTGGCCGGCCCCACCTGCGGGCGCACCCTGGGCGAGTTCGGCGCGGACGTGATCAAGATTGATGACCCGACGCGAATCCTCGATCCTATCGGCTATATCGACGTGAATCGCGGCAAGCGCAGCATCATGCTGAACCTTAAAACCGAGGAAGGCCGGGGCGTATTCTGGAAGCTGGTCGAATCTGCCGATGTTATCGTAGAAAACAACCGCAAATCCGCGGTGGAGCGCCTGGGACTTGGCTACGAAGCGGTCAAAAAGGTCAAGCCGGACATCGTGTACGCTTCGCTGAACGCCTTTGGCTACGATGGCCCGTGGTCGGAACGGGCCGGCTGGGAACAGTTGGCGCAGGGCACCAGCGGGATGCAGGTGCGCCGCGGTGGTCGGAATGGCAAGCCTATGCTCGCGCCTTACGCCGTGAACGACTACGGCACCGGCCTCATGGGAGCCTACGCTGTTGCGTTGGCGTTGCACGAACGCAACCGCACCGGCAAGGGCCAGTCGGTGGACAGCGGCCTCGCGCTGACCGCCGGTATCCTACAATCGCCCTACTTCCTGGATTATGAGGGCTACGAGCGGGAAGACATCGAAGGTGTGGACGCACGCGGCTACTCCGTTCGTTCGAGCTTGTACCAGGCATCCGACGGATGGCTGTACATCCACTGTCCGGACACGGCCACCTATGGGGCGCTGCTGTCGGCTCTGAACTTCAGGGACATCCACGACAACGGCGACGCCATCGCGGACGCCATCCGCGCCAATACCGTCGAACACTGGATGCAGGAGTTGCGGCCGCTGGGCGTGTCGGTCACCCCCAACATGACTATGGAGGACTACCGCAACGACCCGGTAGTACGCAACGCCGGCTTCGTCGTAACACGAGACCATCACGGTTGGGGCAGTGTTGACCACTCCGGCACCACCGCCAGGCTCTCCGCAACGCCGCCGCGCCTCGGACCTCCGGCCCCGTATTTCGGGATGCACACGGACGAGATTCTCGCTGAGGCCGGCTACTCACCGTCGGAGATCGAAGCTTTGAAAGCATCAGGAGCGGCCGTCGCGCCCGGTCTGTAGAAGCGGGGCAAACGTTTCGGAAGCGTAGGGGCGAATAATCATTCGCCCTTACGAAGTTTCCAGCAGTGCCGTCTCGCCGTGCGGATGCAAAGGAACGTGGGCCATGCTAAACTTGCGCCATCTCGCACCTGGCGGAGGTGGCGGCGTGCTAAGCATCTACAACACCCTGACGAAAACCGTCGAAGAGATTCGACCCATTGTGCCGGGCCGCGTCACCATGTACACCTGCGGGCCTACGGTGTACCGCTATGCCCACATCGGCAACCTGCGCACCTACTTGATGGCCGACTGGATCCGTCGCATCCTGGAAGCCGACGGCAACGAGGTGTACCACATCAAGAACATCACCGATGTGGGACACATGCGGCAGGAACTGGCCGAGGCCGGCGGCGACAAGATGATCATGGCCGCGCTGGCCGAGGGCAAGTCCTTGCAGGAAATCGGCGAGTTCTACGCCGATTGGTTCTGGAAGGACGAGGAACGCACTAACATCAAGCCGGCCCACGTTTTCCCTTGGGCGTCACACCACATCCCCGAAATGCTGGCTATGGTGAACACGCTGGTGAACAACGGCAAGGCTTACGAGGCCGGCGGCAACATCTACTTCGACGTTAACAGTTATCCCGAGTACGGCAAGCTGTCCCGAAACTTCGGCGGCGACCTCCTGGAGGGCGTTCGCGCCGAGGCCGATCCCCTCAAGCACGACGCCAGGGACTTCACCTTGTGGAAAGCCGCTGAGCCGGGTCGCGACGTGAAGTGGGACAGCCCGTGGGGCGAAGGCTTCCCAGGCTGGCACATCGAATGCTCCGCCATGGCCCACAGATACCTGGGCGAGCATTTTGACATACACACCGGCGGCGTTGACAACGTTTTTCCGCATCACGAAGATGAGATTGCCCAGAGCGAAGGGACGTTCGGCCAACAGCACGTGAACTACTGGGTACACGGGCAGCATCTGCTGGCCGATGGCGCCAAGATGGCCAAATCCGCCGGCAATGTCTTCCTGATTGAGGACCTGGTGGTTCGCGGATTCGACCCGCTGGCATTCCGTTACCTGTGCATGACGGTGCGTTACCGCCACCGGATGAACTTCACCTTCACCTCGCTCAGGGCGGCGGAAAAGGCGTTGACCGGCCTTCGGAATCGCCTTTGGGTCTGGCGCAACGCCTCCGGCAACGGCTCAGGCCAGCACACCCTCAGCAGCGATGCCGAAGTCTGGCGCAAGCGTTTCTGGGATGCCGTGCATAACGACCTCGACCTGCCCAACGCGGTGGCGATCACCTGGGCAATGGCCAGGTCGGAACTGGCTCCGGGCGACAAGGTGGATCTGCTCCTGGAGTTTGACCGGGTGTTTGGCCTGGACCTTGACCAAGTTCCGATGCGCTACGAGATCGGTTCGGCCAACAGCGAAGCGATCACGAGAAGGACCTCGCTGCGGGAGCAGTCGGCCTATTCCGATGCGGACGCCATGCGAGCGGAGATTATTGCCAACGGCATGGTGGTCGAGGACGTGGGTAACGCAACGAGAGTGCGCCCGCAAACGGCCCTGGAATTGCAGTCGGCGCGCTGGGCCTCGGTCTCGGCGTCGCGCGAGGTCCCCGCATTGTTGGGAGAACCCGACCTCTACGACTTCACGTTCCTGCTGAACGCCTACGACTACGTCGATGACGTCCAGCGTTGCGTCGAAGCGGTGATGAAGCATACGAGCGGCGCGTCAGCCGAAATGATCGTGGTGGACAACGGGTCCACCGACGGCACCGCAGAGTATTTGGAACAGGCCCAGGGCGAGCACGCCAACCTGCGGGTTATCCACTGCGACCACGTGGTTGGGGACGCTGCCGGCAAGAATATCGGCCTCAAACAGGCCCGGGGCAAGTACATCGTTCTGCTGGACGCATCCACGGAGGTCGTGGGCGATGTGATGTCTCCGGTAGCGGAACAGTTGTCAGATTCCACCGTCGGCGTGTTTGGGCCCTACGGTCTCACTACCGACGACATGCAGCACTTCCACGAAGAAGTGGACCGGGGTGAAGCCGACGCCATGCAAGCCTACTGCATGGCTTTCCGGCGTGCCGACCTGCGCTCGGTTGGCCTGATGCACGAATCGTTCCGGTTCTATCGCAACCTGGATATCGACTACTGCTTCCAGTTCAAAAACGCCGGCTACCGCGTGGTGTGCGACAGCAGCCTGCCGTTGGTGCGCCACGAACACCGCCAGTGGGAAGAGCTGGAGGAAAACCAGCGCGACGAGCTAAGCCGCAAAAACTTCGGTCGCTTCCTCAAGCGCTGGGGCAACCGCCCCGACCTCCTCATCAACCCGTCTGCGCGAGGTTTCGACACGGGATTCCGGCACTGATTGGTGACTATACTCAAACGACATGTAGGGGGGGGTCTTACACCCGCCCCTACATGTTAGTGTTCGCCGAGATATTAGCCTCGGCCAAACCAGTCGGGGTGGACGGCCTGCAACCCCAGCTGCGGCCACGCGGCCGGCGCGCCGCATTTCTCCAGTCGTTCCGACAAGGGCAGGGACTCATCCCAATAGTAGGCGATGATACGCCGGCCGTTCCAGTCTCCGGCGTCTTCGGAGGCGATCCAGACCACCGGGGCCTGCATCACCTCGGGCTGAATCAGCGCGTCTGCCGAGGCGCCTTCCGGAGGCAGCACCATGTTGGTGGCCGTGGCTCCGCCGGGCGTCAGGACGTTAGCGGTTACGCCGGTGCCTTCCAGGTCCTGGGCCATGATGGCTACCAGGGCCTCGTGGCCGGCTTTGGACGGCCCGTAGGGCGCCCCGCCTTTGCGCCACATCGTATCCATGCTGGTGGTTACGCCGATGATACGACCAAATCCCTGCTCCATCATGTGGCCAACGACGGCGTGGGACATCAGGAAGGGGCCGCTGAGGTTAACCGAAATGACCCTGAGCCAGGCGTCCGGAACGATGTCGAAAAAGCCGGTGCGGCTGCCGGACGTGCTGCCGCCGAAGCCGGCAGTTCGGGGATTGATGCCGGCGTTGTTGACCAGTATGTGCAGCCCGCCCATTTCGCTGATGGTGCGCTGCACGGCGTTTTCAACGGATTCGGGGTCGGTAACATCGGCAACGACGGGCAGCACGGCGTCATCGCCGCCGAGCTCCCGCATGTCGTTGGCGGTCTGGTCCAGCCAGTCCTCGTTGATATCCAGCATGGCGACGCGAGCGCCGGCTCGCACCAGGCCGGTGGTTATGGAACGGCCCATCCCGATGGGGCTGGCCGCACCGGTTACGATGGCCACTCGGCCTTGCAGGGCGCTTGATGACAGGGTCATGGTGATTACCTCATGGTTATTGAGTTCGGTTGAAGCGGATAAAGCGGTATGATCATAGCGGGTCTGCCGGCGGATTGCCACGCTGAATATCCGAACATGTTGACCGACTTGCGAAACGGGTTGACAGATAGGCGGAGTGATATGCTGGTGTTGTGGCCGGAGTGTGCCATCGACCCACCTGTCCCAGCATCTCCGGGCTTTCCATTAGGGCATAACCGGCATCTCGGATAGGTGGGCGCAAAATCGGCCTTGCGAAAGGGGTGGGAACGGCTGTTCGTATCGTAAAATGAGGGCTGGGGGATGCTACGATACTCCATCCCTGCAAGGAGCCGAGATGGTAGTGTCGGAAGCAAAGATCGTATTTAGGTTGGGCGACGTGGTGCGGGTGAGGTGCCGGTGTCAGACCTGCGGGAACGAGGTGGTTTTCATACTGCACGGGAAACGCCGGCCCACGATCACTAAATACTGCCCGCTGTGCAACGCAGAATGGCTGACTGAGAAAGGCGCAGCCCACATCGACCAACTGCTAAAAGATTTTGATGGCCTGGATACCCACAAGGTTGACGTGCTGATCGAGATCGACGCGCCGGCGAGGTAGTCCCATGCAATGGGCCATATACCGGTTCGTTTATGAGCCAGCGAAGCGGCGGGTTCACCAGGTGGGCGGCTGCTCATATAGCGATTCCCCGACGAACATGCAGCGGCAGGGGTTTCGGCAGGTTGGGCATGAACCCCTGGCGTCGGTTGACGAGGCGATGGAAGTGGCACGGCGGTCGATTGACCCGAAGGTGCAACCGTGCGGGTTTTGCGCTGCGGAATGGGATCTTCAACGTATCGCGCAGAGGCGACTGGATCAGCAGGAGTGGGATAGGTTGATGGGCCGGGACTAATGCCGTTGACAATCGGTGAATGGCTGTTAGGCTCTCTTATAGGGGATCATTTGCCGCAACGAGCCAAACGTCTGTGCCGTAGGGATCATCGTACTGAACCACGAAACCTTCTTCATCGGCGGGAACTTGCCAGCAAACGTTGCCGATCATACTTTCGCCGGATGGCAGCCGTACCGATTCAAAGCGGCTATACAGGTCGTGCCCCAATTGATCGGGTAACACCCCGCACGAAACGTCCTCACGAAATGACTGATAGGTGTTGTCGCTGGAATCCCAAAGCACCAAGTCGCTATCGTTGAAATAAGAACCCACATGGCATATCTCCGGCGGGTCGTATCGCCTGTCGCAACTGCCATCCTCGTTCGTGCGTCGGCACTGACATACCGTGCCAGCAGGCCCGCGCTCGTTCGTAACGCTCATGCTTAGCATTAACATCCGATTGCCGTCTGCCGGGGGGTCGTTGAATTGATTAGCGGCCTTGACCTCCGGCCAAGCATCCGAGTCCGCCGCTGTAATTTGAACGTCGAACACGTCAAGGGCGACTACCGCGCCGAACGGGAAAGCCTTTTCGCGTGTACTGCCGTCTTTGTTCTGCGAGGTCGGTGGCGGCGTAACATCTGGCGTTACGTCAGGAACGGCAGTAGGTACTTCAACGCTGGCCTCGGCGTAGTTCTCGCAGCTCAGCGTGAAACTCTGGTCGGGGCGTATCTCCCAATCGCAGAGGTGCCGCCCGGATTGTTGCGGCCATTGATCGTCCTGGCAAGCGATGGCGAAAATAACGAGGGATGCAGCGAGCAGCAGTGCATGGAATCGCATTGGGAACCCCCTTGCGGCCACAGGTTTGGCTACTTGCCACAGTCTCCAATCCCCGAACATAGACACCGCAAGGAGGCACGGCGTGCCAGCCTGTGGGCAATGTCTATGTTGAAAAGCCCCGTTGGCCGGGGCTGGGAGGGGATCAAGAATCGAAACTGTGGCAGGGCTATGCTATGGCTTCGCCGGGGGCGATGTCAACGGACTGGCGGCGTGCATATTCCCGGCGGGAACTACCGTGCTAGGGTAGTGTCAACGATGAATTAGGCTGCCCGCGCTGTCCAGTTGGCGACCGGCATCTCAACCTTCATCTCCCTCATCCCGGCGTAATCACCGTCAAGCAGACGGCCCAACATGGTTCCCGTGTACGTCAAGAGCGACAAGCCGACGTGCAGCCGGACCTTCTTGATGCCCAGGTAGCAGTGCTGATCTAGCAGGCGGCTGCGCTTGAGGCTGCCGAACAGCCGCTCAACGCTGGTCCGCTGCTTGTACAGCCGCTTCCACCGCTTGCTCGCCCGTGGCAGCAGGCCCACCCGCCGGAGGAGTTCGCCGTCCCAGCCCTCGTAGTGTTCGCTACCGCAGCGTTCGCCGAGCCAGGGCTTGCTGCCTTTCAGTTCGCAGCCGTCGGCAGGGCAGCGGAAGAGGTGGCCCTTGCCCTTGTCAGTGCGAACGTACTCCATCGGCTGGCCGCCGATGCACTTGGGTTCTCCTTTGGGAGTGTAGAGACCGTTTTTGTCGGTGTCGCGTACCTGTATCACGGCGAATATGCGGTGTTGGTGGAGGTCCTGAAAATTGCTGAGCGCGTCGTACCCCCGGTCGGCCATCGCGTAGCGTACCGGCAGCTTGGGGTGGTTCCTTTTGAGCTGGTCCATCATCGGCGGCAGCGTCGGGCTGTCGTTCATGTTGGCGGGCAGCACGGCCCACGACAGCGGCGTACCGTAGTAGGCATCGCATATCGCGTGGAGTTTGTACCCGTAGAATAGTTCGTCGCCCTCGTGCGCCAGTTTCGCGGTCCGGTGGCCCCATTCAGCCTCTCGGTCGATCCGCTTCGCTGGCTCTCGCTTCCCGTTACCCCACGCCTCAACGTCGCTGCTGTCGATGGCGACCATCCGGCCCGGCGCAGGGGCGCTCTCCGGCACCACGCCCTCATCCTGCAACCGCTCGATCTCCGCGCCGACACGCTGGGCAACGTCCATGATCGCCGCGTCAACGAGGTCCTTATGATCTGCCAGCCTCGCGTAGAAGCGTGAGAACGTGCCTTCGTGCGGCACGGTGTCCCTTAAACCACAAACCCGCCTGAGAAGGCGGGATGCTTTGAGTTGGGCTATCAGGTCGCGGGTGTACCGTAACTTGAGCAGGTACCTCACCAGCGTTGCCCGCCACATGACTTCGGGCGCGTAGCCGGGCCGTCCGGTCCAGCGGTAGTCGTTCAGCTTGGCAATCAGTTCGTCGTGGTGCAGTTCGTCGAGGATAGTCCCAATCAGGCCAAAATCGGGAACGCCTGGATCGCCCCGTTGACGATCCGCCGGCGGCGGCATTATATTGAGCATGACCGTGCTCCGTTCGACTGGTGAGCGGTCTGCCGCCTTCGAGATTAGGCCCTCGTTGGCGGCGTTCTTTATGTTGGCTTGATTGTAAGACCTCGCTCAGGGGCAGGGCAACGGTTGTCAACCCCAACCCGGCAAATTGACGTGTTTTCGGGCGAATTCCCAGCAAAAAACCGGCCAACAGTGTGACCACTGGTGGCCGGGAGCTGACCCCGGAAATGGGGCTGCCAATTTACTCCGGGTGGCTAGAAGTTTTGGCCTCTGGTGGTTTCTACGTACCACCAGCCAAGCACTGAATTTTGCTTGAACTGCGCTACGACTTGCTCGCCTTGCTTGAATTGCCAATACGGCTGCCCATAATCATCCGTGGTACCTAATACAGGGTCTCCGTCAGCTTGAAAGATGGCGGGCGTTTCGACATCCGCCAGTTGTACGTGATATGTTCGCATCCTGATCTCCTTTGCCTTCTTGCAATCCAGCACGAGGCTGATTATGCTGTATGGAGCCGCCGGGGAGACTCGAACTCCCGACCGTCCCTTCGCAAAAAGGCTGCTCTTTCCTACTGAGCTACGGCGGCTAACCTGGCGAGCGTCAACTGCAATTGACGCTCGCTTTCTTTATGTAAGCACACAAACCTGCTCCTGTGAACCCGAAAACCCCGTCAATTTTGAGGGCAGTTTTAGATTTATTCGGTTGACACGAGGCTGGGCATACGTTTATCTAACCGCATTGTGCGTCCATATCGTGAACCCGAATGTTGCGGATCGGCCCGACTTTCGCAAGCCCGCTCGCTGGCGTAGGCCGATTCCGTAGGCGACTTTGGCGAACGCCCGTTTTGCAAGTCGCTCATGTTTGGCACGGTTGCATCCTGCTGTTGGCAACCCATATAATCGGCTGTTGGCGGTGCCAACACTTTGCCGCCCGGAGGCCGCCCTTGACTACCTACCTGGACTTGCATTGCCATTCCGTTGCATCCGACGACTCGCGCGCGACGGTTGAACAGTATTTGAAATTCGTCAACGTCCTGCGAAAGCGCGGGTACACCATCGACGGAATTGTCCTTACGGAACATCGCAAGTTTGATTTCGACGTGGATTACTCCCAGTTGGCTTCGGAGTACGGAGTGATGGTGCTGAAGGGCGCGGAACTGGACACTTGCTTCGGTCACATGCTGGTGTACAACATCACGCCCGGACTGGGCAAGGACATTGACTTTGGCGATGTGAAAATGGACGGTCGGGAGTTGATCAAGGCGGCGCGGCACCATGGCGGTTTGGTAGTTCCGGCCCATCCGGGGCGATTCGGCATCGGCCTGGTCGAATACATGGAGCAGGGCGAATCCTTTGACGACGTCCGGATTGTCGAGCGCGTCAACGCCGGCAGCAAGCCGGAGGAAAACGAGCGGGCGGAAGAGCTATGCCAACGCACCGGATATCTGGGCATCGCCGGCAGCGACGCCCACCTGGCCAGCCATATTGGAAGGGCCGTGACCGAGTTCAGGGCCGATATTCGCAACGAATCCCAATTGGTCGAAGCGCTGCTCTCCGGCGAATTTCGACCGATGTACATTGAAGAAACCGCAGCCACCCCGGTCGGGTGAGAGGAGCCGTCAAATGCCCACTCAGATTGACTACGAATACGACCACTCGCTGTACGGCGTCGAGCATGAGTCCGGGCCGTTCCTCGTTACCAGGGAGATCATCGACACATACAGCCGCAGCGTCGGCGAGGACAACCCAATTTACACCGACCCGGAGACCGCCAAAGCCGCCGGTTATGGAGACCAGGTTGCGCCTCCCACGCTTTGCGCATTGTTCGAACGCGGCGAGTTGCCGGACATCAAGCTCCAATTTGGACGACGCCAATTTCACGGAGGCCAACGGGTGGAACCGAGATCTCCGATCATTGTTGGCGACACTCTTACGGCGTCTTCGCACCTCAAGGACGTGTACACCAAGACGGGGCGATCCGGCACCATGGTGCATGTAGTATGGGAAACCACCTTCCGCAACCAGGCCGGCGTGGTGGTTGCCGACGTTCAACGTTCCCAGGTAGTTCGGGAGTGATTTGCAGATGACTGAACCCGCCAAATTGTACTTTGAGGACGTGGAATTGGGGGACGAGATCGGTCCGGCGATCATTTCCGTCTCCGACGATCAGGTGGTGGACTTCTGCTCCCTGTGGGGTAACCCTGCGCCCAACCGTTTCACGGACCAGGAACAGGCTGAGAAAGTTGGATTGGCCGAGCCAATCGTACCCGGCATTATGTCCATGGCGCTGGTCTCACGCGTGCTGACCGATTGGGCCGGCGCCGGAACCCTGGCTGATCTGGACCTGGTTTTCCGCGGCACCATTCCCCACAACCAGCCGCTGCACGTCGGGATACTGATCAGCGACACGGCGCAGGACGAGTCCGGTAACCGTGTCCAATGCGATATTACCATGACGGGTCCGGTTCCCGACCGACCGTACATCATCGGAACCGCCCTACTCAATCTCCCTTCCCGTTCATAATGCTCCATAAACTTCGCCAAATCGCCATGATGGTGGAGGATCTGCCGGAAGCCATTGCGCTTTACGGGCGGGCGCTCGGGATGGAGCCATGCCGCACCGGATCGTTACCTCAGTTTGGGCTGGACAACGCCGTGCTTCCGGCGGGCAATGGCACTTTCGTGGAGTTGTTGGCTCCCCATAGTTCCGATTCGGCCGGTTCCAGATTCCTGCAACGCCGTGGTGAGGCTCCGTACCTCATCATCTTCGAGACCAGGGAATACGACCGGCTGATTCCGCACCTGAGGGAGCAAGGGGTCAGAATCACCGGTGAAACCGAGCACGAAGCATCGCGGTCAGCCTTCCTGCATCCAGCGTCCTGCAACGGAGCGTTCCTGGAAATAATCGAGGTAACTGATCCAACCAACTCCTGGCCCGCCGCCGGGCCGGACTGGCAATCGACCAGACACCAACCGGGGACCACGCAGTTGCGGCAAATGGCCATTATTGTGAATGATCTGGACGCCGCCATCGCCCGTTGGAGCGCGCTATTCGGGTTGCAACCGACCAAGCGGTTTCAAATCAGCTTCACCGACCTGGAGATTGCCGTCCTTCCGTTGAACGGGCGCGACACGTTCATCGAACTGGCGCAACCCACCAGCGATGATTCGCCATCCGGCAGGTTCCTGGCGCGATACGGCGAGGGCATCTATCTAACCATCTATCAAATTGAAGACTCGCTGGCTACGGACGACCACCTGCAAACCCTGGGGAGCATCCGGTTCACAACCTCGCGTCGGACGGACAATTACACTAACCTGGGCTTCAACAGCATTTGGCTGCACCCCGCTACCTTCAAGGGAGCCTTCACCCAACTTTCCCAAGTGCTGGATTCCGAAAACCCGTGGCCTCCGGCCGGCGACGATTGGTATAAGGAATAACGCCATGCGCTCTCCCACACTGCCGGCAGCGCACGGCCACGCCCATTCGCGCGACGGTCATACCCACTCGCACGAAGACTATACCCACCAGGCAGTTTCATTTCAGAACGTTGACGTTGAATATGGGCCTGTGGTTGCGCTGGAAGGAGTGTCGTTTTCGGTGGAAAACGGCAGCCTGTCGGGAATCATCGGCCCCAATGGAGGCGGCAAGTCCACACTGCTCAAGACAGTCGTCGGCCTCGTAAAACCCAGCCGGGGACAGGTGCTCGTGGATGGCCGTCCCAGCCACCGTATGCGGCGGCATATCGGGTTCGTTCCGCAGCTGGAGCAGGTCGATTGGCATTTCCCGGCGACGGTATGGGACGTGGTGATGATGGGACTCACTCCATCGCGGGGACTTTTCCGCTCCCACAGTCGGGCCAACCGGGAAGCTGCCGCCGAAGCCCTGGGCACGGTCGGGCTGAAAGATCTCCGCCGCCGGGGGATCGGTGAGCTTTCCGGAGGGCAGCGCCGGCGCGTTCTGCTGGCTCGCGCCATAGCGTCTCACCCGTCTATCCTGCTCCTTGACGAGCCGATGACTGGCCTCGACCCGACCGCGCAGCATAGTTTTCTGGATATCATCGACCGGCTGCGCGAGGGTGGCGCGACGGTCATTATGTGCACCCACAACCTCACCTGCGTTTCAGCGCGGGCCAGCGATGTCGCGGTAATCAACGGACGCCTGATCGCCTACGGGCCACCGGAAGAAGTGCTGCTGGAATCCGTGCTCGCCGACGCCTTCGGGCATCAGTTGGTGGTTCACGCCTCCGGCGAGGCGCTGGCGCTGCATCACCACGACCACCGGCCCGCGTGGCCCGGTAGGGGCTGAAACCTTTTCCACCGAGGATTTCACGCCGGTTTCCGCGTACCCGTAGCCAATCTATCCAATAGGAGACCATGATGTACGACCTCAATGGCAAGACAGCTCTCGTAACCGGCGCCGGCGGACGCCACGGCATCGGCCGCGCCATCGCAACGCGCCTCGCCTCCGAGGGCGCCGACGTTGTGGTCACCGACGTCGAAGCATCCCTGGACGCAATCCGCACCGAAGACCGTCTCGATGGCTGGGAGGGCCTCCCCAGCGTCGTCAAGGAAATCCAGGACTTGGGCCGCCGCAGCACGGGCCTATACTACGACGTGGCGGACAGCGCCCAAGTGGACGCCATGGTGTCCGACACGCTGGGTGAATTCGGGAAAATTGACATTCTGGTGAACAACGCCGGCTCGCGTCCGGGTCGAGACCGTGTGCTGATTGTAGAGCTCGAGGAAGACGCTTTCGACGAAGTGATGCGCGTAAACGTCAGAGGAACATACCTCGTCAGCCGCGCCGTTGCCCGGCACATGGTAGCACGGGGCGGCCCCGGCAAGATCATCAACATTTCTTCTGGGGCCGGCAAGCGCGGCATAGCGCGCTACGGAGCCTACTGCGCCAGCAAGTTCGCGGTCATCGGGTTCACTCAATCGCTGGCCCACGAGATGGCCCCTTACCACGTCAACGTGAACGCCATATGCCCCGGCTTGGTGGACACCGAGCGCGTTGACTTCATCGCCGCCGCCCTGGCTCCGGAGGGAACATCAGGCGAGGAGCATCGCGCCCTAATGGTACGCGAGCGTGAAATGCGGGTTCCCCTGGGCAGAATCGCGCAGGGCGACGACATCGCGCGCATAGCGGCATTCCTCTCCTCGGCTGAATCCGATTACATGACGGGCCTCAGCATCAGCGTCTCCGGCGGTTCTGAAATGAGCTGAGCTAACCGGAGAACCCATCCGCTATAATGGTGGCAACGGGTTATCTGTCAGGAGGCGCCAAAATGGAAACCAAGTCCGACAAAGTCGCCGCCGTTGCCTTGGGAACCATATTTTTCTTCCTCGGCGTTTGGGGATTATTCGTCATCCCCAGCGATTGGACTTGGTACCAAAAAGTACTGCTGGAAATTTCGGTTTTCGGTTGCAGCTTGGGCTGCTTCGCCGCCCTATTGTTTGGAGTTCCCGGTTCTCGGAAATAGGTAGAACATATGCTGCGTTTCGCCGGCAACCGGGAATGGATTGTCGCCTCTGTAATCAGTATAGCCTTGATGGTGATTGTACCCACCGTCATTACTCGGCTCTCGCTGAACCCTGCTGTAGTCTTATTGTTCGCCATCGCGGCTCTGTCCGGAGGCTTTTTCGGGGAGCTGCGGGACACCTGGAACACAGAGCGGCCTTTCAGCTTCACGCGGGTATTCTTTCGTGCTTTTGAATGGCTCAGCCTCGCCATCGCCGGGTACATCATTCTGTCTGTAATCGGTGTCAACAGCGGCACATTCGATTAGGAAAACGCAACCATGCCCATCGACCATACCCAGGTAAAACACATCGCCGCCCTAGCGCGTATTTCGCTGACGGAGGCGGAGACCGAGGCATTCACCCGCCAACTGTCCGACATCCTCGACCAGTTCGAGATTCTGCAAAGCCTGGACACCACCGGCGTATCCCCAACCGCCCACGTTGCCGGCCTAGATAACGTCCTCCGCGACGACGAACCTGCTGACAGCCTTCCCGCCGACGACACCCTGCGCAACGCCCCGCGACGCCGCGGCGACTTCTTCCAGGTCCGCGCCGTCCTTGACGAATAGTCTCCCATGTCCGAACTCTGGCAGCTGTCCGTAACCCAGGCCTCCCAACTCCTCGCTGACCGTGAGATCAGCAGCGTTGAGCTCACTGAATGTTTGCTGCAACGAATCGCCGACGTGGACGGACGGCTATCTTCGTACATCACTGTAACCGGTGACGTCGCCCGACAGCAGGCGGAAATGGCGGACCGGCGCATTGCGGCCGGCGAGGCCGGCCCGCTCACGGGAATCCCGATGCAGATTAAAGACCTCCTCTGCACCGGCGGCGTGCCCACCACATGCGCGTCGCGGATGCTGGCCGAATATGTCCCGGTGTACGACGCCACGGCGGTTGGCCGGCTGCGTGAGCAGGGCGCGGTGCTGCTGGGCAAGGGCAACATGGACGAGTTCGGAATGGGCTCGTCCACGGAGAACTCCGCCTTCTTTCCCACGCGGAACCCCTGGGACGTCGAGAAAGTGCCCGGGGGCAGCAGCGGAGGATCCGCCGCCGCAGTAGCAGCCGGAATGGCTGCTTTCGCGCTGGGCACCGACACCGGCGGCAGCATCCGCCAACCCGCTTCCTTCTGTGGCGTCACCGGGTTGAAACCGACCTATGGGCGCGTCAGCCGTTACGGGCTGGTGGCGTATGCGTCATCACTGGACCAGGTTGGACCGCTGGCGCGCGACGCCGCGGATTGCGCGCTCATCCTGCAAGCCATTGCCGGGCATGATTCGCATGACGCCACCTCTTTGCCCGACCCGGTTCCCGATTACGCAGCGGGACTCAACGGCGACGTGACGGGCCTGCGTCTGGGAGTTCCACAGGAGTACTTCGGCGAAGGCATGGATGCCGGCGTGCGGGCCACAGTAACGTCCGCCATTGACCAACTGGCCGCCCTGGGCGCGGAAATCCGTGAAATATCGCTGCCCACCACCGAGTACGCGCTGGCGTGTTATTACATCATCGCCCCCTCCGAATGTTCCGCCAACCTGGCCCGCTACGACGGCGTTAAGTACGGTTATTCGCACCGGGGCGAAGGCGATATGTGGGAAGCCATGGAGCGAACCCGTCAGCACGGCTTCGGCCCCGAAGTCAAGCGGCGCATCATGCTGGGAGCGTTCGCGCTGTCGTCGGGATACTATGACGCCTACTATCACAAAGCCCAGCAGGTGCGGACCCTGATCAGGGAGGACTTCACCCGGGCGTTTGAGGGCGTGGACGCCCTGGTCGCCCCGGTGTCGCCGATTGTCGCGTTCCCCATCGGCGAACGGACCGACGATCCGGTGCGGATGTACCTGGTGGACGTGTACACCTTGCCGGTGAACATCGCGGGACTGCCGGCTATGTCCGTTCCCTGCGGATTCAGCGACGGATTGCCGGTGGGCCTGCAACTGATCGGCCCGCACCTGGCCGAGTCGCGGCTGTTGAACATCGCCCACGCCTACCAGCAGGCGACGGATTGGCATACGCAACGGCCGGCTCTGTGACAATCGTGTGCTAAAATTCCGTTATCAGCGGGTATCGGAGGGTAGCTGGTATGCCTACTTCTGGACGCACACGCATCACGGATCTCTTGAACGTTGAGCGGTTGGAGGATGCCCCCCATCCCGTCACGGTTAACGGTTGGGTGAAGACTGTCCGATCTTCCGGCGGCGTTTCCTTCGTCCAAATCAACGACGGGTCGAGTCTGGCGGACTTGCAGATCGTCGTCGATGCCAACTGCCCCGATTACGCCCTCGTCGGCAGCCTGACCACAGGGTGCAGCTTGACGGCCCTCGGAGTATTGCAGGAGTCCCTCGGTCGCGGCCAGAAGTACGAGGTAGTCGCCAGCAGCCTGGAAATGCTGGGCAGCGCAGACCCCGAGGAATATCCACTGCAAAAGAAACGCCACACCCTGGAGTTTCTACGAGAGTTGGCGCATCTGCGTCCCCGCACCAACACGTTCGGCGCCGTAGCGCGCGTCCGCAACGCGATGGCCTTCGGCATTCACCAATTCTTCCAGCAGCGCGGCTTCCTCTACATCCAGACGCCGATCATTACCGCCAGCGACGCCGAGGGCGCCGGCGCGATGTTCCGGGCTACTACCCTGGACCTTGACAACCTGCCGACCCAGAGCGGGCGGCTCGATAACGACGCCGATTTCTTTGGCCGGCCGGCCTTCCTGACGGTAAGCGGCCAGCTTGAGGCGGAAATCTTTGCTCAGGCCATGTCCGACGTGTACACCTTCGGCCCAACCTTCCGCGCAGAAAATTCAAACACCTCGCGGCACCTGGCGGAGTTCTGGATGGTGGAGCCAGAAGTCGCCTTCTGCGACCTGGACGGCCTGGCTCAGTTGGCCGAAGACTTCCTGCGCGGCATCTTTACCCACGTGCTGGATACGTGCCCCGAGGATATGGCGTTCTTCAACCGCTTCTACGACAAGGAACTGATCACGACGTTGGAGGACATCGCCAACTCCGATTTTGAGCGGATGACCTATACGGAAGCGATCAGGATACTGGAAGAATCCGGCGAGTCCTTCGAGTTCCCAGTTCGCTGGGGCGCCGACCTGCAATCCGAGCACGAGCGATACCTCACCGAACGCAAAGTCGGTCGGCCAGTCATCGTTACGGACTACCCCAGCGCGATCAAGGCATTCTACATGCGGCTGAACGACGACGGTGAGACGGTCCGGGCGATGGACGTCCTGGTGCCCCGCATCGGCGAGATTATCGGCGGCAGCCAGCGCGAAGAACGCCTGGACGTGCTGCAATCCCGCATGGCCGAAGCAGGGTTGGACGATGCGCCCTACTGGTGGTACCTGGACCTGCGTCGTTACGGCACTACGCCACACGCCGGCTTCGGGCTTGGGTTCGAGCGCACGGTGCAGTTCGCCACTGGGATGCAGAACATTCGGGACATCATCGCGTTCCCGCGCACGCCCCGCAGCGCCGAATTCTAATTGACGGTGTAAGTGGCACCCCATATAATGCCGGCCTGATTATTTCGCACTGTCCCCGCGCCGCGTTCGGCGCTTATGTCAAGGAGTCGCCAGAATGACCACCGAAGTTTACGAATCTGTTCTGCACCCGGCTTCCCTGGTCGCCGAGTTGAAAAAGAACAACGTATCCCACGTTGTGTGGCTGCCCGACAGCGAGACCAACTTCCTCTACACCATGATGACGGAAGAGCCTTCGCTGGACCTGATCCCGGTGTGCCGCGAAGGCGAAACCATGGCGGTGGCGGCCGGCCTGTGGGTTGGCGGCGCGAACCCGGTGGTGCTGATCCAGAACACCGGAGTTTTCGAGGCCGGCGATTCCATACGCGGGTTGTGCCTTGACCTCAATCAGCCCCTGGTCATGCTGGTAGGATATCGCGGCTGGACCCGCCGCGGCCCCACGCCCGACTCCGCCGGTCGTTTCATCGAGCACATCCTCCACGCCTGGGGCATCAACTACTACCTGGTGGAAACCGATGACGACGCCGATCGCATCAGCATCGCCTTTGAAGAGTCCCAGCGCCTGAGCCGGCCCGTAGCCGTCCTGATCGGCACCGAGTTCGGCGCGTAGCCATCCCAACCCGCAAGACCGTCATTCCGGCGAAAGCCGGAATCCAGAATTCCCGTCATTGCAAAGCCGCCCCTGGAGAACACCGCCATGATCAACAACACCGACGCTGTGCGCCTGATCGACAGCAAACGCGAAGAGGCCGTACTCATTCCGACCATGAACGCCGGCAACGTCCGCTTCGGACTGCCGTCCGTAACTTCCAACCAAATGCTTGACCTGCCGATATCCGGCGCGATGGGCAAGGCCAGCAACGTCGGGTTGGGCATTGCATTGGCCCAGCCTGGGCGAAAGGTAATCGTGATGGATGGCGACGGCAGCCTGCTGATGAACCTGGGCGCGCTGGTGACCACCTCCACGAAAGCCCCCAAGAACTTCTACCACTTCCTGTTCAACAATGGCGTGTACGCGGTTACGGGCGGGCAGCCCATCCCCGGCTCCGATGGTGTGACTAATTGGGAAGAGATCGCCAAGGGCGCTGGATATGCGGCGGTGTTCTCTTTCGACAACTTGGAAGACTTGGCTACTGGAATTGACGAAGTACTGGCCGCCGAGGGCCCCGTGTTTGTGCATCTGGCCGTCGAGCCGGAGATAGAAAACACGCCGGTGCAGTTCCGCCAACGCGCCAGTCGCACTGCCCAGCAAGCCTACCAGGAAGTCACCGCCGCCCTGACCGGCGATGACTAACCCGACCCTATCACATCCGACGACGAGCGGGGGCGAATTTGGTTCGCCCCCGTTATTTGCATCAATCCGTTCCATTCGCCATGAGGTTCCAACCGTTCAGCATTTTCGGCCGCCTGCTTGCCTCGGTCGTCGTCGTGGCCGGATTCTACCTGCTGTGGCTCGGTTTCGTGGAAAGCAACCTGGTGAAAGCAATACTCGGGGGCGTTCTGATTCCCGCCGGCCTCTACCTGATGGTATCCTCCCGGCGGAAAGAGATTCAACGCGAATCGGAATCCAACGACCCTGCCGAAGTTGCGCCGGATAAATCCGAATGATCCCGTCACGAGAAGTAGCCCGCGCTATCAACTACCACCGTCAGGATGCCTTGGTGGTGTCCACGTCGGCGGCGCTGCGGGAGTGGCACCAGGTATCCGAGCGGCGGGACTTGGACGTTGACCTTTCGGATTGCATGGACCGCGCCCCCGCCGTCGGTTTGGGCCTTTCCCTGGCGCAACCGAACCGCCGTATCCTGGTGCTGGACTGCGATGCCACGCTGCGCACCGACCTGGCCGGCCTGGCCACCATCGGCGAGGTCGGGCCGGAAAACCTGGTGCATTTCGTTCTGGAAGACGCCGAACACACATCTACGGAAGGAATGCCGATAGCGGGTCTGGACCGGATCGATTTTGAAGGCATGGCGCGCAGCGCGGGGTATGCTCACGCCTGCCGCTACGACAACCTTGAAGAATTGCTCATCGGGATGGAGGAGCTGATGCGCCGTCCCGGGCCGGTGCTGGTGGCAGTTAAGGTGGTTCCCGAACCGGAACCGTCGCCTTTCCCGGAGCGGAGCATGGCGGACGGATGGGCGCAGGTTCGCGTGGGCCTGGCCGCTCAGTCCTGACCAGTAATCATGCACCACTGGACTGTCGGCGGCGACATTCATATCGGTTGGCCCGACCACGGAGCCGCTGAGCGCAGGTACACCATCGTTGACCTGGACCTGTTCGGCAAGGTTTTCCGGGCCAGGGTCACTGACGGCCAACGCGAGGGCGGGTTCATGGTGATCTTCGACTGCCCCAACGTGATACTTGAACAGCTGGCAGAGCAGGCGACCAACGCCCTGGGGTTCCGGGTGATCGTTTCCAGCCTGCGCACCAGCATCGAAGGCACGATTGCGCGCAGTTTCGATTACGAATGGTATCCGACGCCGGAATACGAGGAACGCCCCCGCGCGTTGGCGACAACGCTGGCCAGCCTGTACAACGAAATTGCTCCCGGCCAGGCCGGTTAGCCCCCGCCCGGTATATTCGGATGCCCCCAAAGCGGGTGTCGGAAAGTCGGAGCCAGCGCGGGGTTCAGGTCGCGGCGAGAGCGCGCGGCGGTAGTGCCGTCGTGTGGGGCGGGGGCGGGTTTGAAATCTTCCTCGGAGCCACTGGATAGACGCTTGGATGACGGCAGCGGCCGGCGGTTGGAAAGGCGGTTCAGGTGCCGCGCCAGTTCCTGCAAGCTGTGCAGGTTGTGCGCGGGCATGAAGTCGTCGGTATAGGGCAAAGCCGCCTGCATTCCCCTGGTCAACGGCTGGTAGGTGGGGGATCCAAGCAATGGATTGAGCCAGATCAGTCGATGGCAACTGCGCTGGAGCCGGGCCATCTCGCGGGAAAGCAGGTCGGGGTCTCCGCGGTCCCAGCCGTCAGAGATGACCATGACTACTGCTCCGCCGCGCAGGACGCGTCGTGCCCATTGGTAGTTGAAGGCCTTGACCGCCTCTCCGATGCGGGTGCCGCCGGCCCAGTCGGGCACCGCCTGCGCCACCCGTGCCACCGCTTGATCCACCCCACGAGCGGCGAGATGCCGAGTGATGCGAGTCAGCCGCGTGGCGAACAGGAACGCTTCGAGCTGCTGGCCGCTGACTGCGACGGTATGCACAAAATGGAGCAGCATCCGAGTATAGCGTTCCATGGAGCCGCTGACGTCGCAGATCAGGACCAGCGGGCGGGGTTTCGTCTTGCGTCTCCGATGGGCGAGATCAAGCATCTCGCCGCCGTGGGACAGACTCTTCCGCATTGAACGGCGCAAATCAATGACGCTGCCATCGCCCCAGGTCAGTCGGCGAGTGCGGCGTTGCCCAAGGTCCCAGGCTAATTCGGCCATGAGGGAACGGGCCGCTGATACCTCTGCGAGGGTGAACTCGGCGAAATCACGCTGCCGCAGCACTTCGCGGGCGCTGAATGAGCGTTGCAGATCAACCACGGGCTGCCGGCCGTTCGCGTCTTCCGATTCCTGGTCGCCCGGCGGGCCGTCCGATGTATCCTCCCGGTGTGGCGCGACTCGCGGAGTTCGGTAACGCCGTTCCTCCCCCATGGAACGCAGGTCACGCATACTTCGCCCGTGGGCCGGCCGACGCCAGAACACCTGGAACGCTTCATCGAATAGGGGCAAGTCGGTGCGCCGGTGAACCAGCAAGGCGCGTGCCGCCAAGCGGAAGTCGTTGCGATTCCCGCCCAGGGGCACATACTCGGTGGCGCGCACCAGATCCAGCATGTTGGCTGACCCAACTTCCAAACCCAGGCGGCGCAGCACCTCGCCGAACATCAGCAGATTCGGCAAAATCGCGCCATCACCCACGTCGGCAGGCGCAGTGTTCATATTTATGTCAACGTTGGTAGTCATCAGTTCACCGGAATACTATCACATGAGCCGACCTTCAAATCGTCGCGGCAGGGCCGCGGCCGCCAGCACCGCCATCCCGGTCAACCCGCCCACCACCAGAACACCCGTGACCAGGGAATCCGTAACCTCGGCCAGCGCGCCAGCGAGCGCGGGGCCGCCGCCAAATCCAACCGCGCCGAAAGTTTGCACGAGGCCGGCTATCACGGATACCTCACGGGTCCGAATTTCTTTGAACTCGAAGGGCAGTATTTCCATCGCCGGCACGAACGCCCACGCCAGTCCCATCCCGGTGAGTGATACTGCGGCCATAAACTCGTTGCCGGCCAGCAATGCCCCCAAAGTGGACAGCAGGTTGAGCAAAGCGGGCAGAATGACCATCACCCGCCGGTTGGTGATGTGGTTGAAAATCCAGCTGCCAAGCATTCCGCCGGGAACCAGCACGTAGTACAGGAACCCAAACAATATGCTGCCGGCGGATATCGCAACCCCACGCTCGGTTTCCAATATGATGGGCAGGAAAGTCAGCACGGTGGTCCAGGATGCCGACAGGCAGAGCATGACCACGCCCAGCAGCCAGGCGTGCGGATACCGTAACAAGGCCCCGACCAGCGATGCTTCCCGTTGGTCTTGCTCCGCTCCCGCATCAGTTTGCGTGGACTCGACCCGAGTGATCGCGGCGGGAGTCTCCTCCAAGCTTCGCGGAGCCTTCCAGGTCAATGCTGCCCAGGCCAACAGATGGCCGCCCAACAGGCCGGCTTGAAGAAAATATGCCAATCGCCAACTGTTCAACACGACGATGATTATGGGGCTGAACGTCAACGCGGCGGCCATGAAGGTTGAGTGGAGCGAAAGGCCGACTGCGGTCACCGTAGAATACTGGCGCGGCGCCACCCACCACCGCAGCAGCAAAGGACGAGCCGGCGTCATTCCGGCTTGGGTCAACACCATCAGAAACCGCGACCCCAGCAGCGTCCAAAATCCTGTGGCTAGGCCCTGAGTGAACAGAAAAGGGGTCATCAACGCCAAACCCACCAACACCCGGTAATTCGGGTTGAAGCGCGCTAACAGCACGCTGAAAGGCACCAGGCATACGGCGGAGGTGCCCCACGCTATGGCCTGCAACAGGCCAATTTGCAGATAGCTCAGGCCCAGGTCTTCCTGTAGGAAAGGCAGGAACAATCCAAAGCCGAAGGACGCCAACACCACCGTGCTGTAATGCAGGCGGTTGAGCAGCAGAACCGCCCAACCGCGCGGCGATGTTCGGTTCGCGGAATCGGCCGGCGTTTGGGCCAAAGCGTCGCTACCGGTGGCCGGCTCGTGGATGCGCCATTTCTGCCACTTGCTCCCCTGTAAGCGTTGCGAACCTTTCGGGCCGGTATGGAGCCAGCACCGCGTCGGCGCGAACCCCCTCGCAGATTTCCAGCGCCGCCAGTTGGCTGATTACCGGAGCCAGGGTAACCCCACTGTGCGTGAGGGCGATGTACAGGTTGGGGGCCTCTGTCGCATATCCCAGGGTCGGGTAGCCATCCAAAGGCATGGGACGCCAGCCTACTGGAACCGGAACGGCCTTCGCCTCGGCAAGGCCGGGAAGATATTGCGCGGCCCGGGAAAGCAAATCGTCGGCGTGGGGCTGGGAGTCGTCCTCGGCCAGGCTCTCCTGATCACCTTCGCCGATCATAAAGCGGCCGTCGGCGCACTGGCGGAGGTGAATTTCACGGCGCCCGTCGCCCAGGGGCGGAGCATACACCACGGGAACGTTGTGCAGCAGCGGCGGCAACGGCGTGGTGCGGATGACGACGCCCGGACTCTCGGCCTGGGGAATATAGACGCCGGACGTGGCGGCAAGCGCCGTGGTGTCAGTTCCGGCGGCCAGGACCACGGTGTCCGCCTGGAAATCCCCTGAATCAGTCTGGACAGCGCGGATATTGCCGTCTGCGTCACGCTCAAAAGCTACGACCTCTACCCCGGTGACTATCGAGGCCTCAAACTCGTTCATGCGGCGGATGCAGGCGTCCACCACCATCTGGGGCTCAACCTGGCCTTCATTCTCACTGTACTCGGCGGCGGCAACCGGGCCGATTTCCAGTCCGGGTTCCAGCTCGGCTAATTCCCCCGCGGACACCCGGCGGCTGGGGTAGCCCCACGACTGCAACTGATTGACGCGGGCGATCAACTGCTCAGCGGCGGCGGGTTCGGTCTCCCAGGAAACCTTGCCGCCCCAGCGGAGGCCCACGTCCTCGCCGAGCGCGCCGGCGAAACGCGGCCACATTTCCAGGGAGCGCCGGTTCAGGTTATGGTAACCGATCGGTTCCTTGGCGCCGGCGTTGATCCACGCGAAACTGTGGCTGGACGCTCCGCTACCCGGCTCCGCTTTGTCAATGAGAGTAACCCGATGGCCGCGAGAGGCGATGCGCCAAGCAATGGAGGCACCGACGATGCCGGCGCCGATTACTACGACATGTTGGGTGTTTCTGCTAACGGTCATTGGGGCCACCACCATAATCAAGATCCAGTCCCGGAACGCCCAAATCGGAAGCCAGTTGATCGAGGTCTATGTCATCGAAGTCTAGGTCTTCCAGTCCATCGTCCGGGTCGAGGACGTCCAACAAGGCGTGGTCAGCCAGCATTTTGATCATCATCAAAGGGGGCGCAGCGGCTTCGTAGTCCATTTCTCCCGCGATGACGTTCCTGAGGATTGGCAAAGCCCCTACGGCCTGAAGCATCGCCGCGCCTACAATGGTAGCTTCTTCGCTGTCATCATCGGACTCTAGGGTTCCCAGAGCCACCATTGCCATCATGGCTTCCTCATCGCCATCATCTGCCCGGTCCGAAATCACCAGAGCGATTCGCTCTGTAGCATCGATAAAATCCTGCTCATCCGGGTCGCTGGTGACGCAGGCGAAATACAGCATCAGTAGTTCCGACACGCTCCTGTCGCCGCTGGACAACAGGACATCGTTAACCAGTTCAACGTTCAATGGTGGGAATCCACTCAGGTCCGGGGATTCAAAAAAGCGGTCCACGTTCATCTCCCAACTTGGTTAGAATCGGCTCTCAACTGATCCGCCACCGCGGTGCAGACGGCTGCACTGCGCTAGGCCCGACGACCGCCACGGCGTGGCCCCCGATTCTGCGAGCGCTCCAGGATGCCGCGGACGGGTTCGCCGCGCACGGCTTCGATATCGTCCTGGTATTTGAGCATGATGCCCAGGGTGTCGTCGATAACCTCCGGTTCCAGCTGCCGCATATTCAGGGCCATCAGAGCGGAAGTCCAGTCAAGAGTCTCGGAAACCCCAGGAATCTTGTACAGTTCGGTATCCCGCAACTCCTGGATGAACGACGTCACCTGCTGGGCCAACTGCCGGGGCGCGTCGGGCAGCCGGGCGGTAACGATCTGAAGCTCTTTCTGGTAGTCGGGATAGTCCACCCAGTAGTACAGGCACCGCCGCTTGAGCGCGTCGTGCACCTCGCGGGTGCGGTTGGACGTGATGACGACCACCGGGGGATAGGCGGCCTGGAAGGAGCCAAGTTCCGGTATCGTGATCTGGTAGTCTGCAAGCAGTTCCAGCAGGAAACCCTCAAATTCCTCATCGGCGCGGTCCAGCTCGTCGATCAGCAATACCGGGGCGCGATCCCGAGACTCGTCGATGGCTTCCAGTAGTGGCCGCTTGATGAGGAACTGCGGGCTGAAAAGGTCAATGTCTGCATCAGCGCTTTCCTCCCCGCCGCGCCGCGCCTCCATAAGCCGGATTTCCAGCAGTTGCCGCGTGTGGTTCCACTCGTACACCGCGTGGTTGACGTCCAATCCCTCATAGCACTGCAAGCGGATGAGGTCGGTGTTGAGTCCGGCGGCCAGCGCGCGGGCGATCTCGGTTTTGCCTACGCCCGCTTCGCCTTCCAGAAACAGCGGGCGTTGTAATTTCAGGGACAGGAAGATGGCGATGGCCAATCCGCGATCCGTTATGTAAGCCTGGTCTCGGAGCAGATTCTGGACATCTTCTACGGAGACGAGAACCGGAGAAATGGCGTCAGTTCGAACAGCAGTCAAAAGAAAGTCCCAGTGGTCAGAATCGTTCGAGGTCATTGTAACCCAATTATCAGAATCGGGACTTTCAAGTTAGCCAACCCATCGCAAATTCATGCACCAATCCGCGCAGCGTTTCCCAGTGGCCGCCCAGGCTGGCGCGTTCCGCCTCAGTCAATTTGTCGTAGGTCCGTGCGAACTCAGCGAAGTACCACAACGGGAAAACCCAGAATCCGTCTCCTTCCGTGGGATCACCCGCCTCATCCAGGCCATCCACGATGCGGCCGGTGGCGCCCTGGACCTCCCACGACGCCAGGGTGCGCCCGCCTTCTGCAATCGCCAGCCCTTCAACAAAGGCGGCGGTGCGGTCAGAGCCGGAGTAGGGTTGCAGCAACTCCAACAGACGGCACTGACGCTCGCTGTCGTCGGCAGCCGGGCCCGCGAATCGCCGCGTGTAGCGGCTCTCCCAATTCGCTCCCAGGGCAGGAACCAACAGCCCGCCGTCGCTGGCAATCGCAATCATCCCCACCGCGCTGGACCATTCCTCTGCCTTGGCTCTGGCGATGGCTTCGTGAGTGTCGGCGGATTCGTCCGGCGACGCGGAAACCCCCAACTCCGCCGGAGTTACCGGAGCTACAGGCAGACCTTCGAACAGCCACCGCAGCATCCGCTGCTTGTCTTGGTTTCCGGTGGCGAGCAGCACCGGAAGTGGCCGTGCGGCGGGCATCAGCCGCTGCGCAGGCTAACGTTGACGGGCAGCCGCGCCATTTCGTTTCCGTCAATTACCAGGTGGAACGCATGAGGACCCGGCGAACTGAATGTGACGCTGTTCACCTCAACGATAATGCGCGCCTTGGAATCCACCACTCCCTGGCGGGTGGAAAAAGTAATGCCTTGCTCAATTGGGGTGATCGTGTCCTGCGCGTCCGGATCGAGCAATCGTATCGCCATGCGCTTATCCCCGGCCTCGGCGGCGGAATAACCGACCACGCATACGATGATGAACCTGGGATGCGTCAAAGGAAGCGAATCGCCCTGTACCGTGTCAATCCCAATGCCGAGGGCATGCAACTTCCCCCGGTCATCGGTGGCGGAATCGCACAGAAAAGCGAGCTCGGTATTCAAAATAACCTACTCCCTGTTAGAGGGTTTCAAAAAACCCCCTCTCCCACCAGGGGAGAGGGTTGGGGTGAGGGGGAATTTCTGCACAATTTCATATCTAACCTGAAATTCACAGTCCACTTTTTGGACACCCTCTTAGTTGCCATCGCCGCTGGCCCCAACGTTTCCGAACGCCACGCCGGCCGCCGCGGCCGCCGGAGGGGCGGTCGCCGACGCCAATCCCGGCGTTCTGGCCTCGGGAGGCAGTTGATCCTCCCAATCGGGTATCAGTTCCCGCTTAGTGGTTTCCAGCGTCAGGATAATCAGCACGCCAATACCGCTGAACGCCATGGAGAGGATGAAAGCCGGTTCGTACCCGATGAACTGGATGATTACGCCGGCGGCCACGGTGGATATGCAGTGTCCCATCATCGCGCCGGAAATCTGCAACCCGTACACGGTGGCAACGGGCCCGGTGCCGAAGTACTGGCGGTTAACCACCGGGTACGCGGACATCTCGCCCCCGAAACCGAGGCCGAAGACCGCGCCGAACAGGTAGAAGGCCCATACGTCCTGGGCGAAGAACAGGATGACGACCGACAACGCCTGAATGGCGAGGGCGGTGGCCATGATTGGCTTGCCGCCGATTTTTTCCGTGATAATGGGAACGGCAAAACGGCCGGCGATGCTGAAAATCTGCACGATGGTCAGGATGACGGCTCCGGTGGTGAAGTCGATGCCGCGCTGCACGGCGAAGTCCACCACGAAGATGAGCACGATGCCATGCCCGGCGCACCCCAGGCCGTGGATCACGGGCAGATTCCAGAATGCGCGTGTGTGGCGCATTTGCCGCTGGAACACTTTCAAACGCACCCTGGCCGCCTCGGCGCTGAACGATACTGCGGGCTGGTCGTTGGCGGTCGCGCCGTAAGCTCGGACGCCCTTGTCCGCCGGCTGGTTGCGATAGAAGGGAACCAGGCCCAGGGTCACTCCACCGCCCACCACTCCGATGATGACGAAGGTGGTGGTCCAGTCGAAAGTCTCCAGCAGTATAGAATAGACCGGAGCCAGCAATGCCGCGCCCAATCCGCCGGCTGCCCACATCAACCCGATGCCCAGACCCAACCGGCGGCGGAACCAGGGATTGATGGCTGCCATCAGGGGAACGATGGTGATGGACGAGGTCAGGGCCAGCAGCACGCTGTACACCAGGAAGAACTGCCAGACGTGGGTAATGAACCCGATCAGGATCATGCTGCTGCCGAAGAGCACTCCGCCGGCAATCAGCAGCTTGCGCGCGCCCAGCAGGTCTCCCATCCGTCCGCTGAACGGCGACGTGAGTGACCCCACCAGATAATATCCGGCCAGAGCCGCGCCGATAATGCCGGCAGACCAACCAAAACGTCCGCCTTCATCCAGCGGTGCCCGCAACTCGGGCACCATGATGCCCGCTGACATTGAAATGGATTGTCCAAAGACCTGGACTACCGCCAGGATTCCCAGGATGACCCAGGCATAATGAAAACGGCCCCGGGGCCGGCGAATCATGGAACTGGCGGACATCTAAGGGATTGCCTCCCAATGGGTACGGCGGGAAGTGTCTAGTGCAGCGGACAAGCGCCCAGCAGGGCTTTGCCCCACCAGGTGTCGGCGGGCGCGTTGCCCGCAGCGGTATTGCTGGCCAGTCGCGGCACGTTATCAGTACCGGATACCGCCGCGTATGCCGTAGTTCCCGGTTGGCCCGGCCGCTGCGAATCCACCGGAGGCTGACCGCTGAACCCGACGGTGGCGCTGGAAAGCACGCCTGACAGGTCGCCATCGCCGCTGGCCGATACTGCCCATGCTCCGAAAAAGATAATCAGCAGCACGGTAATCAGCATCGCCCCGATGGAGGTGACCATTGCGACATTCCGCATCGCGTATGCAACCATAGCGCGGGTATTGTACTACCCTGACGGGCCGGCGCGCCAATGCTTCGTAAGTTCGGGGTGACGTTATTATCGAGATTAGAGAATTTTCAGGATTTAGGGGTTTCGTTGGGATTGGCCTCCTTCGGGTTGGATTCGGTTTTCGTTAGTTGGGTAGTCTGCGAGAGGTAAGGTGGTCGTTGTCAGCCCCACGGCCGGGGGTGTTACGTACGGGGGTTTATACCCTCCGAGTGGGTGAGCCTAATGGAAGCGTCCAGTTCAGAGGTAGTCACCGTTGAGTTCGCACGGGTCATGTAGTTAGCCGTACACGTCGCAGTGGGTAGCGCGCATAGGTTGCCCGGTTGGTCTGGGCGTGGTCTTGCGATTTGGGTATGCTGACGGTTGTGGCCGTTGACGACCGAACGAACCGGTTGATGGCAGGTTCTTGATTACCTCGTTGTAGGCTGTGGAATACCCGCGTATCAAGTACGGGCAGGCTGTTTGCGCTAGCGATGAGGTTATTACAAATATATGTTCTGTGAATTGTCAATAGGCCGGCGTGGGTGATTTTGGGAATGGGGACTTGGAGGATTCGAGGATTGAAAGAATAGGGCAATTTTGATAGTTAAGTAAATGTTAGGGGCCGTTCTTAGACATTCAGCGATACCAGCGCGAACTCCCTTGATATAGACCCGATGGGCCCGTGTGAAGATTTCGTAGGGATCCTGTCCCATTGGGGTACCTCGGATGACCAACTAGCTAGCGGGACGATTAAAAAACGCGCATCTAATCCTTCCCGCTCGCCGGGAGGACACCGCTCCGCTGCCCCGGGTGTAATGGGAGCAGGGATAGTAGCACAGGAGCCTGTCTTTGACGGAAAGCGAAGAGAATGCGACCGCAGTGGGATGTGGGAGACGCGTCGAGAGGGTAGGACTGTCACGGGCGAAGTGTGGGATGCGGGAATGGTGGCCCTTCGACAGGCTCAGGGTGAACGGTAAGCGGAGGTGGAATCTGCGACTGCGGTGGACTGGGCAACGACTGTGATGCGAGTTGCGCTAGAGTGAAGGGCAGCTAAGGCGATGGTCGTCGACTGGAGCACCGGCAACACCACGCGCCACCCCAAGCTTGCCGAAACCATGGGCGGTGAACCGGATAGGACACTGGTAGGCGCGTCGTTCATCGGGTATCCGGCCCGTCCTTCCACACACGGATAGAGAAGTTTCACTCCGCCAAACTCTGCTGGAAAACCTGGTCCCATGCCAACGCCCACGGGGGACGCAAGTATCCCAAAGCCCGCACGTCGTCGTACCACACCGACAGCGGCGAGTATCGCGTGTAGGCGCTGCCCCCCGTCAGCTTGCAGAGGCGTCCCATGCAGTCCTCGGCCAGGCGGGCCACGCTTTCCTTGGCCAGCAGCAGCTCTCGCCTTCCGGTGTTGGTTTCCAGGCACCGGATCGCGCCTTCCCAAGCTTGTCCGATGAGCCAGGCCTCCTGCTCGGCGTGCGCCCATTCCACCTGCTGGAAGGCGCGCAGACCCGGCTCCGAGGCCATGCCGTTCTTCATGCGCGGCCGGACGTAGTCCATGGCGGCGTCAACAACCCCGACCACAACTGACAGGAACGCCGCCGCGCCCAGGCCGCCGTTGGCTCCCATGAGCTCGGCCTGATGGTTGGGCCAGGCCACGCGCGTCGCCGGGAAGTTCGCAAACTCAAAGGCGTGGCTGTTGGTGGATTTCATGCCGTGGCCGCGCCACTCTGCCGTCAGAGTCAGCCCGGTGGATCCGTCCCAAGGGTGGTTGCGCACCTCCATGAAGAACAGATCCGGCGCTGCCTCGCCGGCGGCCAGGGCGCGGGTGGTCATGAAAGAGGTCAGTCCTGACCCGCTGCCGAAATGCTTTTGGCCGGAGATCCGATACCCGAACTCGCTGACGCCGTCGGGTTCGCAAACGCTGGCGGTGCGAGCGGTGTCGCCGCCGGAACCGGGTTCGCTCACGATGGTTCCCCACCAGCATCCGCTGTGTACGCTGTCGAAGACTTCATTCCGCTGCGCAATCCAGCCCGCAGTGAAAGGTTCGGGAACCGTGGGCAATCGCCACGAAGACAGCACCAGGTGGTGCATCGCGCTGGCCAGGGTTATCGACGGGTCGCCGGTAGCCAGGACGCGCAACATGGAACAGATTGGCCGCGCCGATTGCTCCAGAGTCTCCCAGGTTCCCCCCAAATCCGTGGGCACGGCCATCAGAGGCACCCCGATCTGCGCCAGTCGGGCATAGTCGGCAGGGTCGGCCTTGGTGCGCTGCTGGCGGTCTGCGTGCTCCTCTGCCCATTCGGCGGCCACCACTGGGGCCTGCTCAAGAATGGATGCGATGGTGGTCATATCCTAGTCTCCATTGTCGTTCAACTCATCGTAGCGGGCGAACACCAGCCGGCGTACTTCCAGCACAAAACCCGGTAGCACGTCCTCGCCAGTCAGGGTTTCCGGATCGTCCAGTACCTCAATCTCCCTTCCGGCGCGAAAAACATGAACTCGCCGCTCGTAAGGGTTAATATACCAACCCAGCCGGGACCCTCCGTCCATCCATTCCTCCATCTTGGCCAGGCCAGCGGCCAGGCGGTCAGTCCGCGAGCGCACCTCAACCACGAAGTCGGGCGCGCCGGAGATGGTGCTAGCGTACTCTCCGGTGCGGAGAGCGTCGTAGCGTTCCTGCGTAATCCAGGCGGCATCGGGGATGTAGACCGCTCCACTGGGCAACTGGAACTGGACGTTTTGGGAACAGGCGTAACCACCGTTTTCACGACGCCAAATCGCCAGGTCTGCGTTGGTTTCGTTTTCCCCGATGTTGCTTTCCCAACCCGCAGGTGGCATTACAATCAGTTCTCCGTTCCCCGAATACTCGAAAGTGTACGGTTCGTTGTCGTTCGCCATCTTGAAGAACCGCTCGGCGAAATCCGGCGCGGTCGGGTCAATCCCAAAGGCGGACAGATCGAGCCGCAACCGACCGACCAACAAGCGCTCCGGCGAACTTTGGCCGGGCCGGGCATCAGGTCTGGCAACAGTGGATCTGGCAAGGGTGACCATGGCAACGCCTATCTATAAACTGTCGCAGACTGTGGTTTATCCCACGTCTCCGTTTCCATTGCCGCTCAGCTCATCATAGCGAGCAAACACCAGCCGGCGTACTTCCAGCACAAAACCCGGCAGCACGTCCTCGCCGGACAAGGTTTCCGGGTCGTCCAGTACCTCAATCTCCCTTCCGGCGCGAAAAACATGAACCCGCCGCTCGTAAGGGTCAATATACCAACCCAGCCGTGACCCTCCGTCCATCCACTCCTGCATCTTGGCCAGGCCCGAGGCCACGCGATCAGTCCGGGAGCGCACCTCGACTACAAAGTCGGGCGCGCCGGGAATGGTGCTCCTGTAGTCCCCTCCACGCAGTGCGTCGTAGCGTTCCTGCGTAATCCAGGCGGCATCTGGAATGTATTGCGCCCCGCTGGGCAGGCTGAACTGCACAGTTTGAGAATAGGTGCGTCCAGAGTTGTCCAACCCCCAGCCGTAGAGGCCGTAGTTGACCCCCTGCTCGCCTTCGTTCCCGTCGTGGCCGGTCGGCGGCATTACAACCAGTTCTCCTTGCGCTGAAAATTCAAGCCTGTAGAGTTCGTTGTCGTTCGCCATCTCGAAGAACCGCTCGGCGAAGTCCGGCGCGCTGGCATCAATGCCCAGCGCCGACAGGTCGATGCGTAGCTCCCCGGCCAGGGAAGGCGAGGGTAACTGTTCCGCCGCCGGCTCGACGGCGATGGGTTCGGGTTTGGCAACCGTGGTCATGGCAGTACCTGCTGGTGAACTCCGGCGGGATTGGTGATCACTCCACCTGTATATCGTAACCGACGATGGCGCTGAAGTTTTTGCGCATGTTGTTGTAGCGCGGCTCATGGGACTGGACTTGTCCGACGCTGTCGGTGGCCCGGGACATGACGGTGTAGTCGCCCGGCGCGGCGTCCCAGACCCAGGACCAACGCCGCCACATCCAGCGCTCGGCCGGCTCTTCCAGACGGGCCGGCTGCCACGACTTTCCACCGTCCACGCTGACGTCCACCTGCGTGATGGCCCCGCTGCCGCTCCAGGCGTATCCGCGCACCACGTGCTGCCCGGCCGGCAGGTCGTGCGTGTCGTCATTCGGCTGTGAGACCAGGGACTTAACGCCGATGGTGGTGATCAGTTCTTTGTTGGGATCGTCTGGCGAATCGCCGTAGTAGTAGAAGTTGTAGTGATACCAGCAGTCCGGCTCGTGATCCAGCACTTCCAGACGGCGCAGCCACTTGACCGACCAGTTGCCGGACCAGCCGGGGACCAGCAGGCGAATGGGCGCGCCGTGAAGATGCTCCAGGACCTGCCCGTTTTGCGCGTAGGCCAGGATGGTGTCGGGATGCAGGGCTTTCTGCATCGGCAAACCCTTGTCGTAGAAGAAGGGTTCTGTGCCCTCGGCCGCGGTGGCCGGCACGCCTTCGTCCCAGCCCTCCGCCCGCACGTGCGTGGCGCGGCCGGTCAGTCCGGCCTCGTTCAGGATCGCGGCCAAGGGCACGCCGGTCCACTCACTCCCGGACAGGATCATGCGCTCCTGCGTGCGCGACGGACGTGGCCCTTCGTCTTTGAAGTATTCAAAGTAAGTGGCATCGCTGCCGGAACACTCCATGACCGTCCGAACTGAACGGGAAGGGAACCGCCGCACGTCGTCGTAGGACAGGCGCAGCGGCTTCTTCACCTCTCCGTCCACGGACAGGGACCAGTCCCGAGCGGCCATAGTTTCGGGCACGCCAAAGTGCTGAACGACGTAGTGGAGTTCGGTCGGAGTAATCAATCCCTCCAACTCCATCACGGGTGTTCGAACGCGCTCAGTTTTGCCATCCGGGCGCAGTAGCGTTACCGGCTCGACTTTCCGGTGGGGCCACCCGTACCAGGTATCAGCGTTGTCCTGCGAATCAGCCGACGCAGAGCCGTCCATCTGAAGAAAATCGGGACGCGCTGCGTCGCCTTCGTGGGCTTGAGACTGATTTTGCTGGGTGGTCATGAGTTGTCGTCTCCTGATGTGAAACTGGCCGGCCCGTGCCGACGCCTTGCAAGTTTACCCACGCCGGCGTCCCGTCGGCAATACCTGTTCGTGCGCAGAACTATCGGCATTTGACACCACGGAGCGTAGCGGCAACAATCATCCCACCGCCGGCAGCATAGCGAGGAGAACGCCAGATGACGACTTTGCACATCATAGTGGAGATCGCCGAGCAGATACCCACCGGGCGGACCGAATGGCGCGTGGACTGCGCCGAATGCGGGTGGTACGACATATTCGACGACCGCCGGCGCGCGGAAGACGCCGCTACTCGCCATGTGGGCGACTCCCACAACGACGAGCGAGTCTTCAACCGCATCGTGCAGACTCTGCGGATAGAGCCGAATCCCGAGGAGGGCGACCTGGTAGAAGTCCTCTGAGAAGTGAAAGTCCCCTGGAAATCAGGTGGCGTATTTGAACCCCAATTCCGTCTCCCACCTCAGGTAGTGCTGCATATCGGCATAAGTGCGGTCTGGCCCGCTGAAAACGATGTCGGCGGGAGTTCGCATCACGCCGGACAATCCTTGTTCCACAGGCAAGCCCCCCGCCGACCAGGCAATCATGCCTCCCTCCAGGGCGGCCACGTCGGTATAGCCCAACTCCGTCAGCGTCGCAGCGGCCAGCAGGGACTGCCGGCCGTCGCCGCAGGTCACCACAACTCGCGTGTCCGTTGACGGCACAAAGTCCCCAACCTGCCATTCCAGCCAACCGCGCGGTACCCAGCGCGCGCCGGGCACGTGTCCACGAGCGAAATCACGGCTGGTGTCCACGAACAATGTCACTGCGGACCCGTCGTTGTGTAGATTCGCACGAGACACCGTCCGGACGGTGTCTCGTGCCTCTACTACCAGTTCCGGTTCTCCAGCGCCTCCGATGGAACCGTCAAACGCCGCGCCCACGCTGAGGCCCGATTCCAGGGGCCGGCCGGCGGCGACCCACGCGGCCGTTCCGCCATCCAGCGCGTACACTTCCCCGTATCCCAGCTGCCGATACCAGGACGCGACCAGGGCGGCGCGGGCCTTTCCGTCGCAGCAGAATACAATCGGCGCATTCTTTACCACTGCCACATCATCGCTACGCTGGACGCACTGGCCGCCCGGGAACCATCTGAACCCCGGCAGCCGCCCTATCTCGTACTCGTCACTGGTACGAACGTCGATGAAGTACACGCTCTCTCGGTTGCTGCGGTTGACCAGTTCGTCCAGTGCGGCAACATCTATGAAGCGAACACCGTCTTCCTGGGCGCATCTTTCGGCGTAGGCTTCAGCGGCGGCGCGCCCGGTCTCGGAAACTTCCGGCAGTCGGTCGCGGTCAGCGCCGGATTCCAGCTCATAGCCGGCCAGCACCCACCCTGAAGTGCCGTTTTTCAGACCGACGACCTCACGGTCCAGACCCATGCGCTGTAGGACGCGGGTTCCAATGATGCTCCGGGTGCGGCCGGCGCAATTGATTACCACGGTAGTATCAGGGTCAAGGTCTGCGGTGACGTCGGTGATCCGCAGCGCAAGCTCGCCGCCGGGCAGGCTCTGGCCTCCCGGTATGCAGAAGCGTCGGTATTCCTCCGGCGTGCGCGTGTCGAGGATCACCATCTTGTCGCCGCGCTCCATGCGGGCGTGGAGTTCGATCGCATCGATTTCGGGGACGTGATGCACAACTTCCATCTTCTCGCCGAAATCCTTGCTGGGAACGTTTACCCCCCACTCCGTCGGATGGTCGAGGCTCATCCAGCGGTTCACGCCTCCTTCCAACCAGGCGACGTTGGAATAACCCATGCGCTCGACGGTATCCACGGCCATGGCGACACGGCGGCTGTCATCGTCGCAGAGCGCCACGAGAGTACTCGGGTGAGGCACGGCGGCCGTCAGGTCAAATTCAAGCATACGGCGTGGCATCAAACTGCTGCCGGGAATGTGGCTGGCGTTGTATTCGCCGGGCTCGCGGACGTCAATAAGGGCAAATGGCGTAGTGCCGTCGAAAAGTTCCTGCAATTGGGCGGCTGTGATTGGTTGTGCCATAGGTGAACTCCGAGCTCAAAAACTTAGGGGCGAAAGACGTCTCGTCACTTCAAATCGACCGGATCAGCAGTTGTCGTATTTCTCGGTAATCATCTGCTTGATGGCGCCGGTTTCCAGGTCGTACCGGACCCGCTCCAGGCCGCGCAGGTCGTTGCCATATACGTGGATTTCCACGGTGGGACGGTCGGTGAAGTTGTCCATTTGGTGGATTTCATCCACCTCGGGAATCAACAGGCTGATTTCTCCGGGCTTCACGACGGCGGAACGATCCCGTTCCAACTGCGCCCAATCGTCCCGTTCCCGATCATCCACACGGCGGAAGCGCGTCTCAGTGAGAGCATTGTCCATCACGCCGATCATCCCCCAGGTGCGGTGATCGTGCGGGGCGGCGTGGTCTCCCGGGCCCCAAACCACAGCGGTAACCAGCAGGCCGCTGTCCGGGCTGTGGTGGAGCAGCCACGAGCCGTGGTTGGCCCGGCTGCCGGCTCCCACGGGTTGCCGGAATCGTTCGGGAATGGCGTCGGGGTTGGCAATCAGACGAGCAAGATAGTCGGAACCGCGGTCGAATATCCTCTCGTTATTGGGCTGCGTGACCAGCAACTCCTCCATTTCCTGCACGAAATCGTCCAACGTGTACTTGACGGCTGCCATGAGACGCCTCCCCTCAAATTGGTGCCGCCAGTGTAACCGTCGATGCCAAGCAGTGACAAGACAGAACCTTTCTACCTTCAAACCCCCACCTGTCGTCAC
>VXOG01000093.1 GCA_009840165.1 Chloroflexota bacterium
AAAAGTAAACCTGCCGCCGGCGACATTGCAAAAATACCCCTTGGAGTCACATTCGGCCTGACGACGAGATTGTTCCCGCCCCGGCGCCCCACGGCCGGGGCGGATTGTTCTATGGATGGTGGGTGCTGGCCGCCGCGGCGGCCCTTGGGTTCTGTGCGTTTGGAGTGGTGATACCGGGCTATCTGGCGTTTTCGGTGCCAGTACGCGCCGAACTTGCGTTGAGTTCCGGTCAATCCGCGTTCATCGTGGGCGCGGCCTGGGGGGTTGGCGACATCACCTCGCTGGCGGCGGGATGGCTGGCCGACCGGTACGGAGCGCGTCGCCTGGTGCTGATCGGGGGCATTCTGTGCGGCGTGGGGTTTGCGGCGCTGGGGCTGGCCAACTCCTTCTGGTCCATCGTGCTGGCATACTCGGTAACGGCGTCGGTTGGCCGAGGCCTGGGCATTTTCCCGACGCTGATGACGGTGGTGAACCAGTGGTTCGATGATCGAAAGGCGTTGGCGTTGGCGACCATCAACACCGCCGTGACGGCGGGGGCGGCGGCGATCCTGCCTGCCCTGAGCATGACCAGCGAGTTGATCGGATGGCGCCTAGCAGCGTTTGCAGCCGGCGGCCTGGTGTTTGCCATCACGCTGCCGGCAGCGGCGGTAATACGGAGCCGGCCGGAGGACTTGGGACTCCTGCCTTACGGTTCGGAGACCGGCGGCCCACAACAGCGGGCCGGCGAAACGGGAAGACCGTCGGCTAGGACAACGCAACGGAGAAACTACTCGGTGAAAGAGGCGCTGGGAACGTTGTCATTTTGCGCGTTGGCGATTGGCGCAATCCTGCGGACGGTGCCGTCGGACGTACTGGTGATAAACCAGATACCACTATTGATATGGAGGGGAGTTGCAGAGGAGCGCACTGCCGCTTACCTGTCCATCACATATTTTGCCACCATACCCGCTCGGTTTGGGATGGGGTTGGCGGCAACGTGGGTATCGCCGCGCTGGATGCTGAGCGGAGCGATGGCGATGGTGGCCCTGTGCACCGTCGCGGCCCTGCTGCTGCGGGGCGATGCAGTGGCCTGGTTCCTCATCCTGTCGTCGGCAACCGGGCAGGGGGTGAGTTCGCTGGCGTGGATCACGGTGGGCGAGTACTTTGGCCGGCAGAGTTTCGGCACGTTGGTCGGGTTGATGACGGTGTTCTACGGGGTCAGCGGATTGATCGTGCCGGCGGCGGCAGGATCGGTGTTTGACCGGACGGGGAGCTTTGTGCCCGTGCTGCTGGTGGTCGGCGTCATGCAGGCCATATCGGCATCCGCATTCGTTCTGGTGCGGAGGCCGGCCGGCCGTGGGGGCGTGGAATAAAAGGCTGATGGTCGTATGACCGAACAACCGACACCCAAGGCGATAGGCGGGAGGCGCAGCATCTACTATGGCTGGTGGGTGCTGGCGGCGGCCGGCGGGTTGGGGTTCCTGGGGTTTGGAGCTTTGATACCGGGGTTCCTGGTATTTGCTACTCCCATCAAGGGCGAGTTGGGGATCAGCTCAGCGCAGTTTGCGTTTGTGGTGGGGGCGGCGTGGGCGGTGGGCAACGTGGCGTCGCTGGGCGGCGGTTGGCTGGCGGATCGGTACGGCGGGCGGATGCTGGTACTTCCGGGCGGGTTGTTGTGCTGCCTGGGGTTCGCGGCGGTGGCCGGGGTCGGCTCATATTGGCAACTGTTGCTGCTGTATTCGGGGGTGGCGGCGTTGGGACGGGGGATCGGCGTGGTGCCGAACCTGATGACCATCGTGAACCAGTGGTTCGTGCGGCGGAAGGCGCTGACGATGACGCTGCTGAACACGGCCTTTGCGGGTGGAGCGGCGATCATGGTGCCGCTGCTGGCGTACTGCGAGGGCATGTTCGGGTGGCGGACTGTGATCCTGTGGACGGGCGGGTTCGTGGCGGTGCTGACGGCGCTGGCGGCGGCGGTGATTCGGAGCCGGCCGGAGGATATGGGGCTATTGCCAGACGGAGAACGTCCCACAGCGGGAAGAGCGCCGCTGGGCGGAGGCCGGCGAATCGATCCCCTGTACTCCGAGTCGGATTTCACGCTGAGGCAGGCGGTGGCGACGCCGGCGTTCTGGCTGATGACTACGGCGGTTACACTGCGAATCGCGGCGGCGGACGCGCTGGTAATCAATCAGATTCCGATGCTGGTGTGGAAAGGAATCCCGGAAGAGCGGGCAGCGTTTTTCCTGTCGGCGACGTTCCTGGTAATTATTCCGCTGAGGTTTGCCATGGGGTTGGGCGCAATGGTGATCCCCTCCCGGTGGCTGCTGTTCGGAGGAATGACGGTTGGCGCGGTATCGGTCAGCTTGTTCATGGTCCTGTCGGGCTACCCGGCGGCGGCGATGTTTGTGCTGTCCGTGGCGGCGACCGAAGGGATTGCCACGCTGGGCTGGCTGGCGGTGGGCGAGTATTTCGGGAGGCGCAGTTTCGGGTCGCTAGTGGGCATTATGACGGTGAGTTTCGGGGTGGGATCGCTGGTTGCGCCGGTGGCGGCGGGATGGGTTTTTGACCGGACGGGGGAATATGGGATTGCGCTGGTGGCGGCGGCGGCGATGCAGTTGGGGTCGGGAGTTTGTTATTTGATGGCGCGGCGGCCGGGGGGATGAATTTACCGGGATAAACAGGATGCACGGGATGGACAGGATTTTGGTTTGAGGTTTGGAGGGGTCTTCGTTTTGTAAGGTCGTGGGAGTATTGGATCGTTGTGAAAGGGGTAGAGGCGAGGTATCCCTCGTCTCTACGTGGGGGTGGTGATACGTGTGGAGGTTGGAATTGGTGGGGGCAGGCACAAGGCCCGCCCCTATGTGGCAGCGATGTTCACCCTCACCCCAGCCCTCTCCCATCAAGGGAGAGGGGGCTTACTCGCTAGGGTTAGTCGAGGGTGAAGCCTTCGTAGTTGTTGGCGGCGACGTCGGCGCGTTTGGCGCGCATTGCCGGGGCGGTGTCGGGGGCGGTGAGCAGGACGCGGGCCTTGCCGGGAATGTTGGCGCCGACGAACCAGGAATCGGCCTGGGTGCGGAGGATGTTTTCACCGCCTTCCCGCATGTGCTGCACCCAGGCGGCTTCGGCCTCGTGGGTTGCCATGATGCGTTGGTTGCCGCTGTCGCGGACGTGGGCGATGGCATCGGTGACCCACTCGACGAGCGGCTCGGCGGAGCGGGGGAAGTTGCCCACCGAGGCGGCGTTGATGGTGAAAAGGTTGGGGAAGTTATAGCTGGACATTCCCATGTAGGTGCGAGGGCCGTTGGCGAACTTTTCCTTGAGGACCTCGCCGCCGATGCCCTCGATGTGAATGAGGTTGAGGGGGCCGGTGACGGCGTCGTAGCCGGTGGCGAAGATGAGTACGTCGAAATCGAAGTCCTCGCCGCCTTCCAGCTGTAGGCCGCGCGGCGTGATGCAGGCGATGGGGTCCTTGCGCACGTCAACGAGGCGGACGTTGTCCTGGTTATAGACCTCGTAGTAACCGCTTTCGCAGGGGAGTCGCTTGGAGCCGAACATGTGGTTTTTGGGGACCAGCAGCTCGGCAACCTCGGGGTCGTGGACGCGCTCGCGGATCTTGTTGCGGACGAATTCAGCGTAGTCCTCGTTGGCCTCGCCGGGCATCATCACATCGTAGAAGTTGGAGAGCCACTTCTTGAAGCCGGGCTCCTGCCACAGACGCTCGTACTGTTCCAGTTTTTCCTCTTCAGAGACGGCGAGGGCGGAACGGGTATCGAACATGTGCATGAAGGAACCGGGGGTGGCCATGCACTGCTCGAAAATTTCAGGGTAGTGAGACTTGATGTACTCCTGGGTTTCCTCGTCGATGACGGAGTTGCGCAGGGGCACGCAGTAGTTGGCGGTGCGCTGAAAGACGGTGAGGTGGCTGACCTCTTTGGCGATTTCGGGGATGATCTGGACGGCGGTGGCGCCGGTGCCGATGATGCCGACCTTTTTGCCGACCATGTCGATGCCTTCCTTGGGCCAGCGATTGGTGTGGGTAGCGACGCCTTCGTAGCTCTCGATGCCCTCGAAGTCGGGGACGTAGCGGGCGGAGAGGATGCCGATAGCGGTCATGACGAACTGGGCGCGGGCCTGGTAGCCGTCATCGGTGGTGGCGACCCAGCGGTTGGCGGCCTCGTCGTACACGAGGGAGGCGACGCGGGAGTTGAAGCGGATGAACGGGCGCAGGTCGAACTTGTCGGCGACGTAGTTGAGGTAGCGCTCGTTCTCAGGCTGAGCGGAGTAGTGTTCCTTCCACTCCCATTCCTGGAGGAGTTCTTCTGAGAAGGAATAGCCGTAGGTGTAGCTCTCCGAGTCGAAGCGAGCGCCGGGGTAGCGATTCCAGTACCAGGTCCCGCCAACGCCGTCGCCTTCCTCGAATGACATGGCGGAGAAGCCCAGATTGCGGAGTCGGTAGAGGGAATAGAGTCCCGTGACGCCGGCGCCGATTACGATGACCTCAAATTCATCGACATTCCCGCCGGATTGCGGTGTGGCGGCGGGTGTTTCCTGCACAGAAGTAACCATACAATGCTCCTTTCTCCCTCAAAGGTGTCGAGCGGCAACGAAAACGGTGGGCGTATTATGCCACAGATTGGGGATGGTCAGCAGGAGAGGTGGAGGGGGTTGGGGAGTTTGACGCGGAAGGTTTTTTCGATGGCTTTTTGCCATGGTGGCGCGAGGGTGATGCGGTTGGGATTCTCCGGCCGGTTCCACAGTTCGGCGTGGCACTGGCAGCGGCGCGGGGTGTCGCCGCGGGCGTACCAGCCGTGGGGGTCGGGCATGGCAGACAGGGCGATGTGGTGCAGGCCGAAGCGTTGGCGGATGTCCTGGAAGTTGGGCAGGCCCAGGATGTCCTGGATGCTGGTGAAGGCGGGCGCGACAGGCAGGTAAAAGTCGCGCTGCCAGCGCTTGTGATGGTGGACGGGTTTGGGGTCGCCGGCGATGAGAGCCGCGGCGGCTTTGATGAGGGCGGCGACGCGGCGGCGCAGGCGACGGAGTTGGGTTTTACATCGATTTACAGGATGTACAGGATGATTGGGTTTGCCCGCTCGTCCTTCGACAGGCTCAGGATGAGCGGGTATTTTGGCGTCGGGATTGCCACGGCGCGTTGCGCCTCGCAATGACAGGGTTTGAGGCAGGGTGTGGGCCTGACGGAAGGTTTTGAGGTGGGAGCGGCTGAGGGTATCGCAGGAGATGGCTGCGTGGAGGGCGGTTTCCAGTTGGCGGCGGGATTTGTGGTTCCAGCCGGCGTTGACGGCCAGGGCCGTGGTGGCATGGGAGGCGGCGCGGCGCAGGGTTGCGGCGGCCTCCGGTGGGTCATGGGTAGCGATGGCCCGGTCGGCGCGTTGGAGGAACTCGGCGGCCTTGACCTGGTGGTGGGAGATGGTTCCCATGTTAGAAGACGGCTCCTTGACGTAAGGGGACGATTTACCGGGATGAACAGGATTTGGGGGATATACAGGATTTTGCTTGATGGCGGTTGATCGGGGGTTCTCCTATTGGTAGTGGCGATGGTGGTGGTGATTTTTGGATTGGGGTCTTTGGAGGTTCAGGGTGTCGGCGCTACGGTCAGAGCGTTTGGTTTGCGATATTGAGTCCGAGATTTCCACGTGCTGACCGCTTCCCTTCTCCGCCTGGATTCCGGATCAAGTCCGGAATGACGGTAGGGGTTGCGACCCTCGTGGAGCGGTGGTGACACCCGCCGTACTGGTCAGGGCCATGCTGCGGAATAGGACAGCCTCAGGCGCGAGCCAGCGATGCAATGAATCCGACGATGTTGACCGTGTTGTTTCCTGAACCTCTATTGACCCCGTGAAGAGGAAATTTCCGGTCGGGCGTTGGGCCGTGGCCTTTGGCTTGTTACCTGACGTGAAGTACAGTTTAGGGAACTGGTGTGCTGTTAGGCAAGGGGGCGGGTGTCATCATTGACGGGGAATTTTTACAGGGATCAAGGGGATGAACGGGATGGAGGGGATTTTGGTATGGGGCAGTGAGGAATTCGGAGATGCCCCCTTCCGGTGAACGTGGTTAGGGCGAGGACTTTCTGGATTCCGGCTTTCGCCGGAATGACGCAGAGGGGGCGGAATGACATGCCTGTGGCGGAATGACGTGCTGGGGGTGGAATGACGGGATGCGGAATGACGTGCTCGGGGTGGAATGACGGGATGAGGGCGGAATGACCTCCCTTCGACAGGCTCAGGATGAGCGGTGGGTTATACTGGCGGCGTTCGAATACGGGAACGAGATTCCCACGCTACGCTCGGAATGACATTAAGGGGAAATTGCTGATGGCATACGCGGGTTTGGATTTGACGGGGCGGAAGGCTTTGGTTACGGGAGCGGCGCGGGGGATTGGGGCGACGCTGGCGGTGGGGTTGGCGCAGGCCGGCGCGGACGTGGCGGTGTGCGATTTGGCGTCGGATGAATCGTGGGAAGGGTTGGCGAATACGGTGTGGAAGATTCGGAATGAGGGGCAAGTCGGGCTGGCGGTGGATATGGACGTGCAGGAGGTGGAGGAAATCCGGCCGACGATACGTCAGGTGGAGCGGGATTTGGGCGGGCTGGACATTTTGGTGAACAACGCGGGTATCCGGCGGCGGGCGCCGGCGCTGGAGGTTACGGAAGAGGATTGGGACGCGGTGATGGATACGAACCTGAAGGGGGCGTTTTTCTGCGCGCAGGCGGCGGCGCGGCTGATGATTCCGCAGGGGTATGGGCGGATCATCAACATCGCGTCGCAGATGGCGCTGGTGGGAGCGACGAACCGGGCGGCGTACTGCGCGAGCAAGGGCGGACTCTTGAATTTGACGCGGGTGCTGGCATTGGAATGGGCGCAGCATGGGATCACGGTGAACGCCATCGGGCCGGGTCCGACGCTGACGCCGGGGGTTGTGGAGGCGGAGGAGCAGGATGACGCCCGCACCCCCGCATCAAGTGCGGGGCAGGCTCCAACCATCCCACACGAGGGGAGGGGGAACGCAGATCAGAGGGAGTTGGAGTTCGGCGTGAAGATGCCACTGGGTCGGCGGATGGACCCGGAGGAACTGGTGGGTGCGGCGATTTACCTGGCGAGCGCGTCGGCGGGGGCGACGACGGGGCAGATGCTGGTGGTGGATGGGGGGTGGACGGCGATGTAGGGCCACGTCTCTGCGGGTTGCGTCGGGCGTTTGGGAGAAAGATCGAATTTACCGGGATGAAGGGGATAAACGGGATGGACAGGATGGTTGGGTGGTATGATTTTTCTGGATTCCGGCTTTCGCCGGAATGACGGTGAATTGGCTTGCGTGCGCTGCTCTTGACGAGATTGCCACGCTGCGCTCGCAATCACAGGTTGAAACGGTGCGAGATTGCCGCGCTGCGCTGGCAATGACAGGTTGGAACGGAGATTGTTATGAAATTTGGGATGTTTTATGAGTTGCAGATGCCGCGTCCGTGGACGGACACGGCGGAGTACGACACGCTTTGGGACGCGGTGCGGCAGGTGCAGTACGCGGAGGAGATGGGGTTCGAGCGGGTTTGGCTGGTGGAGCATCACTTTCTGACGGAGTTCGCGCACTCGTCGGCGCCGGAGGTTATGCTGGCGGTGATGGCGCAGCACACGAAGAAGATGCGGCTGGGGTTCGGCGTGGTTTTGGCGCCGGTGCATCATCCGCTGCACGTGGCGGCGCGGGCATCGACGCTGGACATCCTGAGCGACGGGCGGGTGGACGTTGGCGTGGGGCGGACGAAGGGGCCGTATCAGCTGACGCCGTTCGGGACGGACGTGGCGACGACGCAGAGCATGATGGTGGAGACGCTGGAGTGCCTGCCGCGAATGTGGTGCGACGAGGTGTTCAGCCACGACGGTGAGAACTGGACGATTCCGCCGCGCGAGGTGATACCGCGTCCGTTGCAGAAGCCGCATCCGCCGCTGTGGATGGCATGTACCCAAGAGGACACGTTCCGGCTGGCGGGGCAGCTTGGCGTCGGGTGCCTGGTGAACACACTGGGCGGGACAGACAAGACGCGGGGGCTGGTGAACGCATATTACGAGTCCATCGAGAACGCCAATCCGGTGGGTCGGTTCACGAACCGGCAGGTGGTGGCATCGACCATCGGGTTCTGCGACGAGGACGATGCAAAGGCGCGGCAGAAGGGCGCGGAGGTTGCGGCGTGGTACCTGGAGCAGAGCCGGCAGCGGTTTGTGCTGGAGTGGGCCGGCGTGGATCAGGACGCGGTGCCGGAGGAGTACCAGTTCTACGTGCAAGGCGGCGCGCGCGGCGGCGGGCCGGTGAAGCCGTCGGAGGACCCTCAGCAGCAGGCTCCGCCGACGCCGGACGAATTGCTGGGCGGCGGCGGGTATTGCGTGGGGGATCCGGACGCTTGCATCCGGGTGATTGAGGAGTTTGAGTCGATGGGGGTGGACGAGATCATGCCGATTTTTCAAGCGGGGTATGCGACGAACGAAGAGGTCTTGAATTCGATCCGGCTGTTCGGGGAGTACGTGATACCGCACTTTCGAAACAAGTGAATTTGCATGGATGCACAGGATGAACGGGATGATATTCTGATTTCAGGGATTGGGGCGAATGATTATTCGCCCCTACGCAGCATTGAGAACCGAATACGAGGGGAATTGCATGACTACTGCGGAACGGTTAGGGACGGGGCCGGAGGCTGTGGGTCAGCGGCGGGTTGGGTCGCCGGTGGTTTCGGTGGTGGCTACAACGCCGGAGACGGTTTTGGCGGACGTGGAGCGGGCGATGCGGTTGGCGGGGGGAGAGCGGGCGCTGTCCACGGATGTTGAGACGCTTTTGAAGATCAACATTTCCTGGCAGCACTGGTATCCAGGGTGCTCGACTACGCCGTGGCAGTTGGAGGGGGTGATTCGCGGGTTGCAGAACATGGGGCATCCGAATGACGGTCTGATTGCGGCGCACAACGGGACGGTGGTCGTCGATTCGTTTGAGGGGGAGGTGAACAACAAGCACAAGCCGGTGCAGGACAAGTACGGACTGCGGACGGTGCACCTGGACACTCCGCCAGAGCCGTGGGTGCGGTACGAGCCGAAGGCGCAGATGATGGTCTTGCACGACATATATCCGGAGGGGATCGACATACCGGCGCTGTTTGAGGGTAAGAACATTGTGCATCTGCCGACGATGAAGACGCACGTGTTCACGACAATGACGGGGGCGATGAAGAACGCTTTTGGCGGTTTGCTGCACCGCAAGCGACACTGGACGCACTCGGTGATTCACGAGACTTTGGTGGATTTGCTGGCGATTCAGCAGGAGATACACCCGGGCATCTTTGCGGTTACGGACGGTACGTTCGCCGGCGACGGGCCGGGCCCGCGAGCGATGCGGTGGCACATCAAGAACCGGATTGTGGCGGGGTCCGACCAAGTGGCGGTGGACGCCGTGGTGGCGTCGATGATGGGGTTTGATCCGCTGTCGCTGCGTTTCATCCGGCTGGCCCACGAGCGCGGTCTGGGCGTGGGAGACATGCGGGATATCGAAGTGGTGGGCGACGAGCCGGACATCAGCCGGGTCAACTGGGGGTTTGCCGACAATGAGAATACGTTTGCAAGTCGCGGGCAGAAGATGATCTACTGGGGTCCGCTGAAGCCTCTGGAGAACGCGCTGCTGCGGTCGCCGCTGGCGGGGTGGGCGTATGCGGCGAGCAATTTGTACCACAACGGGTACTGGCTGAATACAATTGGGAAGGGTCGGGTGCGGAAGGCGCTGCGGACGGAGTGGGGGCGGCTGTGGGAGTCGTACTGAGCGGGAGTTTATCTTTACATCGATGGACAGGATATACAGGATGGACGGGGATTTTTGGGTAGAATGGATGGATAGGAGGTGATGGCGATGCATATTACGGGGATGACAATCGGAGGGATTCCGCCGTTCACGGAGCCGGTGGAGTTTGAGTTTGACGAGCGGGTGAACGTGTTCGTGGGGCCGAATGCCAGCGGCAAGAGCACGATCCTCCTGTTGATGAGGCTGCTCCGGCATAGTGGAAGCCACTACTACCTACGCTTTCCTGTACCCCCTGGTGTCGCTGCGATTACCGTTAGCGATGATTGGCCTCAGTTCTCAAACGCTTCACAAGAAGCCGTACCCGAATGGGGCAAATTACCTTATGTTGAAATTGCTGCTACTCGGGTTGGACTACCTAACGCAGAACCTGACTATTTGAAAATGCTTTACTTACATAGGATCCCTGTGATGTCGGACGAAAGAACAGTGGCTTCTATTCTAGAACCTGAGGATGCATTGGTCCATTTTAGCGGGGCCACCGTCGAACGAGTTATCAACCTGATGATAGAGTATACGAACCCGGAAGGCCGGGAAATGGCTCGTAGCAATCTGCACAGCGCAATTGATATAAGTTTTTCGTGCGCTAAACATATTTGTACCGAGATCATACAGGGTGATAGCGCTGACAATTTAATGATAAGGATGGGCGATTACAAAGCCAACGATGGGATGTCTATCCGCACTATCGACGATAATCTTCGAGAGCATAATTCACATCTACCGGTCCATGACTTGAGTTCGGGAGTCCAGAGTTCCCTACTTTGGGTTCGTTTCTTAGCCCTCAAGATGCTGCATCACTACGAATTTACGGATGGTTGGGAAAAGCGGTCAGGGATTTTGCTGATTGATGAGATTGAGAATCATTTGCATCCGACCTGGCAGCGGCGGGTGATTCCGGCGTTGTTGGAGCATTTTCCGGGGTTGCAGATTTTTGCTACTACGCACTCGCCGTTTGTGGTGGCGGGGTTGAAGGCTGGGCAGGTGCATATGTTGAAGCGGGATGCTGATGGGGTGGTTACGGCGTCAACGAATACTGAGGACATTGTAGGGTGGACATCTGATGAGATTTTGCGGAACCTGATGGGGGTTGACGACCCAACAGATGACGCTACGGCGGCGGCGGCGCGGGAGTTGCGGCGGTTGCGGGATGAGGGGCCGCGGGATACGGAGGACGCTGAGGCCGCACGGCAAGGGCGGATGCAGGAGTTGCGGCGGCTGGTGGACCGGGATTTGCTGGCTGGGGGGCCGATGGCGGCGCGGCGTGAATTGTTTGAGCAGCAGTTTAATGAGGCTTTGGAGAAATACCGACAGTCGCAGGATTTAGGGCAGGACAGCGGCTGACGATGCGTGGGGTGGAAAGGTCGCCAGAACCGGATTTTCTGGCGAGACTGCGGGCGGCGCGCTCGCAGTGGGATGACTTAGATAGCCCTGAACGACAGCGCATCCGCGAGGCGTTGCGGTCGGATTTTGAAGGGTGCTGCGCGTACTGTGAGGATTGGTGCGTGGAAGGTGCGCGCGAGACAGGGAGCGATAATCCAGGAACCGTTGACCACTTTCGTCCGCGCAGCAGGTTTCCCAATGAATGGCTGGCGTGGCTCAACTTGGTGTACGCCTGCCGGAGATGCAACGACACGAAAGGCAATCTGTGGCCCGAAGCATCGGACGCTACCAACCGACGGCTTTCGGTTATCAGCAGGTACAGCGGCGCGGTTACGTATGTGAATCCCAGCTTAATCCCGGACCAGAGGCCGGCGGGCGAGTTCTTTGAGTACCGTTTTGACAGCGGCCAGATGACTGCTGCTGATGGGCTGTCCGGCAGCGAGTGGTCGATGGCAGTCAGGACGATTGCGGATCTGGATTTGAATTCCGACTATGAGGCAGTTGGCGACCGGCTACCCTATCTCCGTCGGGAGAGGTTAGACTTTATCATCAGGAGACTGGGCAATCCGATGGAGGATATAGGCCGGACTGTAGTAGTACTGCGCGAGCTAACGCAACCAAGTCAGCCGTTTTCGGGGTTCATTCTTGCTTATGCGAGGGATCGGTTTCCGCTGTTGGGGGAGTTTTTGGGATAGCGGCGGCGACGGTTTGCCAGGGTTGGTTGTGGGTTTGGGCGGCTTTGGCGATGTCGTCGTGTTCGGGGGAGATGGAGACGATTTGGCCGGAGAGGTATTTGCGCTTGAGGCGGATGGGGCCGTATTCGGTTTCTACGGTTATGGTGTCGCGGTGGGCTACGTAGCGGGTGATGGGGCGGACTCGGACGCCCAGGGTGGGAGTGTGTCGGAAGATGGCTTCGGCCAGTTGGGTTTCGAATTCGGCCGGGCCTAGCGCTGACAGCAGGATGGCGGGGCGGTTCTTTTTCATCTGGATGGGGGTGTGCCAGACGTCGAGGGCGCCGGCGTTGAAGAGCTGATCCATGGCGTAGCCGAGCTGCTCTCCGGTGGCGTTATCGATGTTGGTTTCGAGGAGGACGATGTTGTCCTGCCAGTGGGCGAAGGGCTGTCCGCCGACAGACTCAGGATGAACGGCGGGTTGTGGGTTGCCGCCCGTTCGGGGTTCGACAGGCTCACCGTGAGCGGATTGG
>VXOG01000043.1 GCA_009840165.1 Chloroflexota bacterium
TGTACCGATGCTGATTGTAGAGAGCGGGCGCGGTGATGCCGAACCAGTTGTCGCCGAAAGAGCGTATGGTGTGCGTGCTCGCCGCACTGATGGCCCGCGGGCATTGGAAGCAGTTACGGCGGTACATCAGATACGCGCTGAACATGGGGTTCAATCAGAGGGAGATCTGCGAAGTGTTCGCCCAGGCCGGCTGGTACCGGGGATGGCCCCACGTGGAAGACGCCCTGGAGCAAGCCCGCGACGTATTCGCGGAATCGAATGCCTGATCAAGGACGATTCAGGAGATTACCACCATGACCACGGTACGGGAACTTCAGGAAAAGTCGGCGAAGCTGCGGCAATTTTTCGACCAGCACCTACCCTACGCTAGGCCCACCCCAGTATTGGCCGATTTCGTGCAGGTGCAGCACGAGCTGATGTGGGGCGGCGTCTGGCTGGCCGAAGGTCTGGACCTCAAGCTGCGCAGCTTCGCCACCATCACCGCCCAGTGCGTCAACGGCTACGATTTTGGCGTCGAGCACCAGGTACGTACCGGGCTCACCGTTGGTATCACCCCACCGCAAATCAAGGGGATATTCATCCAGCTCATGTTTTACGCCGGCGTCCCCGCCACCGTCTTCGGCCTCCGCATCGCCCAAGAAGTGATCAACGAGCGAGAGGAGTGGAGATCGGACGACGTACCCATCGACGCTGAATGGCTGGACTCCATTGATGATATGTTGGCTCAGGGCAACGTGATCCGCGTAGCGAATTGGGGCGAGCACGCCAACGCCGAAATCGAAAACTCCCTCGCCCGGCAGCTCGTTCCCGAATCCGCGGAATTGGTGGACGGCTATCTCTTCGGAGAAGTGTGGCGACGCGCCGACCTGGACACCCGTGAGCGCATGGTGTGTATCCTTGCGGCGTTGATGTGCCGGGGTCACATGAAACAACTGAGACGTCACATCGGGTACGCGCTGGACGCCGGACTGGACGAGAAGGAGATCTGCGAGGTGTTTGCCCAGGCCGGATGGTACCGGGGCTGGCCCTGCGCCGAGGATGCCCTTGAGCAGGCCAGCGAAGTTTTCCAGGCTCGTGGCCCGACACGCTCGCCATGAGCGGTACTTCGTAGCAATATCCGCTTATCCTGAGCTTGTCGAAGGATGGCTCAACATCGGGAGAATGACCTATGGACACCGCCGCCGACCTCGCGCGTAAAGCCGCAAACCTCCACGCCTTCATTGACCAATACGTGCCCCAGGGCCGGCTCACTGGAGCACTCCCCGACATCAGCGCAGATTACGTAAAGCTACAGGAAGAGGTCATGTGGGGCGGCGTTTGGCAGGTGCCGGGCCTGGACGTAACCCTCCGCAGCATCGCCACCATCGCAGCCCAATGCTGCAACGGCTGGGAATTCGGCCTCCAGCACCAGATCCGGGTTGGTCTATCCTTGGGAATGTCCCCGCAGAAGATCAAGGGAATCTTCCTGCAACTGATCTTCTACGCGGGCATACCGGCTACCGTTTCTTCTCTGGCGCAGGCCCAGCGCGTCATCAATGAGCAGCCGATGTGGCAGGCCGAGGACAGCGATCCTCTGGAGGCCGACTGGCTGGCATCGGTAGAGGAAAAGCTCGAACGCGCACGGCAGATCCGCCGGGCCAATTGGGGCCAACAGGCCAGCGTCGATTTAGGGAACACTTTGTCCCACGAACTGGCGCCCGAAACTGCCGTCTTGGTCGAAGCCTACAACTTCGGCGAGGTGTGGGCGCGGGGCGACCTGACCCCAAAGGAGCGCACCGTCTGCATCCTGGTGGCGCTGATGTGCCGCGGCCACATGAAGCAACTGCGCGAGCACATCGGCTATGCCCTCGAACTGTGCCTGTCCCGCCGCGAGATCTGCGAGGTTTTCTCCCAGGCGGGATGGTATCGCGGGTGGCCTTACGTGGAGGAAGCCCTGGAACAGGCCGACGCCGTGTTTGCAGAAGAACGGTAGCATTCCGTTTTAGGAGGTTTTCTAATTGAAAACTCCCTCTCCCCTGGTGGGAGAGGATTGGGGTGAGGGGGAGCATCCTTCCTTCAAAACACCTGAATTGCCACGCTACCCCGAAGGCCGGCTGACTGTACAGGGGTGAGGATTGGAGTTATACTAAACCTTGATACACTATCGACTGTTCAAGATAGAGATACGGTCGCGGGCGGAAGTGGCTCAGTGGTAGAGCGTCTCCTTGCCAAGGAGAAGGTCGCGGGTTCGAATCCCGTCTTCCGCTCCATTTTGTTGCCCGTGCTTTCCACATGTGAGTCGGCTTTCCATAGTAGCGTGCCGCCTCACCGAGCATCCCGGGGAATGTTCCGGTTGATCCACTCGTATTCTTCCGATTCCGTGTTGAAGTAGTTGAAACGGTGGAACATCTTGGTATCGCCCCGCCCGGCGCGAATGGCACCGCGCTGCGCGAGTGTAGCGTCGGCGTCCACTTTCAGCGCATCAAGGTCAATCACCACTCCGTAACTTTCCCTGGCCGAGTCGAAGGAGACGAAGCCGTCGAGATAATCATCCAGAACCATGGCGGGATCGCGTTCCAAAGGATCGCCCCACCCACCGCCGCCGGCGGTATAGACCCGCACTAGGTCTCCGGCCTTCCAGTGGTTGTCGTCGGAGAAGGGGCGGATTTCCCGTTCATCCGGGCATCCCGGATTGAGCACTACCCTGGATAACCCGCCGCCCATGCCACCTGCCACTCCCCATGTGGGGAAAATGTGGTTTTCAACGCGGAGGCCAAAAGTTCCTTCGTCGGCCAGCAGCCGCACGTCTCGGATGACGCCGCAACCGCCCCGGAACTTACCGGGCCCGCCCGAATCGGTTGATATGGCGTAGCGTTCCAGCCGGAGCGGATATTCCATTTCCATGAATTCGCCAGGGTAGTTTTCGTTGTGCCGCTGATAAATGGCGTCCAAGCCGTCGCTGAATGGCCGGGCCCCGTGGCCGACCGCGATCCCGTCGGTGCACAGGAGCCAGTTGCCGCTTTTACCATCCTTCATGCGCCAGTAGGCGATGACGTACACGGCAGCACCCGCCATCACGTCGCCGTCGGTTGCCTGCGCGACTACTGCGCGCACTGCGCTCTTGAGCTTGGTGAAAGTGTGGGCGCGACAGCCCAGGGCAGCCGGCCATTCGGGTTGTAGGATACTCCCGGACCGCAGTTGTACGTTGTCGATCCCGGCCAGAAGTCCGTGATTGGCCAGCAGCGATGAATCGAACTGGTGGAAGTACTGACCAAAGTAGGCTTTGAGCGCGCCATCGCTGGCGATGAAATTGATGGAACCGTGGGCCTGGTCGTCGCTTTGGGTGGCGTCCAGCAGCACCTCGTCGCCTCTCCTGCTAAGCTTGACATGGAACGAATGCCACTCGTCTCCCACCCCGCCATGATCCATGTAGTCGCGCACTGCGTACTCCCCTTCCGGGATCAAGTCCAGGGTCTTGTCCCGGACCAGGCGAGCGGTATCAGCCTGGTCGTGAACGATGGCGGCCAACATGGAGTCCTTCCCAAAGCGGTCGAACATCTCCAGCAGGCGTTCCTGGGCCCGGTTGGCAGCGGACATCAAGGCGCGCGAGTCGCCCTCCAATAGGTCAGGATAGCGGGAGTTCCGCAGAATGATGCGGTAGGCTTCGTCGTTGAGCCGGCCCGCGTCGATGATCTTGATGGGAGGCACCAGGGTGCCGTCATGGAAGATTTCGGTGTTGGCGGGTCCGATGCTGCCGGGCCGGGAACCACCCAGATCCCAGAAGTGGGCGAAGGAGTGGCAGTAAGCAACCACCTCGTTCTCATAAAAGACCGGCGCGATGAAAACCATGTCCGGGGTATGGGTTATGCTCCCTTCGGAAAGATAGGGGTCGTTGTACCAGTAAAGGTCACCCGGACACATGGATTCGACCGGATAGTGCCGCCACACGCAACCCAGGATGTCGCTGCCCATGGTGTCGCCGTAGATTTCCTGACCATCCCGATCCAGGAAACTCACGGTGTAATCCTTCTTCTCACGGATGAAGGCGGACATGGCCGTCCGCTCGATGATTAATTCGCATTCCAGGCGAGCAGCACGCAAACCACCGCGAATCAACTGGCGGGTTATCGGATCGACAGGCGCTGGGCAGGCGTTGGTATTAGTCATAGTAGGTTCCCTTCAGAATGCATGATGCAGTTTCCATACTGATCAATCCGGGCCGTCCAACCCGGGTTGAGGACGACTGTAGAGTCCATCCCTTCCAGGATTGCCGGCCCACCGAATTCTGCCCCGGGTGGCAGCCCCTCTCGTCGATAAATCGGACAATCGACGAACCCTGACATTTCGTCGAAATGTACCGGGCGTCTTTGGGTCAGGGCATCGTCAAGCGTCAAACCTCCGGCGCCGGCTCCATCGTCAGCAATGACCTGCATCCTGGCCTTTCCCACGTTACCGGAAGCGGTTGCGCGCAGCGTCACGATCTCCACCGGCTGGTCCAGCGAAAAGCCGTAGAGTTGTTCGTGCTCGGTGTGAAACTCTTGGAGCATCTGTTGAAAGCCTTCCTCATTGACCTGTGGATGCCGGTAAGAGACGGTCAGTTCCGAACCCTGGTGAGCGTAGCGAAGATCGGCGGAAAAATTGATTGTGTGGCTGGCAGCGGGTACGCCTTCTCCATCCAGCCAGGCTAGGCCCTCTTGCCGCAAATCCGCAAATACGGCGGCCATGCTTTCCAGATCATAATTCGGTGCTCGCTGTGGGAAAGTCCGGGCGTAATCGTTCTTGAACTCTGCCGCAAGAAGCCCATACGCCGAAGTAGTGCCGGGGTGCGGAGGAACAACCACGGTCTTGATGCCGAGCAAATTCGCCACGTCGATTGCGTGCATGGGGCCAGCTCCACCGTAGGCTACCAGGGCGAAATCCCTTGGGTCGTGTCCTCGCTCAACGCTAATGTTGCGGATAGCTCCGACCATGGCGTTATTGGCGATTTTCAGGATACCGCTGGCTGCCGTTGGCACGTCCAGGTTCAGCCGGGCCGCTACAGCATCTACGATGGCGCGGCGCGCGGCTTCTGTGTCCAGAACCAACTGGCCGCCTGCTATTCGAGTGCTGACCCGTCCCAACACCAGGTTGGCGTCCGTAACCGCAGGCAAGGCCGCGCCCCTGCCGTAACACGCCGGACCGGGATCGGCGCCGGCGCTGTCAGGGCCAACGGTAAGGCTGCCGTAGGGCGAAACCGACGCCAAGCTACCGCCGCCGCAGCCAATGGTGGCTATGTCCAGCATTGGAAGCTGAACCGGCCAATCGCCCAACTTGCCGTCAAGGGTAAGACCGGCCTGCCGGTTGCGGAGCAGTGATACGTCGGTGCTGGTCCCGCCCATGTCGAACGAGATACAGTTGTCGATTCCCGTTGTCTCGGCAATTTGGACTGCGGCCATAACGCCGGCCGCCGGACCGGACAGTGCGGTGTACACGGGTTGCCTGACTGCCGTGTCGGCCCCAATGATGCCGCCGTTGGACTTCATTATGGACAACGACGCTGATATGCCGGAATCGTCCAAAGAACGCTTGAGGTTGTCGATATAGCGGCTTACCCGGGGCGTAACGTATGCGTTGAGCACCGTTGTGATCGCGCGCTCGTATTCACGATACACGGGCAGTACGTCAGAAGATAGGGAAACTGGCACTCCCGGCAGCTCATGCTCCAGAATCTCCCTTGCCCGCCGCTCGTTCGTGGGATTGGCGTAGGAATGAAGGAACGACACCGCAACGGTGGCGACGCCGGCGTTGGCAAAGTGCTGCGCGGCACGGATGACGTCCGCTTCTTCCAGTGGTTGAAGGATTTCACCTCCGAAGGCGGTGCGCTCGTTAACTTCCAGGCAATCCCGGGGCCGCACTGGGCGTTCAGGTTTAACCCACAGGTTGGGATTTGCCAAGCGGGGCGTACCGTGCCGGGCTATCTCCAGGACATACTTGTAGCCGTTGGTGACTAACAGGCCAACCCGCGCGCCCTTCTGTTCGAGGACGGAGTTGGTCGCGATGGTGGTGCCGTGAAAGATGTGGACCAGGTCGTTAAAGGGTACACCTCGGTTTCGGAGAATTTCCGACAGACCACGCATGAATCCAACCGAAGGGTCCTCAGGCGTCGATGGTGTTTTGTGGACAATCTGTGCGGCGGTTTCGAGTTCGCACAGTACGACATCCGTAAACGTACCGCCGACATCTACCGCAAGAGCGTAGCGAGGCATTTCAATCCTTCTTTGTTCTTACCCCTAAATTACTGGAGAATGAAACATGATACTATTGGCCTACACCTCGCCGCCATAAATTTACTCGGAGCGCACAATGCCCCCTATTGTGATAACAATCTGTATCGAAGGTGATCTGGAAGAAACTATGGACGCGCTGCGACGCATCGCCGCAGTGGGCGGCCGCAACGAACTCCAGGGCACGCCGGAGTTGCCTCATGGAGAAAATAGCCGGGATGAAAATGAACAAACCTCCGCGGAGGTGGAGGCGAGTACGGAGTTTGAACTGCCCGAAGGATCCCGACAAATGTGGGAGGATCGGATAGCCAATTCAGCGCACCCCCAGCCCCTTCCTGAACCGTCCTGGCCGGCTCAATGGGACCAACACCTGAGCAATGAGTTGGTCGCAAATATGTCTGAGAATGCCCGCCGACTGGTCGCGGTCCTCGCAGTGGCGGGTGCAGAGGGCATGACCCGAGGCGCCATCACTTCGGAATTGGGGATCGCAACCGACACTATCAGGACCACGCAAGTCAGCATCGGCCACGCCCTGCGGAGAGTGCAGCGCGCGAACGGCAACATCAACTTGCCCCGGCCCGTGGAATTCCATAAGAGGTTGGACACCTACATGCTGAATCCCGGATTCAGGACCGCGATCCAGGACAGTTGACGGACCACCGGGACGGAATCTCATCTATTAGTTTTCAGTTGCGGCTGTTGTACACGTAATGGGGATTCTCCATACGGGGCCGGTGGCTCCGGTAGAAACTTTCCACGTATGGAGTCAATCGGTTGGCCATCCGCCTGGTGGCCAGGGTTCCCGCATCCACCGGGAGCGCCAGTTGCTCCCGCAGCTCCCGCGCCACGTCCGATTTGCTGATTCGCTGGTGCTGCCCGTTCTGGATCAGCGCCTCGCCATCAACGATTACGGAACTTATGTCGCGGGACTTGGCTCGACCGATGATGGTTTCCACCGGCGGAACGTCGCCGTCCAGGTAAGGATCTTCGAGGCCGTCCAGGCGAATGAGAACCATATCTGCGCGGCGGCCGGGTTCCAGCCTGCCGATGACGTCTCCAAACCCAGTGGGAGCGGCGGCGTTTGTGGTCGCCATCGCCAGCACCTGTTCCGACGTGATGGCTGGAGATTCTAATCCCGGCTGGCGGTGGAGCTTGTTCACAAGCCTCATTTCCTGCAACAGGTCGTCATCATCGTTGATGGCGGTGCTATCAGTGCCCATGGCCACGTTGACGCCGGCCTCCAGCATCGGGTTTACGGGCGCAATGCCATTCTTGAGACGCAGGTTGGAACTGGCGTTGTGGCACACGGTGGCGCCGGAATCTGCCAGCAGTTCGATATCGCGCTCGGTGAGCCAAACGGCGTGGGCAAAAGAGGCTTCCGGCCCCAAGAACTCCAGTTCCTGCAGGTGTTCTACCGGCGTCATGCCCCAGGTCCTGATTCCATAGTCCTTTTGATACGGACTTTCCACCAGGTGCATGTGTATGCCCGTCTGGAGACTTGCGGCCCGCTCTTTCACGCGCAGCAGAAATTCGTCCGAGTTCCACTGAACGTTGGCGGGACTCAGCAAGACTCTGACCTTTCCCGACGGATGATCGTGATACTCGCGGTGCATGTCATCCGTAAAAGCGAAGTATTCGTCATCGTCCATATGGCTGACGGCCAGGTAGCGGCGCACATCATCGGCCAGATCTGTAGGGAGCCCGGATAGGAATGCCCCATCTTCGTCGTAAACTACGCGGTTCTGGTTCCTCAAGTAGCTGGAAAACGCTACTCGCATCCCGGCATCCAGAAATCCGCGCAGCACTGCCTCCACGTCCTCTTTGAGAGTAGCCGCCGCCGTCTGTGGATGGTTGTACATCACGGTGGTGGTGCCAGACTCCAGCATGTTCAGCGCGGTGTACAACGTCATCAAATAGTGGTCGTAGGGCCGGCGTCCCCAGCCGGCCAGAATCCACATTTCCAGGCAGTCGTCGCAGGTGCCCATCTGTAGGGTCGTGACCCCACGTCCGTGGTGGTGCGAGTTCACCAATCCCGGAATGATTGAATAATTCGGGCCACCCAATTCAGCATCGGCCGAATATCTCGCCCGCAAATGCTGGTAAGGACCAACGTCAACGATAAGGCCGTCTTCCTGGTACACCGCCGCATCCAACAGCGTGGCGATTCCACCCGCATCTCCGGCGGCGGTCAGGATATACTTCCCGCGAATCAATGAGGAAGGCATGTCATCCCTCCGTCAACCCGTTTGTGACTGATACCACTCTATGATTTCGGATCCGGTGGCAGCCCACACCGAGCCCTTTCCCATCATGTAACCCAGCGCCTCGTCCACCGCGCCAACACGGAAGGGCTGTCCCACCAGCCACGGATGCCAGTTCAATGCCATCAGCCGACCGTTGGCAGCGCCGTCTTCGTGCAGCACGTCGAAACTTTCAGTAAGACGCCGCTGGTAATCGACCACCGTGACCTTGCGCTGCGCCACCGACGCTACGTCGTCCAATTCGTAGAGCAGCGGCAGGGCAAAGAAAGGGTTATCCCCGGCAGTCATGGGGAAAGGCTGCTCGTCGTTAGCCCAGTCGCAGACGTACCGGATACCCGCGTCGGCCAATAGCCGCGGGGTCCGTTCCGACTCGCCATACTCGGGACCCAGCCAGCCTTGCGGAGCGGAGCCGGTGGCGCGGGACAGGGCATCAATAGACGACTGAATGTAGTCTCTCTCCTCGGTTTCGGCCATGTTGTTGGTAATCATCCGGCTGACCGATACGCCGTGTCCGATAATTTCACAGCCTCGGTCAAGGCAATGGCGCACCAGGTACGGGTAGTTCTCCGCCGTAATGGCATCCATGGCTATCGTAGCCGGGATACTGTGGTTTTCCAGGATGTCCAGCAACCTGAATATCCCGACCCGGTGGCCGTATTCCCGGTGCGACAGCCGGGCGTAATCGGGGAAGGCGCGAGGTGCGGAACCGCCGGCCAAGCCGGCTACCTGGAATGCTCCTGCCGGCGGTTCCCATTCCATGTGTTCCAGCACCAGGATGACACAAAGTGCGACCCTCGCATCGTTTGGCCATCGAAGTACGGGCCTGGTGATGATTGGCGACCATTCGTGGTGTGGATGGTCCATCCCAAATGTTCGTTGAGCAGGCATATTAGCGACTCACCGAACCAGTTGCTGGGCGTGGGCCACAGCCTGGTCGTAGTAGTTGGCAATGTAGTATTCCGCGATTTCGTCGGCGGTGGTCTGCCAGACGCCATCGTGGGCCATGATGTAATCGAGAGTTTCTTCCAGATACTTGATGCGGTGGGGTTGGCCGATCAGGAAGGGATGCAGGGCAATGCACATGACGCGGCCGCCCTCTGCGCCTTCCTTGTAGAGTTGGTCGAACTGAGCCTTGCAGATGTCGGCAAAATACTCGGCGCTGTAGTGGTTGTCCCGCAGCACCGAGGAATCGTTCAGCTCGATGGAGTAAGGCACCGACACCAGCTTGCCGCCCTTGTTGACCTTGATGGGGGTCGGCTGGTCGTCGTGGAACCAGTCGGTGTGGTAGATCAATCCGGCTTCGGCCATCAGGTCCGGCGTATTCACCGTGCCGGTGATGGCTGGGCCCAGCATACCTTTCAATTGTTTCCCGGTGTGCCGCCGCAGCGTGTCGATACAGTCGCGGTAAAATTCGCGCTCCTCGTCCTCGGTGCAGGTGTAGAGGTACTGCGTGTTGTAGATGCCGTGGCTCATGAAATCGTAGTCGCGCTCAATCATCGCTTCCGCTATTTCCGGAAAGTGTTCCAGCACGGCAAGGTTGAGGGATACGCAGCAGCGTATCCCGTGTTTGTCCAGCGGTTCGAGCATGCGCCAGAAGCCGACCCGATTGCCGTAATCCCGGTAAGTATATTGCTGCACGTCCGGGTACGGCGTTCGGGGCCACGGGTCTCGGACGCCTTCATTGATGGGCAAATACTCGTAGTGCTCGACGTTGGGTGAGATCCACAGGGCGACCCGAGCGTCGTTCGGCCACTTGATGACTGGCCGGTCTATGATGGGCAGGTAATCGATGCGATCCGGTGGCAGCGCCATTCCTGATGCCTCCCTAAGTCCGTGTGGACTGTAGTCCGATCTATGATCTGCGCCGAAGCTCTTGCACGGCGATTTCCGCCTCTCTGCGGAGGCTCTCCGTGTTGATTCTTTCCTGATGCACAGCCTTGAACGAGTCCAGAGTAAAGGGCTGCCAGGTGTAACGGAGGGTGCGAACGGCGCTCTCATCCCGGGCCGCGGCCTCGGTGAGCAGCGTGTAAATGGGCAGCAGGTAGCCTGCGCTGGGAAGCCCCCGCACGTCGCGTGCCAGCTGACTGATGCGGAGGCTGTACTGCTCAAGTTCTGCGGCTACTTCTGCCCGGTCGCACCCGGCGTCGTTCTTGCGCCAGTCATTGTAGCGTTCGTCAAAAGCAGCCCAAGTCCGCAGCAGCCGCTCATATTCCGTATCGAAAACTTGCAACTCGGCCAAACCTTTTTCGGCATCGGGATCCGCCAGATCGTCAATGTCACGGTCAGCCTGTTTCACTGACTCTGCGCTCGCCTCCACGCTGGCCTCCAACGGCTCGAAGTCGGGAAGATTGGCTCCCCCTTCGGATGCGCTGTCAGACTCTGAATCGCCTTCAGATTCGGTAGCGGCCTCACTCTCGCCATCGGCTTCGCCATCGCCTTCAGATTCCGTGGCGGCTTTGCCCTCACCATTGGACCCGCCGGCTTTGGTTGACTCTATCGCCTCTTCAAATGCTTCCGTCTCATTCGCCACGGCCTCTTTGAGAGCTTCCACCGTTTCCTCGGCCTCTTCCAATTCAGGAAGCTCATCTATGGCTTCGGCGATGGCCTCAAGCCCTTTCGCATGTGATTCGAGGCCCTCGAGGACAGCATCGGCTCCCAGCGACTCGGCATCCTCTTGCAGTGATTCATAGTCATCGTGCAGCGCTTCCCAATCTGCTTTGATCGGCGCAAAAGCGGCTTGGAATTCGGCGACCGCCTCGGGGTCGGCGGTGTCTTCAAACCCCTCTCGAAGCTCAATAGCCCGGTCTTCCGCGCTCTTTTGAGCCTGCGCAGACTTCGTGCGCTGTTGCTCCACATTCTCGAACAGGGCAACGTTGTTGGGCTGCCAATGATCACGGAGTTGCCTGAATGCAGCTTCCTCTTCCTCTGCCGCGGCAATGACCAGGTCGGCCAGTTCCCCACTGGTCGAACCGCGGGTCAGGTCGCGCGCCTGCTCCGTTACTGCATTGAATGAAACCGCGAAATCATTGAGGGCGATGTGCATTGCATCGGGATGGCATGACGAGAGGCTCGCGCTCCACTGGTCGAAATCATTGTAGAACATGTCCCACTCTTCTGCAATGGCCTCGTGCTGCCCGACGAAATCCGATACGGGGATTTCCTGGCCAGGCGCCGTAGGCATGGCAACAACCGGCGGCGCTTCCGTGGGGGGCGTTTCCGAATCGGTCGGCTCGGGCTGAGTGCAACCCGCTAAGGCCAACGCCGCCAACAAACCCAGGGTCAGGAAGGGCCATCTGAAAGAACCGAGGTCAAGTTTCATAAGTTATTTGCTCTCTGTAGCGAAAGAAGTAACCGAGGCGAAATCATTTACAAGGTCTTGTCTGTATTTGCCGTCGAACAAGCTTCCAACCGCTTTGCTCAGCGTTTCGGGAGTGTCGGCCAGCAAAATCAGGATGTGCCGGTCGCTGCTCTGATCCAGAACGGCTACTGCTTGTATCTGATACCCATCAGACGCTGCCGACGATCTTACGCGTGGAGATC
>VXOG01000084.1:0-53759 GCA_009840165.1 Chloroflexota bacterium
GATCCTGGCGATCCGCCTTTCCCCAAAATCGCTTTGCGTGAGACCCATTCTCCATTCTTCCTCAATGGTATCATAGGGCCACTGCCAACTCGAAGGTTCTGGATACAGTCTCCCTCGGCCAGCCATTTCTTTTGCCCTTAGACAACTGAGCCGTACCGCCTGTTACGAATTTGTCTCCCGAAATCCGTGAGTTGGTCTCCGATCTGCAACGTGCCGGATTCATTAATCGAGGCGGACGGGGAAATCGTCGAAACTTCGTTCATCCAAACGTTGCCAGTAGTCGAACATCTTTGCAATGACGGTTAGCCGATAGCCACCACCATTCCTTGCGGCGGCGGGTGTTTGGCCAAGACAGGAGGGCCGTACATGAGTACCTTGAAGGACAAATGCGCGATCGTTGGCGTGGGAGAGACGGTTTACAACCGGGACTCCGGCAGGACCGAGTTGAGCATGGCCGTGGAAGCGGCCAACCGCGCCATTGCCGATGCGGGTCTGGTTCCCCAGGATATTGACGGCATCGTGAAGTTTACCGCCGACTCCACACCCCAGGGGGAATTAGCCGCCTGCCTGGGTATTCCCTACCTGCGGTACTACGGCGAATTGGGGCCGCTGGGCGGGGCCGCCTGCGGCCTGGTCATACAGTCGGCGATGGCCGTTGCCCAAGGCTTGGTCAACAACGTGCTGGTGTATCGTTCAGTCAACGGCCGCTCCGGGCAACGTTATGGCTCCGGCACCGTCACCACCCGCCGGGGCCTGGGCCCCTCCGCATTCACCGAGCCTTACGGCCTGTTGGTGCCGGGGCAATCCAGCGCGCTGCGGGCGCGTCGCCACATGCACGAGTTCGGCACCAAGATGGAGCATTTTGGCGCGGTGGCGGTGGCCTTCCGAAATAGCGCCTGTCTCAATCCCAAGGCCATCATGCACGGCCGGCCCATCACCATGGAGGACTACCTGACCTCCAGAATGTTCTTCGACCCCCTGCACATACTGGACTGCGCGCTGGAGGCTGACGGGGCCAACGCTTTCGTCATCACCTCGGCGGAAAGGGCGGCCAACCTGAAACAGCCTCCCGTGTACATCACCAGCGCTGCCCAAACGCTGCTGGCCGGTATGGGCGGGCACGGGCGTTCCTGGGACGAAAGCGGCGGAGCCCTGATGGCCCCCGAGTTGTTCGGCGAGGCCGGGGTCACCCCGCAGGACATTGACGTAGTAGGCTTCTACGACCACTTCAGTTCGGTGATTATCACCAAGCTGGAGGACTACGGTTTCTGCCAGCGCGGCGAGGGCGGGCCCTTCGTCGAAGGGGGCAGGATTGAAGTGGGCGGAGAACTGCCGGTCAACACTTCCGGCGGGCACCTATCCGAGGCCTACCTTCAGGGCATGAACCAGATCATCGAAGTGGTGCGTCAGTTGCGGGGACAGTCGCAGGCTCAGGTGGAGGGCGCGGAGTTGGGGCTGGTTGACAGTGGTGACGGCTCGGGCGCCCTGATACTGAGGAGGTGAGGCCGCTATGACTACTGCTAATTTTCCCCTGCCGGTGCCCAACCTGGACAACCAGGAATTCTGGGACCAGTGCCGGCAGCGCCGGCTGGTGCTGCGGCGTTGCCTGGACTGCCGTTCCTTCCACCATCCGCCAAACCCTAACTGCCCGGAGTGCGCTTCGTCCAACCTGGAGTGGGTGGAGTCGCCGGGGAAGGGCAAGATCTACACCTACGTCATAACCCGCCAGCCGGTGAACCCGGCCTTCCGGGAGCGTCTCCCCTGGGGCGTGGTGGAAGTTGAGCTGGAGGAGGGAGTCCACCTCGTCAGCAATCTGGTGGACTGTGACGCGGACGACATCGAGATCGGCATGGAAGTGGAAGTAGTCTTTGAGGCAGTCAACGACGAGATCACCCTGCCCAAGTTCAGGAGAGTCGTACAGTAGCCATATCCCCGCAGGGTTGCCCTGACTTTCTACCTACCACGGTGTCAGTTCGGCGGGAATCAGGCGGCGGTTCCTGGCGTCGGCAGCTAGTGGTCCGACGTCTTTGATTGGTCAACAACCTGAACTCGGTTATATAGCGGCGCCCGCCCCTACCTGCATAGGTTTCAGCTACGTCTTCCCAGCATCCCCCAACGCCCGCCGCACCCGACTCACCCCGCCGAACTTCAGCCGCAGCAGCCCCTTCACGTCCTCCCACGCCGTCCGCAGGATGCGCACCCGCGTATCCGGATCATCCTCCCAATGCACCGGCAGCTCCTTGATCGGGTAGCCACACTTCTGCGCCAGGATCAGCAACTCCGAGTCGAAGAACCAGCCGTTGTCCTCCACCAGCGGCGCCAGGTCGTCCGCCGCCCGCCGGCTCGCCGCCTTGAACCCGCACTGCGCGTCGCGGAACGTGGTGAAGAACATCGTGCGGAACAGCAGGCTGTACCCCCGCGACGTGATCTCCCGCTTCAGCGTCCGCCCAACCACCTGCGATTCCGGTAGCAGCCGCGAACCCGTCGCCACGTCGTACCCATCGTCCGCGATGGCCGCGATCATTGGCGGCAGGCTGCCCAGATCCGTGGACAGGTCAACGTCCATGTACGCCACGACGTCGGCGCGGCTCTCTGTCCACGCCCGGCGCAATGCGCGACCACGGCCCCGCTGCTCCAGCCTGATGTAGCGGACCTGCGGGAACTCCTGCGACAACGCCTCCGCCGCGTCCAGCGTCCCGTCGGTGGAGCCGTTGTCCGCCACCACAATCCCCCAGTCGTAGCGCCCCATGCGCTCGGACATGAACGCATGCAGCCGCCGGATGCACACCGGCAGCGCCCGCTCCTCGTTCAGGCAGGGTATGACAACGTCCAGGCTGATCGACATGGCGCACGATTATAGCAATATCAATCATCTGAAATCCAAGCAATAGCAATGCCAGGGCATTTTCAAAGTCGAGGGTAGCGGCTTTTCACCCTAACCCGTCATTCCGGCGAAAGCCGGAATCCAGGACATCCTGAGCACAACCATCTTCTGGATTCCCGCCTGCGCGGGAATGACGGATTAACTTTCAAACGGCCCGGTAGCAATGCTGATGCCATCAACGCGGCGCACGGTAAACCCGGAGCATCTCCGGCGTCGCTGCTAAACTGTGAACATGCGCAACAACCACAGAAAACTGGCCGACCTCCACACTCACCTGTACGGGTGCATAGATTCTGCGGACTTTCTGGAGTTCCTGCTGCACCGGGAAGTTGATTGGACGACTTACCAGGACAACTATCGCCGAGTGTACGGCGTTGTCCCTCCCATCACCGAGATTCTCGAACGCTGCCGCCGGGGAGTAGCAGGCTCTCAAAGCGAATTCCATCGCCTCTTCGTATTCGGCGACGACGATGCCGGCAACTTCGACCGGTTCCAGGCCAAATACGACATGCTGCTTCATGGCGGCGATTCAGTGCGGTTCTCCAGGGGAGAGGTGTCGTTGCCGGTCCTCATCGACGGCATTTGCCGGTTCATTCACCGGACCGTCGCGGCACAACGACGGCAGAACGTGGGATACATCGAACAAAGAATGAACGTGGGCCTGCGGTATTCGCGCGGGCAAGCGGAGGAACTGATCCACGCCATGTTGGCGTCCTACGGCAAATGGGCGGATTCGGATATACAACCACGACTTGCCGTCAGTTTGCCCCGGGAAAACCCGTGGCCGACCTGGGAGGTGGTCAATAAAGCAGCGCTGGGCCCATTGGGCAGCTTTTTGACCGGCATAGACTTCTGCAACGCGGAAGAGGGATACCCGCCCAGGGACCAGCGTGAGCTGTTCGATGCTGTCAAGGATTTCAACCATCGGCATCCCGACCGGGCCTTGGCCATCTTGTATCACGTCGGCGAGGGTTTCAACGACAAGTCCCTGGAGAGCGCCGTCCGCTGGGTCCATGAGGCGGCGGAGTTCGGGGCCCACCGCCTCGGTCACGCCATCTCGCTGGGCGTTGACCCGCGCCTCTACGGAAACCACACCCGTAATGAGAGCGTAGCTGAGCGCATCGACCAGCTGAACTACGATCTGAACCACCGGGACGGACTCGCCAAATTCGGTGTCCAGGTGGACGCCGTTGCCGTCGCGAGAGAATTGGAACGCCTAAAGGCTCTCCCCACGAAATACCTGCTGACCATTGAATACGACGACGCCAAGCTCGACGAGATCACACAACGCCAGCAGTACGCGATCCGTTGCATCCGCGCTTTGGGGACGGTCATTGAAGTGTGCCCCACTTCAAACCGGCGCATTGGCGGAATCACCGGCCCCGAACACCACCCCGTAAAGACCTTCCTTGCCAGCGATGCCCCGTTCGTAATCGCCACCGATGATCCTGGTATCCTCGGCGCTACCCTGGCCGACGAGATCGCGTGGGTGACAGAGCATCACCACGTCGCGGACGACGCCATGGCGCACATCATCGACCTTTCGTGGTCCAGCCGCAGCGAAGTTCTGACCGGCCGGCTGCTACAATAGCCTTAAACAACCCACAGCCTTAAACAATCCACCAACCCTAAACCCGGAGGTCCCACATGACCACCGCCGGCATCCACTCCAAAACTCCTCCCGCGTCCGACGCCTTCATCCTGCCCGACGCGCCCCTGTCACAAGACGAAAAGATGACCAACGCCAGGCACCTGTCCGAAACCGGGCAGCATCACCACCTTGCTCAATATCTGGGCAACCCTGAAACTACCATCGTGTCCAGCGAGCGTTACGTGGTGACCCAGCGGACGAGCAGCATGGCCGGCAGCCATTACCCCGACCTGTTGGTGGTCTTTGACGCCGACCCGGCGGCCTACGAAGCACGCAACGGATACATCATCGAAGAGCAGGGCAAGCCGCCGGACTTCGTGATGGAAGTCGCGTCGCGGAGCACCCGCCACGTTGACACGGGCGCCAAACGAGTTGCCTACGCGCGCCAGGGGATACCCGAGTATTGGCGGTTTGACGAGACGGGAGAGTATCACGGGACGAAACTGGCCGGCGACCGCCTGGTGAACGGGCGGTACGAAACCATCGACATCGAGGAACTGTCTGACGGGTCGTTGCAGGGCTACACCGCAGTATTGGGCCTGTTCCTGCGCTGGACGCGCGGCCGGCTGGGCTGGCACGACCCTGCCACCGGGGAGCACATCGCCACGTTTGACAGCGAGCGGGAACGCGCCAACGCCGAGCTCTCCGCCCGAATCCAGGCCGAAGCCCGCGCCAATGCTGCCGAAACCCGCGCCAACAACGCCGAAGCCCGCGCCCGGTATCTGGAAGCAGAAGTGCGCCGGCTGCGTCCATGACTGACGACGGACAACGGCCTCAAAATTGACATTTCCGGCCCTGCAATGCTATATTCCGTCCGCTAAACACATCGGCGTTATCGTGCTCGCATCGTTTTCGCAATGGCGTGGCCGGGTCTCGAATGCCTCCCTATAGGGTGCTTTCCCCGCAATACTCCTGATAGCCTTTTGGCGACACCTTCCCATCACCGGCCGGGCGGGTGTTATTTTGTGTCCGCGACGACACGCGCCTCGGCTCCGGTCCACGAAACCGCCGGCGTTTGGCAAACCATAGCCGGTTCGGAGGAACCTCCAGATGCAAATGAACGACTTCGTCGTCCGGTTCGCCGGTGAGGGCGGACAGGGCGTCGTTACCTCAGCCGAAGGCTTGGCCCAAGCTTCTACTCAGGTCGGCTACCACGCCCTGACCTACGCCACCTTCCCCTCCCAGATTCTCGGCGGACCCACCTGGACCCAGGCCCGCATCCGCACCGAACCTGTCCTCAGCTCCGGCGACGAGATCGATGTCCTGGTCGCGTTCAACGAGGAAGCCTACGAAACCCACGCCGAAGACGTGCGCGAGGGCGGGGTCATCATCTACAACGCAGATGACTTCACGATGACCGACCCACGTTCTTTCGGGTTGGCCATCGACACGCTGGCCCGCTCCACGGGCAATAACCGCGCCGCCAACATGGTCGTCATCGGCGCTTTGGCCCAACTGGTCCACATGCCCCAGCAATACCTCGAGGATTTTGTCGAAGCCCGCTTCCGCCGTGGCCGCGACAACGACGACGAGATCATCTCCTCCAACATCGAGGCCATGCGCCTGGGACGCCAGAACGCCGCGGAAAGCGGGTTCGTGCTGGGCGACCTGGCCCCGCCGAATCCGCCGGACTACACGCAGATGATGCTCAAGGGCAATGAGGCCATCGCCCTGGGTGCCACCCACGCCGGCTTGAAATTCTACGCCGGCTATCCCATCTCTCCCGCCACCACCATCCTGCTCTGGATGGAACGCAACCTGGTGGGAGAGGACAAGTTCGCCTACCAGGTTTCCTCAGAGATCGAGGCCATCACCGCCATCCTCGGCGCCGGTTTTGCCGGCAAGAAATCCATGACCGCCACCGCTGGCCCCGGCGTCTCCCTCATGAGCGAGGGTCTCGGCTTGGCCTGGATGGCCGAAATCCCGCTGGTCGTAGTGGATGTGCAGCGCGGCGGCCCCGCCACCGGCCTGCCCACCAAGACCGAGCAGTCCGACCTCATGGGCTGCATGTATCCTGCCCACGGCGACGTGCGTATGCCTATCATCGCCCCCGGCTCCGTGGAGGAATGTTTCTACGCTGCTGCTCAGGCTATCAACTGGGCGGAACGCTACCAGGGCCCCGTGATCCTGATGAGCGAGATGTCCATGGCCGAGCGCGTGCAGAACATACCGCGCCCGGATATTACCAAGGTCCCCGTGGAAGAGCGGCTCACCTACGAAGGCGCCAACGGCTATCATCGGTATTCCGGCTACGAGCTTTCGCCCATGCCTCTGCCCGGCGGCCCCGGCGCTTACGTCGCCAACGGCAGCGAGCACGACGAGATGGGCGACACCACACACCTGCCCAGCCGCCATATCCAGATGACGGAGCGGCGTTTCAGCAAGCTCAAGCTCCTCGAAGAAGACAATTATGAAGCTGACAACACCGATGCCAACATCGCCATCATGACCTGGGGCGGCTCCAAAGGGCCGGCGCAGGAAGCCTACGATGAACTGCGCGAGCAGGGAGTCGATGTCGGCTGGTACTTCTCCATGTTCCTGAACCCGCTGCCGCCTCGCTTGCTCGAGGAACTGCGCAGCAAGGACCTGGTTATCGTACCGGAATTGAACTATCAGGGTCAGTGGGCCGGCATCCTGCGCTCCGAGGGCGTCAAGGCGCAGGCCATTACCCAATACACCGGGCTGCCCTTCAAGGTCAGCGACCTGGTGTCGCGAGTTACGAAAATTGTGTCTGAGCACACGGAGGCAGCGCGGGTATGAGCAAGAAGAATCCCGAATACGACTTTAAATGGTGCCCCGGCTGTGGCGACTTCGGCGTCCGTCGCGCCTTGGAATTCGCCATGATCAACCGCATGGAAGAGAGCGGACTGCCCATTGAAAACAACGTGGTCGTGGCCGGCATCGGTTGCAGCGGCAACCTGGTTCACCTCCTGGAAGGCGAGCAGCCCTACGGCATCCACGGCATCCACGGGCGCACCCTGCCCGTGGCCATGGGCATCAAGAGCGCGCGCCCCGAGCTGAACGTGATCGTGGTCGCCGGCGACGGCGACTTCCTCAGCATCGGCGGCGAGCATATCGCCCCGCAGGCCGCGCGCAACGTCAACCTCACCGCGGTCATTATGGACAATGGTGTGTACGGCCTCACCAAGGGCCAGAGCTCCCCCACCACCGAGATGGGCGCCATCACCAGCAGCACCCCCTTCGGCAAGATCGAAGAGGACCTGGACCCGCTGGAACTCTATCTCACCCTCGGCGTTTCCTTCATCGCGTCCGGCTTTTCCGGACAGCCCCGCGTATTGGCCCGCCTCATCAACGAGGGCATGAACCATGAAGGCATGTCCATGATTCACGTCCAGTCGCCGTGCGTCACCTATAACGATACCTACCAGCTCATCAAGGGCAACGCCCGCGAGGGCATCGCCCCCGCGCTGTGGGACATCCCGGACGACCACGACCCCAGCGACAAGCGCGCCGCCGAGGATCTGGTCCGGCAGGGCGGCCTCCCCGTAGGCGTCATCTACAAGGACGAAACTCGGCAGTCCCTGGACGCCAACATGAACATCATCCGCTCCAAAGCCCGCGAGCGCACCGTCGAGCAGCTCATGGACGCCTACACCTTCTAGCCGCCAACTCACCACCAACCACAAGCCCCCGACGACGTGGCGCGTCGGGGGCTTTCCATTTATCTGAAATACCGTATCATTGGATACGTACAACTATGTACGTATATCCAAGAGGTGCAGGGATGGCTACCAGATTCGAGGTCAGACTGGACGAGAAACTCCGGGAGCAACTGAGCCAACTGGCCACGGCCAGGGGAATGTCGGCGTCCGCAGTAATCCGGAACCTGATTGAAAACGCTCATAACGATACTGTGAGCGCGCAGAGAATGCAGGCCGTCGAGCAGCTGGCAGCCATGTCGGTGGAAGTGCCCGAGGACCCAATGACGCTCCGTGAAGTCCTTGAGGGCACGCATGAACCGGCCGTACTTCATTGATGCCAACATTCCCATCTACGCCGCAGGAACCGCCCATCCGCTCAAGGATCCCGCGATACGGATACTGAGATTGGTTGCACAGCGCCCGGAAAGCTTCCTGACCAGCGCAGAGGTGTTGCAGGAACTCATCCACTACTACAGCGCCCGAAATCGCTGGGAACTTGGATACCAGGCGCTCCACCGCTTCGCCGCAGTGATCAGCGGACGGATTCAACCTGTTCACTCGGAGGATGCGCTCCGCGCCGCCGAAATGGTGGGGCAGCAAGCCGGCGTTAGCGCCAGGGATTGGCTGCACGCAGCCGTCATGCAACGCGTTGGCACTAACCGTATCGTATCGGCAGACCAGAACCTTGATCGGATTCCCTGGCTCGAAAGATTAGACCCGAAAAATGTCGCCGATCTGATAACGCAGATCGCCTGAGTTCAGTACCCGCCCTGCGTCGCCCCCACCGCGCCGGGAACCGCGCCCGGATTTTCCACCTGCAACGACTGGTACTTTGAAGGGCATTTCACCAGGATGTTGTCCGTGGCGAACACCCCACTCTGCGCGTCGTAGCTCCCTTCCAGGATAATCTCGGAGTGGGGGTTGAAGAACAGGTCGGGCAACACGCCCACGTAGCTGGCTTCCATGACGCGGCTGCCGGGGATCAAGCCGGGCACGTCCGGTTCCTTGTCGCCCAGCGCAAACCGCGATGTGGCCGATCCGTCTTCCCTGCGGAAACTGTCCGTATCCAGCGCGCCCGCCACCCGCAGCGTTTGCCCGTCGTGCAGCCTCGGGTCGTCCAGGAACTCGCTGACATTCACGAAGTACTGCGTATTGCCGGGAAACGCCGCGTACACCATGTAGGCTACCGCCAGCGCAATGACCCCCACCAGTATGATCAGACGCATCCGGTGGCGCAGCCACCCCGGGCGTTCCTCCGCGGCTTCCGACTCCAGGTAGGCGGATACTTCCGCCGGCGGGTTGCTGTAGTTTTCAGATTGCATAGACCTTCCCGTGCCTCGGGGGGTTGAGATTAGTTCGGAGGATTAAAATTGCTTCCGTCATTCCGGCTGCCTCCATCATTCCGGCTGCCTCCATCAATCCGGCTGCCTCCGTCATTCCGGCGAAAGCCGGAATCCAGAGTCCTCCGCCAACGAAGGCGCTCCGATTTCGCATTCTCATTATACCGGCCTTCACCCACCGCCATCCTCACCACCGGACTCAGACTCCGACCGGGTCGTTTCCCCCATCTCGTCCAATTCCCGCTGCGCCGATTGCCGGCGCCACGACATGTACGCCGCATAGATGAAAAACACCACCCAAACAACGGCAAAGGCGGCGAAGAGATACGGCAGATTGGTCGGTGGTAGTTCGGTCATGCTAGTCTGTGTTTCCTTCCCGGCGTAACTGGGACAGCCGGTCTTCAATGCCTCGCAACGCCACCCGTTCCAGCAGCAGGTATGTGAACAGGGCCAGCGTCGTCACCAGCGAGAATATCAGTATCCGCGCCATAATCGGCTCCAGCGATCCTTCGTCCGCCGCCGGGCCTATCACCTGTTCGGGGTGAAGCGTCCTCCACCATTTGACCGAGTAATATACGATGGGCACGTCGATGAACCCGATGATACCCACCACCGCCGACCACGTGCGTCCCTGCTGCGGCGTAGGCGCATACTGGCGAATCATCAGATACGCCACGTAAATGAACCACAGGATCAGCGTGGTGGTCAGCCGCGCATCCCACTGCCACCATGCGTTCCATACCGGCTTGCCCCATATAATCCCCGTTACCAGCGCCAGCGTGACGAACACCACGCCCACTTCCGCAGAGGCGTGCGCCACCCGGTCCCAACGCTCCGTCCGCCTGATCAGGTAGCCGATGCCGGACACCGCGCAGATCAGAAACCCCAGGAACGACAGGATCGAAATGGGCACGTGTACGTAAAAGATACGCTGCACGTGCCCCAGCACCGCGTCGGTGGGAGCCACCATGAAGATCAGGTATCCGTCCACCAGCATCAGGATCGCAGTCAAAAGCAACAGCCAGAGCCGCGCGTCCCGCATCCCGCGCTGCCACGACGCTTTGCCCGCCGGCCGGCCTGCTATCGCTGCCAAGTTGCGTTATCCTTCAAACACGAAACCGAAAATCCACGGACATATTACCAAATACAGCGCGTCGAATACCAACAGCAGCGGAGCCCAGCGCGTCCATACTGCCGTCATCGGCCCGGACTGCAACGCCAGCGCCGACGCCTCCACCGCCGCGATAATCACCGGCACCACCACCGGGAAAAACAGCACCGGCAACAATATCTCCCGCGAGCGCGTCTGCACTGCGATGCCGGCGAAAAACGTCCCCACCGTGGCGAATCCCACCGTCGCCAGCAATATCACCAATCCCAGCGCCGGTGACAGCGTGGGCAGGTCCAGCATCACCGCGAACACCGGCAGCAGGATGGCCTCGATCACCAGCATGAACGCCAGGCTGCCCAGCATCTTGCCCAGAAAAACCGCGTCCCGGCTGATCGGTGCCAGCAGCAACCCGTCCATCCCGCCCTGCTCCAGTTCCCGCGTGAACGCCCGGTTCATCGCCAGCACCCCGATGAACGCATAGGCAACCCACAGCAGCCCGGGCGCAACCGGCGCTAGGCTGCCCGGCGCCCGGTTCAACCCGAAATTGAACACCACCACCACGATCAACCCGAACACCAACGCCGATGCAATTACCTCCCGTGAGCGCAGCTCCAAGCGCACGTCCTTCCACGCAACCGTCAGCGCGCCTCGCAGCAGTCCCATGTCCAAGCAACGCTGACTACGGCACGACTGCTATTCGCCTCTGCCAGTAGATCCGCCCAGCAATGAATCAATATCCTCTGGTGTTAGCGTGATAGCCCCGGTTTCGGGGTCCGTCGAGACGGATTGGCTACGCAGAAGGTTCCGCATCTTGGTAAGCGCTTCCTCTCGTCCCTCCTCACGCCCTTCCTCACGTCCCTCTTCGCGTCCTTCCTCACGTCCCTCTTTGCGTCCTTCCTCACGCCCGCGATTAAGCCCCCTCTGCCAGATCTTCGCCCGCTGCGCCGCTCTGATTTCCGATGCCTTCTCAAACATTTTCCGCGCTCCTTCTATCACCCCAGCCAGGGGCAGCACAAACAACCAGTACAGGTCTTTAACCGCGATCTCAAAACTGCGATACGCCCGGAAATCCGACCCGTCCCAAATTTGCAATATGGCTACGCTTATGCAACCCGCGATGGCAAATCCGATAACCTGCCACCAAATCCCCGTTCGCCCAATTCGCTGGGCAACTCTGCCAGGCTCATTGTAACATCCCCCCATCAGCGCAACCCGCATCCGACGTTGCCACGTCCGCCTCGATCCGTCCGCCGGCGAGTGTCAAAGCCCGGTCCGCCCACGCCAACCCGACCTCCGCGCTGTGCGTCGTCAGCAGCGCCGCCCGACCCAAAGCTGCCCAATCCCGCAGGAACCTGCCCAGTGCCTCCACCGACTCCGCGTCCAACCCCGACTCCGGCTCGTCCAGCAGCAGTATCGGCGGCTCATGCAATATCGCCCGCGCCATGGCGAGCCGTTTCTGCATCCCATGAGACAGCGTGCGGACGCGCCGATTCGCCCGGTCGGAAAGGTTTGCTTGCTCCAAAACCCGCGCAATCCTGCCGCCCGCGTCCCGTATGCCATACAGCCTGGCGTAGAATTCCAGGTTTTCCCGGCAGGTCAGGTCGTTGTACAGCATGGTCTGATGGCCGGCGAAACCCACCAGCCGCCGCGCCCGGTTTCCTCGCCCCTGCATCGGCTGGCCGGCAATTTGCGTTGCGCCGGCATCGGCCCGGGTCAGCCCCGCGAGGATGCGCAGCAGCGTCGTCTTGCCCGCGCCGTTCGCCCCGAACAACACGGCAATCTCACCCCATCCCACGCTCAAGTCAACGCCGCGCAGCACCGCCCGGTCGCCGTAGTCCTTCCGGATGCCGGCCGCGACTATCGCGCCGGCTCTTTCATCCGGCGGATCAGGCGCGGCTCTCAAAGCGCTCCCGCAGCACCTTCTTGTCGAATTTGCCCACGCTGGTCTTAGGTATCTCGTCAATGAACACCACGTCGTCCGGCAACCACCAGCGGGCAAATTTCGGCTGGATGAACTCCAGAATGGCGTCTTTGGTCAGCGGCCCCGAGGTTTCCGCCCGCGCCACTACGCACGCCAGCGGCCTTTCCTGCCACTGCGGATGCGGCACCGCGATCACCGCCGCCTCCAGCACATCGGGATGCGCCATGATTTCCGACTCCAGGTCCACCGACGAGATCCACTCGCCGCCGCTCTTCACCATGTCCTTCACCCGGTCCACGATCTGGATGTAGCCGTCCCGGTCGATGGACGCGATGTCGCCGCTGTGGTACCAGCCGTCCACGAACGTCTCCCCGCTGCGTTCGTCGTCGATGTACTCGTTGGCGATCCACGGGCCGCGGAACCACAACTCGCCTCGCTGCTCTCCGTCCCACTCGGCCTCCTGGCCGTTCTCGTCCACCAGTTTGGTTTCAATCCCCGGCGCGACCGTACCCTGCTTGGCGCACAATTCCAACTGTTCCTGCTCCGAAAGTTCGTCCAGCCAACTGCGGCGCCGGTTCACCGAAATCAGCGGCGCCGCCTCCGTCATGCCGTAGGCGTGGGTGACCTCCACCCCGAGCCGATCTCGGTACGCCTGCAAAATCGCCAACGGCACCGCCGAACCGCCGCTCACAATCTGCCGCAGGCTCGACATGTCGTACTCGATGCCTGAACGCTCCAGGTAGTCCAGCACCGCGATCCAGATGGTGGGCACCCCCGCGCTCAGCGTAACACCCTCCTGCTCCACCAACTCGCAGATCACGCGCGGGTCGGGACGCACTCCGGGCATTATCTGGTTCGCTCCGATCAAGGTGCATACGTAAGGCATCCCCCAGCAGTTGGCGTGGAACATGGGCACCACGGCCATCACCCGATCCCGCTCCGACAGGGCGAACATATCCGTCATGGCGGCGGCCATGGAGTGCAGGTACACCGCCCGGTGTGAATACGCTACCGCTTTGGGAAGCCCCGTTGTGGCCGATGTGTAACACAGCCCCATGGTGGAATACTCGTCAACATCCTCCGGCCTGAACTCCGGCGATGCGGCGGCCAGCAGCGTTTCATAAGACACCGCGTTCGGCAGCGTCGTGCCCACCTCGTCGGGTTCGCCCATGATGATGAAGTGCCGCACATTGGTCAGCCGGTCGGCGATGGCCTCGATCAGCGGCGCCAGGTCGGGGTCAATGAGCAGAACCTTGTCGCCGGCGTGGTTGATGATGTAGGCCATGTCGTCAGCGGCCAGCCGGATGTTGATGGTATGCGTCACGGCCCCGATGGTCGCCGGCGCGAAATACGCTTCCAGGTGGCGGTAGTTATTCCAGGCGAAGGTTCCCACCCGGTCGCCCACACCAACGCCCAACTCCCGCAGCGCGTTGCCCAGCCGCGCCGTCCGGGTCAGCAAATCGGCATAGGTGTAGCGATGCGTCCCTTCGCCCACCCGTGTGATTATCTCCTTCTTCGGGAACCGCACTGCTGCCCCTTCCAGAATCCGTTGGGCCAGCAGTTCATATCGCATCGTCATAGTCGAACCTCCTTTACGTAGGGCCACGCAAAACTGTCATTGCGAGTCGCGCAGCGACGTGGCAATCTCGTTGCAGTAGTGGCGGCCTTTGCCATAACGGGATTGCCACGCTGCGCTCGCAATGACATCAGTCTGCCGGCTGTGGTTCCGCACAGGGCCACTCTACGGGTGCTTGATGCTCACGCCACCATCAATCGCCCAGGTCTGTCCCGTTACGTAAGCTGCCGCCGGCGACGCCAGGTACACCGCTAGGTAACCCACCTCAATCAATCGCCCAACGCTACCCAGCGGGACGGAATCGGCGGCCCCGGCATCCCGCGCCGCAAAAGCCTCCTCCGACATCTGCTCCGGATCCGGAAAACTCCCCGGCGCGATGGCGTTGCAGCGTATCCCGTGGGGCGCCCATTCCTGCGCCACTACCTCAGTGAACCGCATCAACCCAGCCTTGGCCGCATCGTACGCCGCCGACATCGGCCGGCCGCGGAACGACGCCCATCCGCTGATGTTGATGACGTTGCCCTGCCCCCGTTCCAGCAAGTGCGGCCCGATGGCGCGGCAACCCTGGAACGCCTCAGTCAGGTTGATGTCAACGATGTGGTGCCACTCGGATTCGGTCATCCCCGGCACGTCGCTACCCGGCAGCTGCGCCACCGGCTTGCGGATGGCGTCGCCCACGCAGTTCACCAGCGTGTCGATGTGGCCGAACTCCGCAATGGTCTGCGCCACGATGGCATCGGTGTCGGCTGCCGTGGTCGCGTCGCCCGTCAGCGGCAGGCATTCCCGACCCAACGCCCGCACCTCCTCTGCAACCTTGTTCACTCCCGTGGACGTCAGCCCCGTAACCGCCACGTCCGCCCCGGCCTGCGCGAAGGCCAACGCTATGCCCTTGCCGATGCCCCGTCCCGCGCCCGTCAGCAGCACCTTCTGACCCGAAACGTCAAATATGTCCAGGCTCATCTCTCCACTCCTGTTGTTTCCGTCTGTCGCCGCCGCAATGTTGCCACAACGCTCCCAACCCGGCAACTTTCAATATTCTTGCATTGTTGACAACCGCAGAAGTCCTTGCTAAATTTCCCCGCCCATCAATCCGGCTTCACTAGCTCACCGCAAATAGTCCAAGCCGGTAGAGCGGCATTTTTGTCCATCGAAATCCATTTGGAGGATCGTTATGCAGATTTTATTGAGACATTATATCAAATTATTCCTACCGGGCGCGTTGGTGGTTCTGTTGGCCGTCTCGATGGCTTGCGGCGCTCCAGGCGCCCCCGCGGAAAACGCATCGGCGCCTGCCGCAAGTCAATCGCAGGCGCTCCCGGCAGCAACCCCAGTTCCGCAACAACCGTCTCAAGCGTCCGCAGCGTCGGAACAGCCGACGGAGCCGCCGGCTGCGGCGGTCGCTGGACCCGAAGCGGAGCGGCCGACGCTGAAAGTGGGCGTGATATGGCTGAGCAGTCCGCTGGATCCCGTGGAGAGCGGCTGGGTCGCCAACCAATCGGCGATGTCTGAGAACCTGTTCCGGCTGTCCGAAAGCACCATCACTCCCGAACCGTGGCTGGCGACCGGAGCAGTGCAGGTGGACCCGCTGACCTGGGAAATCGAGATACGGCCTGGTGTCAAATTCCACAACGGGAACGCGTTGGATGCCGAGGCGGTCAAGGCATCGCTGGAAAGGACCATACGATTGTCTGCGGCGTCGGCAGATAACCTGAGCATCGCTTCCGTGGCGGTCAAGGACCAACAGACCATCACCATCACCACGACTGAACCGCAGCCAACCCTGCCGGGCTTGTTAACTGTTCCGGTCACCGCCATTCACGACGCGGCAGCGACGGAAGCGGCCGGCGAGGGCAACTTCCTGCAGGCGGGCGCGCTCACCGGTCCCTATATCCCCACTGAGTACGTCCAGAAAGAATATCTCTACAGCGTGGCAAACGACGACTACTGGGGCGGCGCGCCGCCGCTGGCCGGCATTGATCACATCGCCATCCCCGACACCGGCAGCCGGGAACTGGCGCTGCAAGCTGGAGATGTCTACCTTGCCATTAACATATCACCGGAAGGCGCTCAGGCAATCGACGCCCGGCCGGGACTGTCCACCCAAACGTCGGGCATCGGCACCAATGTGGTGATGTGGTGGGTCAACTTCGAGCGCGGAACGCTGGCCGACCCACTGGTCAGAAGGGCGGTGGTCCAGGCCATCGATCGCGAGAGTATCGCCGGCCTGGTCGCCCCGGAGGGGTCGGGATCATTTGCCGAGCTGATGCTGCCGGAAGCCCTGTTGTCCTGTCCCGGGGTGAATGCCCTGGACTACGATCCGGATCAAGCCCGCGAGTTGTTGTCCCAGGCCGGCTACGCCGACAGCAACGGCGACGGAATTGTTGAAAAGGACGGCCAGCCGCTGGAGATTATCATAGGCGGCTATCCCCAGCGGTTCCAGTTGCCCATAATGGCTGAGGCCGCCCAGGCGATGCTCGCCGACGTGGGCATTGGCGTGGACGTGCATATCACCGAGTCGGCCGCGGTGAGGGAAGCGAACTGGGACCTCTTCGGTTGGTACAACAACGTGGTTGAAACCGGAGACCCGGTGCTGAACGTCATCAAGTTTGCCGGGCTCTTGGCCAACGCCGGCTCCGGCGCAAGAAACTATGGGCACTACGACAATTCCGAACTGGTAGAGATAGTCGCGCCGGCCCGGACCATGTCCGACCTGGAGGGGCGGAAGCAGCTTGCCTGCGAGGCCCTGGCGTTGGTCACCGAAGAAAGCGCGTACCTGCCGGTGGCGCATCCCTACATGGTGTACGGTGTCAGTGACCGGGTCACCGGGTTCGTTCCCCATCCAACCACTCTCTATTTCGTTGACCACCGCATCGGCCTGACCGAGTGAGAACCGGCCCCGCCGACCGGACGCCCATCAATAAGCCCCGTCCGCGCTTGGTGGACGGGGCTTTTGCTATCCTCACAATTACGGTCAATTCGTCCGGTTGACAGCGAGACCGTCCGCAGTGTACGATGCCCGACTCTCTAATAGATACCTTATATCAATAGTGGCCAAAGGAGGATTTCATATGAACGCTCAGCACAAAGTACCCGTCACCATCCTCACCGGGTTCCTCGGCTCCGGCAAGACGACCCTGCTCAACCGGATCTTGACCGAAGAGCACGGCAAGCGCATCGCCGTGATCGAAAACGAGTATGGCGAAATCGGCATCGACCAAGGGCTGGTCATCAACGCCGACGAAGAGGTCTTCGAGATGTCGAACGGCTGCATCTGCTGCACGGTGCGCGGAGACCTGATCCGGGTACTCAACAATCTGAACAAGCGCCGGGACAAGTTCGACTACGTACTGGTGGAGACCACAGGGCTGGCCGATCCCGGTCCGGTGGCGCAGACGTTCTTCATGGACGACGAGCTTCGCGCCGAGTACGCGCTGGACGGGATCGTCACGCTGGTTGATGCTGCTCACATCGATCAGCAGCTCGGCCGGAGCGACGAAAGCACGGAGCAAATCGCGTTCGCGGACGTCCTCGTGCTCAACAAAACCGACCTTGTCAACAACGAGAAGCTGGACGGCCTCGAAGCCCGGCTCCGAGACATGAACCGAATGGCGCGCGTGGTGCGCAGCGAGATGGCGGACGTCCCCGTCGATACTGTGCTCAACCTCGGGGCATTCGACCTGGACCAGGTGCTCGAGCGTCGTCCCACCTTCCTCGAGCCGGAGTATCCGTTCGAATGGACCGGCGTCTATTCGCTGGATATTGGCCGCTACGAACTCAGCCTGGCGGAAGGGCCTGATCCGTCGATGTCGTTGGTAGTCGTGTCCGACCAGGGTACGGACGACACTGCTCTCCGTGAGGGCGCCGAGTGGTGCGTACGGGAGTACGCCGAACCTGCCGAGGCCATTGGCCCGGGCGAAGAGTTTCCCGTCGGAAAGCACGTAAACCTGCAGCTCGATTCCCCGGGGCGCAAATCGTTCTTCCTGGACGTGGATGCGCCGGTTCAGGCCGGCTTCTACACCCAGCATCTCCCGGAGGAGTTCGATCTCCAACTGACGAACGCGGATGGAGAGGCTTTCAAACTCGGGGGCAACTTCTGCGCCGAGCCTGAATGCATAGAGGAAGGCACGAAACGCATCAAGGGAGCGGCAGTCCCCGCCGTGGCCGAGAGAACCTGGGTCGCTCAGCACGAGCACGACGACACCGTTGGCTCCATTGCTATCGAGATTGACGGCGACTGTGACCCGGGAAGGCTCAACGCCTGGCTGGGCAGGCTGCTCGCTGAGAGCGGTGTGGACATCTTTCGCATGAAGGGTTTCATCAGCGTCGCCGGAGAGTCGCAGCGCTTCGTCTTCCAGGGAGTTCATATGCTCTTTGACGGCCAGCCGGATCGCGAATGGGGGGACGAGATTAGGCGGAATCAGCTGGTATTCATCGGCCGCAACCTCGATGAACGGGGCATTCGGGAGGGGTTCAAAGCATGCCTGATCTAAATGTCGACACCCCGATGGGTGTTTTTCGCCGGGGCTGGTCCGCGGCGGTCGGGGATTACGCCATCGCCGGGGGTTGGAGCCTGAATGGTGAGGCGCTGATGGTCGGTGATGCTGAGGGCGGCGTTTACGCACTGGACGGCAAGTCAGGCGCAACCGCCTGGGAGCACCCCGGGGTTCACGAAGGTGGTGTGCTGGCGATGGCGGTCCACCCGAGCCGGACCAAGTTCGCCACGGCCGGCCAGGACGGACGGGTCCTGGTTTGGAGCGCCGCCGAAGGTCAGGTCAGTCAGGCCATTGACGTCGGCAGCGATTGGGTGGAGAACGTGGCGTGGTCGGCGGACGGCCAATGGTTGGCGGCCTCATGCTCCCGTCAGGTTTACGTGTATGACGCAGAGGGCGCGGAAATTTGGAGGTCTGAAGATCACCCCAGCACGGTCAGCGCCATCGCCTGGTCGAACGTAGGGGAGCTGGCGACGGCCTGTTACGGCAGGGTGTCGTTCTTCAACCCGGCCACGGGAGCGCTTCACCAAAAGATGGAGTGGCAGGGATCCCTGGTTTCGATGGTACTGAGCTCGGACGGCGATATCGTGGCCTGCGGCAGCCAGGACAACTCGGTGCACTTCTGGCGTCGCTCCACGGAGAGGGACTCCGAGATGACGGGATATCCTGGCAAGCCGTCGGCCCTGGCTTTCGATGACTCCAGCACGCTTTTGGCCACCAGCGGAGGAGAGATAGCGACGGTCTGGAGCTTCCACGGAGACGGTCCCGAAGGCACGCGGCCCGGCAGCCTGAAGTTTCACGTTGAACCCGTCTCCACTCTAGCGTTCGCTCCCGGCGCGTTGCGCCTGGCATCGGGGGGCCGGGATGGCGCAGTGGTTCTCTGGTCGCTTCGGAAAAATGGATCCGGAGGCGCGATTGGGGCCGCGACTGTGGCGGACACAGTGGCCGAATTGTACTGGCGGCCTGACGGTAAGGCGCTGGCTGCCCTCGACGCGCAGGGTGGCGTTACGGTTTGGCGGATCGGACGAACCAAGGGCCGAATACCCCGCGTGCGCGAACCGCAGCGCCAAAGGGCAGGCAGCAACTGACTGTCCGCCGAACCTGGCGTCGGTTTCCCAGCGGATGCCCGATTGTCAGGTTCGTTTGGTTGACCACAACTGCCCATCGTGCTAGGTTATCGATGTTAACAACTGAACACCCCAACCAACACCTGTCGGTGACCCGCGCTCCGCTATTTCGTCGAAACACGTCGGCGATGACCTGGGAATGCGCGGGATAAAAGGAAATCCGGTGCAAATCCGGTGCGGTCGCGCCACTGTAATTGGCGAGACGCTCTCCCGTTGGTATCCCTGCAAAGCGGGATGTACACGAAAACCACTGTCTGCCCAGCGTGGATGGGAAGGTGGAGAGCCGTCGCTATCAGCCATGAGCCAGGAAGCCTGCCACAGGTGCATTCTGGCTGCACTTCGCGGAACGAGTGAGGCGGATTCCCTTGTGAAAACGGGCATGGCTGGCCAAGGCCACGGGATGCCCGCGAGTATAGGCCCCATTCGCCAAGTGCGGACGGGGCCTATTTGCTGTCCTCTCGAGGGTCATCTACCCCGCTCGCCCAAGGCCAACCCATACTTCGCGCCACCCACACCAGTGCGCCGGAAGCCAGGGAAGGACGGTGTTCACAAGAAACTAACAAGAACATCTGAGAAGGAACGAAAATGGAAAGTATATTGAGACATCGTTTCACATTCGGGATGGCCGTTGCGTGCGGTCTTTTGCTGATGCTGGCGGTGGCCTGCGGGGCTCCCGCCGCGCCCAGCGGGACGGCTCCGCCGGTGGCGGTCAGCAACCCGCAGCCAACCGCGCCGGCCGCCGCTGCGCCTCAACAACCGGTTGCGACGGCCGTTCCGGTCCAGCAATCGCAATCGTCGTCCCCGGCGCAACCACAGGCCGAGTCAAAAGCTGCCACCGCTCTGGATCGGCCCACGCTGAACGCCGGCGTCATCTGGTTGGACAGCCCCCTGGATCCGGTTGAGAGCGGCTGGGTCGCGAACCAATCAGCAATGTCGGAAAACCTGTTCCGGCTGTCGGGAAGCACCCTCAGTCCCGAGCCGTGGCTGGCAACGCGAGCCGAGCATGTGGATCCCCTGACTTGGGAAATCGAAATTCGGTCGGGTGTTCATTTCCACAATGGCAACCCGTTGGATGCTGAAGCGGTCAAAGCTTCCCTGGAGCGGGCCATTCGGCTGTCGGAAGCGGCAGCGGATATATTGTCTGCTGACACAATAGCGGTTAAGGATGCGCAGACCATCACCATCACCACCACGGTGCCGCAGCCCACGTTGCCGGGCCTGTTGATTACCCCCGTATTCGGCATCCACGATGCCGTGGCGGCCGACGCTGCCGGCGAGGGCAATTTCATCGAGGCGCGCGCCCTTACCGGGCCCTACATTCCCACGGCATACGTCCAGCTGGAACGCCTTGACAGCGTGGCCAACGACGATTATTGGGGCGGAACGCCCCCGCTGACCGGCATCAACAGCATTGCGATCCCAGACACCCACAGCCGGGAGTTGGCGCTGCAAGCCGGAGACGTCGATGTCATCATCAACGTGTCGCCGGATGGAGCCCAGGTAATCAACGCCAACCCGGGCACGCAAACCGCGACCGCCGGCCTGGGTACTGCCCTGGTGCTGTGGTGGGTGAACTTCGAGCGCGGCATACTCGCCGACCCGCTGGTGCGTCGGGCGGTGGCTCACGCCATTGACCGGGAGGGCATTGCCGGCCTGGTGGCGCCCTCCGGAGCCGGGTCATTCGCCGAGTTTATGCTGCCGGAAGTGGTGGTCTCGTGTCCCGACGTACAAGCGCCGGCCTATGATCCTGACGAAGCCCGCCATTTGCTCGAAGAGGCCGGCTACGCCGACAGCGATGGCGACGGAATCCTGGACAAGGATGGCCAGCCGCTGGAAATTATCATCGGCGGTTACCCGCAGCGGTTCCAACTGCCGATTATGGCCGAAGCCGCACAGGCTATGCTGGCCGACGTGGGGATCAAGGTGGACGTGCATATCACCGACTATTCGGTGGTAAAGGAACCCGCCTGGGACCTCTTCGGCTGGTACAACGGTGTTGTGGAAGGCGGTGGAGACCCGGTGTTCAACATCAGCAAGTTCGCCGGACTGCGAGCCGACGCCGGCGGCACGGGCGGCAACAACTACGGGCACTATCCCAATACCGCTCTGGCGGAAATAGTCGGGCCTTCCGTATCGGTATCCGACGTAGAGGGTCGAAAGCAGATCGCCTGCGAGGCCCTGGAAATCATTACCGAAGAAACGGCGTTCTTGCCGGTGGCGCACATGAATTTGGTGTTCGGCATCAGCGACAAGGTCACCGATTTCTCGCCCCATCCGTCCAGTCTCTATTTCTTCGACCACCGCGTCGGCCTGTCCGAATGACGTTCAATTCCGGTTTTCCTGACTGGGAATAGACCGTTACCGGCATGGGAGCATACCTGGCCCGACGACTGGCCACGCTGCCTCTGCTGCTCCTGGGCATCTCGGCGGTCAGCTTCGCGTTGCTGAATCTGGCCCCGGGAGACCCGGCCGAGATTGTGCTGCGCCAGCGCAATCCCGGCCAACTGCCCAACCCGGCGGAGGTGGCGGCCATGCGCGTCGAACTCGGCCTGGACGCTCCCCTGCCGGTGCAATATGCCCGCTGGGTGTCACGGGCGCTGGTCGGCGACATGGGCCAGTCCTATGTTACCGAACAGCCCGTGGCCTCCCAGTTGGCCCGCCGCTCCGTCCCGACGGCCCTGCTCACGGCGACCGCCCTGGGCCTGGCGCTGGTGGTAGCGGTGCCGATAGGCATACTATCCGCCCGTCGCAGGGGCGGCGTCGTGGATGCCGTGGCGCGGCTGGCGGCGCTGGTAGGCGCGGCGGCGCCATCCTACGCCCTGGCCTACGGCCTGATCATCCTGTTTGCGGTGAAACTGTCATGGCTGCCGGCCCTGGGATACGGCTCGGCTTCCCAAGTCGTGCTGCCGGCCGTCGCGCTTTCCCTGGCTCCCATGGCTCAGCTGATGCGGCTGATTCGCGCCAGCATGCTGGAAACCCTGGGACAGGACTACATCCGCACGGCGCGGGCCAAGGGACTGGCCGAGCAGACCGTCGCCTTCCGCCACGCCCTCCGCAACGCGCTGCTGCCGGCCATCGGAGCCACCGGCGTGAACCTGGGCTACCTGCTCAGCGGCGCAGTCATCGTCGAGACCATCTTCACCTGGCCCGGCCTGGGTCAGCTGATGGTGGGCGCGGCCGTAACCCGGGACTACCCGGTGGTGCAGGGCTTTGTTGCCTACATCGCCGTGGTGGTGCTGCTGGTCAACCTGGCCGCAGACATCGCCCTGCGCGTCGCCGACCCACGCCTGCGCTTCGGACGGGACGAGGCGTAGCCGCATATGGCGGGCGCAACTGAACATCCCGGAGGACGCGTCCTCGTCCCGCCCGTCGCCGGCGTGAACCGCTGGCGACGGCAATGGGTTGCGCTGCTGCGGGAGCCCGGAACTGTGTTGGGCTTGTTCCTGGTGACGACGCTGCTGCTGGCGGGGCTGTTGGCGCCCTGGCTCCCCCTGGATGATCCCACCGAGATCAACCTGCCCGACAGACTGCTGTCGCCGTCCGCCGAGCATTTCTTGGGCACCGACCACCTGGGTCGGGACACTTTCAGCCGGATTGTTCACGGCGCGCGCATGACCCTATTGGCCGCTGCCATCACCCTGGCCCTCAGCATGACCATCGCGCTCACGGTGGGCATACTGTCCGGATACCATGGCGGCTGGCCGGACACCGCGCTGATGGGTGTCGTGGACCTGCTGCTGGCCTTTCCTTCGCTGATCCTGGCGATCGCCGTGGCGGGTGCGCTGGGGCCCGGGCTGTTCAACGTCCTGCTGGCGGCCGGCGCGGTCTGGTGGGTGGGCCATGCCCGCATCATTCGCGGGGTCACCCTGGGAACGCGGCAGATGGAGTACGTGACCGCGGCCCGGGCGGCCGGAGCCGGCAGCCGGCGCATCATCCTGCGGCACATCGCGCCCAACATCCTCGGCCCAATCGTCGTGATCGCTTCCCTGGACGTGGGCTGGATCATCCTGGGCATTGCCGGCCTGAACTTCCTGGGGCTGGGCGCGCAGCCGCCCACGCCGGAATGGGGCGCCATGCTCAACGACGCCCGGCCACATCTGCAAACCGCTCCTCGCCTGCTGCTCCTGCCAGGAGCCGCCATATTCGTCGCGGTGCTGGGGTTCAACCTGCTGGGCGACGGGCTGCGTGACCTGCTCGACCCCCGCACGGTGCGCCAGGGAGGCTGACCGTTTGACGGTGTGCGCGTCCTGGAGTACGGCACGTCCCCCTCTAGCGGGAGGGGTGTCATCCCAATGTGTTACAGTTGCGCCATTCGTTACGCAATCACCCACAGGAGGCCCCCATGCAGTTCGGAATCTTCACCATTGTCCCCTACCATGAAGACTTCACGCCGCCCCAGGCCCTCAACGACGCTCTGGAGCAGATCGCCTTCGCCGACGAAGCCGGCCTCGATGAGGCGTGGCTGGGCGAGCACCGCTTCTCCCGCCACGGCCTGCTCTCCGGCATCTGGTCGTTCCTCGGCGCAGTAGCGGGACGCACCAGGAACATCCGCATCGGCACCGCCGTCATCGTCCTGCCCCTGCACAATCCCGTCCTGGTCGCCGAGGAAGTGGCCATGCTGGACGTCATCAGCAACGGACGCATCAACTTCGGCATCGGCGCCGGCTACCAGCAGCAGGAGTTCGACGGCGTCGGCATCGACATTGACACCAGCCGCGAGCGGTTCCAGGAAGCTGTCGATGTCATCATCAAAGCCTGGACCGAGGAACGGCTCACCTTCCACGGCAAGTACACCAACGTCGATGACCTCTGGGTGCTCCCCAAGCCCGTGCAAAAGCCCTATCCGCCCCTGTTCCAGGCCGTCAGCACCAGCCCGGCCAGCATCGACTTCGCCGCCAGCCGCCAGATCCAGGTCATCACCGGCGGCCCCACCGACATCCTCGGCCAGGCGCCCCAGGTGATTCAACGGTGGCGCGACAAGATGGACGAATACGGCTACCCGCACGCTCATCTCGACCCGCCCATGTCCAAGTCCATCTACGTCGCCCCCACCATGGAAGAAGCCGAGCGTGACCCTATCGGACTGGAAGATTTCTCATCCCGCGTGCTTCGCTCCGCCGGCTCCAACGGCGCGCCCATTGGTATGCCCATGGACCGCAACGGCAACATCGCCAAGGGCTACGAACACTGGGCCAACCGCCAGCAGGATCGCGAACGCCGCGACGACCTCGGACACGCCGGCCTGCCGCCGCTTCGCGGCACCCCCGAGGTAGTGGCCGAACGGCTCAAGCAAGTGCAGGACGCTGGCATCAACCACGTCTTCGGCAACTTCGGCTTCGCCGGCCTCCCCCACAGCAAGGTAATGCGCTCCATCGAACTCTTCGCCACCCAGGTCATGCCCCACTTCCAGGACGTCCCCGTAGCCACCCCCGCCGACTGACCGCGCGTCCCCTTTCCCAGACATAGGGGCGGGTTAGAAACCGCCCCGTTCTCGCTCCCTCTCGCCCAATCCCGCTGATCCTAAAATAACGTCACCCCGTACTTGATACGGGGCCTGCCCATCGATGTAAAAAATTTAACTGTCACCCGGTGACACCCCGCCCCTTGCCCCAACTCGCCCACACGTTCTATCCTACATACGTCAGGTTCCCCGCAACGTGCTCGAGAACCGCGCGGGGCCGCCGCATCGCATGCAGCGGCGTCTCACCAAACTACGGAAACATAGCGAGGTGTCAAATAGGTTCGGGTCGCTCAACGGCCTGTCGGTTTCAAATAGCAGAATACGGTTCCCAAGGGGCCTAGGGTCGATTTATTACCCGACCAAGCTCCCGGAACCCGGCGGGTGTCACCACCGCCCCGTGCTGCGCTGCCCCGGTTTCATTAGCCGGCTGCCCGCAGGACACGGAAGTCTAGGACGCAAACTTTCTGCGCAAGCAAAAACAGTGTTGACCGTGCTCCGACAATCGATCCGAACCACAACCTGACGCCAAAATCAGCAGCCTATAGGAGGAACGCACCGGCATCAATAACCTAAACAGACCGCAAAAACCCGACTCGGAACGCCGCGTTGAAACCGTAGGGTTAACGCCCGTTGCGTGCCGGCGTTTATACTATCCACGTACTGGCATCCGGTGGGTATAACAATACCCGTCGTAGCCAAGCGAGGTGACAACATGACTGACTGGAGTACTTGCCCAGCTGTCGAAAGCGTGCCAGGCCGGCTCAGCGGAGCGTGGGTTTTCACCGGCACCAGAGTTCCGGTATCCGCCTTGTTCGGAAATCTTGCCGAAGGCTCCACCGTCAAGGAGTTCCTGGCCTGGTTTCCCGGAGTTACAGAGTCGCAGGTCCGAACTGTACTCGAGCACGAGGTAAAAGGCCTTGACGCTAAGGTGAAGATTGAAAATCCTGTTTATCCCCCTCATCCTGTTCATCCCGGTAAAAACACTCTCCCTGCCTTTGCAGCGGGTGAGCTTCGAGAAACGTCCCAACTTGACACGCCGGCCATTCCCGCATAATCTTTGCGCCACAAAATCATCCGATTCCGGTACATTTCCCGGCGTTCTCTGCGGGGATTTGTCGGCCCGCATTTTAGGATTAGATTGGGGGAAACCATGGTCAAACAGGGTGTCGTGCCCGACGATTTTAACAAACCTTTCTTCGACGCCGCCAACGAAGGCCGCCTGGTGGTGCAGTCTTGCACTGGCAGTGATCGCCTGTATTTCCCGCCCCGTCCCGCCAGTGAAATCTGCGGCGAGGGCGAGAGCGTCGTCTGGAAGGAAATGAGCGGGCGCGGCACCATCTACAACTACTGCGTGGTGTACGACTGCCCGGTGGCCTCCCTGAAAGAAGACCTCCCCTTCAACCTGGCCGTCATCATGCTGGACGAAGACCCCGGCATCCTGATGTACTCCCACCTGCCGGGCGTTCCGCCCGATGAGGTTCCCGTTGGCGCCGCCGTCCGCGTCATCTTTGAGGAGACCGCCAACGGCCAGAAGGTTCCCGAGTGGGTGCTGGTCGAATAGGCGTCCGCCCCGCCGGTCCGTCTGCCAATATCATCACCACCATTTCCACATTACCACCGTCATTCCGGCGAAAGCCGGAATCCATGACCGCGCGAGTTGCAAGTCAATAGGAGTGAGATATGACCACTCAAATGGCGCCAGAATCAATGTACCGCTCCACCGAGGGCCAGGGTGTCTGGCCCCACCGCGGCAAGGTCGCCGCCGTCGGCATCGGCCACTCCCCCACCGCTCGCCGCTGGGACGGCCGGGCCGAAACCTCCGTTGGCGCGCAGAGCATCATGGCCTGCCGTCAGGCCATCGCCGACGCCGGCGTTGACCCCAGCCAGGTTGACGGCATCGTCCTCGTACCCGTAACCACCACCGGCGCCCACTGGGACGCCAACACCCCCGTTCCCCAGGACGTGGTCAACGCCTTCAATCCTACCGACGACCCGTTAGACGGCATCGGCCAGCTCAGCTCCGAGTGGCTCCTCAAGAATATGCCGGAGCTCACCAACGTCAAGTTCACCATGTACGCCCCCGGCTGCATGTCCGCCGCCATCGTCATCGCCGCCCAGGCGGTGGGCGACGGCCTCGCCAGCACCTGCCTCGTCCTCAAAGGCTGGCACAACCTGGAGGGTCGCTACAACCACGGCGGCATCAGCGCGGCCAACGAGGTTCCCGGCTCCTTCGCCCTCAGCCCCGGCCGCACCTTGTGGGGCGCGCCCGGCTGCTACGGCACCGCCCTTCAGTTCGCCCAGTACTGCACCAAGTACGGCAAGCACCACGACATGATGGCCCCCTTCATGGAGAACTCTCGCCGCAACGGGCTGCTCTTCCCCGAAGGCTACTGGGCCCAGCATCGCCCCGAGCAGCTGCCGCCCGAGGACTACCTGTCCTCCCGCTGGATTGCCAAGCCGGCCAACCTGTTCGACAACGACATCCCCATCATGGCCTCGGCGGCCTACCTGTTCACCACCGCCGAGAAGGCCCAGGACATGGCCCAGAAGCCGGTCTATATCCTCGGCCACGCCTCCAGCCGCGGAACCCCCCGCAGCATCACGCCTACGCTGGAAGAAGTCGAAGCTGAGACCGACTCCACCGGGCGCAAGATCTATGAGAGCGCCGGCATCAGTGCCGACGACCTTTCCTTCGAGAACATGTACGACGGCTTCGCCCAGTTCCACCAGTTCCACATCGAGGGGCTGCGCTACCGTGGGATGCAGCGGGGCGACGCGCTGGACTTCTACCAGACCAACATCAGCATCGAGGGCCCGAACCCCGTCCTGCCCAGCGGCGGCAACATCGGCAGTGGCCGCAGCCGCTTCTGGATGCACACCGACTGCATCCAGCAGATCCAGGGTCGCGCCGGCGCCCGCGCCGTAACCGGCGTCAAGCCCGAAGTCGCCGTATCCGGCGGCCCCATGCCCCTGGGCGGCAACTTCACCGTCTGGAGCGCCACCCCCGACTAACCATCCCGACCCATAATCGTCATTTCCCCACCACCACCGTCATTCCGGCGAAAGCCGGAATCCAGAACCCCTCTCCCCTCGTGGGAGAGGGCTGGGGTGAGGGGGACACGATACCAACAAACTCCGGGCGTCCCACGGGGCGCCCGCAATTCGGAACCGACCAACCGCAACCGAGGCAAAAGCATGGCAATTCTAATCAGCTTCGACATTGACGGCACGCTGGAGGTGGGAGACCCGCCCGGCCCCCTGACCATGGACATGGTTCGCATCGTCCAGGAAAAGGGATTCCTCATCGGCAGTTGCTCCGACCGCCCGCCCACCAGCCAGCGCTCCCTTTGGGAAGAATACGACATCCATGTGGACTTTACCGTCGCCAAGCACCTGCTGGCCGGCGTCAAGTCCGATTTCGAAGCTGACGCCTACTACCACATCGGCGACCGCGAGGACTTGGACCGCCAGATGGCCTTGCGCGTCGGGTTCGATTTCCTGTGGCCGGATGAGGCAGCGGAGAAGTCCTGGTTCGAGCCCGACGCCTGAATCCACAACGCGAAAGCCGGCAGGGACGGGCGCAAGACCCGCCCGACTCCAAAATCCCGAAACCCGTAGGGGCGAATAATTATTCGCCCCTACACGCATCTCGTTAGACTGTTGCCAGCGACCCCATCGGATCCCACGGCGGCAGCACGATGGGTTCCAGGTCCAGCGCCCGCTGCAACTCCTCGGGCAGGTAGCTCTTCGGCGCGGCGATCTCAAACATGTACTCGGCGAACCAAGAATCGTTCATCAGGAAGAAACCCTTGTCGCCCACCTTGTCGTCCCAGCTGTTCTCCACCCGCCACCGACGCGGCTTCCCCTCCACCACGTCCACGCCGGTGAACAGCATGGCGTGGGTCATCGCCGTCTGGTGGTACTCCAGCCGTTCCGCCTTGTCCATCTCGAAATCGGCGTTATAGACGCTGGCATAGTCGAACAGCTCGGCGTCCCACAGCCCCTTGTCCCGGTGCATCTGCTTGCCGGTGTCGCAGCCCATCCACACGGGCTTGCCGTCCTGTAGCATCCGCATGGCGATGTCCTTCATCAGCTCGATGTCCACGTTCAGGTAGGTGATGCGCGTGCCGTCCACCACGTTGCCCAGGTACTGCACCGTGTAGGTCCGCCCCGGCGGGCTGGATTCGCGCGGATCATGCACCAGGCAAACGAACTCCTCCATGGGCGTGGCAATGTACTTCTCCGCGAACTCCAGCGGCGTCATCGTGCCGTCCCTGCGGAACTCGCCGTCCTTGTCCTTCCACTGCCAATCGAATTCGGCCGGCGGGTTGCCCAGGTGGATGCACAGGATCTGGTAGATCGCCTGCAACGCCTCCTGCTTGGCGTCGCGCATGGCGTCAAGGCCCGCCTCGTCGGAGTACAGGCGGCGGATGTTCCGCGCGCCCTGCCTCACTTGGTAATTGAGGCCCCCATTCATCCGCATCGAGTTGCCCGAGCTTTCCGTCTCCGGCATCACGGTCTTGGGGACGACGCCGTGCTTGCGTATCAGGCTCACGAACATGTCCCACTGGCCGCCGTCGCCCAGCGGCTGGTTCAGCAGCCAGGCCACCACCCGGTCGTCGATGGGCCGGTCGGCGGTCTCGATGACGGCCTCCAGGATGTAGTTGGCCCGCTCCATCTTGTCCCAGAACATCACGTAGCTCTGGCTGAACTCAAACTCCTTCACGTTCAGCAGGTTGCGCGTCTCCGACCGGAACAGGTTGAGCCCGGCGAACATCCAGCAGCGCCCCGAACGGGCCTGGTTGGTAACGCTCCAGTCGTCCAGCACCGTGGAAAACGAGTTGGTCGCCTGCGCCACGATGTTACGGTTCAGCGCAACGTCGTTCACGTCGTGCTGCGTCACCACGTTCTGCATCAACTGGTGAGCCGGCTGCGCCTCGTAAGCCTCCTGGAAATTGGACAGGGTCGCGCCGTCAAGGGCGCCGGGATTGGTTTGGGTTGTCATACTCTGTGTCTCCTTGCCTAGAGGTATCAATGGCCGTCGGCCAAAGCCTGACATTCTAAAGCCGCCTCAGGCGGATGGCAATCTCGTCGGGTCGCAACCGGTCCCATTCGGTTATTGTCGGCGCCGCGAGCAATCCGCTCCCGCCGGCATTAACCTCCCAACCTCTTCCGTGATTTCCGCCACCGCCCGGTCAACCTCGACCGCCGTGGTGAATCGCCCCACGGTCAGCCGCAGCGTGCCCATGGCGTACTCCGTCGGCACGCCCATCGCCTGCAAAACGTGTGACACCTCCACCTGGTCGCTGTGGCACGCCGCACCTGCCGACGCCGCCACCGTGGGCAGACTCGCCAGCACCCGGTCGGCCTCCACGCCGCGAAACGCGATGCTGCATGTGTTGGGCAGTCGCCGTTCGGGATGGCCGTTGACCCTCGCGTCATGCCCCGATTCCAGCAGCCCTTGTTCCAGACGGTCTCGCATGGCCCGCATGTGGGACGCATACTCGGCAAGGTTCTCCTCGATCAGTTCACAAGCCTTGCCCAAGCCGGCCATCTCGATGACGTTCTCCGTGCCGGCGCGCCGGTTCTGCTCATGGTTCGCGCCGTACATCAATTTTGCCAGCTCAACACCCGGCCGGATGTACAGCGCGCCGATGCCCTTGGGCGCGTACAGCTTGTGCCCCGCTACTGATAGCAGGTCAACGCCCAGCTCATCCACCTTCACCGGAATCTTGCCGATGGACTGGGCACAGTCGCTATGCACCAATACGCCACGCCGGTGCGCGATCTCCGCAATCTCCGCGATGGGCAGGATCGTCCCCACCTCATTGTTCGCGTGCATGATCGTCACCAGCAGCGTCTCCGGCGTGATCGCTTCCTCAACCTGCTGCGGGTCCACCATGCCGTACTCGTCAACCGGCAGGTAGGTGGTGCGAATCCCGTACTTTTCCAGGTAGCGGCACACTTCGGTAACTGCCGGATGCTCCACCGCCGTCGTGATGATGTGGTCGCCCTTCTCGCGGTACGCGCTGACCACGCCCCGGATGGCGTGGTTGTTGGCCTCGGTGCCGCCGCTGGTGAATATCAGGTCATCCACGGCGCACCCCAGCATACTCGCCACCTGCCCCCGCGCCACGTCAACACCCTCTCGCGCCGCTACGCCAAACGAATGCCCGCTGGACGGGTTTCCGAATAGCCCATGCACAAACGGCAGCATAGCCTCGGCGACCTGCGGGTCAATGGGCGTCGTCGCGTTGTAGTCCAGGTAAAAATCGGTCATATCAGGCTCAATCTAAGCGGTGATGGCAAGGAGAGATAACGTCAATAATGTCCCCTCTCCCTCTCCCATCAAGGGAGAGGGCCAGGGTGAGGGTGAATTTTCTATTAAATGCTCAACGTGCAACGCTTGAAGCAATAGATTGGATGCGTGTCGTCTCGCTGCATTATAGCCCATTCGCCAGACGCCTACTGTTGCTGTCATTGCGAGCGCAGCGTGGCAATCTCGTCGTGGTTCAGTCCGCTCATAGTGATCCTGCCGAACCTGCACCCCGTAGGGGCGAGGCATGCCTCGCCCCTACGCCCCGTGCCGTTGCCATTGTGCCCTTGTCACTTCTCCTTACCCCCATCGTCATCGCCATCCTCCAACCGCTTCTCCAGCCTTTCCAGCGTGGCGCGCGCCGCCCGAATCTCCTGCATCAGTTGTTCTCGCGACACCGGCCCCTCAATCTCCGGCGGGCGTTCCCGCTTGGCGTCGTCCAGGCTGTTGATGATGATGGCGATGAACATGTTAATCACCACGAACGTGCCCACCACCACAAAACTGACGAAGTAGATCCACGCCCACGGGTAATGCCGCATCGCCGTGTCCATCACGTTTGTCCAGTTGTCCAACGTGATGATGTTGAACAGCGTCAGTACCGACAGCCCCAGGTTGCCCCAGCGCGCCGGGTCAATCTGGTGGAACAGGTGGTACCCCATGATGGCGTAGATGTACACCACGATGCTCATCAGCATGATCACGTGGCCCACGCTGGGGATGGCGCGCACCAGCGCCGCCACGATCAGCCGCAGGTCGCGTATCGCCGAAATCAGCCGCACCACCCGCAGCAGCCGCGCCAGCCGCGCGATCATGGCGAACTGCCCCGTCGCCGGCACCAGCGCGAACACAATCACCAGGAAGTCGAATATGTTCCAGCCGTCCCGGAAGTACCGCCACGAACGCGGCCACCGCGCCAGCATCTTCAGCGCCGCCTCGACGATGAACACCCACAGCGCAACCTCGTTGCCCATCCGCAGCCACTCGCCGTAAAGCCGGTCAACGGTGCCGGAAGTCTCCAGGCCCAGGATGATGCCGTTCACAATTATGACGGCGATGATGAAGTATTCGAACCAGGCGGAGTTGGTAAGTCGTGAGGCGATATCTACAAGGCGGTGCATATCGAAAGGCGGGCAAGTTCTACGTATTCTAAGTTTTTTAGGGGCGAATAATCATTCGCCCCTAATCTTGTCCCCTCTCCCTTGATGGGAGCGGGCTGGGGTGAGGGTGGAAATTCCTTACCCCCTGAAAATGCTGGTAATCGGCTGGTGGCCGGCGTTCTCTTCGTAGGGTTCCTCACGGTACAGCGACAGGTCCTTCAGCACCGGAATGTCCTGGATGGAAAACAGCACGGCCCCGTCTGACCCCTCGTTGGCGTGTTCGTGCCACACCCACGGCGGCACCACGAAGAAATCGCCCTCGCTCCAGTCGAACCGCTGCCCGTCGATCACGCTGTAGCCCTCGCCCTGATAGACCTGGTACACAGCGCAACTGGTCTGCCGATGCGCCCGCGTGCGGATGCCGGGGCGAATCATCTGCGCCCAGCAGGTCATGGAACGCAACACCGGCCCGCCGGTCACCGGGTCGCTGAACTCCATCGCCACGTCGTCAAAGGGGCTGGCGTCAACTTCGGCCAGCCGTTGCAGGGCCTCATAGGTCTTGTCCCACTTGTAGTGCCACAGCGGCGAGTAGTCCACGCTGGGCGATTCCCACGCCGGACGCAGCGCGCCCGACGCGAACTTGCGCTCCGACTCGGCCACGCCGACGATGGGCTGTTGATCCTCGGGGTACGCCTCGTAGAAGTTGGCCCGCAGGTAGCGCACCAGCGGAACGTCCAGCCCGTCCAGCCAGATCATCGGCCCGTCGCCCTCGTTGGCGTGGTCGTGCCAAGTCCACGACGGCGTCAGGATCAGATCCCCTGGTTCCATCCAGCACTTGTCGCCTTCCACGGTGGTGTACGCGCCCTTGCCTTTCAGTATCCAGCGGATCGCGGTGGGCGTGTGGCGATGCGCCGGCGCGCACTCGCCGGGCAGCAGCAGTTGCAGCGCGGCGGTGATGGTATGCGTCGTCCCGCGATCCAGCCCCGGCGTTGCCAGCCGCAGCGTGCGCCGCTCCACGTCCCGGTCGGGCGTAACCAGCTCGCCGCTCTTCAGCACCAGCGGCTCCACCTCGGCCCAACGCCACAGGTACGGCTCCATCACCGGCAGCGGCTGCCCTTCGCCCTGCAACCATCCTGGTTTCAGCTGTATCTGGTCGGTTGTTTCGTAATACTGCCGCTCATCCTCGGTGCGAATCGTATCTGGTAGCGCCATCGGGTAGCCTCCTCTCGCGGGCTCTCGCCGCTATCTCCGTTACTCCATTGGTACATGTGCGAATTGTAGTCGCGTCGGCTCGATATGTCACGTTAGGCTACTGTCATTGCGACCCCGCACTTGATGCGGGGATGGCAATCTCGTTGCCGGATAGAGCGCCGTTCCAACCCCGCGCTCCCACTCAATGTTAGAATCACCCACGCGCCACACGCGCACCGCCAACCGACCCAACACAACCCACAACCGTGGAGGACAATCATGGCCCGACTACCCATAGTTACGCGAGACATGGTGCCCGCAGAATTCCAGGAAGCCTTCGACGAGATGACCCGCGACACCGGCGGAACCATCACCGGCGGCCCCTACTCCATCGCCATCAACAGCCCCGAGATGGCGCGCCGGCGCAGCAGCCTCACCAACTACCTGCGCTTCGAGAGCACCTTCTCCAAGGGCATCCAGGAGCTGGCTATCCTGGTCACCGCCCGCAACTTCGACTGCCCCTACATCTGGAACGCCCACGCGCCGGCGGCTCGCCGCGAGGGTGTCGCCGACGCCCTGGTGGACGCCATCCGCGACCGCCAGCCGCTGCCCGCCATGGCCGCCGATGAGCAGGCCATCGTCAACTACTGCAACGAGTTCTACGCCAACCACCGCATATCCGCGTCAACCTTCCAGATCGCGCTGGAACAGTTCGGCGCGCAGCACCTGGTGGAAATAACCGCGCTCATGGGCAACTACGCCCAGACCGCCTTCTTCCTCAACGCCTTTGAGGTCGAACTCCCCGCCGACCGCACCGAACCCGTCTTGCCGGTGTCATAACGCCCGTCCTGCCGTTCCGCCGGCTACTCCAGGCTGCGCAGCAGGCTGCCGAAGCCGTCGATGGGCTTCGTCCATCCCAGCCGGCGCAGGGCCATCCAGATGGTGGCCTGGTTCACGGTGATGACGGTCTTGCCCAGCCGCCGCTCCAGTTCCTCCGCCGCGTCCAGCGCGCGCCAGGCGGTGCCGGGCAGGAAGATGGTATCGGCGTCATCCTGCGCCACCTCGGCGGCGAAATCGATGATGGCCTGCGGCGGGTCCATGTCGATCTCCCGGGGATTCATGGAGTCTTCCATCCACGGCGCTCCGTCCGCGCTCAGCACCTCGAACCCGGCCTCTTCCATCAGCGGCTTCAGCCGGTTCCGCAGGTGGTAGTTGCGGTACGGCCCTGCGATGCTCAGCTTGCGGCTGCCCATGCGTCGCATCGCCGCGATGCACGAACTCACGGCGGTGATCGACTCCACGCCGCTGGCCTCCTCCATGAGCTTCGCCATGGACCGGTCGTAGGCCATGTATCCCTTGTGCCAGGTGCCGGAGGTGCAGGCGTACACCAGCACGTCGGGGCCGATGTTGGACAGCGCGCTGGCGCCCCGGGCCACGTCGTCGTTCATCTTGACCACGTCAAACCCGAACAGCGCCCACTCCACCTCGTTGGCCTCCGCGCTGCTCATGCTGAGCCGGTGGCCGGAGTCGACGTGCCCCGACTCAGTGGATGTGCCCGGCTGGCTGCCCCATGCGCCGTTCCACATCCGCTCGAAATGCACCGTAATCTCGGGCGGCACCACCCGGTAGAAGTCGGGTTCCACCACCGGGTTGGTGGCGGGCACCAATGCCCCGATGCGTCGCGTGTTAGTCAGATCAACCATTTTCCTACGCTCCAGTCCAACGTTCGGCGTATTATACAATCCCCACCTGCAACGTTTGCAGCAAAGGAGGGAAATCCATGGGCTGGTCCAACAACCATCCGAACGGTTTAATTCACTACAACCGCCAGCAGGCGTACCGGGGCTACACCCTGGTCACCAACCTCAACGGCGATGAATCCCGTCTTATCGACATGGAGGGCCGCATCTGCCACACCTGGCGCTGCGGCCAGGGCATTGCGTACTCTTACCTGCTGCCCAACGGCAACCTGCTGCTGCGCACCGGTCCGGCCGGTCAGGAAGTTTCGTTCCTACAGCATCCGGCCACGGAGATGCTGCCCCGGGGCGGTCGTACCGTGTCCGGCGCCATCCTGGAGCTTGACTGGGACGGCAACGTGGTCTGGGAGTACCGCTACCCGACGCTGCACCACGACTTCGAGCGTCTTCCCAACGGCAACACCCTGACGCTGGCGTGGGAGCTGATCCCCGAGGAAATCTCCCGGCAGGTCCAGGGCGGCCACGATGACGGCGAGAGCCGGGGCATGCTGGGCGACGTGGTGCGGGAAATCACGCCGGCCGGCGAGGTGGTGTACGAATGGACATCCTGGGATCACCTGGACTTCGATGAGGACCGTATCTGTTTCCTGGAAAGCCGCGAGGAGTGGACGCATCAGAACGCCCTCAACGTCACCCACGATGGCGACCTGCTGGTCAGCTTTCGCCAGACCGACACCGTGGGCATCGTCGATAAGGCCAGCGGCAAGTTCCGCTGGAAGTGGGGGCAGGGCGATATATCCCACCAGCATCATCCCACCATGCTGTCCAACGGAAACGTGCTGCTCTTTGACAACGGGCCGCACAAGCGGGGCTTCACCCACTCCCGTGTCGTCGAGGTAGATCCGTCCACCGATGAGATAGCCTGGCAGTACCGAGGCGACCCGCCCATATCCTTCTATAGCTACCACATCAGCGGCGCGGAGCGTCTGCCCAACGGCAACACGCTGATCTGCGAGGGCGCGCCGGGCCGCCTCTTCGAGGTTACGCCAGCCGGCGAAGTGGTGTGGGAGTACATCAATCCGTTCCTGGGGCAGAGCGGTTTCGGCGTCGGCGGCTCCGTCTCCGGCCTCGCCAACTCCGTGTTCCGCGCCCACCGCTACGGCCATGACCATCCCGCCCTCGCCGGCAAAGACCTCAACCCCGACCGCTACGCCAACCTGAACCGCCTGTTCGCCTGAGTCAACACGGGACGGAAAAGAGAGGGTGCATCGTGCGCATATTGGTAATCGGAGCCAGCGGTTTCATCGGCCGCTACGTAATGCGGCGCATCGGCGCGTCGCCCGACCACGACGTTTCCGGCACCTACTGGGCACGTCCGGCCGCCGATGATGGCAACGCCTGGCATCAAGTGGAACTCACGGATACTCCGACGCTGGAGAGTCTGTTCGAGCAGGTCCGACCGCATTTGGTAATCCACCTTGCCGCCATGGCCGACGTTGGGACCGCGGAGCGGGAACCCGAGCGCGCCACCGCAGTCAACGTGGCCGCCACGGCAACCATCGGGAGGCTCTGTGAGCAGCACGGGTCAAGACTGATTTTCGTGTCCACGGAGTACGTGTACGACGGCGAGGGCGGACCCTACCGCGAGGACAGAACGCCAAGACCCAACACCCACTATGGCCGCACCAAGTGGGAGGCCGAGCAGGAGGTGGCCTGGGAGACCGAAAACTGGAGCATCGTGCGCACCAGCATAGTGTACGGATGGCCGGAACCGGGGCAGCGGAACTTCGCCCCGTGGCTCATCGAGAACCTCCGCAACGGCCGGCCCTACCTCGCCCCCGCTGATGTCATGCGAACGCCGGTGTACGTGGAGCACCTGGTGGACGGCATCGCAAGGATGGTCGGACTCGATTGCCCGGGTATCCTCCACATCGCCGGCCGCGATTGGGTCAGCATGTACGATTTCGCCGCCGCCATCGCCAATGCGTTTGACCTGGACGCCAACCTGGTGCAACCGGCAGATGCCGATACCCAGGCCCGCGCCGGAGCGTCAACCCGTCCCGACCGGCTGGGCCTCGATTGCCGGGAAACCATGCGCCGTCTCAACCTGGAACACCCCGGCCTAGCGGAAGGCATCGCCGCCCTGAAAGCCGACGCCCCGAGTTTCTAAACACTCCCGAGCGCAATCGCTCGGGTTTCAGGCAATAGCCTCGCACTCAAACCGTCATACCGGCGAAAGAACGTCACCCCGTACTTGATACGGGGCCGGTATCCAGGACATCCTTGCCCATAACCGAGAAACAGAATATGAACGTCCACCTCAACCGCGAACTCAAAGCCTACTGCAACGATTTCACCACCGCCCGACGCCTGCTGCGCGACCACGGCGCGGCATTCGTCGAGGTCAAGGAGCAGGTGGACCACTACTACCGCCTACCGCCCGCCGACTCCGCCGACGGCACGCGCCGCCTCAAGCTCCGCGTCGAACACGGCAAAGGCGAGCTCATCTACTACTGCGAGGGCCAGGAGAGAGGCGCCCGCACCAGCCGGTTTCAAACGGCGTCAACGGATGATCCCATGATGGGCGATGTGCTGGCCGCTGCCCTTGGCCTCAGCGCCATCGTCCGCAAGCAGCGCGAGTTGTGGCGCAAGGACAACGTCGTCTTCAACCTGGACACGGTGGAAGGCGTCGGCCAGATCCTCGAAGTGGAGGTCCAAGCGCAGGATGGCTGCGACATAGACCTCCAGATCACCGAGTACCAACGTTTCTTCGCGCCCTGCCTCGGCAACCACATCGTCGGCTCCAACGAGGACCTGGTCGCCGCGTCCCACTGATCACAGCCGTAGCACATTACATTGTCATTGCGAGCGCAGCGTGGCAATCTCGTACAGATTGGAGCCACTGTACCTCAACGAGGTTGCCACGTCGCTACGCTCCTCGCAATGACAGACGGGTTAATCCCCTGCCTTTATGAACTCGGCTACGCGCTCGGCGATCATCATCGTCGTCACGTTGGTGTTGGCTCGCACCACGTCCGGCATGATTGACGCATCCGCGACGCGCAGGCCGGCGACGCCGCGTACCCGCAACCTGGTGTCCACCACCGCCGTTGCATCGTCGTCGGGACCCATCTTGCAGGTGCCGGAGATGTGATACGACGTGCTGATGTTGCGGCGCAGCCAGGCGTCCAGCGTTTCGTTGGATTCCAGGTCGGCCGCCGTGGGCGCAGTGATCTCGTCGATGATGTCGTCGTAGGCGCTATTTTGCAGCAGGGACACGCAGAGCCGCACCGCTTCCCGCAGTCGGACACGATCCCAGTCCTCTTCCAGGTAGCGGTAGTCCATGCTCGGCTGCACGTGGGGGTCGGCAGACTCCAGTCGCAACTCGCCCTTGCCGGCCGCCAGGTACAGGCCGCAGTTGACGGTGTGGGCTGGGTTGTCGTCCCGCACCACGGTGTTCAGCGACGCCGGGGACAGGATCATGTCGTTGGGAGTGTCGGAGCCGGTGGCGGTGTAGCGCAGCCGCAACGCCCGCATTCCATTGGGATCCTGCGGAACGCCCTCCCTGACCATGTAGCGCACCGACACGTTGGGATGGTCGCGCATGTTCTGCCCCACGCCCGGCGACTCCATCACCACCGGGATGCCATGCGTCCGCAGTTGGTCGGTCGGCCCGATGCCCGACAGCATCAGCAATTGAGGCGAACCGACAGCGCCGGTGCATAGGATGATCTCGTCGCCCTCGACGACAAAGGTTTCGCCGCCGCTCTCCACCTCGATACCGACCGCGCGGGGCGTTCCCGTTGCGTCATGCTCCAGCACGATGCGCCGGGCCTGCGCGTTGGGGCGGATGGTCAGGTTCAGGCGGTGGCGCGCCATATCGACGTAGCATAGGGCCATGCTCATGCGCACGCCGTCGATGTTGTTCTCCGCGCGCAGGCTGACGCCGGTGGCCTCCGGATTGTTCACGTCGGGATGGAACGGGTAGCCGGCGGCGGTGGCGGCCTGGAAGAACGCCTCTTGGGACGGCGGCCAGGTCTCCCGCTGGTGGTGGCGCACGGGAACCGGCCCGTCGGTGCCGTGGAAGTCGTCATGAAAGTCGGCGTCGTTCTCCAGCCGGCGGAAGTAGGGCAGACAGTCCACGTACCCCCAGCCGTCGTTGCCGAAGGACTCCCAGGTGTCATAGTCCTCGGGCGCGCCGCGGATGAAGGTCTGGCCGTTGATGGCGCTGGAGCCGCCCAGCACGCGGCCGCGCGGCACGGGCATGGCGTCCTGCTCCGCCGTGGCGGTGCCGGTGAACGACCAGTTGAAGGGCGAGCCGGCGGCGCGGGCCTCCAGGTTCACGGTGCCCCAGCCCAGCTTGAGCATCTCGGGCAGGTGGTTGAAGTCAGGGTAATCCGGCCCGGCCTCCAGCAGCAGGACGGAGCGGTCAGGGTCCTCGGAGAGGCGCGCGGCTACGATGCAGCCGGCCGTGCCGCCGCCGACAACGATGTGGTCATACTTCATGGGAACGACTCCCTACGTGGGTTGGATTGGGGGGCATTGTACACGCTCATAAACATTGCTGGCCCCCACTTACGATGCGTATCAGGCAAGCGCTATCTATAGCGACCCCGTTTTTTGCGCGCTTCGGTTTTTGCCATTACTACCCCTCACTCATATAATCAATAACAACGCGAAAGGATTAGAGGGTTCAACCCATGAAACCGTTGCACATCGACATCCATCTGCCCGATTGGGCGGCCGAGGACATCACCACCAAGAGCCGAGACCTAGGTATCCGGCCCGACGAGTTCCTGCGCTCTCTGATCTGCTCGAACGTCGAAGGCTTCGAACCGCGCAGCGCTCGGCACTTCTCAGTTCCGTCATCCATGGAACAACGTTTGGTCGGCGAGGGTTTCATGGTTGTCGGTCGCACTGCCGACCAGGTCATGCTCGCGCCCACTAAGGACGTGCCGTTCGAAGAGGCTCTGGCTGCGTTTCATGCCAACGGACTCAACGAGGAGCAGGTGCTGGAGATACTCGAATCATGACGCCGTGGCGCGCCATTTACGACACCAGCGCCATCCTCTCCTCCATGACTCCCGCTCCCAACCGGGGGTCAATTATTTGGCACTGGATGGAATCCGGCGTAGTTGAACCCATCGTCTCCGACTATCTCATCGACGAGCTGGTGGCGTCGATCGCCGAACCTCGATTCCGGTTGAGTAGGGATCAGCGTACCTCCATCATCACGGAATATCTCCAGCATGCCCTGACGTTCGACCGGGTACCACCATCAGGCGCATATTGCCGCGATCCTGACGACATCCCCGTCCTGGACCTGGCGATCTGGCAGCAGGTGGACGTCATCATATCCACAGATCCCGACCTGCTCGATCTCGACGGCGAGTTTGCATTTCGGATCGTCAACCTTGCCGGCTTTCAGGCAATGCTCACATCCATGTAAAAACTTCCCCCTACCACCCCAAGCTCTCCGGTATCAAAATCATAGTAATCCGCCCCACCACCGGCTCGTGCTCCATCACCAGGAATTTCCCGATGGGCGCGGCGGACCCGCCCCGGCCTTCCAGCCAGCGGTCGTGCATCTCCAGGGTGTAGCCGCGGGTGCGGGCTTCGGCCTCCGCAAGTGTGGAGCAGATCTTCTGCGTGCCGGCCACCATGATGACCCGTCGTGCGCCGTAGGCGAACGCTCCGATCTGGCTCCCCGACCCGCTGGCGACCACAATCTCGCCCGTCTCCGCGATGGCCTGCACGCTGCCCACGAAATAGTCGGCGGTGGTGGTAGTGCGGCGAAACTCGCGCTGGGACGCCGCGTCGGGCTGGGCCAGCATCTGGTCGTGCAGGTTGATGTAGCGGTCGTTGCCGTCCATGTACTGGGTATAGCCGATGGTGTCCAGCGTCTCCGACGTGCTGACGAACACCTCGCAACCCTCCGGCACCAGTTCCTTCAGCTTGACCAGCGCCGCCTCACGACTCTCTACCAAGACAGCATCCACATTGCGGGCGGCCAGCGCCTCAATAGTGCGGCTAATCGATTCGACCGATGCCGGAGTGTGCGTGGGTTGCGAGGACATTATCGTGTCTCCTGTGTGTAACAGTTACGGTTGGGCAGGACTCCCAGGCTGGGAAGTCGTCATTCCTGCGAAAGCAGGAATCCAGAATCGTTATTTAATGGGGGCGCATTGGAACACAAGGACGCCTGGATACCGGCTTTCGCCGGTATGACGGGATGTACCAAATCACTCTACCCGCCCGGCCGCAGGTGCGGCATCACCTCTTCTACAAACAGCCCCATGCACCGCATCACCTGGTCGGGAGTCAGATCTCCCCACGCGAAGATGGGACAGAAATAGTTGATGCCCGTCTCGTCAATTGCGCGTTGGACACGCTCCCGCACGGTGTCCGGCGTTCCGGTGATCACCACGTCCCGCGACTCCAACGAGTCGAAGTCCCGCATCGCGCTGAGCTGGTCCACCAACCCCTTCTTGGTCCACAGGTAATCGATGTTGTAGAACCACGTCCGGTAGGCCGCCTTGGCCTCCACCCGTGCCTGCTCCTCGGTGTCGGCGATGTACAGGTGGCGCACCAGCCCCAGCTTGGGCGCGGCCACGTGGCTGTTCAACCCGTCGGACAACCGGTCGCCGTGCCAGACCTGCTTGTACAGGTCATAGTGCGCCTTGACGCCGGTGTTGTCGGCGAACACGGTGCAGGTGTTGAAGCCGTGCTGCGCCATCCACGGCACGGTCTCGATGTTGTTGCTGGCGTACCACAGCGGCGGATAGGGCTTCTGATGGGGCGCAATCCACAGTTCGATGTCCTCGTAGTTGTAGTGCTTGCCCTGGTAATTGAGCATCCCCGTAGTGAAGCCGGCGGTGAACATCTCCATCTGCTCGTTAAACATTTCCCAGCTGATGCCCAGGTCCACGCCGAACTCGGCGGCCTCCACCGGCGAGACACCCCGCCCCACGCCCAGGTCCAGCCTTCCGTTGCTCAGGTTGTCCAGCATACAGATTTCGTGGTACAGCCGGATGGGATTGTAGAAGGGCAGCAGGAACACCAGCGGCCCCAGCCGCAGCTTGGTCGTGCGCTGCGCCGCCGCCGCCAGGAACACCGCCGGCGATGGCGATACGCTGAGGGGCGTGATGTGATGCTCCGCCAGGTGGTAACTGTAGAATCCGCTCCGGTCAGCGTATTCCAGCATCCTGAGCCGGTTCTCGAAAATCTCACTGGGCGCCGACTTGTCCCATTCAATCCAGTCGAACAACCCGAATTCCAGCGTATCGCTAAGCGCGGCAGCCTGCGTCATGGCTCACCTCTACTCCCAGAGTCTTTTGGTTATTCCCGTCATTCCGGCGAAAGCCGGAATCCAGAAGATGTTGGCGTTGGGGGACATTGGCGCCAGCAGGACGTTCCTGGATTCCGGATCAAGTCCGGAATGACGGGAGTAGATATATTCAGTCCGCCACCAGCGGCAGCGACGGGTCGGCGGCATACTCCGACATCGAAGCATCGTACACCGCCACGTTCTCATACCCCAGCATCGCCAGCACAAAAGCATCGTTGGACGCCGCGATACCGCCGCCGCAGTAGGTGACCACCCGCTGCGCCGGATCCGCGCCCGCCGATTCAAACAACGCCGCCAGTTCCTCCGCCGGCCGGTAAAGCCCGGTTTGCGGATCAATCAACTCGCCCGATGGCACGTTGGTCGCACCGGGAATGTGTCCGGCCCGCCCGTAGGCGCGTCCGCCGTCCTCGCCGGAGTGCTGATCCCGCCCCAGCGCGTTGATCAAGCAACTCCCGCCACCGGACTCCATGAATGCCCTGACCTCGGCCAGGTCTGCGAATCGCGCCGGATCCTGCGTCGGCGTGAACGTCGCCGGCGCATACGTCGCCGGTTCCGTGGACACCGCCCGACCCTCTGCCGTCCAGCGATTCCAGCCGCCATCCAGCACCACCGCGCCGGTGCAGCCCATGGATCGGAACATCCACCAGAACCGCGCCGCCCACTGCGACCCCAGCCGGTCGTACAGCACCAGTTTCGTCGTCTCTGAAATGCCGTGCCGCCCGGCTGCATCGGCGAACGCCTCCGCCGACGGCATCATAAAGCGGTAGGGCTGGTCATTGTCGGAGAACTCGGCCTGTAGCTCCAGGAACCCCGCGCCGGGAATGTGCCCCGTCTCATACTCGGCCCGCCCCGACTCGGCGCGAACTCCACCCTCGCCCCGGTGCAGAAACACCGTAGTCTCAAAGACGCGCACGTCGTCCTCCCCCAGATGCTCCGCCAGCCAATCAGTCGAAACCAGATACTCAGGATGCGTAAATGCCATAGTAACCTCCGGCCGTCCCGGCCATCCGTGCCGTTGCCCTCTCGCCCCCAGTATCCCCGTCCCGTCCCCCATTCGCAACTTCCATAGTCCCTATCAAAAAATCCTGTATATCCCGTTCATCCTGTGCATCCCAGTAAATCAAAATCCTTGCCAAAACACCGCGGCTCTTTCTGCCCCCTCTCCCCTCGCGGGAGAGGGTTGGGGTGAGGGGTATCAACCCCCAACGACCCTCCGCGCCCAATCCCTCCGGTTCCCCCGAAAACCGTTCCCTTCCATATCCACGTCGTGGTCATCAGTGACCGAAATCCCACACTCCCGCGAATCCTCGATCTGATTGCTTGAGATGACGTAGCGCCGCGCCACGTTCCCGCTATCCTTTCCCTCCGGCGCAACGTCGCTCCAAAGGCGGATGCCGTTGCGGTTCCGCTCGATGTGGTTGTCCTCGATCCGATTATCTCGCCCGTGCTCGATGGCCACCCCGTCAAACCGATTGGCGCGTATCTCGTTTCCCCTCACCGTGGTATCGGTGGAGTAGCCCAGCCAGAACCCATAGTTGCAATAGTTGGCGATATTCCCCTCGAACACGTTGCCCGATGAAAACACCGCTTCAAAGGCGTTGTTGGGCGAATAGCTGCCGTCGTTGCCGGCGATGAAATTGTCGTTGGACGGCGGGCGGTTGTGCGCCCGGATGAAAAACCCATCGCCGCTGTAGCGAAGGCGGTTGCCGGTGATCCGGTTCCGGTTGGAGCCTGCCTCCAGCAGAATCCCCGCCGAGTCCGCCGTGTCGCACCAGAAACGACCGGTGTAGCGGATGCAATGTTCGGCGGTGTTGTCCGCAACTTCGTTGTCGCTGGACATCAGCAGGTAAATCCCCACGTTGCCGCAGTGGGAGGCGTTGTTGCCCCTGATGATGTTGCGCTCCGACCGCACCGCGCTGATCCCGTTGAAATTGTTGTTGACCAGGTTGCCCTCTATCACGCTGTCACGCACCCGACGCAGGTAGATCCCGCCGCCGAACCCTTCCTCCACCGGCGCCTCAATATCGGGCAGCCAGCCGGCATCCGGCGGATTCGCGTTGTCCGATACCACGCAGCCCCGGATGGTCAGGTTCCTCACGTTCTCGGCCCGTATGCCGTAGTGAAACCCCATCACCATGCCGTTGAGGATCGCCACGTCCTCGCAGTCATGCACCCAGATACCCACGCCGCCGTTCCCCTCCCCGTCCAGCACAACGCCGGACAGATCCAGCGCAACGCCATCGGCGCAAATCTCCACGACCACCCCCGAAGAGGGCAGCGCGCGCAGCCCAACATACCGCGACGGCTCAAACGTCTCCCTAGTGTACCGGTCAGGCACGATACGAACTTCAGCCATAGCCCCATGTTATAGTTTTCTCACCCCAATACCAAACCGAGAGTGAACATACATGAACATCGGCACCGTAGCCATATTAAGCCCCGGCGACATGGGCCACGCCGTTGGCCAACGCTTCCGCGAGCACGAACTGGACGTAATAACCTGCCTCGCCGGCCGCAGCGAACGCACCCGCACCCTGGCCGATAAGGCCGGCATCCGCGACGTTCCCACCATGCAAGAACTGGTCGAGCAATCGGACTTGGTAATGTCAATGACCGTGTCCGCAGCCGTCCCCGGCGTGTGCCAACAGGTCGCCGACGCGCTCAAAGCCACCGGCTCCGAAACGCTGTTCGCCGAGTGCAACGCCATCGCTCCCCAGCTCACCCGCGAGCTGGAGCCTGTCATCATCGACGCCGGCGGGCGATTTGTCGATGCGTCCATCATCGGCGGCCCGCCCCGACCGGGTTACAGCCCCCATTTCTATGCCTCCGGCGAGCACGCCGCCCAGTTTGCGCGACTCAATGACTTCGGACTCACCGTGCTGAAACTGGACGGTGACGTGGGCCAGGCATCGGGCATCAAGATGTGCTACGCCGCCATGACCAAAGGCTCCTGGGCCCTCTACACCGAGCTCCTGATGGCCGCTGAGCTCATGGGCCTCACCGAGCCTTTGCTTGCCGAATTCCAGTCGGGCCAGGAGTCGGCCCTGCAACGCATGGAACGCACCATCCCCACCGTGCCGCCCCGCGCCCGCCGCTGGGTCAGCGAGATGGAGGAGATCCGCGACACCTTCGCTCACCTGGGCATGACGCGTCACCTCTTCGAGGGCGTGGCGGAAATGTATCGTTTCATCGGCAGCACCCCGCTGGGCGACGAGACCCCCGAATCCCGCGACCGCAACCGCACCTTCACCGAAACCATCCGCCAACTGGCCGAGCACTTGCCGCCACAGGATTCAGGGGATGTTCATTAGGTAGCTCTGTTCAAAGTAACAAGTTCGTCATTCCGGCTTTCGCCGGAATGACGGTGTTAGCCAACACGCCCTAGTCACGAAAGCCACAACTTCAATCAGGAGCCGCCCCATGCCCGAACCCGCGCCCACCAGCAACAACCGGCACATGTTCTCCACCGAGGAATGGGGCATGGTGTCCAAGACCCAGATCGAACGCGCCACCGTGTCCACCGAAATGAACGAGGATACCGGGGTCCTCGTGGTCTGGACCCGTGGCACCGCCGACAACCCCGATGCCGGCTGGACCGCCCGCCACGCTATCTCCGGCGATGCTCTCCGCGATGCCCTGCAAGCCGCCGGCCTGCTACCCCAGGATTAGAGCCGACGCCTACCCGTCTCCGCCCGCAGCGCCGGCCGCCACCACCGGACGCGCCGTGCCCCGGAAGTAGATGTCGCGCCAGAACCCGCTGCCGATCACCGTTCCCGCCACCACCAGCGTGAACGCGGCGCCCGATATCGCCATGATCAGGCCGGCTGACCAGAAATCCGCCAGGCTGCCGTACAGCAGGTTGGCAAACGCCATGCTCCCGCCGATATGCATGGAGTACGCCGACGAAACCCGGCCCCTAATCTCATCGGGCACCACCGTCTGGATTACGGTGTGAGTGATGGTCATAAACCCCGACGTGCCCAGTCCCATCAGCACGGCGGCGATCACCGAAATCCCCGTTTGCGATGACAATCCCATACCGATGGGCGTCAGGCTGCTGGTAAACCCCAGCAGCAGGAACACCTTCCCCCGCGTCATGTCGTTGATGATGCCCCCGACAAATATCGACGAGAACAGCGCGCCGATGCCAAGGGCGGCCATCAGGGCGTAAACGTCGTTCGGGTTGAACGTCACTCCGTCGGGCGACAGCTTTTCCAGCGCCAGCGGCGGCAGCATCGACTCGAAGGACATCACCAGCACGCAGTGCGCCACCGCCATCAGCAGGATGCCGAAGATCAGCGGCGTGGTGTAGGCGTACACGAACCCGGCGGCGGCGTTCGCCCAGAAGCCGCGGCTGCGGTTGATCACTCCCGTCGATACCGTCCGGATGTTGAGCGCGGATATCAGCGCCACGAGGTAGAACGCCGCGCACGCCCAGAACACGATGGCGGACGTTCCCAGCGTGACCACCAGGTCCTGTAAGGAAAACGAGAATCCGCCCGACCCGAAAATTGCGCTGCCGCCAACGGTCACAGAAACCACCAGCAGGATGGCCGGTCCAATGGCGCGGGACCCCTGTTGCATCGCCTGGTTCAGCGCCACTGCGTTGGGCAGACGCTCCCGGTCCACCAGGTTGGGCGTCAGCGATTGAGAGGCGGTCATCTGCGTGGAGCGCAGCGTCCCGTTGATCACCGCGAGGATCACCACGTACCACGGGTTGCTGACGCCCGTCATCACGAGGATGGCCATGACGGATGCCTGCGCAATCTGGAGTATGTACACCCGTTGCAGCAGCGTTTTGCGGGTCATCTTGTCGGCCAGGTAGCCGATGAACGGCGTCGCAAAAAAGCGTGGCGACATTGCCGCGAACGTAATCAGCCCAACCCACAACCCCTGCGTCCCCTGCAACTCGGGGATGCCGTACACCCACGCGCCCCGCGCGACAATCAGCGCCCATGCCCCGCTGCTGCTGCACAGCGTGGCAAAGGCCATGAACCGAAAATCGCGGAATACCAGCGCCGCCAGAAACCGATGCGCCCTCTGTGCGAGAAAGCTGCGTCGCGGTTCCTGGGGTGTGGACATATTGAATTCCTGCTGCGCCGGTTTTTGCGGCGATCATTGGCGCATTGTAACGCAATAATTCATATTGTCAGAATCAGGATTTGTGGGATTTATGGATTGGCAGGATTGGAAGCATCCCGGCGTAAATGGTTTCAATCCCGCAAATCCCGAAATCCTCATAATCCTGATTCTGACAAGGACTTAGTTCGGTACCCAAACCATCGCGCCCACCTCGGTGAACTCCCGACCCACCTTCTCCCACGAGTCGCCGGCGTCGCTGCTTGAATACAGCTCCCCCATCAGGCTGGAAGCCAGCACGAAATTGGGATCAGCGGCATGGGTGGCGAAACCCCAGATGTTCGAGTTTGGCTCCACCGGCAAGGGCCGCTTCTCCCAGGTCTGGCCTGCATCCTGAGAACGCTGGACCGCACCCGCGCCGCCGATGGCCGTGTCGCCGACGCCGGCGAAGATCACGTTGGGATCGTCGGGCTTGACGGCGATGCCCCGGCTGTAAGGCAGGACGAATTGATCGGTGGTGACCACGGACTGCCAGCTTTCGCCCATGTCCGTGGTGGAGTAGATCTCCCGGGGCGTGCTGGCGAGCACCCGGTTCGGCTCGCCTGGACTGATGGCCATCCCGTGTATGTCGGGATGCACGCCGCCCTCAACGTGAGTCCAGGTGTCTCCGCTGTCCAGGCTGCGGTACACCCCATCCACCTCAACGCCGGCCCATACCGTGCGGTGGTCCTTCGGGTCAACTACCAGCATCGTCACCATCGGAGGCCCGATGTGGCATTCCTGCGCCATCTGCACCGACAGCTTGCTCCAACTCTCGCCGCCATCCCGTGACCGGAACAGCGCCGCCGGCTTGATCCCTACGAAAATGGTCTCCGTGTCCTCCGGGTCAATGGCTATGGACCAGATGGGTACGCCGTCCATGGGCGACCAGAGTTTCTCCCACGTGGCCCCCTTGTCCTCGCTGCGGTAGATGCCGTTGTCCGCTCCCGCCAATATGCGGCTGGAATCATCGGGATACACCGCCATCGCCCTGACCTGGCTGCCCAGCGGGAACGGGTCCCGGATGCGTGTCCAGCTATCCCCGCCATCCGGGCTGTGCCAAACGCCGCCGCCGAACCCTGTCGCGCCCACGCAAATGCTGTAGTTTTTGCTCATGGTGATTACCTCCTCCTCAAGCCCGTCATACCGGCGAAAGCCGGTATCCAGGAATTTTCCTCAGTTCACGTTGACGAATGTGTCGAGTTTCTGGATTCCCGCTTTCGCGGGAATGACGATTTTCCAGCTGAGATTGCCCACCCAATCCGGTGAATCCTGATTCTGACAATCCCCCGGCATCACCCCGTCAACTCCGTAATCGAAATCCAGCCCGGCCCTTCGCCCAGCGGATGCGATCCCAGCCGGGTCAACCCGCCCGAATCACCGTCCACGCCGAAGATCGCCATCTGCCCCGAATCCTGCCCGGCAGAGTAGATGAACTTGTCCTGCAAATCCAGGCACAGCGCGTTGGGGCGCGGCTCAGACTGCACGATGCCGTTGGACGTCAACGCGCCGGTAGCCGCGTCCACCGTATAGCAGGCGATGCTGTCGTGGCCCCGGTTGGGCGCGTACAGGAACCGTCCCGACGCCGTGATCTGAATCTGCGAGCAGGTGTTGCGCTCCTCGAATCCCTCCGGCGGCAGCGTGGTCACTGTCTGAAACAGGGACAGCGTTCCGTTGTCCGTGTCCAGGTTGTACGCGCTCACGCTGCAACCCTGCTCGTTGGAGAAGTACAGCACGTCCAGCGAGGGATGGAAGCAGAAGTGGCGAGGCCCCAGGAACTCCTCGGGATCCACCGTCGCCGGCGAGTTGGGCGTAATCTGCCCCGTGTCCTCGTCGAAAAGGAACTGCCAGATCGAGTTGGGCCCGTTGCCCGCGATGTGCGGCACGAAAGCGTAGCTGTTGGTCGCGTCCGTCTGCATGGCATGGGCGCCCGTAGCCGTCTCCAGCTGTACGACGGGATCGCCGCCCACCGAGCCGTCATCGCCGATGGGATGCACCGCCACCCGCGCGCCCTGGTAGTAGGACGACAGTACAAACCGGCCCTTGCGGTCGGTGGCCACGTACACCGGCCAGGCGTCCAGCGCGATGGAACCGTTCTGCGTCAACCCTCCGTTGGCCTGGTCAATCTCGAAACTGACCAGCTGCGTAACCTCGCGGCATCCCACGTAGAGGAACCTGCGGTCGGGACTGATCGCCATGGTGAACGGCCCGCCGTCAACGGAAACGTCATGCTGCAACGTCAACCCACCCGTGTCGGGGTCGATGGTGAAAACCGAAATCTTGTTGTCGCCCTGAACGGCAACGTACATGTAGTAAGCCATTATTACCTCCTAATCCCCTCTCCCTTGACGGGAGAAGGTTGGGGTGAGGGTGAAGACTCTACGATCATCTCATCCCGTAGCCGGCCCGAACCCCGGATTCCGCGCCCAAACCATCCCCTCGGGATCATGCGCGATTTTGACCGTATTCCCCTTGGAATCCCGCAGACCCATCGGGTGTTGCACCAGCTCGATCATGTTGCCGTCCGGGTCCTTGATGTAGGTGGAATGGACGTCGGCATACGCCCGCACTGATGGCGGCGTGTACTCCACGCCCAGCGCGTCCAGGTTGGCGATCATCTCGTCCCAGTCGGCAATCTCCAGGGCAAAGTGTCCCGACGGATTTGGGGTCGGCGTAAACGTGCTGTGAATCTCCCCGTTGCCGATGCGGAGTTGCAGTTGCCGCTGGTTGAGCTCCGGCCCCCGGTCCAGGAACTCCGCCCCGAACACCTTTTCGTACCAGTCCCGGCTTCGATCCTTGTCGCTGATCTGGATGTTGATGTGCTGAATCATCGTAACTCTCGACATAATCTCACCCCTTTCCGCTGTTTGTACGGCCCCATCTACCGATTTCCAGCGATTCAATGATACGAACGCGAGTATAGCACCATCGCGTACTGCTCCCACGGAATACCGGCCCGTCAGCGCCGTCATACCCTCCCTTAAACACCGTCATACCGGCGAAAGCCGGTATCCAGGAAATCCATGCCCCAAGCAACTTGCCCAGCGGACAGCCCGCAAATCTTTTCGCCCATCGCGAGTGCCTCCGGCAATCCGCTCATCATTCGCCGTCAGTCCGCTCATCCTGAGCCTGTCGAAGGATGAGCGGGCGGTGGGTAAAGAAACGCGCAAACTGGAGCCCTCCTACCCGATGTGTCGGCGAATGAACCCCGCCATCCGTTCGAGGGCCTCCTGTGCCACCGGCGTGGTGATGTCCTCCAAAATCCGCTCACCCTCGCCCTCAAATATCTTCACGTCAATGTCGCCCCCGGCCTTGCGGTACTGCGCGATAAACTCATCCAGGTCGGGGCGGGGGTGAGCCTCCTCGTAGCTGCGGGCCACGCACAGCGTCGGCGGCAACTCCATGCGCTCGCCGGCCGCCAACGCGCGGGCCGGCGCCGCCTCAGCCATCGTCTCCTCGGTGCCCCAGTACAGATCGTGCATCGGCGCAACCCGTTCCTCGATGCCGGCCGGCGGCGTGACGTCGTCCCGCAGGCCCTTGGCGTACCGGTAGCGTCCCAGCGGGTCAATCACCGGCGATACCATCACCACGCAGGCCAGCGAGCCGTCCGCTCCCGTCGCGCCGTTCCATGACGGCAGCGCGGCATAGCGCGGATCATTCGGCCGCATCCCCAGCAGCATGGCCTGGTGCGCCCCGCTGGACGTGCCCATCGCGCCCACCTTGCCGGCCACGCCGTTCCAGGACTCCGCCTGCGCCTTGCACCACCGGACTCCGTAATGTATATCGGCAAACGAAGCCGGATAACCCGCCACCGGCGGAACCCGAAAATCCAGCGCCGCCACGATCACGCCGTTCCTCGCCAGCGCCTCGTTGGCCGCGTTGCCAATCAGACGGTCTCCCCGCACCCACGCGCCGCCGTGCAGCTCCACCATGATGGGGAAAGGGCCGTCGCCCTTGGGCCTGAACAGACGCGCCAGCAGCGGCGTATCCCCATGCCGCAAATACTCCACATCCTCAATATCGACCTCGTAGGTCGTGGCCTGCTTGCTGATAACCATTTCAAACCTCCCTGTCGTTCCTTGCGGGTACGTCCATTTGCTGAGGATTATGTTTTCCCGCATTATACAGCCGGGATTGTCCCGCAAATCCGCATGAGGTTAACAGTACTTGACCCTGGAAAAAGAACCGTCATACCGGCGAAAGCCGGTATCCAGGAAATCATTGCCTTGCTCAACTTCTCCGATGCGAAGGGTTTCCGGATTCCTGCTTTCGCAGGAATGACGGCTGCGCGATAGCGTACTAACCGATTCCGAAGAGTTATTTTTGACTAGCCGACCACCAAGCAAGCCTAGCCCCAATTGGTCGCCCGGGTTGTATCCTGTGTCCGCCAAACACTCTGAACATCACTAATTTGAGAGGAGAAAATCAATGTCTCAAGAACCCATCAGGGTTGGTCTAATCGGCGCCGGCGGCAACGTCCGCAACCGCCACATCCCCGGATTCCAGGGCGTGGACGACTGTGAGATCGTCGCCGTCGCCAACCGCACCGTCCAGTCCGGCCGCGTGGTGGCCGACCAGTTCAACATCCCGAAGGTGTACGGACACTGGCGGGAAATCCTGGAGGACGACGAAATCAACGCCGTCTGCATCGGCACCTGGCCCTACATGCACCGCGATATTACCCTGGCCGCGCTGGAGGCCGGCAAGCACGTGCTCACCGAGGCCCGCATGGCCAACGACGCCGAGGAAGCCCGCGACATGCTGCGCGCGTCACGGGCGCACCCGCACCTCGTTTGCCAGCTCACCCCGACCTCCACCAGCTACACCATCGACAACGTCATCAAGCGGCTGATCAACGAAGGATACCTGGGCGAGTTGCTGTCCGTGGACTTCACGTCTCTACAGAACAACTTCGCCGATTTCGACGGCCCCCTGCACTGGCGGCACGATCGCGCACTCAGCGGTTACAACACCCTGAACATCGGCGCGTCCTACGAGTCCATGATGCGCTGGCTGGGCCGAGGGACGCGCGTTATGGCCATGTCCAAGATCCACGTGCCATACCGGCGTGACGACACCGGTCACCTCACGTCCGTCTCTATCCCCGACCACATCGACATCCTCTACGAGCTGGCCAACGGCGCCCAGGTCCACATGCAGATGAGCGCCACCTCCGGCCTGAATCGGGGCAGCCAGATCTGGATGTTCGGGACGGACGGCACCATCCACGTCGATTCACAGCGCCGCGTCTGGGCCGGCAAGCGCGGCGACGCCGAACTTACCGAAGTTCCCAACCCGCCGGAGACCCAGGCCCGCTACCGCGTCGAGGAGCAGTTCACCAACGCCATACGCGGCACTGAGATCGTGGACATGGTGGCCTTCGAGACCGGCGTCCACTACATGGAATGGACCGAGGCGGTTATCCGCAGCGCCATGACCGGCCAGGCCGTATATCTGCCCTTATAGTATTGGACACGGCCGATCATCTCGGTAGAGTACCCGTAGGGGCGAGGCATGCCTCGCCCCTACACCCAAATGAAAACCCGGCCTGCCCTATCCCCCCGGCGTCGTCCAGTTGGTGCGGCCCTCCTGCATCGCAAACGGCGGCGACGTGGACGACACGTAGATCAGCTTGTCATCTCCAATGTTGCGGATGGAGTGGTGGGGGGGGGGGGGGGGGTGAAAAAAAAAAAAACCCCCCCCCCCCGCACAAAAAAAGCGCACCCCCCCCACCGACCAACCCCACCCCCCAACCAACAAACAAAA
>VXOG01000084.1:53769-65136 GCA_009840165.1 Chloroflexota bacterium
GGCTGCGCCGGGCACTAAAGTTTGCTCGCTGTCCCATAACATATGTGGGGTCGGGAGGGGGCGTGGGCCGGCGCCAAAAAACTCGCGGTGCGGCCCCACACCTCTTCCACTTCGTCGCCAACCCGCATCGCTCCCCGTCCCTGCACGATCACGTACATCTGCTCCCGCCCCTGGTGCGAGTGGACGGCCTGCTCGCTGCCCGGTTCGCCTTCCACCCACGTAACAGCAAGGTTCTCCGACCCAAACTGCCCGGCTCCCAACAGCAGGTGCGACACCTGCCCGCCCCGGTGGTTCCGAGGACTCTGCTCCAAAGTCTGAATGTTCATCGGTTAATCTCCTGTGCCTAAATGTTCAGCTCCAATATGTACAACCCCCCGTGCAGCCGGTCCACCACGTACATGATGCCGTTCTCGTCCACGTGTACGTCGTTGATGCCGTTGGCGTCCGCGCCCTCCGGAATCTCCGGCACGAAGTAGGCGACCTCCTCGGGCTGGAAGGGGTTGGTGGTGTCGAACACCCGGATGCCCGCATTGAAGAAGGTGGCGTACACCAGCGTGTCCGTTTGCAGGGACAATTCGCCCGGCCGGTTCTCATGGATGTTATGCGCCCCGTAGCGCCCCGGCCGGTTGAAGAAGTCGTCGGTGTCCTGCATGGGCAGCGTGCTGATGATTACCGGGTTGGTCTCCAGCCGGTTGTCCATCATCCAAACCAGCTTGGGATAGTCCGCGCCGCCCAATGCTGTGGCCTCTTGCGTCACCACCAGCAGGTCGCGGCTGAACAGCGGCAGCACCGTATGGGTGAACCCGGGGAACGGCGGCGCGAAGTTCAGCTGGGCAACCATCTGCGGGCGTGACACGTCCGAAATGTCCAGCGTGATGACCCCTGAATCCTTCCAGCCGCAGTAGGCCCGGTCGGGACGGTTGGGGTACACGTTGGTGTTGTGGACGCTGTGCCCTACGTCCAGATAGGGATGCCGCGCCGGCGGTGGCGCGTCGTCGCCATCCTGGGTGCCGGGCAGCCACCAGCGGCCAGCCTCTCTTGGATTCGTGGGGTTGCTCACGTCCATGATGACGTAGAACTGGTCGTCCTTGGGATCGGTGGGACTGGAATCGGGCGTTCCCGTCGCTAGGTGCGCGTAGTCGCCGTCCACCCACCACAGGCAGTGGCAGCCCCGCGAACCGGGACCCTGCGCGTCGTAAGACGCGATCTTCTTCGGCGCGTCCGGGTTGCTGATGTCAAATACGCCCATTCCGGTCCCCGGCTGGCCGTGCTCAAGCGACTGGTAGGCCACCAGCATCGTGTCGCCCACGATGGACAGCGAGTTGGAGCGCAGGTGATTGTAGTCCAGGTCGGTCTGCGCCACCACCTTGGGATTGGCCAGGTCGGTAACGTCAACGCCGGTGAAATCCTTGGGCGCGCTCTCGTGGGCCATGTAGAAGATACGCCGCCCGTTGGCGGTTTGGTGTAAATCCACCCCCTCGCCAATGTTGTTGTACCCGTTCAGATCGACGTGGGAAATCAGCCGCATATTCCTGATTTCCTGCGTTCGGGTTGACATGAAGCCCTCCTCTGGCGCGTTCTCAACGCCCCCTTCAAATCGTGCCGGAACCGTTTCGCGTTAGTACCGTTCTTTCGGCGCAGTTTATCACCCCCGCCTTGTACGATTCATTCCGGCCTACCCATCGTCATTCCGGCCTTGAGCCGGAATCCAGAAAATCCTTGCCCTACCGTCGTTTGCCTATTCGCTGGCGTTCTGGATACCGGCTTTCGCCGGTATGACGGTTACGGTTCTTCCCTTCCACCGCTTGAAACCTACCTCATAAGAAGGTACGGTTTGGCCATCCATCAAACAACGACGGGAGGAAACCGCCATGCCGGATCAGAAACGCATGACTACCAGGCTCAAAGAACTGTTTGAACGCGACGAGATTTTCGTCCTGGCCGGCGGCATGAACGCCATGGGCGCGAAAATGGCCGAGGCGCTGGGGTTCGAGGCCTTCTACATGTCGGGCGGCAATACCTCGGCCCAACTCATGGGCTCCACCGAGGGCGGCACCAGCATGCGCGACATGGTGGACAACGCCCGCCGCATCGTCAACGTCATCGACATTCCGGCCTTCGTGGACATGGACACCGGCTACGGCGACGCCGTCCAGGTCTATGACACCGTGAAGGAATACATCCGCGCCGGCATCGCCGGCACTCACTTGGAGGACCAAGTCTATCCGCCCAAGTCCGGCCCCCGCCGCCGCTGCGTCTCCATCGAGGAAATGGTCGGCAAACTCAGGGCCGCCATGGACGCCAAGATGGAGCTCGACCCCGACTTCGTCATCGTCGCCCGCTGCGACTACGCCGGCGTCCCCGGCGCAACCTTCGAGGAGGTAATGGAGCGCTGCCTCGCCTACAAGAGCGAGACCAACGTGGACGTGGTCTGTCCCGCCGTTGCGTCCTGGGAACACAACGTCGAAGCCATCCGCCGCATCCCCGGCCCGGTGCTGCCCCTGTTCACCCACGGCAGCCAGACCCACCCCACGCTACAGGAGTTGCAGGACGCCGGCGCAGCCGCCGCCTGGTATCCCGCCCTCACCACCATGGCCGGACTACAGGCGTCCTGGGACTTCCTCAACGATTTCCAGGAACGTGGCACCCAGGCCATCGACGACTTCCTGGTCGCCGCCGCCCGGAGCAAATGGGGCGTCGCCACCAACGGCAACATCCTCGGCGCCGACCGGGTCAAGGAGCTGGAGGACAAGTACCTGCCGTAACGCAGGCAGAACCAGGAACACAGGGCGGCGTTAACCTTGACACAGGTGCGAAAACGGGTTGAAACTGGCAAATCCTACATTAGAACACGAAGCATTCAAGGGGGACCCATGAAATATGACGTCGTTATCGTCGGTGGTGGAGCGGCTGGATCGGTGTTGGCCAGCAGATTGGCTGAAGACCCGAATAAATCCGTTCTGTTGCTGGAAGCCGGGCGAGATTACCCTGACCCAGACTATCTCCCGGACGAGATAAAGTTCGGCTACACAAGTTATGCCGAATCCCCGGAATCGGAGCACAACTGGGCCCTGCGGGGAACGATCACCGAGGAACAGGGCGAGATACACGTGGCGCAGGGCAAGGTGATCGGAGGAGGGTCGTCTATCAACGGTCAGGCCATGCAAAGGGGGTTGCCTGAGGATTTCGACTCCTGGGCTGCCATGGGCAATGATGAATGGTCCTACGACAAGGTGCTGTCATACTTCAGGAAATCTGAGCACGACCTCGACATTCGGGATGATTTCCATGGAACCGACGGACCGATGCCGGTAAGGCGTCGTCAAACCGGGCCCTTGTCAGACATCCAGAAAGCCTTCCACGCAGCCTGTTTGGCGGCGGGTTACGGGATAGTCGAGGATACCAATGGTCCAAACCCCGCGGGTATTGGCGTGTGGCCCTCGAATAACCTGGACGGCTGGAGGATGAGCGCTGCTATCACTCACCTGAATCCCATGCGCCACCGCTTGAACCTTACGGTGCGGGGTGAGGTTTTTGTCCGGAAGGTATTGTTCGAGGATCGAAAGGTCGTCGGTGTCGAAGCAGAAAGCGGAGGCGAAATTTTCAACGTTGAAGCAGACCGGGTGGTGTTGAGCGCCGGAGCTCTCAAGTCGCCCCACCTGCTGATGCTGTCGGGAATCGGCCCCAAAGACCAACTTGAGCAATTTGGGATACCTCTCGTTCAGGAGCTTCCCGGAGTGGGTCAGAACCTGTTCAACCACCTGAGCGCGCAGATCACCTTTAAAGTCAAAGACGGAGTTACCCTGACTTCCGATCTCGATGCGGCGCGCTTCTGTTTGCACTACACCGCCAACGGGTCCAGCGAAGTCAATGACATGTTGCTGAGGACCACCCCGATGGTTGACGAACGGCCGGAGCGCGTCCCCGGTTTGCGGACCAAGTTCCTCAACGATGACGTTCCCGCGGACCGGGTGGCGCGAATCTCTTGCACGCTCGGACTACCGGATGGCGCCGGATACGTCAGGCTCGCGTCTGCCGATCCCACGGTGCAGCCGGAGTTCAACTACCGCTATCTTCAGCATCCAAACGACAAGCGTCGAGTAAGGGAAGGCATCCGAATGGCCATCGGATTCCTCGAAACCGATGCGTATAAAGACGTGGCCGATTACCGGCTCCACCCAACCGATGACATTGTGGCCGACGACGACGCTTTGGACGTCTATATCCGCCAGACCGTTGGCACGGCCAGGCATGTGTCCGGCACATGCAAGATGGGCCCGGATACAGACCCAATGGCGGTTGTTGATCAATACTGCAACGTCAAGGGAGTACAGGGGCTATCGGTGGTCGATGCGTCGGTGATGCCGCGGGTTACCAGGTCAGGCGGCAGCCATGCGACGGTCGTCATGATCGGCGAACGCGCCGCCGACTTGATTGCGTCGGCCTAACCCCGCCTTGCCGCTGTCTGAAATCTACGGTCTAAGAGGGTGTCCAAAAAGCCGGGTGTGAAGCATTCCCCTCACCCCAACCCTCTCCCCTGGTGGGAGAGGGAGATTTCCGATACCCTCTTAGCAGGAACGCAGCACAGAAACTTGGCGGTCTTTGACGCTCTCCTAACTCCGGTCAAACCGGGCCATCTGGTCAACAATGTCCAATCCGACGGTCTCGCTCCATGCGGACAACAGTTGCTGGACAATCGGCCCGGGCCGTCCGTCTCCGATCTCCCGCTTGTCCACCACGGTTACCGGCAGCACGCAGGGGGTGGTGCTGGAGAAGAACGCTTCGTCGGCGGTGTACATGTCGTAGGGTTGCAGGTCTTCCTCCACCAGCGGGATCTCAAGCTGCTCGGCCAGGTCGAACACCATTCCCCTGGAGATGCCTTGGAGGATGTTGCGGTCCCCCGGTGTGCGAATCACTCCGTCGGTGACCAGGAATACGTTATAGCCCGTCCCTTCGGTAAGGTTGCCTTCAGCGTCCGTGAGGATGGGCCAGCCCTCCGGGTCCACGTCCGCCGCTTCCAGGTCGGCCAGATTGAAGTTCATGCGGCTGTAGTGCTTGACCTTGGGGTCGAGGGCATCGACCGGGTAGCTCCGGGTGCGGGTGATTACGCCGTGGGCCCCGTCGTTGTACAGATTGGCGTAGCGTCCGAACGCCGCCGCCGAGATCTTCACGCCTACCGTGGGCGGCCCGGCGTCGCGGGACCAGCTACCCGGACCGCGGGTGATGAACTGGGTTATGGTGAAGTCCCCCGCCTCTTCTCGCAGGTGCTCGTTGCGGGCGATTGCTTCTTCGCTGATGTCGTACATCTCACGGGGAGAGAGTCCGGGGTCGATGCGGACGTACTTCAGCGAACGGTACAGCCGGTCAATGTGCTGGTCCATGCGAAAGCTCTTGCCGTTGAAAGTCCGTGCCACGTCGAAGATCACGTCTCCCACCAGGAAACCCCGGTCCATGGGGTCGATCTTGACCTCGCTGAAGGGCATCCATTCGCCGTTGAAATATGCAGTGTAATCCGCCATGATCCGCCTCCTTCTACTTTCGCGGGAGTATAGCAAACAGATAGCCCATCTAATACTGAACGCTACCGTCATGGCGTATGATGCTGACGATAGGACACGCTCCCCACTAAACGGATCAGGAGGCCCCAGGTGTACAAAATCGGGATAGACGTCGGAGGCACCTTCACCGACTTCGTGGTAGCCGGCGAAACCGGCCAGCCACGTTTCTTCAAAACCGCATCCACCCCCGACGACCCTTCCATCGGCGTCATGGCGGGATTGCGGGACGCCGCCGACGCCTACGGACTGTCGCTGGACCGGTTCCTTGGCGACACCGACCTGGTGATCCACGGCTCCACCGTCGCCACCAACACGTTGGTGGAACGCAAGGGCGCGCAGGTTGGCCTCATCACCACCGACGGGTTCCGAGACCTGCTGGAGATGCGCGAGGGCCTCAAAGAGGACCGCTACAACCTGCGCATGACCATGGTTGAGCCGCTGGCCGCCCGCTACCTGCGCGTGGGCGTCCCCGAGCGCGTCCGCGCCAGCGGCCAGGTGGAGCGCCCCCTGGACGAGGCCGCGCTGGTCGAGTATCTGGACTACCTGGTCGGTGAGGGAGCCGAGGCGCTGGCCGTCTGCTTCCTGTTCTCGTACCTCAACCCCTCCCATGAGCGGCGGGCATCGGAGATTGTCCGCCAGCGCTATCCCGACCTGTACGCCTCCCTGTCCCACGAGGTGATTCCCCAGATCAAGGAGTTCGACCGCCTCAGCACCACCGTCATCAATTCCTACGTCGGCCCGGTGTTTAGCCGCTACCTCGCCAACCTGGCCCAGCGATTCGAGGCGTACCCGCAGTTGAACGACGTGCTCATCATGCAGTCCAACGGCGGCGTTGCGCCCATCAGCGACTCCGCCCGCATGGCCGTCCGCGCCATCCTGTCCGGCCCGGCGGGAGGCGTCAGCGCGGCGGCATACATCGGGCAGATGCTCGGTGAGTCTAAACTCATCGCCTTCGACATGGGCGGCACCAGCACCGACATCTCCCTCATCGAGAACGGCGTGCCCCACGTAGCCAACGAGAAATTCGAGGCCGGCTGGAAGATTGCCGCTCCCATGATTGACATCCACACCCTCGGCGCCGGCGGCGGCAGCATCGCCAGCGTGGACGAGGGCGGCATCCTGCACGTCGGGCCGGAAAGCGCCGGCGCCGAACCCGGCCCTGCCTGCTACGGACGGGGCGGCGAAAATCCCACCGTGACCGACGCCAGCCTCGCGTTGGGCTACCTGGATGCCGCCAACTTCCTCGGCGGCCGGGCCAGTCTCAACACCGCCGCGGCCGAGAACGCTTTGACTCAACACGTGGGCACACCCCTCGGCCTGTCCACAGTTGAATCCGCATTCGGCGTGTTCAGAGTCGTCTGCACCTCCATCGCCGAGGGCATCCGCCTCATGTCGGTGCAGCGCGGCGTCGATCCCCGCGAATTCACCATCATGGGATTCGGCGGCGCGTCGGGCCTCCACGCCTCCGAAGTCGCCCGCCAGCTGGAAGTATCCCGAGTGTACATCCCTGCCTCCGCGCCCGTGCTGTCCGCCTACGGGATGCTTAACACCGACATCAAGTACGACTTCTTCCGCTCGTATCCGGTCAGCCTGGACCGCGCCGACCTCAACGAATTGCGCTCCATCCTCGACGAACTGGCCGGCCAGGGACGGGATAAGCTCCTCGATCAGGGCCTGCCCGCCGCAGCCGTGGAGATTCAATACTCCGCCGACATGCGCTACCTGGACCAGATCTACGAGGTAACCGTACCCTTACCCGACCCGACGCTGCCCGACTCGGAGTTCATCGCCCGTCTGACATACAACTTCCACAGCCGGTACCAGGAACTCTACTCCTACAACCAGCAGGACCAGGAGGTGCGGTTGGTAACGCTGCGGGTGGCGGCCATCGGCAAGCTGCCCAGGATCGCCCAAAGCGACCAGCGTCGAGACGACAGCGCGGCGCATCCCGTCGGTTCCCGGCGCATCTACATGGGCGAGTGGCGCGACGCCCCAACCTACGCCGCCGACACCCTGCCCGCCGGCGCAGAAATCGACGGCCCCGCCATCCTGGAGTCCGATTTCACCACCATACTGGTGTGGCCCGGCGACCGCGCCACCGTCGATACCATGGGCGGCGTCGAGATACTCGTAAATCTGGAGGCCGCTGCTGTCGCACCGGATACGTCCTCCGAATCCGCCGGCGCCGGCGGAGACGATGACCCCATAACCCTGGCCGTGGTCGAGCACCGCCTGGAGTCCATCGCCCAGGAAATGACCGAGGCCATGCTCCGCACCGCCATGTCCCAGATCCTCAACTCCAGCCGCGACTTTTCCACTGCCATCCTGGACAACGATTGCCAGCTGGTGGCCCAGGGCGAGGGCATCCCCGTCCACATCAGCGCGCTGCCCGTGGCCGGCGCCGCCGTCCGCGACTATTTCGGCGACGACATCCACGACGGCGACCTGTTCATCCTAAACGACCCCTACTTCGGCGGCAGCCACCTGCCCGACATTACCATCATCCGGCCCGTTTTCCACCAGGGGCGGCTGCTGTTCTACGGCGTCAACCGCGCCCACCACAGCGACGTGGGCGGCGGAACCCACGGCGGCTACAACCCGGGCGCCAACGAGATTTTCCAGGAGGGCCTGCGCATTCCGCCGCTCAAGCTCTACGACCAGGGCGTCCCCCGCTACGACCTGCTGCAAATGATGTCCGCCAACGTGCGGCAGTCGGAGAACTTTCTGGGCGACCTCAACGCGCAGATCGGCTCGGTGATGCTGGCCGCCCGCCGCATCGAATCGCTGCTCGCCGAATACGGCCCCGACCGGCTGATGGCAGTGGTGTCCGAGATACTGGCCGCCACCGAGCGGCAGGTACGCCGGTTCATCTCCGGCTGGCCCGACGGCGTGTATCACGGCGAGTCGTTCGTGGACGATGACGGCTTCGACAGCAAGTTGGTTCCCATCCGCGCGAAGGTCACCATCGCCGGCGACTCCATGACCATCGACCTCAGCGATTCCAGCCCCCAGGTCGAGGGGTTCATCAACAGCGCCTACGCTAACACGCGGTCGCTGGCCCACGCCGCCATCATGTACCTGGTGCCCATGGACGTGGCCCGCAACGAGGGATCCATGCGCCCCGTGCAGATCATCGCACCGCGCGGCCTGGTGGTCAACGCCAACCCACCCGCGCCGGTGTGCATGAGCACCAACCACTGCGCCGAGGAGGTGGTGGAGGCCGTATTCAAGGCGCTGGCCCCGGCCATCCCCGCCGCCGTCTCCGCTGGATTCTCACGCCGCCTGCGCTACGCCATCACCGGCCACGACCCACGCACGGGGCGTCAATTCATCTGGCACTTCTTCCTGGCGCGGGGCGGCGGCGGCGCGTCGGAAGGGTTCGACGGTTGGTCCAACGTGGGCGAGATCAATGTGGCCGGCGGCATCCGCTCGCCCAGCATCGAGGTGACCGAGGAGCGGTTCCCCTTCTTCATCGAACGCCATGAGTTGCGGCCCGACTCCGGCGGTGTCGGCGCGTGGCGCGGCGGCCTGGGCGCGGTGTGCGACCTGGTGTACGAGGGTGAGGGTCCCGCGCTGCTCAACACGGCCGGCGACGGCATCGTAGTCCCGCCCTTCGGGTTATTTGGCGCGGACGACGGCCTACCCCACCACTACAAGATCGTCAACGACAGAACCGAGCGCGTCCTGGGCTCCAAAGAGGTCGGCGTGGTGGTCAACCCCGGCGACCACATCATCTGCCTATCCTCCGGCGGCGGCGGTTACGGCTCAGCAGAGGAGCGGGATAGCGAGGCGGCGGCGTGGGATTTGAAGAACGGGTATGTGACGGGCTAGGATCGCGGCCGTGCGCGCCGTTTACCCTGACGAAGGGATTGGACTGTGAGGCACTACCCCAACGCTCCCATCCTTTCCGGGACACTTGTGGCGTACAGTTATACGTGGATTCCTTTGTTATACGCCTCTATTGAATAGACGAAATCCGAAAGATCTTCAGCAGCCCGCCTAGGAGAAATTGTGGCAATCTTTAGACGTATCACTTCCGCTGCTTTTGGTCCGCACCGGCGGTGACTACTCATCGTCACGATGAGAAATCACCCGGGACTTGGAGGCGGATGCCCATCCCTTCCAGTACGTGATCCGTGTTTTCAAGAAAGTTTTTCGATCCTCACTAATGTGCGGATTATTATCGATTGCGTCGCTTACCCCATCTATATACAGGAGCCGTTCTGCACGATTCGGACCCGTACTAAATACCGGCGGAACAGTTACCGCGCGGTATCGCCCGCGCCCAGTCCCCTTTACAGTGAAAGCCTGCGTCAAGAATTCGTCCACTTGTAGCGCGTCAAACGACATCAACTCTTCGTCGGCACCAGAAAGCAAGGTACCCCGTTGTTGGGTCAATCGGTCATCATTCTCGAACTCCGAGCGGCGCCCGTAAATCAAAATCATGTGCGGTTGCATCGTTCGCGCAAGCATATAATCCGGTATTCCATAGCTGCGTATGAATTGCAACTGATTTGTTGGGTCTTTGAACCAGGAGCGCCATTGATTGAGTTGGTTCCGGGCATGGTTGAATTCGGCTGATGGGGTTCCGTCCTGTTTGAAGATTTTCTTACCAGGCTTCTCGATCTCAATCAAGGTCGGAAACCACGCTCCACTATGTGTAGAAACCCACATGAAATCCGGTATGTAATCATCCAAACCATGCAGCTTCGGTTGGGTGATCAGGCTACAGTGCAGCGGCATATGGCCAGAACGGGCGCCGGGTGTAGAGTGTCCCGGCACAAGGGAAGGATAACTCTCCAAAAAATTCTGAACTTCGCACTCTTCGGTGTTCCGCTCGAGGAGTTCCTTGTATCGTTGATTACACATGGCCACATATTCGTCATTGGACATACGCGCGGGGCCGGGTACAGTTTCGTAAGTAATCGACAGCCTAGACATCTTGACCTCCGAATAATCCTCATCTATCGGGGCACTATGGTTATATAATAAACTAGAGATGGATGCAATGTTGATAAAACGATGTCCCGCTACGCGCGCGCTACCGCAATTGAATTTCGCCTACTCGTGGGCGCATTTGATCAGCTCTCATAGGTTGAGACTACATTCCTTTTCGGTTCTGGTGATCAAACAGTCCAACGTAACCGACTCCATCGTCTAGTATGCCGACTGCACCACGGATGCCATCCGGATCCCAAGCACTGCTCGGTTCATCAGATCCCGGCGCAAGTCCGGGTAGCGGGTGGCCAATAAAGCCAAAGCCTGACGAGCTTCCGCATCATCAGGCAACAGCGCTTCCAGAACCTGTCTTATCTCTTCTGAAGACGGGTCTGGCAAATTTGCGCCGCTTTCGTCAGCCACTTTCATTACCTCTGCCATTTTGGCCCGCACGGGTTACCAGGAAATTACCCAGGACAAGCTCCACTTGGGACCGACGGACAGGCCTGCCCGGAGTGGCCCTTACGGGCGATTCGAGATCCGAAATCGCATCGCCATTCTTCGTGAACAGATCGAACGAATCAAAAAGCCGCCCCATACCGTCCACAAACGCTGAACCCGTGCCATGCACACAATACATGGCTGGAAATCGGCCCTTCGACGACAGAGCCGGCACTGCCGCCCGCTCCGTTTGACTGCCCGAATTCTACTCATTTCGCCCCAATCCTTACGCGAGGCACACAACCGGTGCATCGCCAATAGATTATACCTGATACCTATACTCATCCATCCTGCGAAAATTTATCCGCCCCACCCCCTGCCCCCGGGGGGTGTTACGCCTCTGGCGCTGGCGGCGCGGTGTGGCGGGTGG
>VXOG01000023.1 GCA_009840165.1 Chloroflexota bacterium
GTCCCACACCGCCGCTGCCCATCGGACCGGGCAGCGAGATGCTGGCCCGCGCCTTCAACAAACTGGGCTGGCACTGGTGGTCGTCGGACAACGCCGTCGCATCCACGCAGTACGACGGTCGCCAGGCCGACGTGGGCGAATACCTGCGCTCCCCCTCCAGCAGCGACATAATCTTCTGGCCCGGCGCGCTCAAGCAGGGCGCCCGCCTCATCACCCACGCCCGCGTCCGCGAGATCCTGGTGGACGAGAACGGTCGGGCCACCGGCGCGGCCTACTACGATCACAACGGCAACCTCCAGGCGCAGTATGCCAAGGTGGTGGTGCTGGCCTGCAATGGCATCGGAACTTCCCGGCTGCTGCTGAACTCTAAGTCAGCCCTGTTCCCCGACGGCCTCGCCAACAGCAGCGGGCAGGTCGGACGCAACCTGATGCATCACCCCTGCGGCTACGTGCTCGGCCTGTTCGACGAGGACCTGGGGCCGGACGACGGCCCGCGCGGTTCGTCCATGCTGAGCCAGGAGTTCTACGAGACCGACCTGCGCCGGGGCTTCGTGCGCGGCTACGACATGCAGATTTCCAACGTGGGCGGCGCGCCCTTGCAGCTCGCCCTGGGCGGCCTGGTCGGCCAGCAAGTCCAATGGGGCGAGGGACACCACCGCGATTTCGCTGAGCGCTTCCGCCACCAGATGGGCATCGTCATCATGACCGAAGACCTGCCCGAAGAGCACAACCGCGTCACCCTCGACCCGACCCTCACCGACGGCGACGGCATCCCCGCGCCCAAGATCGACTACACCGTCAGCGACAACACGTGGGCCATCCTGGACCACGGCATCGCCCGCGCCACCGAGGTACTGGAGGCCGCCGGAGCCAAGCGGGTTATATCGTCCCGGCTACGACGCAACGCCGGCTGGCATTTGCTGGGCACCGCCCGCATGGGAACCGACCCCGACCGTTCGGTGGTGGACCGCTGGGGCCGCGCCCACGACGTGCCCAATTTGTTCATCATCGACGGCAGCATCTTCACCACCGGCGCCTGCATCAACCCAACCACCACCATCCAGGCGCTGGCCCTGCGCACCGCTGACTACCTCAAGGGCGAGGGTTCATCAGCCATCGCGTGATCTTGTTAAAACACAAGCGGAGAAAATGGTTACAACACACAATGCGCCCACCGCACCATTCGGTGGTGATAAGCGTGCCATTATCGCCCACCAATTCGGGAGATGGACCGCGTTTTCTGCGATACGGTCGGGCAAACACGTCAAAAGTGGAGATCGCGTCTATCCTGCGCTCGATGCAGTCCCATTTACACCTCTGTTTGACGGCGGTGCGATTACACTGGACGAATTTGATCGTTGGCACGAAAACGCGGTGTCTGTCATGTGTCAGTCCGTCAGCCCCACTCGCAATGAACGCTTCAATGTCAGCCACGCGGCGAAAGTCATCGCCGTTTATCTGAAAACGGTTTGCTTTCTGAGTGGGTACGGCCGACCGGGATTGGTCGAGGCCATCTCTCCTCCATTTGACCGAGCTCTGATGAAAGAGTTGTCTTTGAAAGACAACACTTTCCCGGAGGAACACGACCATGACGACCACATGGAACGAGTAAAGGTAGCACGCCGCGAGGCAGTCAAACGCAAATGCTTACCCATTGAGTTGGAAGCGCTGTGGAGACCCGATGCCTGATTAGGTCCTGCCTTTCAACGTTCATAAGGAGCAACCATGCCGAAAGTAGTCCACTTTGAATTGCCCTTTGACGACGCGGAGCGCGCCAACAGGTTTTACGCCGACGTGTTCGGCTGGCAACTCAGCAAGTGGGACGGCCCCGAGGAATACTACTTGCAGAACACCGGCGGGGACGATGAACCCTACGGCATCGGCGGCGCATTAATCTCGCGCGGTGCGGCGGTCAACTCCGGTGGAACCCTGGTGGTGATCAACGTGGACGACCTGGACGCCTACGTCGCTAAAGTAACCGCCGCCGGCTGCGAGATCGTAACGCCTCGCACTCCGATACCCGGTGTGGGGCATTTCGCCAACTTCCGCGACACCGAGGGCAACGTGGTGGGCATGTTCATGGACGACGACAACGCGGCGTAGTGGCTAATCGTCAGCCGGAGTGGGGTCCGGTTGGGTGGCTGAAGGGTCAGGCGTGCCGTTCTGGGCGGGTGGCTCCGGCTGGACAACCGGCGGCGGAACCGCGAAGACTGGACGCCCGCCCGGTTCCGGGTGCGTGTGGTTCACCAGCGCATTGATGATTTCAACTTTCAGATGATTTCAACTTTCATTTGAGCCATTTGCTGTGTCATATCTTCGCGCAATCGGTCCATTCTTTCGCATAGATCCCGGTGCCTTTCGTCGATCTTCTCGCTCAGCTCATTGCGGTTGGCAACGATTTGATCGCTCAATTCTTTGTGGGTGACTGCGTTTTGCTCGCTGAGTTCTTTATGAGATTCGGCGTTGGACTCCGTGAGACGGTAGATCCGATTAGCCAGCCAGAAAAACCCTGTCCCACCGAGGATGGCCAAGGCTACTATGATGCCGCCCAGCACGCTGATAATGGTTATTTCCAGTCCGTTCCCCATTGCCGCATCCCGCGTATTATACTGAGCCAATTATCCGGCGGTGGCTAGACCGCTGTCAACGCAACCACCGGCATCCCACATAGTGAGGTAAAGCATGGGCCGAATGGACGGCAAGGTAGCCATCATCAGCGGTGGCTCCCGCGGTATGGGCGCCGAGGAAGTCAACCTGTTCGCCAAAGAGGGCGCAAGGGTAGTCTTTGGAGATATTCTCGATGACCTGGGGCAGCAGGTTGAGGCAGACTGCCGCGCCGATGGCCTGGACGTCGCCTACACCCACCTGGACGTCACCGTCGAATCTGACTGGGAAGCCATCGTCGCGCTGGCCGAGGAACGCTACGGCCGGCTGGACGCGCTGGTCAACAACGCCGGCATCAGCATCTCCGTCGAGGGCGGCGCCCGCAACATCTCGCTGGAAGATACCAGCGAAGAGCAATGGGATCGCGTCATGGACATCAACTCCAAGGGCGTTTTCCTCGGCACCAAGACGGCGATTCCGGCCATGCGCCGAGCCGGCGGCGGCTCCATCGTCGACATCTCATCCATCGCCGGCCTGTCGGGAGCCTGGTCGCGCTCCCATCCTTACAACGCATCCAAGGGAGCGGTGCGGCTGTTCACCAAGGCAACAGCCATCCAGTACGCCCGCGAGGGCATCCGCTGCAACTCGGTGCATCCCGGGCCATTCATGACGCCCATGAGCGCGTCCACCTACGACGACCCCGAGGTTGCGGCGCAGCGACTGGCCCTGGTGCCCCTGGGCCGGCGCGCCCATCCCATCGAGGTAGCCTACGGCGTACTGTACCTGGCGTCGGACGAAGCGTCGTTCGTCACCGGCGCCGAGTTGGTCATCGATGGCGGGTGTGTTGCCCAGTAGAGCGGCGGCAAGTAAGATAGCCTCGGTACATCAAACTCACCACACACTTTGAAAAGGGAGATAAATCATGCCTGAAACCTATGGGCAGGGAGATTTTCAGTACACCTTCGTTGCGGACTGGCTGAAGCTGCCGGACGGGATGCGCCTGCTGGAGTGCCCCGGCGTGGCCGTGGACGGCAACGACCGCGTGTTCATCCTGACCCGCGGCGAACACCCCATCATGGTCTTCGACAAAGACGGCAACTTCGAGCGTTCCTTCGGCCAGGGCCACTTCAGCGAGAACCGCACCCACGGCTTGTACTACAGCGAGGCCGACGACACGCTGCTGGCCGCTGACGACGGCATACACACCATCCAGAAATTCAGCGTTACCGGCGAAAAACTCATGGAGATCGGCGAGAAGAACCATCCGGCCCCGCGCTGGAGCGGCCAGCCCTTCAACCGGCCCACTTCCGCCGCCATTCGCCCCAGCAACGGCGATATCTACATCTCCGACGGGTACGGCAACTCCCGCATCCACGTGTACACCGCCGAGGGCGAGTACAAGTTCTCCTGGGGAGAGCCGGGCATTGACGCCGGCCAGTTCATTCGCCCGCACAACATCGCCTTCGACGAGGATGAACGGGTGTACGTGGTTGACCGAGAGTGCCACCGCATCCAGCTTTTCGACACCGACGGCAACTTCCTGACCATGTGGAGCAATATCCACCGCCCCGATGCCATGGTGTACTGGGGTGGCCACATCTACGTCGGCGAGCTCAACGGCATGGGCGGCGTGGACGACGCGCCGGGCCTCGGCCACCGCGTCACCATCTACGACCGGGACGGCGACCGGGTATGCGTGTTCGGAGCGCCGGAAGAGGGCGAGGGCCCCGGCCAGTTCATCGCGCCCCACGGCATCGCCGTGGACAGCACCGGCGCGGTGTACGTGTCAGAAGTTTCCTACACCATCCGCGGCAGCCACATGGACCCGCCGCAAGAGCTACGCAGCTTCTCCAAATACGCTAAGGCGTAGCCGCGTACCGCCATAACCACAACGTAGGGGCGAATGATTATTCGCCCCTATCGCATCAGCGGGTGGTAGAATCATATCCATCGATCAAAGACGCCCGGCGCAGCGGAGCCCGCATCATGGCCATCCCTGAAACCAGCGAAACCGTCAAGATAAATCGGCAGGTCAAGGCTCACCTGGATGCTGCCGACCGGGAGTTGATGGTGGCTGACACCGTGAAAAGCTCCGCAGAGTTGTGGGCCGCCGTGCGCCTGGCTGCCGTTCTGACGCTGAAACGGCGTGGTCTGCCCCATGAGACGGACGACGAAATCATGGAATCCATCAAAGTCGTTGACGACGCTGAGAGCGCCGAGGGCAAAATCTTGCGGAAATACATGGGAGTGCGCGGGTTTTATTACAACGCTGAGAACGACTACATGGAGCTGGGCGAGTTCCTGTTCTGTCGCCCCGGGGCTACCGAATTCGTTGACCAGATGCAGGAGCTGTACGAGCAAGGCTCGTGATGACTTTTGACGAGTACGTCGCCGGCGCGCGGGACTGCGTTGAGCAAGCTCAGTACCTGACTGAAACCGGCCGACGCCGGCTAGCCTCGGAAGCCCTATGGTTAGCCGTGAAGTACGCCATCAATGCCCTTGCATTAGCAACTGATCAGGAGTCAGGCAAGTACCAGCACAAAAGAGCCGTCGTATCCTGGCTGGCAACTGAAATTGGCGAACCTGAACTCGTCGAGGCACTGCGGACAGCAATGCAAATCCACGCGGACGCAGACAAAGGCTTTATGGAAGAGTCCGATTTACTGCAATACCAAGTGCAGACCGGATACTTTGTTGATCTGCTACTGCAAGTTGCCACTAGATTAAACAACACCCCGAGGCAAACAAATTGACCACAACCTTCACCGACACCACTACCGCTTCCTGGGATGATGCCCTTTCCGCAATTGAGAAGGGCTACGAACTCGGGTGGAGCGACGGCTTGCCCGTCGTTCCGCCCACTACGGCGCGCGTCGCCGAGTTCATCGGCTACGCCGGCCGGCCGCCCGATGAGGAGCTTGGCGAGCTTCCCGAGCGCCGCCGCGTCATCACCGTGGAAAAGGCTGCCGCCAACGCCGTGATGGCCGGCTGTCTGCCCGAGTATTTTCCCGTCGTACTGGCCGCCACCGAGGCTATGCTGGACCCGGTGTTCAACTTGGTCGGCCCGTCCTCCAGCATGGGCGGCGCCGCAATTTTATGCATCGTCAACGGACCCGTGCGCGAGCAGATCGGCCTGAACAGCCGCAATAACCTGTTCGGCCCCGGCAACCGCGCCAACGGAACCATCGGGCGCTCCATCCGACTCATCCTGATGAACGCCTGCGCCGCCGTCCCTGGCCTGTTCGACCGCAGCGTCATTGGGCACCCTGGCAAGTACACCTACTGCATCGCCGAGGCCGAGGACGAAACCCACTGGACGCCCCTGCACGTGGAGCGCGGCTTCGACGCCGGCGACAGCACGGTAACGGTTTTCGCCGGTGAAAGCCCCCGTCAGATTCGCGCCGTCGGCCGACCCGAGGCCATCCTGTACGCAATGGCCGATGTCGCCTCGTCGCTGGGCACGTCCATGTCCACCTCCGGCTCCGTCGGCGACGTTTCCGTCGGCATCCGCCAGGGGCAGATTGTGGTAACATTCGCCGGCAACAGCAACCTGTGGCGCGACTGGACGAAAGACCGGATACGCGAGTACCTGCACGCCAACATCCAGCGCTCCGTAGCCGACCTGAAACGCGGCCTCGTCCTCCGCGGAGACATCGAACCTGGCGACGAATCAACCATGGTACCGTTAATCCCCGAACCGGAGGACATTCTGGTGTTGTTCGCCGGCGGCGAAGAATCCAACATGGCGTCGGTCATCCCCAGCTGGGGCCCAAAGGTCGGCTCCACTGCCGTTACTAAACCAGTGCATATGCCCTGACATTTCGCCAAGGCAATTTACCAACCAGATACGGAACAATCTATGACCATCGCCGATCGTTCAGCCGATGCCATTTTCGCCGACGCCCGTTTTCTCTATGACGACGCGCTGGAGATGCTTGAGCTAGGCAAGATACGCAATGCTGCCGAAAAAGCATGGGGCGCCACCAAGCGAGCCACTGACGGCCTGATCTTGGCGCGAACCGGGTACGAGCCTGAGCGAACGCCCGAGACGTCGGCCGAATTAAGGCTGCTGGCTGGACGGGATAGTGCTGTTCGCACCCTCGTCGGACGCTATTACTCCCGGCAGGGTGTGTTGCATGGCGACTGCTTCTATTTGGGACTGTGCGAGCCGTTGGAAGACACGGAGCGCCGCATTCGGGAAACCGCCGACTATATCGCCGACGCCGAACGATTGGCAACGTAGAGGAGAATTCACATGGCAACCCAACAATACACTCTGGTCAACCCCGTTACCGAACCCATCATCGCCCCCTTTGACGGCGCGCCCCGCCTGCCCTCGCTGGCCGGCACCCGCGTCGGCCTGATCGACGACAGCAAGCGCAACGCCGACGTGCTGTTGGAAGAGCTGGCCGAGGTGCTGCGTAACCGCTACGAGATCCGCGAGGTGCGCTGGCTCCGCAAGCCCAGCGCGTCCCGTCCTGCCGATCCGGTCGAGTTGGAGGAGTTGGTGGCCAACGTGGACTCGGTGGTGGTTGCCATCGGCGATTGAGGAAGCTGTAGCGCGTGCAGTGTGCACGACGGAATCCATGTTGAGCAGGCCGGCCTTCCCTCCGCCACCATTTGCACCGACCGGTTTATTCCCACTGCCAAAGGCATGGCCAAAATGTGGGGCGCGGAAGACTACCCTACCATTTTCACCGAGCATCCCATCGAGAACCTGGATCGCCCGGCCCTGCGTGAACGCGCCGAGGGTCTGGCCACGGAGGTGGCCGCCATCCTCACCGGAGGCTGATTCGCGGAACATATCGATACCTTGTAGGGGCGAATGATCATTCGCCCCTACGCTTTGTGCGCCCGATTGGAGGACGACATGACCGAAACATCACCCGTCTCCGAAACGCTCAGCGCCCGCTACTGGACGCTACCACGCGTTAGAGCCGTCGCGGCGATCGCGTTACTGGGATCCATGACCGTCGGCGTCGTCATACTGATCGTGCTGTTGGTATCCCTCTATCCGTCTCTGAGGGTCACCGCGCAGAACTTGGAAAGGGTCAGCGAGGCCATGGCCGTTTCAGCGGAAAACCTGGCGGACGTATCCGATGAAGCCGCGCTGAACTTGGCCGAAACGTCTGCCAATCTCAACGAAGCCGCCGAGAACATCAATAATGTCTCTGCGAGCCTTGAGAGAAACTCGGTGGACGATAGCATCGCCGAAACCATCATCCGGCTGCTGGAACAGAGCGAGCAGCGCAACAGCCGCTAACGTCCCGCCGCAATCTCCGCGTCCCTCAGGTCCGGCGGCAGCAGGTTGGGAATGCCGCCGGTAATTGGATACACCTCGTTGCACGCCGCGCAGGTCAACGTCCCGGTCAATACTTCACCGGCATCCGCCGCATTATCCGGCGCGATTTCGTCGGCCCGCAAATCCAATGGCCCCTTGCAAACCGGGCAGGCGATGATATCGAGCAGGTCTAAATGCACTTTGCAAGCCACCTGAGGGCAGAGAGTCAGGCCGATTTCCGCGTAGCAGATTCCTCATCCTGCTTCGGCTGCACAGCAGAGGCATCTGGGGAAGCGCCGGTGTGATTAGATGACATGCGTAGTGAAATTTCTTCGGCTATCAACTCTTCGGCCCGTTGGGATACTATTGCCCTGCGCTCAGGTGTAAGGCTTTCGATTTTCTGTCGCAAAGTCGCCATGCTAACCTCTGTCCCTGTCTAAACGCGCCAAATGCTCATCGTATCGATTATCTGCCCGTCTTATCAGTTGACGGTAGAAACGCGTCTGGCTGACTCCCACTTTATCACCTGCCACCAACAGTATGCCCTGACGGTTAGGGTCGAAGGCGAACGCTACTCGCCAAACACCGCCATCGGCATCAAACCGAAGTTCCTTCATGTTGGCGTACCTGGACCCGTTTAGATTATCCGCATTCGGGCGCCCCAAGAAGGGGCCAAAGGTTTCCAGAAGGGTGGCTTTAGCCAAAAGTTCGTGCTGTACCACTTCGGGCAGGTCATCAAACTCCGATTCGAAATCGGGGTGGAATTGAACTTCCCAAGTACGGGTCATGTTATCACCGTTGATGGCATAGCTGTCAAACCGCTTCCCGTCTTCACCCCACCAACCCGCGCTCAAACAGCCACGTCAGCACGTCCGCCAGCCCAATTACCAGCACGCCGACGATAGTCAACGCAACTGGCCCGGTTAGCCCCGAAACCAACTTTCCCTCTCTCCTTCTGGGGGAGGGCTGGGGTGAGGGCCGCCGTCGCCTCGGCAGCAGCCACGCGATGCCGAAAGCGTAAACCGCCAGCACGATCTTTGCGACCAGCACAACGGTATATGCGATACCGGCAGCCTCGGAAGTCAACCGGTCCACCGTCAGGATCACCCCGCTGACGATCAGCACGGCGATGGCCGTGGCCACAATGGGCCGGAACTCCACCGACAACGCGCGACCAACCAATCCTTCAGGATCGGTGTTCCGCAACGCAGGCCGCCCGGCCAGGAGCATAAACAGGCTGCCGCCGATCCATACCACCGCCGCCAGCGCGTGTGCCCAACGGATGATTAGCAGGATGATGTCCAGCGCGTCCATCAGCCCAGCAGATCGTCCAGTATTTCCGTCAACCGGTCTATGTCCATCCGGCTGATTTCCATCAAATGCACCCGACCGCCCTGGTCAATGAAATACGTGGTGGGAAAATACACCACGGCGTATTCCTGGGCCACCCGCGCCCGCACGTCAGTAGCAAAGTCAAAGGTCAGCCCCAGCTCATCGACAAACTGCCGCGCTTCAACCTCCGTGTCGAATCCCTGGGGCACGAACAGCCCGATGAACCGCACGTTGCGGCCTTCATATTGTTCCCACGCCTCCTGGAACGCCGGCATCTCATCACGGCAGGGCGGGCAGGACGGATACCAGAAGTTGATCACCACCACGTTGCCCCGCTGTTCCGACAGGCGGAAGTGCTCTTGGTCAAAGGTGGTGAGAACGAAGTCCATCGCCGGCTCCCCGGTTGAGCAAGCGACCGACAAGATTAGCGGCGCGGTCAGGATCAACGCCCAAAGAAAGTTGCGCACGGCTTATCTACCCCTTGCTTTGACCCGCAGTTTCGCCAAACTGCCGGCCGAAAAGACCCGTCAGCAAGGCGCTGATGATGGTTACACTGAGGCACATGTAACCGATACCCGCGTATCCAACGCTCGCCAGCAGCGCCCCCGCGATGCCGGCGCCGAGCGCGCCGCCGGACTGGTTGCTGAAACCCATCAGTCCCACGCCCGTGGCCTTGGATTCGCCCGAATACTCGGTGCTGGCCGCCACCAGGATCGGGAACGTCGTGCTGAGTAGGCCCGTTCCAACCGTCGCCACCGCAACCGACGCCCAGAGCCCCAGGTTCGCCGTGAAAAACACCAACCCGCACACTCCTCCCGCCGCCGTGGACGCTGCGATGAAGTATGCCCGATACCTCCGGTTTGCCACGAATCCGGCGCCGTAGCTACCGACGGCTTGGCCCAGGGCGGATACCGCCAACGGCAGGGCTACGAATCCTATGCTCAAGTCAAAGGTCTTGATCAGGTAGGCGGCAAAGTAGCTGATGGTTCCCCAGAAAGCAATTCGCTGCGTGATGTTCACCGCGACTGCTACCCGGAAAAACCGCATGGATACCAGCGACCGGTATCTGGAGAAGAACGCCCAGCTGCGAACCCGCTCGCCCTGGCTTTTCGGTAACCAGACCCAGTTCGCCAACAGCGCCGCCACCAGCACGCCGCCATACACGATGAACGGCAGCCGCCACCCGCCAAGGTCGGCCAGCACCGCCACCAGCGGGACGCTGATGGCGGAAGCCAACCCCTGAATGGCCAACAGCGCGCCCACCGCCTGGGCCCGCCTGGCCGGCGAGATCACGTCGGCAACCGCGCCAACGATGTTGGGCGGTATCGCTCCCCCGCTCAACCCCGTCAACACCCTCAGACCCAGCAGCGTTTCCAGATTCGGCGCGAAGGCAACGGCCAGGACTGATGCCGACAGGGCCAACAAACAAACCAGCGCAACCGGACGCCGGCCGAACGAGTCGGACAGAGGGCCGCCGGATACCCCCATGACCGCCCAGGACGCGAAGGTCGCAGTGGCCAACTGGCCCGCGACGGCCACCGATATTTCCAGGTCGGTCGCGATCTCCACCAGGAGCGGCGGAACAATCAGAATCGCGCTGATGGTTGCAAAAACAGTGAGCGCAAGCACGGCCATGAACCACGCTTTGTTCACCTCTCTTCGTTGTACTCGCGCCGCTTGCGTCTCGATGTTTTGGGTTCCTTCAATAATGTCGGACGATTAGTATAGCCCTATCGCAGGGCGATGCCCAGATCATCTCGCGCCTCACGCGTACCCAGTTTGTCATTGCGAGGGCGGCGTGGCAGTCTCGACGCCGAATCGGGCATGTTTGGGCGAGATCGTCCTGTAGCGCATCGGGGTTGCCGCGAACGCTTGGCGGCGTTCTGGCAATGACAGATTGATAGTGGGTACGCGTGAGAATTTTGCGCTTGACTGCCGACTCCGTCCGACTACAATCGTAGCGACTTGTCCACGTTCGTCGCGCAAGTGGCCCCGAATCCGGCGGCCATCCACATCCGAGGTGTTGCTATGCGTTTGGAAAACAAGGTTGCTCTGATCAGCGGTGGTTCCCGTGGGCAGGGCGCCGCCGAGGCCCGCCTGTTCGCCCGCGAGGGATGCAGGGTGGTAATCGCCGACGTGCTGGAGGATGAGGGCCGGCAGCTGGAAGCCGAAATCAACGAGACCGGCGGCGAGTGCGTATTCGTCCGGCTGGACGTTACCAGCGAGGACGACTGGAACGCCGCCGTCAGCGCCGCTGTACAGCAATTCGGCAAGCTGGACATCCTGGTGAACAACGCCGGCATCTACCGGCAGGTGGGCATCGAGGACACCAGCGAAGAGCTGTGGGACAACATCTTCGACATTAACGCCAAGGGCGTGTTCCTCGGCACAAAAGCGGCCATCCCTGAAATGCGCAAGGCCGGCGGCGGTTCCATCATCAACATCTCCAGCGTTGCCGGACTGATCGGCAGCTGGCGCGCGCCGGCCTACGGCGCGACCAAGGGAGCCGTGCGCCTGTTCACCAAGTCCACCGCCATCCAGTACGCCGCCGAGGGCATCCGCTGTAACTCCGTCCACCCCGGCATCATCGAGACGCCGATGACCACGCCCACCCTGCTGCGGGATGACGAATCCCGCCAGGCGTCGCTGGATCGCACCCCCATCGGGCGCGTCGGCCAGGCCGAGGACGTGGCCTGGGGCGTACTGTTCCTCGCGTCCGACGAGTCGTCCTTCATGACCGGCAGCGAACTCGTCATCGACGGCGGCCTTTTCGCCCAGTAACGGGGCCTGTCATTGCGAGCGAAGCTCTGCAATCTCGTCAGTGTCGCGTGGTTGGTTGCGGTCGCCCTGGCAGTCCTGCTCCCGCTGGCGCTGCCGAAACCAGCCCACGCCTGCTCCTGCGCCTCATCTGGTTCACCAAGGGAGGCAATGGAAGAGGCCGACGCGGTGTTTTTCGGACAAGTCGTTGCGATACAAACTCCCGGCCCTCGCTTTAGGAACGGCGAGCAGGTCATATCGTCTGCTGATCTGGTCACTGTCGAGTTCAGAGTCAGGCGTGTATGGAAAGGACCAATACGGGAGACCCTGAGCATCCGAACGGAGCGCAGCGAAATATCCTGCGGCTTCGAATTCAAGGAAGGACGCGAATACATCGTCTATACGTGGCGCGGTAACAGAACCGGGCTCTGCACACGCACTGCCCCAGCATGGCTCGCCGTCCGCGATTTCGCCGCGCTGGGATTCGGCCGAGACCCCGAATCGCACGGGGCGCCGGATGGCAAACTCCCGGAGACGCCAACATCCAGCAGCCCCGGTTGCAACGCGCCCGCAGGTCCCGACCGCAACAGGATGGACTTCGCCGCGCTGGGGTTGCTGGCCGGCGCCGTCATCTTGGGCGCGCGGCCCAAACGTCGCTTATAATATCCATGCTATCCGGCGCCGGGACGGCCCGTTATCCGGGCTGGTGCCGCCGGGAATCATGGAGCGATTTCTATGGTCAGCAAAACTACCAGGCCGCAGATTCACTATGACGGGGATGAGGTTGACGACCTTACCATCGAATACCCATCCTCCGACGGTGAACCCATGGCCGAAAACGATTGGCAATACACCGCACTCACCGATACCGTCTCCACTCTGAGGGTCAGGTATCAGGGACGTGACGATGTGTATGTCGCCGGAGATATGCTGATCTACTACCGCATGAACCGCAACGACATCAGTGTCGCGCCCGATGTTTATGTCGTCTTTGGCGCCGCCGGCAATCACCCACGAGACTCGTGGCTGGTGTGGCGCGAAGGTCGGGCCCCCGATTTCGTCATGGAAATCGCGTCCCCATCCACCTGGCGGCGCGATGCGACCGAAAAGCGTCGCATCTACGCCGACATGGGAGTTACGGAGTATGTGCGCTTCGACCCCACCGGCGACCATTTCACGCCGCCGCTGGTGATGGAAACACTGGACGGTACGGAGTACCGGGAGCAGCCGCTGACCACCGACGACGACGGCAACCTGCGCGCCCACAGCGCCGTGCTGGATCTCGACTTCTGCGTGTCGCCGGACCAGCAATTGCGACTCTTCGACCCGGCCGCTGGGGAATGGCTACGCACCCACCAAGAGACTGAAGATGCCCGCCGTGAGAGCGAAGATGCCCGGCTCGCCGCCGAAGCTGAAATCGCCCGGCTGCGGGCCGAATTGAGCCGGCTGCAACAACAATAAAATGAGGTGCTTACAATATGCGTCTGGAAAATAAAGTGGCATTCATCAGCGGCGGCGCTCGCGGTATGGGCGCGACTGAGGCCAGAATGTTCTCCCGTGAGGGCTGCAAGGTCGTCATCGGCGACCTGCGCGATGACTTGGGCCGACAGGTTGAAGCGGAAATCAACGAGCTGGGCGGCGAATGCCTCTACGTCCACCTGGACGTAACCGACGAACAATCCTGGAAGGACGGGGTCGCTGCCGCCGTCGAGCGGTTCGGCAAGCTGGACATCCTGGTCAACAACGCCGGCGTCTATATGCCCGAAACCGTCGAGAACACCACTAACGAAAACTGGGACGTCACCATGAGCGTCAACGCCAAGGGCGTGTTCCTGGGCACCAAGGCCGCCATCCCTGAAATGCGACGCAACGGCGGCGGCTCCATCGTCAACATCTCCAGCGTTGCCGGTCTCGTTGGCAACCACATTTCCTCCGCCTACACGGCATCCAAGGGCGCGGTGCGTTTGTTCACCAAGTCCACCGCCATCCAGCACGCCGCTGACGGCATCCGCTGCAACAGCGTCCATCCCGGCACCATCGAAACCGACATGACCGCCGACCTGCTGGCCGCCGGCGGCCGGGAGGATCGCCTCAACCGCACCCCCATCGGCCGCCTGGGGCAGCCCGAGGACATTGCCTACGGCGTCCTGTTCCTGGCATCCGATGAAGCGTCCTTTATGACTGGCAGCGAACTGGTCATCGACGGTGGCCGCACCGCGATGTAAGGGAAGTGTCATTGCGACCCCGTACCCGATGCGGGGGCGCCAATCTCGTCAGGTGTCCGCACGGTTTCGGGATTGCCGCGCCGCTGCGCTCCTCGCAATGACAGTCTGAAGTCACCAAACAGGGCATGGCGGCAATTTCGGACAATTTCAGCCTGCTGAAGTGCCGGCTGCCGGACCGGAACGCCTACGTGCGTCTCCAGCACGCCGTCTTTCACGTGCTGGAGTCCGACAACGGCGGCCCGGCCCGGGTGGTGGACTTCACCATCTTCGGGCTGGTGCTGATCAGCGCGGTTAACCTCGCCGTCGGCAACGACCGGCTGGAGTTCTTATTCATCGGCGTGTTCGCACTGGAGTACCTGATTCGGCTCTGGTGCATCGTTTGGCATCGGGCCTACAGCCGCGGCGGTTGGCGAGCCAGACTGAAGTACGCCACCACCAACGCGGCGGCCGTCATCGACTTCATCGCCATTTGGCCCACGCTGGTCGTCATGATCATATTCGGCGAGGTTGAGATCCTGCCGATATTCCGGCTGATCTCTCGCCTGATCATGACCGGACGGCGTTTCCCGGCCATGCGCGTCATGGGACGGGTCATGCTCCGTTCCGCGACCCAGTTGCTCAGCGTGCTGGTGACCCTGGGCGTTTTCTGGCTGGCGGCGGGCTACCTCATGCACGCCGCCGAAACACGCCTGCCGGGCGGGAACCACGAGCAGTTCGGCAGCATCGGCGAATCCCTCTGGGCGTCGGTGGTGATCCTTACCACCCTGCCGTCCCTGGAGGTGGTTCCGGGAACCCTCGCCGGCCGGGTAATCGCCGGTTTCATCGCGCTGCTGGGCATCGGCCTGTTCGCGCTGCCCGCCGGCATCCTAACCTCCAACTTCATGGAGGCATACCAGTACGCCAGGGCCACCGCCGGCCAGATGCAAATGAGCACCTGCCGCGTTATGTATGCCCGCCAACGCCGGCGTTCACGCTGGCCCATGGCCTAGCGCAGCGGCACACCAGCGCGGAACGACGCACCAGGTCTTTCTATTATTCCCGTCATTCCGGACTTGATCCGGAATCCAGAAACGTCTTGCCGTCGCCAACGTCCCGCAACGCCGGCATCATCTGGATTCCGGCTTTCGCCGGAATGACGGTTTTGACAGTTCGGATAGATAATCGAAAGCCTTGGAACAATTCAATGTCCAATAGACGGCAAGACTCGCCTTTGTTACACTCGCCGAAAACATCGCTTTCAACCCTGAGAGGCGGGAACAATGAAGAAAGTAGTCAGCGAGATTAGCGGCGTGGTTTTCAGCCTGCCCTGGTTGGTCGCCAAAGATGAGGGACTGTTCGAGGTCGAAGGCATCGACATGGAATTTGTCCGCGCCCTGAACAGCGGGCGGGTTGCGCCTACGGAAAACCCCGACGAGGTGAACCCCATCCTGGGCCATGTGGCCTTCGAGGACGCGCAGGTCGCCATCTACCGCGCTTGAGAGGAAGGTCAGGTCCGTCGGGCCTATGAAAGCAAACAGGGCGCGCGCATCATCGCGCTCCGTTCCGCCGTCGCCAGCCAGGCCATCCTGGTGCGTCCGGACTCGCCCCACTACTATCCCGGCACCCTGGGCAACCAACCAGTGGCGGTTCAGTTCCACTCCGGCTCCCATTATGTCGCTCTGCGCCTGCTGTCGGGCTACCTCCCCGAGGAAAAGATCAAACTGGTTCATCACGGTTCTCCCCAGTACCGATTCGAGGCCATGATGAGCGGCGAAGTGGAAGCCGCCGCCCTCATGGAGCCCTGGATCACGCTGGCGGAGAAACTGGGCTGTCGTCCCGTCTGCGAGGGACACTACCTCGGCGCCGAAAACGCCAGCGATAACATGGACGAGGACACGTTCTCCGCCATCAACCGGGCGATCGTCAAGGCAGTGGACCGGATCAACGCCAACAAGCGTAAGTACTTGCATTACCTAATCGATGAACCCCGGTTCGCCGCCGTCGCGGCGCAGTATGGCGGCATCACTCCCGAGGACTTCCACCTCCCCCGCATCCGCTACTCATACAACACCCCATACACCGACGAGATAGTCGAGGATACCTACCACTGGATGGTTCGCTGGGGACTGCTCGATGGCGCGGCTTGCAGCGGAGAGTTAGTGGACAACCGCCTGGCCGAGCCCGCAGCCGCCGACGACTAAGCCATTTACCATCCGCCAGTTTCGGACCACGTCGGAGCCGGGCCCCTAAACCGAGGCCAAGGTGAAACCTGCATTGGTGTTGGGTAGAATTGGGGACAAATAGGACAGTCGTTTAGGACAGCCGTTTGGGAGATCTGAGGGGTAGGCGGGTATGAAAGAGATGGGCGGGTTGCCCACACCATCGGCCAATGGGCCAAGGCCTTCGCTGAGGGCGGACCCCAGGCGCTGGTTTTCGAGCAGACCGGTGGTTCCACCCGCGTTGGACGTGGAGCAACGCGGCGAGTTGCAGTCGGCGGTGTAGTAATTGCCGTCGCAGGCGGGCATCGAGCTGTCCTACTGGAACTGGAAAGCGGTACGCCGGTTTGTGGAAGACCGCTTCGGGTTAGCGCTAAGCCGGAGGAGTCCGCCGCTGGCGGATCTGAACTACCTGCATCGGCTGGGGTTTGCGCTGAAGCGTCCCAGGAAGCGGTTGCTCAAGGCGGACCCGGTACGGCGGGCAGCTTTCGTGGGAGAGTATGCGGCGCTGAGGGTGGCGGCGGCAGGGACGGGAACCAGGATATTCTTCGCCGACGAGGCCCACTTTCAGGCGGACGCTGATCTACGGGGCAAGTGGGTACTGAAAGGGGAACCGGCCCGGGTGGATTCCACCAGCCCATCTGTCCCACCGCAGGGAGGAAGTCAAGCGCCGCTGCCGAACCGTGCTGCAAGCAAAAGCCGACGAAGCAGTTGGCGACACCCAAGCCGACCCCTCCGCCCTGCGAATGTAGATTTCACCTTGGCTTCAGTTTAGCAAGGAGTTTGACAGCGAAGAGACGACAGGGCGTTTCGGTACTGGCTTCTTGGTGACGCGCGCGCTGTCAACCCGGGTTGACGTGGACGGCGTGTTGACCACCCAAGAAGGTTCGGAGGCTTTCCATATCGAGCTCATACGCGATGGAGATGAGGAATCCATCGTGGAAAATATCGACCTTGCCAATCTATCTTTGGAAAACGCCAAAGCGGTCTCCGATGCTTGGGTTGCCGACAATCCCATCGTATCATTTACCTATTACAACCCTGATGACAGTGTTGTTCAACGGGGGCTAGACCGTTTAGAAGAAGCTCTGCCGTATCTCTATGTGACTTGCGACAAACTTGGGCGTGTGAGGATTGAACGGTTTGGAGAAGCGATATACTTTGAGCCATCAGGATTGTAACCGTTGGTGCTAGTTAGTGTTCAGAGGGTGAATTGGGCGATGGAGAGACGGACCTTTCCTGTGGCGTCGGGCTGCAAGCCGTTCCATTGAACCAGGATGTTGAAGTGGACCAGGATGATCAGTTGGCCGTCGTAGCAGGCGAGCAGGGGTTGGAAGGTCTGGTCATGGACATTGGCGGTGTTGCAATCCCAATCGGCCACCAGCCCCAACTTGTTGAGTACCACGCAGAGCGTAGCGTGCCGCCCACGATCCAGCGGTGAGATGATTGGACTTGCCCTTCTTGCCGAGCTGACCCGGAGTCGGCTTTCCCGCACCGGGTGTCCCAATTCAATGCCGTAGCTGGATGGTGGCCAACTCTCCCAGGGAGAGGATGGCTTGGCTGTGGTGGGCGGCGTTAGGCAAGGCGTCGTCTATTTTGCAGAACAGTTCGGTGGTAAGATTGGTAATGTTCACGGGGTTCCCAGCTGTGGAGAATGTTCACTCACAGCATAGTGGCGCACGGTGTCAGGTTCGCGCTCGATGTTTACGCCAGTTTCGGCCATGATGTCGTGACCAAGGTCCCTGTCCTCAACAAAATTGCCCATCCGCCGGCCAAAGCGCGCGGCGACCCGACCATGCTCGTGGCTCGATGGCGGCATCTCAATCAATACTCCCCGGATGAGTTCGTACCGCTTGCCGTCATCCGGCATCGCCAGCAAATCATCAGCAGTCAGCAGCTTCTTGGTGGTAGTCATCGCCCAACCTCCCGGTGAGGCAGCCCGATTATCCAGATACGCCGCATTGTAGCACGCGCCGATTTTCGGCCGGCGGGCGCCTGCTATACTCGACCCTCGCCGCCGTGATTCACTTGGGTCGTCAAGAAAATGGGAGCATGAAAATGGCTACGCCTGCTGTCGATGATCGATACTCTACTTGGGCAAATATAGTAGATTCCGTAATCGCAGACCACCGTAATCGTGCGGAATTAAATCTTGCCCAAAGGCAGATGCTCGTCTATGACTTGCGTGAAGTGAAGAATATGTCCCATAGGCAAGCCATTTCCGTTGCGGATGTGAGCGACAAAGGCGGCAAAAATGGCGTTCGTATAGCGAAGTATGCAGCCTCGGAGGTTGCAGACGTTATTAGATCTGGCCTGACCAGCATAAACGACGGCATGCAAATGCTGCGTTATCCTGCCGAAGTTCAGCGAGCGGCTGCGGCGGAACTTGAAGCTGGGGAGGTATCTTATCTTTCTGATAGCAGCGCATGTGCTGAGTATGATATTCAGCAATACGACCCGAACTACGGTATTAGCGCCATCCTCGCCGACGGCTGCTTCCTCGATGATGACATATTGGAGTCCATGCTCCACCGCCTCCAAACCAAGCAAAATATAATCTTGCAAGGCCCGCCGGGCACCGGCAAAACCTGGCTCTCCAAGCGACTTGCATACGCGCTAATCGGACGCAAGGACGACGACAAAGTCAGGCAGGTCCAGTTCCACCCCAACCTGTCCTACGAGGATTTCGTGCGCGGCTGGCGGCCCGACGGTGAAGGCGGACTTGTTCTTGCTGATGGCCCGTTTCTGAAACTTGCGGAAGACGCCCGAAACGACCCCGATGGCAAATACGTCATGGTCATCGAGGAAATCAACCGCGGCAACCCGGCTTCCATATTCGGCGAACTGTTGACATTGCTGGAAGCCGACAAGCGCAGCCACAACGACGCTCTGGCACTTGCCTACCCGCGCGACGACGGCGAGCGGTTCCACATCCCGCCCAACGTGTACGTCATCGGCACCATGAACCTGGCCGACCGCTCCCTGGCGCTGGTGGATTTTGCCCTGCGCCGTCGCTTCGCCTTCTTCGACTTGGAACCCATGCTCAATGATGACTGGCGTGACCGGGTTCACGAGCAAAAAGACATCCCTGCCGAATTCCTGGACAACATCGCTCAGCGTATTATCACTCTGAACGACCAAATCGCTGCCGACCGCAACCTGGGCCCGCAATTCCGCATCGGTCACAGCCACCTCACGCCGTCGCACGATAAGCCCATCGAAGCTCACACTGAGTGGTTCACCGAGATTGTCGAAACCGAAATCGCCCCGCTGCTGCGCGAATACTGGTTTGACGATCCGGCAAGAGCGTTGGAAGAATCGGACAAACTGGTGGCCGGACTGTGACCCTGCAAACCGATACTACGGTCCCCGGCTACATTGGCAGAATCCCGGTACGCAACATCTGGCTGCTCCTCCTCTACGCATCGCAATTGTACGAGGAGTTGCCGGAAGCGCGGCGAGTGGAATTAGAAGACGCGCCCGATGACATACCGGATCTGGTGGCCGAGATCCTCGCCGACGCCGTCGAACGCCGGTTGCGGCGTAACCTTACCGCCGGCTACCAACGAAGGCAGGCCGACCTCAACCGGGTGCGCGGACGCATTAACCTGCTCCGCACCGAACGCCGTCAGCTGCTCCGGCGCGCCCGTGTTGCCTGCGTTTTTGACGAGCTTACCGTTGACACGCCGCGCAATCGCTACGTCAGGGCCGCGTTGACCCACGTCGCCGGCGTGGTCAAGGAACCGAATTTGCGGCATCGCTGCCGGGACCTGGCGCTCCGCCTGGAAATGGTCGGCGTGTCCGGCTGCCTGGACTCCAACAGGGCGCGAAAAATTGCGCCGTTCGCTAACGCCGGTTGGGTGGACTCCCATGAGCGGCAGATGCTGGCGGCGGCTCAATTGGCTTTGAATCTGCACATCCCGACCGAGCAAGCAGGGCGGAGCCTGCTGCCCGTCGCGGACCGACGGGAAAGGCAGGGCTGGAAACTTTACGAAGACGCCGTAGCAGGTTTCTACAAAGTGGTACTGACGGAACGCGGATGGCGGGTTCGGGCCCAGAGCGGAGTCGCCTGGCCGGTGGAAAACCAGACTTCCGGCCTGTTGGCGATGATGCCGGGGATGACGCGGGACATCGTTCTGGAACGCGGCAACCGGCGGATTGTCATCGACACCAAGTTCACGTCAATAGTTACAACGGGCCAATACGGAAAGGAAACGTTCAAAAGCGGCAACATCTACCAGTTGTACGCTTACCTGCGCTCTCAGGAAACCGACGATCCTGTGTCCCAGAGTTCAGCCGGTGTCCTGCTCTACCCGTCCCTGGGCGTCGTTCACGACGAATCGGCCACTATCCAGGGCCATGGCATCCGTTTCGCCACCGTTGACCTCTCCGCCGAAACACAAACGATCCGCAGGCAACTGCTGCGGATCGTAGAAGACTGCGCGAGTCCCGCTAACTGAACCTCGGCGGCGATTCGTCGTCGCCGGCTTCGTAGGTGTCATCCCGCAGGCTCCGGCGTCTGGAGCGTGGACTGCGTTCGGGCGCGTCCTCAGCCGCATCCGTTGTCGTTTCGGCCCGGGGCTCCCCGGCGGGTTCACTGCCATCCGCAGCCGTGGACTCAACCACGTCGGTTGCGCCGTCGCCCTCTCCTTCCTCGTCCGGCTGGGGCGCGTACTGCGGGTTGGCCCGCCAGAAGTCCTTGACCGCTCCATCCAGATAGCGGTGCATTTCTTCCGGCTCGCGCACTTGGAGCGGAATCCGCCGGCGGTTCACCGTATAGACCCACAGCGGGTCGCCCATGAACCCCCGGTCCAGCACCACCTCGCGGATGTCGCTGAAATGTATCGTGCGACGGCGTGGCATACCGAACATAATGATCAGCGCGTCGGAATAAACCCGGTACTGCCTCGGTGAGGTCAGCCAGGAATATGCGCCTACGCCCAGACCAACTATCACCAGCAGCCATGCGCTGCCCCGGTTAGTGGACTCGGTAGCCGGAGCGCTACCCTCCCCCTGGTTTCCTTCGGAAGTCGCGCTGCTTTCACTGCCGGTTCGGGGACTGCACGCCGCCGCCAGCGGATCGAATCCCGCGGCTTGCAAAAGCCCAAGCACTATCACTACCGCCGCCAGGATCAGGGTCAGATTGAAGCGTACTCTGCTGGGCGCCCAATAAATCAGCGTGGTTTCGGGCTGCTGCATTTCGTTATTGCACCTGTAATGTTTGTGGATGACTGACGCGCGTGGATCCAGTATCCGGCGCGGCGGATATGTTACCACAGCCGCCATGATAAGATGGCTTTATACGCAACCGCTTGGGCGGAGGGCAGGAAAATGCTGAATTTGAGCGCTGACGAACAAGCCTGGGTGGACGAGTTTCGCCGGCAGATGGGTGAACAGTACCCCGACCTGCTCGAAGACATCATCATCTTTGGTCCGTATTCACGCGGCGTTTCCGACCCGGAGGTTGACATGTCTACGTTGGTGTTGATCAGGGAAGGCACCCCAGAAAAGAAAGATGCAGTCGCCGATCTGGGCTACTACGTCGATTTGGACACTACGTTGGTGTCTCCAACGCTGATGGTTCGTACGATGGCAGAATGGGAAGAGGCCAAGCGCGAGTGGGGCTGGATTTACCAATTGGCGCACGACGGAGTCAGCGCACTATGAGCGAAACTCTGACGATTGAGGAGTGGCGGCGAGCTGAAAATTGCCGGCGAGTTGCCCACCTTTGTCTCCAGCACGGATTCTACGCAGATGCGATTTCGCGGTCTTACTATGCAGTGCTGCACTCGGCCAAGGCGGCGTTGGCCTTGTACGATGTTGCCTCCCGCCGGCACCGCGCCTTGAGTAACCTGTTCGGTCACCATATCGTGATGACAGGTATGGTGGAAAGGCATTGGGGCTCTGTCGTTGGCCGCTTGGCTGATCTGCGCCGGGTCGCTGACTACGATGTCAGCGTGGTTTTCAGCGAAGCGGATGCTGCCGGCGTCTATGGGCAGGCCGACGCTTTCGTTAGCCGCATCCATGCCCTGCTCACCGACACCATCGCACCAGATCGTCTGCGGCAGCCGCGTAGCTGACGGGAGAGGATCGTCGCTTGACCCCTCGGCGCGTTGGTGCCAGAATTAACCGCGCAGCATTTACCAGCGACACACAACACAACGTGCAGGAGGCAACGGCCATGCGCATTTGCAAATTTCGCACGGGCGACCGGGTGGCCCATGGGATCGTTGACGGCGATACGGTCATCGAAGTTCAAGGCGGTCTGTTTGACGGTCTGAAGGAATCGGGCAGCAAGTACGCTTTGAGCTCTGTCAAGCTGTTGGCGCCGGTGATACCGCCCACCTTCTACGCCGCCGGCATCAACTTCCCGGAACACGTGACCTGGGCCGCGCACATGCGTGGCGAGGAACCCAACCTGCCCAAAAAGGCCGATGTCGGCTATCGTGCCGTCAACGCGCTCACCGGCCAGGGCGATCCCATAATGGTTCCCGCCGACGCCACCGAAGAGCTCCAGTATGAGGGCGAGGTGGTAGTGGTCATCGGCAAGGAATGTCGCAACGTGAGCCAGGACGAAGCGTTGGACTACGTGTTCGGCTACACCATCGGCAACGACGTGAGCGAACGCTACTGGCAGCGCAACGACCGCACCATGTGGCGCGCCAAAAACACCGACACCTTCAAGCCCATGGGCCCGTGGATTGAAACTGACGCTGACCCGGACGAGATGCACGTCACCATCCAGGTCAACGAGCGGGTCGTCGGCGAGTATGACCTCAAGACCGCCATCTTCGGCGTCCGCGAGTACATCAGCGACATGAGCAAGTACCTGACGCTGGTTCCCGGCGACGTCCTTTGGATGGGCACCGACGGCGCCACCGAGAATATGAAAGACGGCGACGTATGCGACATTACGGTCACCGGCATCGGCACGCTGAGCAACCCGGTGGTGTGGGGTAAATAACCGCGATTGTTCGCGGTGTCGCGTTCGGGAAATGGTAGGGGCGAATAATTATTCGCCCCTACGGTATCATTGCGGACTTTGACAGATTATGGCGGTTTCCGGCAACTCTCTGACATGCCAGCGTTGTGGCGCTCAGTACTCGCCCGAGCACCGCTTCTGCGGCTCGTGCGGCGCCGAAGTCCGCGTTGACGACAGCCCTCAAGTCCCGTCGGAACCGCCACCCCGCCCTCAACCGCTCTCGCAGGTATCGGAGGAGATGGATCGTCTGGCCGGCGCGCCTTACGATCCTACACCACACCCGGCCACCGTCCCTGCGGGACAACTGGACGACGCGGTTCCGTATTACATACCTCCCAACCGGATCGCCTTGCTCACCGTGCTCAGCGCCGGACTGTACATCTTCTTCTGGATGTACATCACATGGCGACACTACCGGGACCACACCGGGGAAATCGCTTACCCCATTTTCCACGCGCTGACGCTGCTGGTGCCGGTGTACAACCTATTTCGGCTGCACGCCCATATGCGCGTCTATCAGGAGCTGATGGAGGCCCGAGGCGTGCCCACCACGCTGAATCCCATCCGGGCCGTGTTGGTTTACTTCGGGGTTTTTCTCTTGAGTATGTTATCCCTTACGTTGCCTGCTGAAGCCCCCATATCACCGGCGCAGCAAGGAGCCTACGTGATAATCAACGTATTACAGGCAACACTGGTAGCTTGGATGCTGTGGCAGGCGCAGGGCAACTTCAATCGCTTCTGGCAGCATCGATTGGGCATGCGCCTCGGTTGGATGCCGCTGAATCCAGTGGAGATGGCCGTCACCATCCTGGGGTTCATCTTCGGATGGGGCATGCTGGCCGTGATACTCATTGATCCTACTCTCCTGCCTGCCGACCCGGCGGCAAGCCCATAATTTCGGTCGTACTGATAACTCCCGTCATTACCGCGAAAGAACAGCCTGCCCCGTGCTCGATATGGGGCGGGAATCAAGAAGAGCAGCGTGCCGCGGATTTCGGCATGATTTGGGTAATCATAGTTTTCACCGTCTATTTCGCCATGCTCATCGCCATCGCGGTGGCCGGCATGCGTCGGATGCGCGACATGTCCGAGTACGTGTTGGGCGGCCGGAGGCTCAGCAGCATCACCGCCGCGCTCAGCGCCGGATCCTCGACCACCAGCGCCTGGACCATGATGGCTCTCCCCGCGTTGGCCTTCACCAACGGCGCTGTGGAGATCTGGGTTCCTGTCGCCATCGTGGCAGGCGTATGGCTGAGCTGGACATTGATCGCCGGCCGGCTGCGCCGCTATACCATCGCCGCCGGCGATGTCTTGACGATCCCCGAGTTCCTGGAGGTGCGTTTCGGCGACCGCACCGGAGTCTTGAGAACCTCAGCGGCCCTGATCACAATCCTGTTCGTGGTGTTTTACGTCAGTTCCGGGCTGGTGGGCGGAGCGAAGCTGCTGGAGACGATCTTCGGACTCCAATACGCTACCGGCGTTATCTTAACCTTGATTGCCATCGCGTCCTACACCCTCATCGGCGGGTTCATGGCCGTTTCCCGGACGGACGTAACCCAGGCGCTGCTGATGCTGGTCAGCCTGCTGATCATGGTCGTGTTCCTGACGGTTTGGACCGATAACCCTCTGGTGCATATCGGCAGCTATTCGTCGAGTTGGCTTAATCCGTTCAACACTGCCGAAGGGGCGCCCGTAACCCTGTCCGCGACCCTGTCGATGGCCGGTTGGGCTGTTGGCGGGCTGGGCGCCCAGCGGATACTGCAACGTTTCATGGCCTTGCAGCGCGATGACCAGGTGGCGAAGAGTCGCAGGCTCTCGGTGGCGTGGATAACGGCGGTGTTCCTCTTGGCCGTCCTGCTGGGTGTCGTTGCTCGTCCTGCCCTGGCCGACGTCGGAATGCTCGGCCAGGCGGCCGATCCGGAACGGGTGTACCTGGTCATGTCCGAAGTCTTCTTCCACCCGGTAATCACCGGACTCTTGCTGACGGCGGTTATCGCGGCGGTAATGAGCACTGCCGACTCCCAGTTGCTGCTGGCGTCGGCGGTCGCTACTGACGACCTGCCGATCATCAAGGACGTTACCTACCGCGTGTCAGGCAACGCGCGGGTATGGCTGGGCCGTTCTTTGCTGATAATCATCGGAGTAGTGTCCGCGCTGGTATCAATCTATTATCCCGGATCCATATCAAACCTGGTCAGTTTTGCGTGGGGAGGAATGGGCGCGGCCTTCGGCCCGGTCACGCTGTTCGCTCTCTACTGGCGGAGGTTCAACGCTTGGGGTGCGGCGGCCTCAATCGTCGCGGGCACGGTGGCGGCCTCAACGTGGGCGCTCCTGGACGGCGGCCCGTCGGGGATTTGGGACATTCAACCGGCCACACCCGGGTTCGTAATCGCGTCGGCAGCAGCCGTTGTCGTCACCGGACTCACGCCTCAGCCCCTGGCTCACGTGGTAAGGCTGTTCGATCGGGTCAATTCCGGTCATACCGACGCATCACCGGAGGAGCCGGCGACGACGCCCGCGTAGCTACCTGGCGCCCAGGGCCACCTGCACCATCCGTTTTTCGAGGGCCAGGGCCATCTCAGTGGCCAGTTCGGTGCGCTCGTGTTCGCCAATCACTCCCACGAACGCAACGCCCAGCAACCTGCCTACCCGGAAGTCAATGACTGTGGACGACAACAATCCGGCCGGGCCGCCCTGTAGCACCCGCAGCCCGACCGATTCGTCATAGAAACCTGCGGTGTCCACCCGGTCAACTGAAATTATCTGCTGCCCCGACCCGACGCTCTCGCCCACGTTGTCCTCAAAGTCCTTCACGAATATGTCGGACATCCAGCCCGCTACCTGATCTGGATTTTCAAACAGGTGCACCACCGTAGCGCCAACGAAATTCACGCCACTGGATGGTGTCACGTCGGAAGTCGGCACGAACTCCCGCATGAAACCGCCGATGCGCCCCGCGTTGCGAAAGCGTTCAACGGTGCTGCCTTGGAAGCCGTTTTCTGCCATCTCCGCGTTGTCCAGCGGACCCGAGCGGGCCAATTGATAGCCGCGCAGGTCATCGGGCAAATCCGTAGCTTCCAGCGTCATGTATTCCAAGTCGGCCTCTCCGACCCGGTAGGTAGCGGTCCAAAGCGGGTTCGATGACACGGCAGTTTTTTCCTCCGAGGTTCACAGAAAATATCGTAGGGGCAAGGCATGCCTTGCCCCTACCTGGTAGGTGAGGAATCTAAGCGGCCACCATGGGATAAACGTGGCGTCCCCGGGACATTTCTACCGGCACATCGGTCCGCGTCCACTCGTTCCCGCCGTCGTTGCTGCAATAGACGTGACCGTCCCGGTCGCAGCAATACACGTTGCTCGGCGCGTTGCGGTCAATCGCGATCTGGAACATGCGCGCCGGGGCAACCTCGCCCAGGTCAACGCGCTCCCAGGTTTCGCCGGCGTCGGTGGAACGTACCAAAACGCCGGCGTCAATGGTGCCGGCCGGCGCGCTCCCGCCGCCGGCTCCTGCCGCCAGGTACATGTTGTTGGGATTGGTGGGATCTACCACCAGGTCCCGACAGTAGCTTCCTCCCTCGAACATCTCCTCGATAGGCACGAATTCCCAGTCGCTGCCCCGCTCCCGGCTGCGGAACATTGCCAGCTGCGTGATGATGTACACCAGCCCGGGAGACGACGGGTTCACCTGGACGCCGTGGAGGTCAACCGGGCCGAGACGAGTGTAATGCCCGTCGGTGATGCAGGACCAGGTCTCTCCGCCATCGGTGGACTTGATGAGACCACCGACCTCAATCGCCCCGTACACGTCGTCCGGATAAGCGGGGTCGATGCTGAGGCCGATGACGCGCTTGCAAATTTCGTAAGGGTTCATGGTGATGTGGGGGTGCACCAGTCCTTCGGTGTTCATTTGCTGCCAGGTGTCGCCGCCGTCGTTGGAGCGGCAAACGCGCCCCGCGTCATAGCCGGCGAACATGATGTTGGAGTCATTGGGATGGGCGGTGAGCGACCACACGTCGCCGCTGAGGGTGTCAGTGCGGCGCCAGTTTTCGCCCCGGTCGTCCGTGCGATAAACGCCGTCCTGGGTGCCTGCGAAAATGGTGGCCGGCCGGTCGGGGTGAGCCAGCAGGGCGCGAACCTGGGGATCTTCGGGCAAACCGTTCTCAATGGCGACCCATTGGGATTCCCCCTCGGTGAGGCGGTACATTCCGCCCTCGCCCAGTGGAGTGCCTTCCGCCCCGATGATTAGGGCGCTCTCGCCGGCCAGGCCGACATATACATTGGTGTTGTGGGCTGTAATGGTCATTGTTTACTCTCCTGGGGATGTGCTTGGATAGGCGTTTTGCAGATTGTTGGCGGTACGCCGCGCCTTGTCAAGGGTTGACGACCCGTTACGGCCACATGATCCAGCCGGTGCGGTCGGTTCGGGCGCGGAACAGGTGGCCCCCGCCCGTGGTCACGTACAGCGTCCGCATGTCCGCGTCGCCGAAACAGCAGTTGGTGGGACGATCAACTCGCATCGGGTGGGTTTCCAGCACCCGACCGGTGGGCGAGAATACGTAAATCATCGGCCCGGGGCCGGCGGCTTCCCATCCCGCGCAGGCAATGATGTTGCCGTCCTCGTCCAGCGTCATCCCGTCCACGCCGCGCTGCACGCCCTCGCTGCCTTGACCACGTGCGTCCCCGTCCGATGCGCCTCCGTCGATGCCAAAGGTGTGCAGCGTCTTGTACTCTCCCAGCGACCCGTCGTCGTTGATGGGATACGCCCGCAACTCCCGGCGGCGGTCTGCGCCATAATCGCTCTGCGCGATGTACAGCGTCTTCTGATCGCGGCTGATCAGGATGCCGTTGGGACGCGATATGTCGGTGGTGGCTCGCACCAGTTCCCACTGGTCGTTGCCCTTGGGGTCCAGCCGCAGCACCGACATGTGATCCAGCTCCATGGGGCCGCTGTCGCCAATACCGGAATACGGGTCGGTCAACCAGATGCGACCCGACTTGTCCACCACCAGGTCGTTGGGGTTGTTGTGTCGCTTGCCGTCCAACAGGTGCGGCAGCGACGTGGCCGTGTTGGTAGCGGCGTCAAACCTTGCGATGCGCCTCCGCCCCTGCTGGCATCCGTACAAGTTGCCCTGGGCGTCAAAGCACAAGCCGTTGGTATTAAACGCCTCGGTGAAGTACTCGGTAACCTCGCCGGTTTTCGGGTCGTAACGCAGGATTTGAGAGGCCGGGATATGGGTGAACAGCAACGCTTCGCCGTCCCACACCGGCCCCTCCGTAGTTCCGCCGTAGGGTCCGGCTACCAGTTCAAAATTCCAGGACATATCGGTTGCACCTCCATAGCTGGTGGCCGCAGTTTAGCACGGGTTAGGTATAAAGACGCGAAATTGACGGTATCTATCCAGGCTATTATCATCGGCTTGCAGATTACGGTCGGTACAAGGAGATCAGATGGGCACGTTCTACGCTGACATCGGCGTCGGCCATCCGCTGGGCGGCGACTTCCTACCTGTAAGCGCGCTGGTTGATACCGGTTCGACTCATTCGGTGATGCCTGAATCTTTGCTGGCGTCCTTGAGTCTTACGCCTTTGCAACGCCGAACTTACCGAATTGCGGATGGCAGCTTCATTCAACGCGATATCGCAGAAGCGCGATTTCGCATCAACGAAGAGGAGCGCACCTGCACTGTCATATTCGGCTCCGAGGGACAGTATCTGCTGGGAGCAACCACCCTGGAAGATTTTGACCTGATGGTTGACCCTACCCAGCCCAATCCCAGCCTGGTATTCATTGACGAGTTTCATATCTAACTTTCTGCGACAGACCGATAAGAGGAAGGGCGGGTTTGAAACCCGCCCTTCCTCTTGCCATCTGCTCGTTCTGAGCTTGCCGTAGGCTCGCCTTTGGAGAGTCGAAGGACGCTACCGTCCCCGCAGCCGCGGGTCCAGCGTATCCCGCAGCGCGTCGCCCAGGAAGTTGATGGCGAACACCACCACCGAGATGGCGATGCCGGGGAACACCGCCAGCCACCAGGCAATGCGGATCTCCTCCGTGCCCCTGGTCAGCATCCCGCCCCAGGTAGGAATGTCCGGCGGGACGCCTACGCCCAGGAAGGACAGGGATGCCTCAATGATGATGGCGAAGCCCAGGGTGATGGTGCCCAGCACTATGTAGCTGGCCACCACGTTGGGCAGTATGTGCTTCAGCATGATGCGGATGGACCCGGCGCCGATGGCGGTCGCCGCCAGGGTGTAGTCCAATTCCTTGATGCTCAACACCTGGGAGCGGATCACCCTTATGGTGCCGGGTAACAGGATCACCAGCAGGGCGATAATGACGTTGTTGGCGGAACCTCCCAGCACGGCCACCAAGCCCAGGGCCAAGATGATGGGCGGAAAAGCCATCATCGCATCGACAATTCTTTGAATGACCAGGTCAACCTTGCCCCCAATGTAAGCGCTGAGGATGCCGATCAGCGCACCCAGAGTTACGCCGATGCCCACGCTGAGCAGGCCCACGTAAATGGAAATCTGCGACCCGGCGATGAGCCGGCTGAGCTCGTCCCTGCCCAGATGGTCACTGCCCAATAGCGCGCCAGGACCCGGAGGCAGGTATTTCTCTTCGTGGGCCCGCACGTCCAGAGGATCGTGGGGCAAAACGCTCGGTACGACGTAGGAAACCACGGCGGCCAGAATGGTGAGCAAAATGATGACGGCGCTGACCGCTCCCAACGGCTTGGACTTGGCAAAACTGACCAGTTTCTGCACCTGCGTCTGTCGCGGGCGCATTTCCAGCAGTTGGTCCTCGGCGTCGGCAATGGCCATCCCTTGACCGGTGTTGCTAGTAGTCATTCGGGTAATTCTCCGTGATCGCTTCCGGCTAACTTCCTCTCTCCTGTCGGGAGAGGGTTGGGGTCGGGGAACTCTTTTCGATCAGGCGTATCGGATGCGCGGGTCCAGCAGTCCGTACAGCAAATCAACCAGGAGGTTGATGATTACTATGGACACCGCGACGACGATGATAATGGCCTGGATGGTCGGAAAGTCCCGCTGGAAAACCGTTTCAATCAGCAGCGTGCCAATGCCCGGCACTTTGAAAATGCTTTCAATGATGACAGTGCCGCCGAAAAGACGCCCGAACTGCCAGCCCGAGATCGTCAGAATGGGCAGGACGGCGTTCTTCAACCCGTGCCGTACCAGCACGATCCGCTCCGCCAGCCCTTTGGCCCGCGCCGTCCGCATGTAATCCTCGCGAATGATCTCCATCATCGACGAGCGGGTGACCCGGGCGATGAAGGCCATGTCGTAAAAGCCCAGCGCCAGCGCCGGCAGGAACATCTGCTGCAAGTTCTTCCAGGGGTCATCCCACAAGTCCGCGTAGCCCAGCGGCGGCAGCCAGCCGAAGCCTCTGGACAATACCAGCACCACCAGCAGCCCGGCGAAGAACGTGGGAATGGATATTCCCACGAGCGCGATGATTCTTGAGAAATAGTCAACCACGCTGTCCGGCTTGATGGCTGAAATCACCCCCAAAGGCACGGCGAAAACTACGGCGATTATGATCGCCAGCACCGCCAGTTCCAGCGTGCGGAATATCCGGTCGCCGACCAGCTTCGTTACAGGTTGACCGGACCTCCAGATCGAAGTGCCCAGATCGCCCTGAACCAGCCCGTAAATCCAATCCCCGTACTGAACCACGATGGGACGGTTGGTTCCTAACTGCTCCCGCAGGTCTTCCAGCTCCTCCTGTGTGAACGCGGCGTCGCCCTCGCTCAGAATCACCAGGGCCGGGTCGCCGGGGAGCAGCCGCATCACCGTGAACACGATGATGGACACCAGCAGAACGGTGGGGATAATCAGCGCAATGCGCTTCAATGCGTACTGTCGCATAACTCTACCCTGTATTTATACACGTTGTAGGGGCGAATGATTATTCGCCCCTACGGTTCGCGATCAAAATGGGATGCTTAGCGATCCAGCCACAGGTCTTCGTGTTTGAACTGGTACTGCACTGTGGACGGAGCGGTGAACCCCTTCACGTCCCGATGCACCAGCCAGAACAGCTGACCCAACTGTAAGGTAACCCAGTGGTTGTCCTCAAAGCTGTGGAGGAAGAGTTCCGCTTCCTTGTTGATCTCTCGCCGGGCCTCCGGATCCAACTCCACTTTCTGGCGCTCGAACCAGTCAACCACCATATCGTTGGACCAGTCGGTGTAGTTACGGGTGCCGCCTTTCAGGTACACGCCCCCGTACACGGCGTCGGGGTCAAACACTACCATGCCCTCCCCCTGGCAGCTGATTTCCCAGTCGCCGGCGGAGCCTTCGGCGCGCGAGGTGCCGTACTTGGCGTAGCCGGCCGCGCTGGGCAGGGTCTCAATGTCGCCGGTGATGCCCAGGGCATCCTGCAGCTGCTGCTTTACCACCTGGCACTGGTCGGGGTAGTTACCCACCTGGCGCACGGTGTACTGCACCTCCAGGCCGTCGCCATGGCCGGCTTCCACCATCAGGGCCTTGGCCGTAGCAAGGTCTTCCTGGCCGCCGGGAGTATCCTTTGCGCGGATGCCGGGCCAGTCCATGCACACCTCGTTGGCGTGGGCCAGACCCATCAGCGGGCAGTAGCTGCCGCCGGAGTTATCGAAGACACGCTCGTCGATCTCCTGTCGGTCCACGGCCAGGTTGATGGCCTGGCGAACCAGGTGGCTCTGGAACTGCGGCTTCTTGACGTTGAGCATCAGGCCCCAGTTGGTGCCGGCGGCGATGGGATGTGCTACGTACTCGCTGTTGGTGCTTTTCTCCAGGTCAAAGTACTGGGTTGGAGACAGGTTGGTGAACCCGCCGTTGGCCATGTCCAGGCGGCCGGCCTCAAAGTTGGCGATCAAGGTGTCTTTAGCCTGGCCCGTAAAGATGGTGTGCTCAATGCGGTCAACGTAGGGCCGGCCTTCTTTGAAGTAGTTCTCGTTCTTGTCAACGTAGTAGAAGTCGCCGACCTGGTACTCGTCAAGGACGAAAGGCCCGGAAGTAACGCCGCCCTGTTCCGCGAGGATGTTCTCCCCAAGGTTAATGGAGCAGGGGTTGGCGGCGTCGCGGACCGCGCAATTGGCGTCGGCGTCAAGCTTATGGCCCGGCAGCACCTTGGCGTAGTCAATGGCCAGGAACTTGATGAACGCGCCGGAGGCGAATTGCAGGTTGAACTCGACTGTCTTGTCGTCAACGGCCCGCAGGACAGCGTCCTGGTTGGTGGCCGCGCAGTTGCCGCCGTCCTTGTCAACGACTTCCATCTTGACGGCGTAGTTGCGCCAGAGGCCGGAGCGCCCCGTGCTGTTGCAGGGGTTGGCGTAGCGCGAATGCGTGGAAATGATGTCCGCCGAGGTAATCTCGGTGCCGTCCGTCCACTGCATGTTTTCCCGCAGGTGGAACGTGTAGGTCAGACCGTCGGGGCTGACGTCCCATGACTCAGCCAGGTCGCCGGTGATGGCGTTGGTATCCACCGTGTCGTACTGCACGATCTGGTTGTACAGCTGCGAGTAGGAAATCACGCTGGAGAGGGAAGAAGATCCCAACGGATCCCAGTCTTTCGTGTCAGCGTAGGCCGACATCCGCAGCAGGCCGCCGTACTTGGGGCCCGCGCTGGGGGTCGGAGTAGCGACGACACGCGGCGTCGCGGTAGGAGCCGGCGTATTCGTCGGGCGTGCCGTGGCGTCGGCGGCCTGAGGAATCGGGGTATTAGTCGGCTGCATCGCGGCCGGCGCATCGGTAGCGGCGGGCGCGGCCTGTTGTTGCTGTTGTTGGGCAGCCGGGGCCTGTTGCTGTTGAGCGGCGGGCGCCGGTTCTTCGGCTCCGCCACAGGCAATGCCAACCATCAACGCGACGACACCGGCTGCAAGCAGCAGCGTCCGTATTGACAGTCGGCCTACGATAGATGGCTTCATATCTGTGTGAACCTCCCAGCGTCGGTACGACGAATGTGTGTATTCTCCGGCGGCGCGGCTATCGTTTGCGTCCGCAACGGCAATAGAAACCTCCCGGATTCGGCCAATTGTGAAATCAGCCACAATCCGCGAGTAGTAGTCGGGAATGTTAGCCCAGCGCACACCGCCTGTCAATAGTCCGCTGACGGAATCGTAACCGCAATTACGAAAAGCGCACCAAAAAAAGCCCCTTACGGTTGAAAGGGGCTTCCTGTGCTTATGTGTTCCGACTCTAGCGGCCGCGCAGCCTCGGATCCAGCGTATCTCGCAATGCGTCCCCCAGGAAGTTGATCGCGAACACCACGACGGAAATCGCCAGTCCCGGCGCCACCGCAAGCCACCAAGCCGTGCGGATGTACTTCTGCGCTCCCTCCGTCAGCATCCCGCCCCAGGTGGGTATGTCCGCCGATATGCCAACGCCCAGGAAAGTCAGCGACGCTTCGATGATTATCGCCAAGCCCAGGGTGATTGTGCTCAGGACGATATAGCTTGCCACCACGTTGGGCAGGATATGGCGCAGCATGATGCGCCAGGGCCGCGCGCCTATGGCCTGCGCCGCCAGCGTGTAGTCCAGTTCCTTAATGCTCAACACCTGCGCACGGATCACGCGTATCGCGCCGGGCAGCAGTATCACCACCAGCGCAGCCACGATATTGTTCACCGAGGACCCCAGCACTGCCGTCAGCCCCAAGGCCATGATGATTGCCGGAAACGCCATCAGAGCGTCAACAATCCTCTGGATGGCCAAGTCTATGATCCCGCCCACGTAGGCGCTGATGATTCCGATGATAGTTCCCAGCGAAATCCCGATGAGTACGCTGGCCAGGCCCACGTACATGGAAACGCGCGCTCCGAAAATTATCCGGCTGAAAACGTCCCTCCCCAGCTCGTCGGCTCCCAGCAGTTTGTCGGCCGCCGGCGCGGCGAACGGTTCGTGGTTCAGATCCAGCGGATCGTATGGCGCAATAAACGGAGCAAGAATCGCGGTGAGAATCGTCAGAATGATGATGGCGGCGCTGATCGCGCCCAGGGGTTTGGTCCTGCAAAAGACCCCCACCCGCTTTAGCACGCCCTGCTTCGGGCGGACATCCAGCTGTGGTTCCGCGGCAACCCCAGGAGCAGCCCGTCCAGTGTTGGTGGTAGTCATTCCTCTCACTCCCGCTTTTGAGGACCGTTACTCATTACCCAGGTCCCTACGCATAACGAATGCGCGGGTCCAGCCAACCGTACAGCAGGTCCACCAGCAGGTTGATCGCAACTATGGACAGCGCCACTATCACAATCACCGCCTGGATGGTGGGAAAGTCCCGCTGATACACCGCGTCTATGAGCAGTTGTCCCACCCCCGGTATCAGGAAGATCTTCTCAATTACGACGGTGCCGCCGAAGAGACGCCCAAACTGCCATCCTGATATCGTCAGAATCGGTAGCACCGCGTTCTTTAGCCCGTGTCGGGAGAGCACCAGTCGCTCGGCCAGGCCCTTGGCCCGCGCCGTCCGCATGTAGTCCTCGCGCAGGATCTCCATCATCGACGAACGGGTCACACGGGCAATGAAGGCCATGTCGTAAAACCCCAGCGCCAGGGCTGGCAGCATCAGTTGCTTTACGTTGGCCCAGGGATCTTCCCAAATGTCGGCGTACCCCAGCGGCGGCAGCCAACCGAACGCTCGAATCAGGATCAGCGTCAGCAGAATGCCGCTGAAGAACGTCGGAATCGAAATGCCGACCAGGGTGAATATCCTGGACAAATAGTCGATGGGACTGTCCGGTTTGATAGCTGACAGCACGCCCAATGGCACTGCGCATACCACTGCCAACCCGATTCCCAGGATCGCCAGCTCTATGGTGACGGGAATCCGCTCTCCCAGCCTTTCCATCACCGGCCCACCCCACCAGTACGAGGTGCCAAAGTCTCCCCGTAGCAGTCCACCCATCCACTCCACGTACTGGACTACGATGGGACGGTCGGTACCCAACTCCTCCCGCAGCAGTTGCAGTTCTTCCTGCGTGTAACCGGCGTCATCCGCGCTGAGAATGGCCAGCGCCGGGTCTCCGGGTATCAACCGCATCACCACGAAGACGATTACGGTGACCAGCAATACTGTTGGGATGAACAACCCAATCCGTTTGATGGCGTACTGTCGCATAATATTTACTCTACATTATGCACATCGTAGGGGCGATGTTCGCCGATGGCGGATCGCCCCTACTCTTATGGTCAGAATTGCCCGACCTACCGGTCGAACCACAGGTGTTCCTGCTTGAAACCGTACTGCACGGTTTCCGGAGCGTTGAACCCCTTGATGTCCCGGTGCATCACCCAGAAGTTCCGGCCCAGGGTCAGGCTGACCCAGTGGTTGTCCGAGAAGTCGTGCAGCCACCGTTCCGCTTCCCTGTTGATCTCCCGGCGCCGCTCAGGGTCAAGCTCCACCTTCTGCTCTTCAAACCAGGCGTTGACTTCCGGCGTTTCCCAGTCCGTGTAATTCCGGGTCGCGCCCTTCAGGAATATGCCGGCGTATATGGCGTCAACGTCGAATACGGTCATGCCGTCGGCCTGGCACGCGATGAACCAGTCGCCCTTGGCGTCCGGCGGACGAGAGGTGCCATACTTGGCGTAGCCGGCCGCGCTGGGCAGCGTCTCAATCGGGCCGGTGATGCCCAGGTATTCTTCCAGGTCCTGTTTGATGACCGAACACTCGGCGGCGTAGGTTCCAACCTGTCGGACCGTGTACTGAACCTCAAACCCGTCGGGGTACCCGGCCTCGATCATCAACTCCTTTGCCCTGGCGATGTCCTCCTGGCCGCCCGGGGTGTCCTTGGGACGCATTCCGGGCCAGGACTCGCACTCTTCCAGGGAGTTGGCGAGGCCCACCAGCGGGCAATGGCCGCGTCCCGCTCCGTGCAGGGCGCGCGCGTTGTGCTTCTGACGGTCAACCGCCAAGTTGATGGCCTGCCGCACCTTGTGATTGGTGAACGGCTCCTGCTTGATGTTGAGCATCAGGCCACGGGTAGCGCCCCCAAACACGTCGTGGGCTACGTATTCGCTGTTGGTGCTCTTCTCCAGGTCGTAGTTCTCCGTGGCGGTCAGGTTGTTAGCCGCCGCGTTGGACGCATCGATCTGGCCTGCTTCCACCTGGGCGATGAACGTCGCCGGCGTGGTGATGATGAAGTGCTCAATCCGGTCAAAGTAAGGTAGTCCTTCCTTGAAGTAGTCAGGGTTCCGGTTCACCTTATAGTGGTTGCCCGACTGGTACTCTTCCAGAATGAACGGCCCCGACGTCGCCTCGTGCTTCAGGATGTTCTCCGCCAAGTTCAGGTCGATGTCTTGCGAGAGCAGATGCTCGGGCAAGATCTTGGCGTAGTCGATGGCCAGGAATTTGATGAACGCGCCCGAAGCGAAAGCCAGATTGAACTCCACTGTCAGGTCGTCGATCTTGCGCACTACCTGGTCGGCGTTGGTCGCCGTGCAGTCCGCCTTTTCCGCAAGCTCCACTACTTCCACGGGAATCGCGTACTGGCGCCACAGGCCGGACCGCCCGCGCCCATTGCACGGGTTGCCGTAGCGCAACATGCTGTACACCACGTCATCCGCGTTCAGCGCTTCGCCATCGGTCCACTTGACCCCATCGTGCAGCCGGAACGTGTACTGCGTTCCTTCGGGGTTGATTTCCCAACTCTCGGCCAGGTCTCCCACCACTGCGGATACGTCCACGTTGTCAAACTGAACGAGCTGGTTGTAAAGCTGCGAATAGGAAATCACGCTGGAAAGTGACGACGAACCCAGCGGGTCCCAGTCCTTGGTATCGGCGTAGGCCGACATGCGCGCGGTTCCACCGTGCTTTGGGCCGCTGCTGGGCAGTGGCGTGGGAGCCGTGCGCGCCGCGATGGTGGGGGCCGGTGTGGCCGTGGGGCGCACCGTAGCTTCCGGCGGCGGCGTGGCGGTCGGCGGAACCGCCGTCGGCTGCGCGGCGGGTTGGGCCGGCGCCGCAGTCGCCGCAGCGCTGCTGTCACCGGAGCTTGCCGGGGCTGCTGCGGGTGCTGGAGCTTCAGCGCCGCCGCAGGCTATTCCAACCAGCATGAGCGCCACCACAGCCAAGCCAACTATGTAGGCGGGTTTCAGACTTGACGACATCGGAATCGGACCTCCTGACGGATCAGCGATTTTGGAATCCAATGGGTATTCAAACGCGAGAATTTCGGCTTTGTTGCAGCCCGACATATCCTATGTTAGTCAGCCATTGGTGTCAAGAAATTTACCGAAATACGGATTATGTGATTGTATAATGTACTATTTCGGGTTATATGCCATATATTGATGCTATTCTTCCGTGCAAGTTAAATTTTTGACGTATTGCGTCAATAGCAGCATTCGGGGACTGGGCCTCCTGTTGTCCGAATCCTTCTTCATCCGCGCGTTCTGTACGCCGCCTAGCAAAAAAGCAGGATTCCACCGGGGAACCCTGCCCTGCATCGTGAACTGAAGAATCCGTCCGTGTTGGTGGTCAGTGATGTCCTACCCGGTTCTGGAACTCCCGCTCCGTGGTGGCCGCCTCAACCGCCTGGTATTCCGGCAGGCTGATCAGCGCTTCCACTTCAGCGCGCCGCGTGGCCACGTCCGCCGCGCCGATGCCGATGTGCCCGGTGTCCCGCAGGCTGGTGTACGCCCGTTGGATGCCTTCCACCGCCGCGATGGCTGGCGTGGTGGCGTAGATGATCACCTTGTAGCCCAGTTCTTCGTATTCCTGCACGGTGATGTCGTCCGTCCCCGCGATCACCAGCAGCGGCACGTCCGGCACGCCGGCCCGGAACGTCGCCAGGTCTTCCCGCTGCCGAACGCCCCGAGGCATCACCACGTCCACGCCCAGATCCCGCAGCGCGTTGCCGCGACGGATTGCGTCGTCCATATCCCCTTCAACGGCGGTGAATGAGTCCGTCCGCCCGATAACCAGGAAGTTGGGATCGCTGCGCGCTTCCAGCGCGTAACGCATCTTTTCCAGGAACTCGTCAAGTGGAATCACGTGCTCCAGCCCGGCGTGGTAGGAAGCCCGTTTTGGGTACACCTGGTCCTCGATGTGTATGCCGCAGACGCCGGATCGCTCGAACGTGCGCACCGTGTGCATCGTATGAACTGGATCTCCGTAGCCGGCGCCGGCGTCGCAGAGCACAGGCAGCGGCACCGACTTGACCACGCGTTCCGCCACTTCCACCTGTTCGGTGAGCGTCATCAGCGGCTCCGTCACGGCCAGATGCGCCCCGCTCATGTAGCCGCCCACGTACACCGTGTCGAACCCCAGGGACTGCACGACCCGCGCCGACATCGGATCATAAGCGCCCGGCGCCACGATGGTTTCGCCGGCCGCCAGCCGGCTCTTCAAGTTAGCTCGTAAAGTCATGGTGTTTTACCTCCCTGAAATGGCGTCGCTGTCAGAATAAAGATTCACAGGATCGGCGGATAGTCAGGAATATGTTCCAATCGCTGCGACCAACTCAATCCTGCCAATCCCAAAATCCGGGAAATCCCGATTCTGGCAAAATTCCGTGTCTAATCCGCAGGTATCAACGGCATCACTTCGCGGGAGAACCGTTCCATCGCTTCCTGTTGCTGGGCTGCGCTGTCGGCCGGGAAGCTGAATATGAAGTGTTGCACGCCCAGGTCCTGATACTGGCGAAGGTCTGCCGCAATCTGCTCCGGCCGGCCGGACACCATCCGCCGGTCGTCTCCCGGCTCGTCCTGGAACACGCAGTCGGTGCTGAACACCAGATCAACCGCGTCCTCGGCCCGCCCGGCGCGGGCGGTGATGCGCCGCAGACGCGCCACCTTCTCCGCCATTTCCTCCGGCTCCAGTCCTGCCGGCGGACGCAGACCGATGGGCATCCACCCGTCGCCCAGGGTAGCGGCTCGTCGAATGGCCGGGTTGGTGTGGCCGCCGATCCAGATGGGCGGATGGGGCTTCTGCACCGGCTTGGGCAGGAATCCTGCCCCGCTGATGTCGTAATGCTTGCCGTGAAACTCGGGGTTGTCCGATGTCCATAGCTCCTTGAAAATCCGGATGTATTCGTCGGTCACCTCGCCCCGCTGAGCGTAGGTGTCAAGACCCATGGCCTGGAACTCCTCCTCCATCCAGCCCACGCCGGCCCCCAGGATCAACCGCCCGCCGCTGAGCACGTCCAGCGTCGCCAGGATTTTCGCGGTGAGCACAGGGTTCCGGTACGGCAGGATGAGCACGTGGGTGCCCAGTTTGACCCGCGTAGTGCAGCCGGCCAGGAAGTTCAGCGCGGCCAGCGGCTCAAAGTACGTGTTGTCCCGCTGGAACGGGGCAACGCCGTCGGCGGCATAAGGATAGAAGGAAGATACTTCGTGGGGGATGATGATGTGGTCGCTCACCCAAACGTGGTCAAAGGACAGGTCTTCCGCCCGCTGCGCCAGGCTGCGCAGGTTGTCGGGAGACGCCATTGCGCCACGGCTGGGCAGCGAGCATCCGAACGTTACCGGCATCTGGTTGCCTCCATCGCATGGTCAAGGTTAGTGTGCCTAACTCGCCCGATGCTATACTACCTTTATCCCACTCGCAACTAACGTTTCTTAATCGAGGAAATCGTGCCGCCCAGAATCCGCCGCGAACCGCCCGCCCGCCGGGACGCCCGCATCCGCAAGCATCTGGCCCAGGCCAAAGATTATTGGCTAAAGGCCCCGCTGGAATTGGCGCAGGGCGATGTCTGTCAGGCCGGCGAAGAAGGCTGGGGCACGGTTGCGCAATTAACCAAATCCGTGGCAACGCTGCGTAGTTGGGAACACTACGACCACGTCGCAATCCAGGAAGCCGTCACTGCCCTCATTTCGGAACTGCCGGAACAGGCGGAAGCGATCGACCAGGGCCTCAGCGCCGCCGAAAGGTTGCATGGCAACTTCTACGAAGTCTTCATGACCGCGGAGCGCGCCGAAATCGCCATGTTGCAAGTGAGGCCACTGCTGGAGATTTTGTGGGATTTGTTGCCCGAAGAGTACACCGGCGGCGGTTCGTTCGCTGAATGGGCCGCCTCTGACAGTTCCTGAAATATGAGCGCAAATTTGGACATTCAAACCGACCGGAACCGCGTCGTCGTCGCCATGAGCGGCGGCGTGGATTCTTCCGTGGCCGCCCTCCTGCTCCACCGGCAGGGTTACGACGTCATCGGCGTCACCATGAAGCTCTACGACATCAACGAGGCCGACCTGCCCGAATACTATCGCGGCTGCTGCACGCTGGACGACGTGGAAGATGCCCGCGCCGTCTGCCGCATCCTCGGCGTCCCTCACTATGTCTTCAACGTCCAGCGCGAGTTCCGCGCCTTCGTCATCGACTACTTCCAGCGTGAGTACGAAAGCGGGCGCACCCCCCATCCGTGCATCGCCTGCAACGACAAAATCAAGTTCAACTTCCTCGCCCAGCGCGCCCGGATGCTGAACGCCAGCCATGTCGCCACAGGCCACTACGCCCGCATCGAACCCGACGACTCCGGCAAGTTTGCCCTCCGTCGCGGCGTTGACGCCGACAAGGACCAGTCCTACGTACTCTTCGGTATGGGCCAGGAACAGCTTGCGGCCACGCTCATGCCCGTCGGCCACTACCCCAAGCCGCAGATCCGCCGGCTGGCCCTCGACGCCGGATTCCCCAACGCCGATAAGCCCGACAGCCAGGACATCTGCTTCATCCCCTCCGGCGACTACCGCGAGTTCCTCCGCCCGCGTACCGACGAAAAGCCGGGCGAAATCGTTGACGCCTCTGGCAACGTCCTCGGGGAGCACGATGGCATCCAGTACTTCACTGTCGGCCAGCGCCGCGGCCTCGGCCTGTCCGGCGGCCCGCCCCGGTTCGTCATCCGGCTGGAACCCGACACCCGCCGCGTCGTCGTTGGATCCGAGGAAAACCTCTACCACGACACTCTTTACGCCGCCCCCGTTTCCTGGGTGTCCGGGCAGCGGCCGGCGCCGGAAACCGAGGTATCGGTGAAGATCCGCTACAAGTTCGCCGAAGCGCCCGCAACTGTAACCGCCGTGGGCGACGGCGCGCTGGTGCGATTCAACGAGCCGCAGCGAGCCATTACGCCCGGCCAGGCTGCCGTGCTCTACCAGGGCGACACGGTGCTCGGCGGCGGCCCCATCGCCGGCCACGAACCTCAACCGGCGGTTTCCACAGCCATCCCGCAAACGGTCAATGCCTGACCTGTCTCTGGAAGCGGGGTTCCACGCTTGCGGCCATCGTCTGGTCGCCGGCGTGGATGAAGCGGGACGCGGCCCACTCGCCGGCCCGGTTACTGCCGCCGCCGTCATCCTGCCGCCCGACCTGGATCCTGACGCAGACTGGCTGGGGGCGGTTGATGACAGCAAGCGACTCACCCCCAAATGCCGGGAATACGCGGCGGAAATTATCCGCGCCAACGCCCTCGCCTGGGCCGTTGAACAGGTCGATTCTGCGGAAATCGACCGCATCGGCATCGGGCCAGCCGTGATACAAGCTATGTTCGCCGCAGTATCGGCGCTGCGGCCAGGGCCGGACGCCCTGCTATTCGATTGGATTCCGCTCAAACAATGCCCGCTGCCCTACCAAACAGTCGTCAAAGGGGATGCCAAATCGTTGTCCATCGCCGCCGCCAGCATCCTCGCCAAAGTCGCCCGCGACGAAATCATGGTCCAGGCCGACCAACGCCATCCCGGATACGGATTTGCCAGGCACAAGGGTTACGCCACCGCCCAACATCTCCGTTGCCTGGCCGAGCTGGGGCCAACGCCCATCCACCGCCGCTCCTTCAGCCCGTTGCGACAGGCGAGGCTGCTGCAAGATGCCAACCAGGGATGATGTTCCGCCGCCTCGGAATGCAAGGCGCGTCGATGTCGGGCGCATTGGCGAGCGCATTGCCCGCCACCATCTGGAAGGCAAGGGCTATCGCATCGTGGACGCCAACTATCAATGCCGGTGGGGTGAAGTTGACCTCATCGCCCTGGATGGCTCGGTCTGGGTCTTCGTGGAAGTTCGCGCCCGTCGCAGCGCCGCCTACGGCTCGCCGGAGGAATCGGTCACGCCGGCCAAAGCGCGACGCCTGATGCTGACGGCGCAGGACTTTCTACAACGACACGTTGAAGCTTCCGCCAACCTGGAATGGCGCATTGACCTGGTTGCCATCCGCCTGGGACCGGGCCGGCGCGTCTTGAGCGTAAATCATCTGGAGAACGTAGTTGAAGCTTAGCCCGCCAGCGGTAACGGTTGACTGCGCCACTACCTGATACTAGACTAATTTGCGCTTGCAACCGGCAACCCGTTTCTCACTGCCTCTTTTCACAATGCACCCTTATGCCCATCGACCTCGCTGAACATATCCGCAACGTGCCCAACTTCCCCATCCACGGGGTGCAGTTCAAGGACATCACTTCGCTGCTGCTTGCCCCCGACGCCTTCGCGGAGGCCATCGAGCAAATGGTGGCGGAGGCCGGCAAGCGCAACGTGGATTGCCTGGCCGCTATCGACTCTCGCGGCTTCCTGTTCGCCGCGCCCATGGCAGACCGCATGGGATTGCCCCTGGCGCTGGTGCGGAAGGCGGGCAAATTGCCCGGCGAAACTCTCAGCTATGAATACACGCTGGAGTACGGCGCCAGCACCCTGGAAATCCACTCCGGCGACATCAAGTCGGGGCAGCGCGTCCTGGTCGTTGACGACTTGCTGGCCACCGGCGGCAGCATCCAGGCTGCGGCCAAACTGGTCGAGAAAGCTGGCGGGATAACCGCCGGCATTGGCGTGGTGATCGAACTGATCGGCCTGAACGGCCGCGAGAATCTGGCCGGCTACGACCTCTTTTCCCTCGTAACCTTTGAAGTGGATGAATGACCGATGTCGGTATCCCGGCGTCCACAACCATCAGAAAGCGCAATCAGGAGGAAATCCGTAATGGCAGACAAAGCAACCATCGGCAACGTTGAAGTTACCGCCGTCATCGACATGGTTCCGCCGCCGCGCGAACCATCCGCCATGTTCCCCGACGTCCCCGCCGACGCCTGGGCCAACTATCAGGACACCCTCGAAGACGGCCAGCTACAGCTCTATTACGGCGTTTTCCTCCTCAAAACCTCGGAACACGTCATCCTGGTGGACACGGGCATGGGCCCCGGCCCGCACCCCGACCGGGGCAACCGCACCGGCAACCTCTATGAGGAACTCCGGCCTCACCTGGAATCCAACGTCGGTGTTAACAACACCAACGTCGGCCCCAGCGACTCCGTCAACTACATCATCCACACCCACCTGCACGGCGACCATGTCGGCTGGAACCTCCGCTACTCCGGCGGTATGCCTGCCCCCAACTTCCGCCGCGCCCGCTACGTCATGTCCCGGCCCGACTACGACTACTTCACGTCGGACGAAGGGCGTCAGATGTACCCCTACATCGACCGCCAGGTCATGCCCCTCCGCCGCCTGCGTCTCCAGCAGATCCTGGAGGAGCCGGAACACGTCATCAGCGACGAGATTTCCATCGCCCCGGCTCCGGGTCATACTCCCGGCCACCAGGTCGTGCTGATCGACTCCAACGGGCAGCGCGGCATCGTCATGGGCGACGTGCTCCACACCATCGCCCAGGTCTCCGAACCCGACTGGTGCGCCGGCGTTGACACCGACAAGGCCCAGTCCGCCGCTTCCCGCGCCAAGTGGCTCGACGCCGCCGAGGAAGGCGACTGGACCATCTGCGCCGGACACTTCCCTCCCGGGAAGCAGGTCGGCAAGATCGCCCGCGTGGACGGCAAACGGGTCTGGCAACCCCTCTAGCCATACGCTGGTACACGGCGCCTGGGGGCGAATAATTATTCGCCCCTACAACTATCGCATCACGGTCTCGATTTCCCTATGACCCAACTCCGTAATTTGCTTGAGCGTATTGATCAGGGAGGCGCACCCTCTCTAGGCTTTGGCGCGGCGCAATCCAACCGGCTGCCGGCCATGGCCTTGATCGCCCGCTGCTCGGGCGACTTGGACGCAGCTCTCGCTGCCGCAGCAGGCTCCGCCGACGCCGTGGTCATTGCATCTCCGGGCATCACCCCAGACGAGTTGCCGGAGCTCGGCGGCCTCCTCTGGGGAGCCGGCGGCGTGCCCCTTGCCCCCGACAACGTTGCCTTGTGGCAGGACGCCGGCGCTGACTTCATGGTCTCACCGCTGGCCGGCGCAATCGTGGACGCTATCAGCGTCGCCAATCCCGTGATGACCCACGGCGTCCGTATCCCCGACGATGTGGACGACCCGACTTGGCCCATCCTGTCTGCTGCCCCTCTGGACTTTCTGGTGCTGGATAAGTCGGCCATGACCGGCCCTTGGACGTTTGCCGAGCTGGGTCAGGCTTCCGACGCCGCCGTCCGCACTGACAAGTACCTGGTCGTGCGCATCGGCCTCCGGCCCTCCGTCAACGAACTGGTGGCATTGCATCAATCCGGCGCGGTTGCCATTGTTGCCGAAGCCAACCAACTGGGCGCCGACGGTTTGGCCGGCCTTAAGGCCGACCTCATGGCGCTGCCCCGCGTCCAGCCCGCCGGCCGCCGTCGGGTTCGTCCCACACTGGAAAGTCAGACGACGTGATCTTGCAGAGTCTCGACCTGCTCCGACAGGACCCGGTCTCGTTCATCCTCGTCATCGGTATCGGGCTGGCTGGCCTCATCGTCGGTTTCACCGTCCACGAGTTCAGCCACGCTTTCACCGCCCACATCCAGGGCGACGGCACCGCCCGGCGCATGGGCCGCCTCACCTTCAACCCTATCAAGCACATCGACTTGCTGGGTTTCCTGCTGCTGCTCGTAGTTGGCTTTGGCTGGGCGAAGCCGGTGCAGGTGGATCCCTACAACTTACGCGGTGGTCGGCTGGGCATGTCGCTGGTTGCCTTCGCCGGCCCCCTTTCTAACTTCATCCTAGCCTTCATCCTTGGGTTGGTATTCAGGTTCGACCTGCTGCCCGTAGTTCTTCAGACCCGAGGCATCTCCGGCGTAGAGGAGATCCTGGGATTCGCTGCCTTCTTGGCCATCTTCTTCAACCTCATCCTGGGGATATTCAACCTGATCCCACTTCCCCCGCTGGACGGCAGCAAAGTCCTGGGCGGCTTGCTGCCGCGCGCGCTGTACGAGCCATATCTGCAATTTGAACGCTACGGCTGGATTCCCCTCATCGGCCTAATCGGCGTCAACCTGTTCCTCAGCTACGCCTTCAACATCAACATCTTGGGACAAATCCTCCTGCCTCCCGCGCTATTCCTGTTCCGGCTCGCCACCGGCTTCAACTGATTTCCTTCTCCCTTGATGGGAGGGGGTGAAAATTATTGCCAAAATCGTAGGGGCGAATAATAATTCGCCCCTCTCTGATTCTTGACGGTCGGCTCTCGAATCTATGGCCTCAAAGGAATCGGCCGGTTCTCCTGGTTTTCTGCAATCTGGTCCGTGTCCCACAGCTTGGCAAAGTTGTACGCCCGCGGGCAATGGCCGTAGGATTCTTCGACGTTGATGATGATGCCTTGCAGGTGCTTGGCATTGTCGTCAGTCCAGAAGAGCGACAATTCCACCTTCTGGCGGTCCAGTTCCTCTTTGTCCACAATCGACACGGTCCCGTTTACGCGCACCGTGTCGTTGACGCCGGGGATCATGAACAGCAGGCCAACGTGCGGGTTGGCGTCCATGTTCTGGTAGGACTGGAACAGACGGTTACCGGCCACGTCCGGCAGCAGCAGCCTGGCGCCGTCAATCACCTTCACGAACCCCGGCTTCCCGCCCTTGGGTGAAGCGTCGCAGTTGCCGTCAGGGTCCGACGACGCCATCACTACGAACGGAGATGCCTGGATGAATTTCTGGACGAACTCCGACATCTCCCCCTTCACCTTCACCCTGGCGCGTTCGCTCATCTCGCCGAACTGGTCATTGAAGCGGCTCCGCTCCTGCTCGATAGTGCAAAGGTCGTCAACAACCGGGGCTGCGGTAGTCATCTTTCATACCCTCCCTGCAATTTGTTCAGGTTCTACGCGATGCCGCACAGAATAACTCATTTCCGCTGTATGTGCTACCGAAGAAATATCGGTACGCGCGCCCAATGATCTACCGGGTTGCCACCGTCGCCAGCGCCGCTTCGGGCAGGTTGCGGAGGTCAGGGCCGTCGAGCTTGCGGCCTTGCACGCCCATCAGGCGTAGCGGCCGTCCGCGCCTGGTGATGCGGATGCGGTCGAGGACGTCCTGCCAGGGAGCCAGATAGTCGCACGTGCCGTCGCCGTTCGGGTCATCGCCTCCCTCCAGGCTCTCGCCGGATGGGAGCTGAACGGCGACGAGGGATGCGGGTTCGGCGGCGGGAGCCAGCATCATCACCGGAAGATCAGTCTCCGACAAACCGGTTTGATCCAACAGGCTGCGCACCGTGGATGAAACCCCGTGCATACCGAAGATGACGAGGTGGGCAAAGCTGGCGTTGCGCTGTTCAAACTCGGTGCGGAAGCGGCGGAAAATTTCGTGGGAACCGGCGGCCTGCGGCTTTACCAGGAACAAGGCCATTGCCGGGAAATCGCCATCCACGATAGAAGCGCCCTGCAAGTCGTCGCGCCAGCGCAGCAGCTTATCGTGGTCGTGCTCGTCGTAGTGGTGGGACATAATCGGCTAACCTCCCTGGTGCGCTTCCAACAGTGTTTGCAGATCCAGTTTTTTCATGGGCAGCATCACCTCCATGACCCGGTTGGCGTTGGGCCCGTTGATCAGCCAAGCCGGGAGATCGGTTGGTATGACCTGCCAGGCAACGCCGAAGCGATCCTTGAGCCATCCGCATTGGATCTCGGTTCCGCCCGCGGTAAGACTGTCCCACAGATGGTCGATCTCGTCCTGGGAATCGCACGAGACCATAAAGGAAATGGCTTCGGTGAACTCGATGGCGGGAATACCGTCGAAGGCGACGAACTGCACGCCGCCCAGCTCAAAAACCACGGTGGAACTGCCAGCGGCCGGCCCGTCGGTGAATGTGTCGCTGGACAGAATCCGGGAGTTTTGGAAAATGGATACGTAGAACGCGGCGGCTTCGCGCGCCGTGCCGTCCAGCCAGAGGAAAGGAGTGATTTTCTGAAACTCGGCCATAGGAAGTAACGTTGCCTCGAAAAGAGTCTAACCGCCGGCGTCGAACTGCACGAGAATGCCGTCGGGGTCGTACACGTAGAAGCTGCTGACCCTGCCCTCGGCGTTGGTCCACACGTCCATGGGCGCAGCCAGCGGAACGCCCTGAGCCGACAGGCTTTCAGCCAACGCTTTGGGATCAGGCACCGAGAACGAGATGTGGCTGATGCCCACCTGGTCCAGTTTGATGGGCGTCCCGTCGGGGTCTTCATCCGGATGGCTGGTCATGGTGAGGGTCGGTTTTGCGCCGTTGGAGTAAGCAAGGCGGACCTGGCGGCGGGTGCGGCGGTCATGAGCGTACACGTGGGGCAGGCCGCCGGTGGTAGTGTCCTGGATCACGTCGCTGACGATGGACATGCCTAGAGTGTCGCAGTAGAACTTGAGCGACACGTCAAGGTCCCTGACACAGATGGCGATGTGGGAAACGCCGGATGCTTTCATGGGCATGATGGAGCTCCTTTGATGTTCAATGCCTAGGGAATCTAACCGGCCGTTTCGGAACCGCCGGTTGGGGGTTGGGGAGGATTTCCTTCTTTACCGTCGGTGTATCCTTCTCCATACCCCTCAGCACGGCCTCGCTCAAACCCGATGAGAATACCCTCCTCTCTGCCTTCCTCACGGCCCTGCTGCTTGCCTTCCTCACGGCCCTCGTCACGCAGCCGCTGCCGGCGCCTTTCGTTTGCTTCTCTAATCCAGTCTCCGATTGGCATTGCCATCTCCTTTACCTGCAACAACGACCAGGCAACAAACCCTGCGGCGACGAAACTGGCTCCAATCCCCAGCGGGATGCTGAACGCCAATTCGTCCGGCGTGTCAACGGCGGCACGGTAGCTCAAGGTCAGCCATATTAGAGTGACCGAGCCGCCGGTTCCGCCCAGAAGGGTCATCAGTTGGAACCAACGGCGATCTCTACGGTTGATTCCCCAGATGGTTTCGCGGTCGGCGCCGCGGTTGTCCTCATGCATTGTACATCCGGGGGAACTGCCTGGGAAATCGCGCGTTTCCAGTCGTCGAAGCCGCTGGGATGGGTGAGCCGCCGTCAGCCGCCGCCAGCGTCGAACTGCACCAGGATGCCGTCGGGGTCGTACACGAAGATGCTGGAGACCCGGCCGTCAGCGTTGGTGAAACCGTCCATGGGTCCGGCCAGCTCCACTCCGGCCGCGATGAGTTCATCGGCCAGGGCCTTCACGTCAGGCACGGAGAACGAGATGTGGCTGATGCCCACCTGGTCCAGTTTGATGGGAGCGCCGTCGGTATCGTCGCCGGGATGGCTGGTCATTACCAGCGTGGGAACCGCGCCGTCGCCGTAGGACAGGATGGCCTGTCGGCGGGTCGAGCGATCGTGAGCGTACACGTGGGGCAGGCCGCCCGTGGAAGTATCCTGCACGCGATCGACGGTTACCGTCATGCCCAGGATGTCGCGATAGAACTTGAGGGACTCGTCCAGGTCGCGGACGCAGACGGCGATGTGGGAGACGCCGGAAGAGTTCATTGCCATGATATAGCCTCCGTGGTGCGGGCAGTCCAGTATCAATAACTGGCGGCAATGCTACTGCCGGCCCGTGGCGATGTCAAAAGCGCACCTAGCAGCAGGGCAATCGCGTCTTATCCGAGGAGGACTTTGAGCAGGTAGTCCTCATCCCATCCGGCGTTGAGCCGTTTGCCCCGGATGCCCACTTTCAGGGTTCGCTCGTTTTTCGATAGATTGTGTCCGATCTGACGCAGGGTGTTGATGTTCTGTGGCCCATGTCCTTGCGCACCCGGCGCTGGTCTTCCCGAAAGGTCACCCAGGGTCAAGCGGAGCGAGTTTTCGATGCTCCGGTGGCCTCTAATGGCGGCCAGCAGTTGTTCTGCCGACCCGGCCAGACTGCTGATGTAGTAGCGGGGCTGGCTGACGCCCCCTTCGGCAGTCTGACGATGCCCCACCACCCTGACGGCGGCTTTCAGTTGGGGCCATTGTCCCTGAGGGTCCAGGACACGAAGCAATCCTGCAACTGCACTGGGTCCAGACGGGCGAAGACATCCCCGAAGGTGTCGTGGGACGGAATGCCGTGGTGCAGTTGTCGCTGTCAAGGTTGCCCCGCCAACATCCGGCGCACGGTATCAACTGCCGAACGAACGCACGCCGGGTTGACCAGATGCAAGTGAGGCTCCGTAATAGGCTGCCACCCAGGCAGCATCCACTCGTACACGTCGCGCCAGGTTTTGGCGCCATTGGCAGGGTCGGGTGGCAGCTGTCTATTGGCCAGTCGATGTAGAATGACCTCTTCCGGCGGATCCAAGTGAACCCTAACCGGAATCAGGTTGCGGTCCTCAGCGATTCTTTCCAGTGGGTTGCCAACATCCGGCGCACGGTATCAACTGCCGAACGAACGCACGCCGGGTTGACCAGATGCAAGTGAGGCTCCGTAATAGGCTGCCACCCAGGCAGCATCCACTCGTACACGTCGCGCCAGGTTTTGGCGCCATTGGCAGGGTCGGGTGGCAGCTGTCTATTGGCCAGTCGATGTAGAATGACCTCTTCCGGCGGATCCAAGTGAACCCTAACCGGAATCAGGTTGCGGTCCTCAGCGATTCTTTCCAGTGGGTTGCGTATCCAGTCTCTGAGGCCAGTTGAGTCAAAGACTACGAACTGACCCAGATCCAATAGTTCCTCAACGCGGCGGTTAAGGGTTTTGAAAAGACGCCGGTTCTCCGGTCCGTCGTAAAGAAGTGTGCCTCCCACCATGGCACGGCGATTTTGTTCGCTATTCAGGACGACCGCATTGCAACGTTCCGCAACCGACTGGGCGAAATACGACTTGCCGCTACCAGGCAATCCGTACAAGATGATCAGGCAGGGCAGTCCCGGTTCGCTTGTTGAGGGCGACAGCGACCGGACTATTTCCAGGTCGCGGTGAAATCTCTCTGCGGCCTGTTCTTCGTCCAACTCAAATCAGCCCCCATCGCCCGTGCTGCCGGCTGCCGGCGCAGGGGCCGGCGCCGCGTCTGGACTCGCCTCGGTCGGCAGTTCTTTCTCCCATTCGGGAAGTTGGTGTGAATGCGTGGTCGGCAGGAACAGGATGCAGATCACCCCAATCAGGCTCATCACGAACGACAGCGCCGCCGTCGCCGCGTACCCGCCGGTCACCGCCAGCAGCAGGCTCCCCACCAGGGCGCCGCTCGCCATCCCGGCGCCGGCTCCCATCATCTGGAAACCGTACGACGTGCCGATTGGGGCATTGCCGTAGTACTGCCGGTTGATGATGGGGAACGCGGACATCTCTCCGCCGAACCCGATGCCGAACAACACTGCAAACAGGTAGAACATCCAGACCACCGGATGGAACAGGATCCCAAACAGCAGGATCAACACCGGCGCCACCTGGAGGAAGAAGCAGACCGCCATCACCCATTTGCTGCCCAGCAGGTCGGCGGCGATCGGCACCCCGAACCTCGTAAAGGTACTCACCAGGCTCATCACAGCCGCAGCCCCGCCGCCAATCGCCGATGCCCGCAGCAATGCTGCCGAACGCGCCGAGTCGTCGGTGATGCTTTCCCATCCGCCTTCCGGGGCCAGCGAGCTGATGATCATCGCCGGCAGGAACACGATCACTATGCTGTGTCCCGCGCAGCCCCAGTAGTGGATGCCGATCAGGTTCCAGAACGCCGGCGTCTTGCGCACCTGACGCAGGAATACGCTGGCGCGCGCTTTGGCCGATGCCCCCGTGGCCGGCGCTTGTCGCGTCGGAGTATTGGCGTCGGCGCCCAACTGGCGCAGGCCGATATCCTCCGGGGTGTTGTAGAAGATGCGGATCAGCAGCAGCAGGATGATGCCGCCGCCGATGCCGGGGATCCAGAACGCCATCCGGATGCCCAGGATTTCAGGGGTGCCCAGCGGTATCCAGCTCAGCAGCGGTGAACTCAATGCGCCCCAGTTCAGAAACTGCGAGCCGGCGCCCACCGTGAACCACGCTGCAATTCCCAGCATGATTGGAATGGCGATTACGGGACCCAGACCCTGCGATCCCTGCAACAGACCCATGCCCACGCCCAGGTGCCTGCGGAACCACGACGTTACGGACACTGTCAGCGGCACCTGGAAAATACCCATCGACGCGCTGAGAATAATGCCAAAGAACAGAATCAGGTGCCATGGTTGGCTCATCGACCCGGTCAGGATCATACCCACCAGGTACAGCGCCGCTCCGATGGTCATGGTAACCCGTGCGCCGTATCGGTCACCCAGCCATCCGGCCGCCGGACCGAACGCCCCTGAAACCACCCACTGTAGCGAAAAGGCAAGGGTGACGAGCCACACCTGCCATCCGAACTCCACCGCGATCAAAGGGATCAGCGCTGGAAATCCCATCCGGAACGACGATGACACCAGGCGCATCACCGACGTAATTACCACGATCACCCACGCATAGTGGATGGGTTTCCCGGCAAGCGCGAACTCGCTGGGGCGAAGATTAATGGCCGCCATGATCCTCTCCCTGAGTTGCCGCAGTATGCGCCCGGCGTTAACGGTGTGTCAAGAAAATCGGCCCCTCTCATTATCATTAATCGTTATACTACCGTCATTACGGCCTCCCTCTCTTCTCGCTGCTTCATCCCCCCAAGTGCGATAAACTAATCAGCCACAATCCGCCCCTTGCCCAACCGTATCCATTGACTCCCGGGAGCCTGCCTAGATGCCAAACCCAATCGGACCTGACCTGTTCCGCCACTTGACCAGTGTGGGAGATCCTACCGTTTCGCCGGACGGGAGCAGGTGCGCATACGTACTGTCCTGGATTGACGAAACGAGTTCCGAAAGTCGGTCTCGCATCTACCAGATCGGGCTGGCTGACGACGGCGACGAGTCAAAACCCCAGCCTTTTACCCGCGGCAACGCCGACACCCACCCGCGCTACTCGCCCGACGGCGCATATCTGGCCTTCCTTCGCGCCGATGACCCGCCGGAAGCTCGGCGCCAAGTCTGGCTAATCCCGGCCGACGGCGGGGAGGCCGCCCGTTTGACGGATCTCCCATCCGGCGCCCGCGAATTTGCCTGGTCTCCCGATTCTTCCCGGCTTGTGCTAGTGACCGACGTTATCCCCGACCATGCCCGCGACACCGACTCTCCCGATAACCAGCCACAGGAAAGGTCGGTGCGGCGCATACGCTACCGCCACGACGCCATCGGCTGGCGCGGCGACAATCATTTCCATCTGTTCCTCGTCAACGTCCGTACCGGCGACACCACGCAGATCACCGATGGCGACTGGGACGACGTCGCCCCCGCCTGGTCTCCTGACAGCACCCGTATTGCTTTCATATCCGGGCGTTCCGGCTCCCGCGACGTCACCGCTACCAGTGAGGTGTACGTCCTTGACCTGGACGACGCTGAGGAACTGGATTATCCCGAACTGTGGTCGCAGGGACTTACCGACTCCGCCGCCGTTTCCTGGTCGCCCGATGGCAAACGTCTCATCGCCATCGGCGGTGAGGGCGAGGGATTGATGGTGCTGTGGCAGGCGTACCTCTATATCCTGGAAGAGAGTCAACCGCCCCGCCGCCTGACCGACGACGGCATCCGGCCCTGCCTGGGGTATCCGGGCATCTATCCCCCGTTGGATCTGCGCTGGACGGAGGGCAAAGATGGGAGCGGCGACCGAATCATATTCCTCGCCGACTCCTCCGGAGAAACCCGTCTGTACAGGTTGGATGTTACCGACAGCGATGACCTGCCCCAACCGGTTGCCCTCACCAGCGGCGGCGAGTTGTTGTCCGGTATCGCCATGGACTCAAAGGCATCTCGCGTTGTCCTCTCGGCGTCCGGCTCCGCCTATCCATCTGACCTGCATCTGGTGAAGCTGGGCGGACACCGCCGGCGCATCACTAACCATAACGCTCCCTGGCTCGCAGACCATCAGCCGGCCCCCTTCGAAAAGTTCAACGTGGAAACCGACGACTACGACATCGAGTGTCGTCTCTATCACCCGCCTGATTTCGACCCTGCCGTCAAATACCCGTTAGTGTTGGAGATTCACGGCGGCCCCAACGGCGCGTTCTACGATTCATTTGTGCCCTGGCACCAGGTTCTCGCCGGCGCCGGCTTTTTGACCTTGGCAGTGAATCCCCGAGGCTCGTCCACCTACGGAGAGGAGTTCGTTAACGCCGTCCTTGGCGACTGGGGCGGCGAGGACTACCGCGACCTGATGACGGCCCTGGACGAGGTCTGTCAACGGGACTACGTGGATACCGACCGTCTGGGCATCCATGGCTACAGCTACGGTGGTTACATGACTACCTGGGCCATCGGACATACCACCCGTTTCCGCGCTGCCGTGGCCGGCGCTCCCTGCATCGACCTGTGGAGCATGTACGGCACCTCCGACATCGCCACCAGCTTCGGCGAGACCCAGTGGGCCAACCGTCTGGCCGGCGGCATGTCCATCAGCCGCCCGCTGGTCAACGAGCTGGCGGAGGGCGTTGACAGTATGGCCTACCGCCTGTTGCAGCGTTCGCCCATCACCTTCGCGCCCCGGGTGGAAACGCCGGTCCTGCTGCTGCACGGGGAGGCCGACGCCCGCTGCCCCATAGGACAGAGCGAGCAGTATTTTCAGGTGATGAAACGCCTCGGCAAAGAGGTCGAAATGGTCCGGTTCCCCGGCTGCGCCCACGGCTTCCTCCGCACCGGACACGTGGCGCTGCGCCAGGCCTACCTGGAGCGAATGCTGGGCTGGTTCCAGCACTGGCTTTGAAGTTAGTAGTTAGTAGTACACCGACAGCATCAGCCCTGAATGCGGCGGGGCTGCCGTGATAGAATAGCCTTCGGTAACCTGCGAGAGCATCATGACTGGCCCCCACGAAATTGCAACCGTTGAGGACTTGGAGCGTATCCTCGACGAGTATCCCGAAATACGGGAGAGGATCCGCCGCAAGCTGCTGACGGACGAAGAACGCGAGCTGCCCCGGATCGTGGCGCAATTGGCCGAGGACCTGCGCCAGCTAACCGAGGCCGTAGCCGAGGGATTCGCTCAAGTACACCGGGAAATTGGCGAACTGAAGGAAGGGCAACAGCGGCTGGAAGAAGGGCAACAGCGGCTGGAAGAAGGGCAGCAGCGGCTGGAAGAACGTCAGCAGCGGCTGGAAGAAGGGCAGCAGCGGCTGGAAGAAGGGCAGCAGCGACTGGAAGAACGTCAGGAGCGGCTGGAAGAAGGGCAGCAGCGACTGGAAGAAGGGCAGGGTGAGTTGGGAGGACGGCAGCAGCGACTGGAGGAAAGTCAGCAGCGGTTAATGGAGAGATTCCAGGAACTTTACGACAGTCACGAAAACCTTCGCGGCACAGTGCTGGAGCAAACTGCCGCTCGTCGGCTGTTGCCGCGCATCACCCAAGAACTTCGGCTACGGCGCCCCCAAATCGTCAAGAGCCTGGACATGGCCATGCCGGCGGATTTGCTGGACGCTCTGGACAGAGCCGCGGAAGAAGACCGCATCACGATGGATATGGCCGCCGCCGTGTCTGTAACCGATCTGATAATGCAGGGCGTATCCAGAGACGAGGCAACACCCATCTATGTCCTGACGGAAGTATCGGGGACGTTGAACCATCACGACATCGCCCGAGCCCGGGAAAGGGCCGCGGCGTTGGAAACCGCTACCGGCCAACGCACCCTGGCAGCAGTTGCGGCCGTTATCATACCGACGCCTCAGCAAGACCAGGCATCAGCTGCCGGCGTATCTACATATCTGCTGGGCTAGGGCTTGTTGGCGACTCCACAGCACGGCCAGGTAATGCGCCCATGAACTGCAACAAACTGCCGGCGGGAGTAAAACTGTGATTTCCAACAATGATTTGACCGGAGAGCGCGTAAGATTGCTAGCGGAACTGGTAGGCATACCCATTGACGACTCTGAACTCCCCGAGGTCGCCAACCGCTTCGCCAGCCTCATGCAGGAACTGGACCGCCTCCGAGACCTCGACCTCGAGGGCATCGAACCCGTCGCCATCTTCCCCGATACCGGCGAATAAAGCGGGCCCGCCAATCGGGGGACACGCCCCACGGCCACGGACCACAATCCGCCGCATACTCACCGGATCACGGAGCCACAAATGCCCAACCCCGGCGACATCGTTTTCCTCTCCGCCGCTGCTACCTCCGCGGGCATCCGCGCCGGCGAATTCACCGCCGTCGATGCCGTCAATGCCTACCTGAACCGCATCGACGACATCGACGGCGACATCAAGGCTTACATCACCGTCACGCGGGAAGAGGCCCTGGGCGTCGCCGCCGACATCGACGCAGCGCTGCATCGTGGCGACGACAACCTGATCAACGCCCCGCTGTTCGGCGCGCCCATGGCCATCAAGGACCAATTCAACACTGCTGGTATCCTCACCAGCAACGGTTCCCGCGCCTACGCTGACAACGTGCCGTCCGACGATGCCACCGTAGTCGCCCGCCTGAAGGCCGCCGGCGCCATCCTGATGGGCAAGCTCAATCTCAGCGAGTTGGCCATGGGCGGCACCGCCGACCCGCCCTATGGCACGCCCAACAATCCCTGGCGATTCGGCCATACCCCCGGCGAGTCCAGCAGCGGTTCCGGCGCGGCCCTGGCCGCCCACCTCTGCGCTGCGTCGGTCGGCGAGGACACCGGCGGCAGCGGACGCGGTCCCGCCTCCTACTGCAACGCTGTTGGCTTGCGCCCCACCTTCACCCGCATCAGCCGCCACGGCATCACCCCCATGTGCTGGTTCCTGGACGCCGCGTCGCCCATGACCAAGACCGTGGAGGACTGCGCTCTCGTCCTGGGAGCCATCGCCGGCTACGACCCCCTGGATCCGACCACCAGCCGCCGGCCAGTGCCTGACTACTACGGTATGCTGGACGGCGACATTCGCGGAATGCGGATCGGCCGCATGACCGAGCTATGCGACGCTCCAGACATGCACCCTGACGTTCGCCGCGCCGTCGATGCCGCCCTGGAAACGCTGGCCGGCCTGGGGGCGGAGGTCTCGGAAGTATCCCTGCCACTGACCGAAATCGCCGGCGCGATTTTCGTGGGCATCGCCGACACCGAGGGAGCCGGCGCCCGCGACGATCTCATGCGCCGCGCGCCCGAGCTGCTCGACCGCGCTTCCCGCACCCGCCTCCAGTCCGCCGCCCTGGTGCCGGCCAAAGTGGAAAACCGGGCTATGAAAGCCCGCGTCCTGCTGCGCCGGCAGTTTGAGGACGCCTTCCGTCAGGTTGACGTGCTGGTCTGCCCCACCGCTCCATATCCGGCGCCGCGCCACGACGCCCTCACCGCGCCCTTCGAGTCGGCCGAAGACGTGCGCCAGCGGTTCTTTTTCCGACGCTCCTATACCGGATGCTACCCGTTGGCCGGAATGCCGGCGGTGTCAATCCCCGGCGGTTTCACCGGAGACGGCCTGCCCATCGGCCTGCAACTGGGCGGCGACTCGTTCGCCGAAGCAACTATCCTCCGCGCCGCCTACGCCTACCAGCAGGCCACCGACTGGCACACCCGCCGCGCGCCGATTTAGCGGCCCGCATCGTGTTCACCATCCGCAACTACGCCGAGGACGACCTTCCGGCGCTGCTGGACTTTGTCGTTCCCCTGCATCAGAACGACGGCGACGTCAATCCGGACGCCGCAGTCCACCGCAGCGTATTCGCGGACATCATGCGGCTGCCGGGCCGCGATCAGCGACGGGACTGTCTGCTGCTGTTCCAGGACTCCGGCGATGGCGCCCCGACGCTCCAGGGGTTCTGCCTGGTGTTCCCGGAACCGTCTGGCAAGGACTCTCCCGGCGGGCGATGTGTGCTGAACATCCACGCGGCTCCGGGACACGTGGCTCCGGGAGAGGACTACGAAACGGGCTGGCGCGGCTTGCTCCGGGCCGGCTTGCGGCGGACCCAGGAAACCGGCTCATCAGTGGCCCACATCGCGTTGTGGCCACCCTACGAACGGGCCGAAGCATTGGCGGCGGGTGGATTCGCGGCGGCGCGAGTCTATTGGAACATGACCTGGGAAAACCAGGCTATCCCCGATGTTGAAATGCCCGACGGCTATCGGGTGAGGTCATTCACGGAACATGACGTGGCCGCGCTGACCGCTACGCACAACTCCACTTTCGCCGGAACCTGGTGGTTCGCTCCGTACACCGAGGCGCAAACGGCGCATCGTGCCAGGATGGCCAATACCTCGTATGACGGAATTAAACTGCTTTTTCAGGATGAACAACTCGCCGGTTACTGTTGGACACTGCTGATGTCGGATGGTCAACGCCAGCAGGGGGTAATCGGTTCCATTGGGCTGGCGCCGGAGTTCCGTGGCGGCGGTATCAGCAGATTGATTCTGGCCGCGGGTATGCGCCACTTGCGATCGGCCGGCGCGGACTACATCCGGCTGGAGGTGGACGGCGACAACGCGCCCGCGATACGCCTGTACCAGTCCCTGGGATTCCAAAAAGCCGGCGAACTCCATTGGTACGAACACAGATTAGCAGCGAACGCTGCATCTGCCGTGTGAGCGTAACTGCTATCTGGCAATTGCCCCATGCGTCTTCACCCACAACGATTCACCGTCGCTGATGTACTCAACCGTCCCGTCCCGGGCCGTCAGAAACACCTGCTCCGATCCTATTGACGATTCCAGCCGCTGCATCACGTCGCCGTGCGGATGGCCGAAACGGTTGTCCCGCCCCGCCGATATAACCGCGCTCCGGGCTTTGACGGCATCCAGAAAGCTTTGCGTCGTTGACGTCCTGCTCCCATGATGGGCCACCTTGAGCACGTCCGCCCGCAGCTTGTCTCCGGCTACTACTGCCAGATGCCTTTCCGCGTCCGCCTCGATGTCGCCCGTCAGCAGAAAGGACACTTCTCCGTAGTCCAGACGCAGCGCCAGGCTGCCGTTGTTCGCGTTCTTTGCTATCCCAGCCGGCAACCCCTCGGGCGGTGGGTACAGCGTTTCCAGCGTTACTTTCCGGCCCAGTTGGATGCGATGGCCCGCGTGTAACACCGCTACCGGATGTTCCCGGTCTCTCAACACTCCCTCCCACTGCGGATGCAACGCGGCTGCTGCCTGTGAGTTTCCACTGTGCGCTACGGCGCCCGCACGGTAACGGTCCAGCACGCCCAGCAGCCCGCCCACGTGGTCGCTGTCCAGGTGAGTAGCCGCCACCACGTCCAGCGAGCGATCCCCCGGAGGCATCAGAGATGACACGGCCACCAGCGTAGTCTCGGCGTCGGGGCCGCCGTCCACCAGCATTTGTCGTCCCTCCGGGGTAACTATCAGAATTGCATCGCCCTGCCCAACATCCAGCGCGTACACGTGCAGCAAACCGTCGGATTTGGCGCTTGCAAATTGGCTGAACAGCAGCAGCGCCGCGATAGCCGCCACTGGAACCGCGCCGGCCAGGAAACCTGGCAGCCCGGCCGGTCGCCAACGCGGACGCCTCCGCAGCGCAGCGACGGCGCGGCGCGTCCGCCCCGACGACGCCAGAACTGCCAGCAGCCCGGTCATCCCCAACCAGCCTGCCGCTACCGGAGCCGTCAGCCACGGCGCCGACAGCAATAACGGCGGCATGGCATTGGCCACCCAGATCAGCCACGCCAACGGTGCCCAGGCCAGCGTGCCCAGGGCCGATGCCAGCGCCGGCGCAAACAACCCCACAACGGACGTAGCCGCTGCGCCAACCAGCGCAGCCGCCATCGCCGGCATGGCCAGAATGGTCGCCGGCACGCTCATCAGCGGGATTTCGCCAAAGTGCCAGGCCACCAGCGGCAGCGTCGCCAGGGTGGTTGTGGTTGAGATCACCACCGACGCAATCAGCAGCGACAACCCGTAACCTCCCCAGCGCGCCGGCCCGGACGGCGAACCCGACAGCGGAGCGGACACGGCGGCGGTCAAAGCGGTTATCAGGGGCAAACCCAGGATCACGCCGGCCATGGCCGTGAAGCTGAGTTGGAACGACAGGCTGCTGAACAGGTGCGGGTCGATCAGTAGCATCGCCGCGCCGGCAAGCAGCAGCGCCGTCAAGCCGCGCATCCCTCGGCCCAGCAGTCCTTGAAGCAGAAACAGGTTTCCCATGATCGCGGCCCGCACCACCGGCGGGTCCAATCCCGATAGGACGGCATAAGCCCATACCACCAGCGCGGCGGTCAAAATCGCCCCCGGATTGTTCCGACCTGCCAACGCCGAGCCGGACGCCAGCGTCAACGCCATCACGATGCCCACGTGCAAGCCCGAAATAGCCAGCAGGTGCGACATTCCCGCCGTGCGGAAAGATTCCTTGACCGGCTGGGGAAGCTCCGACCGTATGCCCAGCATCAACGCTTGCGCCAAACCGGCCTGCGGTTCCGGAATCGACCGCTGTATCGCCGACGCCAGCGCAGTCCTGACACCATGCAACATCGCCGTCGGCCAGAACCCACCGTCCGTTGCCACCAACTCGACCTCTCGCGCCCACATGACACCGGCGATACCCTGGGATTCCAGCCAGGCCGCGTAGTCGAAATCGCCGATGGGTTCCGGCCTTTCCACGCTGCCGGACACGCGCAGTGTGTCACCGTAGCGCAGGAACGGCCGGCTTCGCTGCGCCACCAGCTCGTCAGGCGGCAATGCGTACACCAGCAGGTTGGAGCCCGTTGGAAGGCTGCTCAGGCCAACTTCAGAGTCCACTACTACCCTGCCTCGAAAGCGGTACCGACTGCCCGACGTTTCCGGCGCGTCGGCTATCAGCATTGTGACCGTGATGTTCGACCCAGTGAGCGCGGTGGGCAGCGCGGGTTCGGCGGCAGATTCGGCCCGCCAGACCCCGAAGATCAACGCTGCCGCCAACAGCATCGGCCCCGCTGGCAATCCGAACAACCTGCAAGTGAGTGCGAAGCCCGACGCCGCCAGCGCCAGCAGAAGCAGCGGCAGCGCCGAGGAGTGCGGCCAGCCGAACCAAACGCCAACCCCAACGCCGGCGACCAGGGCGGCCAGGATCAGATCGGGTACCAGCCGCATACCCGTTCAAACAAAATCTTGTCCATCCTGTTCATCGATGTAAAATAGTGGGATTCACTGACCGCCCACGGTTATCATGTCCGCGACCCGCCCGTAGATTCCATCGCCGATGCCCGATACGGCGGTTATTCCGTCGGTGGTAACGAACGGCCCCGACTGTTCCCGGTGGGCAACGATAGCCTGCGCCCGAACACTGCCGATGCCGGGCAGCGTTTCCAGGCATTCGACGGTGGCGGTGTTGATATTCAAGGGAACGGCGCAAGCCGGCGACGGCCTTTCGTCGGGAGTTGCGGTTCCATCGGAAACCGTTGCAATCGCAGCCGAGCCAGCCGAGCCGTCGTTGGTTTCTCCTATGGCCGGAATCCGGTAGTGGGCGGCGTCCGATACGTAGGCTGCCAGGTTGATGCGGTCCAGGTCGGCGTTCTCGGTGGCGCCGCCGGCCAACTCGACAACGTTTGTCAGCCGCTCACCGACAGACACCGTATAAACTCCCGGATTTACCACCTCTCCCGTCACGTACACGGCAATATCAAGCGGGACGGGCGTTTCATCCTGGCGGCCGTCACCCGCGGCCTCAACGCCGCCCGAAGCGTCCGCGTTTGCGGCGTCCACTGGCGGTATGATCCGCACGTCGGCGTCATCCTGCGGAGTCCCCTGCCCGTTCCCGATCAGCATCCACGCAGCCGCCCCAAGCACGGCAACGGCGGCCAGGACCGACACCAAGGTTGCCAGAATTCTCTTGGATCCGATAGATGACAAAGCCGATACCCCACAAATCTGCGAAAACTGAATAGCCCGCTGAAACTATCGAAAGCCTCCAGTATTGTAATTATGTTATGTCATTATAGTAAAGTAATTCTACGAACCGTTGGCGCTAGTTAGTGTCAGGGGGTGCAGTGAGCAATGGCGCGATGGATGTGCCCGTTCTCGTCTGGTTGCATCCCGTTTCGTTGCACCAGGATCAGGACAATCATTTCACCGTCGTAGTGGGCGAGCAGTGGCAAGAAGGTCTGGTCATACGATTGGTCAGGTCTTCGTTGGCAGTGTCGCAATCCCAATCGGCAATCAAACCCAACTGATTCTGTACGACACGGAGCTTGCCGCCCACGATAACGTCACCCCGCACCTCGATGCGGGGCCAACGATGATTGGAAATACTATTCCGGCCAATTTGATGCGCCCGCCAGCCTTCCCGTATTGGGTGGCGCAACTCAATGCCTCAGCTGTCGGCCACGCCCAGAACGGTTGGGTGGGCCAGGAAGCACCCCACCCAGCTGGCTTGGGTTTTCAGGCGGCGGAACAGTTGGGTGCGTTCCGGCAATCTGGGAAAGAAATTGCCAAAGTTGTCGCTGAGCCAGTGGTAGAAGGGGCGTTGTTTGACGTTTTTCATGGCAAGGAGCACACCGATGGTGACCAGTTCGCTGATGGAAAGTTTATAACAGCGGGCTTAACCCTGACCAAATCGGTTTGAGATCTAGATTCCCGGCATAAAGAATAGGGTTTAGACAGAACAGGCCACGCTCGCGGTTCGACAGGCTCACCATGGGCGAAGGAAAGGAGACTTTGGGAAGACTCCGGCATGGCACGGGGCAATCCCAACCCGCTCGCCGTTTGTGGCATAATACGCCAACCTAATACTCCCTACGGAGGTATGCACCGCATGGTTGACCTCAGGCGCGCCGCCGCCATCGTGGGCATCCACGAGCACGTTACACGCTATTCGCCCGATAAGAGCGAGCTTCAAATTCAGGGCGAGAGCATCATCAAGGCTCTCGCCGACGCCGGCCTCAGCAAAGACGACGTTGACGGCCTGTTCACTGCGTCCAGCAGCATCCGCAACAGCGGGATGAACTTGGCCGACTACCTCAATATGTACCCCTCCTACGTGGACAACACCACGGTCGGGGGTGGTTCTTTCGAGTTCCACCTTTCCCACGCGCTGACCGCCATCGCCGCCGGCCGCATCAACGTGGCCGTGATCACCTACAGCAGCTTGGCCCGGTCGGGCGGCGTGTCGGTGGGCACGGGCGGCGTGGGTCGTTTCGGGCATCCAATCCTGGACCCATCACCGGACAGCTTCGAGGAACTTTACGGACTGACCACCGTGGGCCTGTACGCCATGATCGCCCGCCGGCACATGCACCTGTACGGCACGACTTCGGAGCAGTTGGCCGAGGTGTCGGTGGCGATGCGGCATCACGCGTCGATGAATCCGGAGGCGCTATTCCGCGACCCGATTACGGTTGAGGACGTGGTGAACTCCCGCGTCATATCCGACCCGTTGCACCTGATGGACTGCTGCGTCATCACCGACGGCGGCGGCGCGGTGGTGGTGGCATCGCCAGAGGTGGCCCGCAACTGCCGGCACACTCCGGTGTGGGTCCTCGGCGCCGGCGAGGCCATCGCTCACCAGGGCGCCGGCAAGCGCGACTTGATCTACATCGCCGCGCACCAGAGTTCGCCACGCGCCTTTGAGATGGCCGGCGTTACCCACGACGACATCGACATGGCCATGGTGTACGACTCCTTCACCATCACCGTCGTCGAAACGCTGGAAGACTTGGGATTCTGCAAGAAGGGCGAGGGCGGAGAGTTCGTCAGCGGAGGCCGCCTCCAAGTCGGCGGCGCGTTGCCCATCAACACCGACGGCGGCGGGTTGTCGTCCAATCACCCGGGTATGCGCGGAATTTTCCTGCTGCTGGAAGCGACTCGCCAGCTGCGGCACGAGTTCGACGGCACCGGCCGGCAGGTTCCCGATTGCAAGATCGCCCTGGCCCACGGCACGGGCGGCGCGTTGGGTTCCCGCCATTCCGGCGGCACTGTCATCCTTGCGAGGGATTAGAGATTATGACCACCACCTGGAACAAACCCCTGCCCTCAATCGTGGGCGAAACCAAGCCCTTCTGGGATTCCTGCCGGCGCGGCCAGTTGGTCATCCAGTACTGCGCGGGCTGCGACGAGTACCAGTGGTATCCACGGGGAATCTGCGTCGACTGCTGGGGCGAGAATGTCCAATGGGTCCAGTCGTCCGGTCGCGGTACCGTATGGACCTACACCGTCACCTACCAGAACCGCACCACCGGTTTCGCGGACATGGTTCCCTACGTGCTGGCGCTGGTGGAGTTGGAAGAAGGCGTAAAGATGTTCACCAACATCGTGGACTGCAACCCTCGGGACGTCCATATCGGCATGGCCGTGGAGGTGACTTTCCAGACGGCGACGCCGCAGATCACGATTCCGTACTTCAAGCCGGCGGGGTGATGAGACGATGGCACCGGTCGGGTTATTCTCGATGCGCTGAACGCGACACGGGGGCGAATGATTATTCGCCCCTACTCTAATCGGTAGCCGGACACACCCTCACGCCAGGTAGTAGGAAAACCGTATCCATATGGTAGCCACTGACCGCGTAACCGCCATTTTCGCTGACGCTCGCGGCGTTCATGCCGATGCCCTGCGGCTGCTGGGGGCCGGCGACATCCGCGACGCCGCCGAGAAGGCTTGGTGCGCCACCAAGCGAGCTACCTACGCGCTGATCCTAGCGCGGACGGGCGAGGCCCCTGAATTATCCCCCGACACTTCGCAAGGGCTTCTCAGGCTGGCGGCACGAGACGAGGCCATTAATCCACTGATCGGACGCTATTATTCCAGGCAAGGGCATCTGCACGGCGACTGTTTCTACATGGGCAATTGCGAACCCATTGCAGAGGTTCGCCGGCGCATTATCCAGACTGCGGACTACATTGACGACGCCGAGCGTTTAGCCGGCTATTCCAGCAATACCTGACCGAAAAGGAACACCACTCATGAAACTGCTTACTTATGACAACGGAACCGGGCCTCGCTGCGGCGTGCTGCGGGATGACGCGGTGTTAGACGTAGCGGCGTTGATCGGGTCGGAGCAGCCGCTGGCCGATGTGCGCGCGCTGCTGGATAGCGGCGAATCGGCCATCGAACGGGTGGGCGACGCGCTGACCGGCAACGTGGTCGCTCCTGCTGTCGCGCTGTCCGACGTGCGGCTGCGCGCGCCAATTCTGCAACCGCCCACGGTGCGGGACTACATCGTCTATGAAGAGCACGCCACGTCGCAGGGCACGCGGCAGATTGATCCGGTGTGGTATCGGATGCCGGTGTTCTACTTCTCCAACCCGCTGGTCATCTACGGGCCGGACGATGATGTGCCCTATCCCGCCGCGTCGGAGCAGCTGGACTATGAGCTGGAGATTGGCTGCATCATCGGCAAGGCCGGCGCCAACGTGCCGGCGTCGGAGGCGTTGCAGTACGTGGCGGGATTCTGCATATTCAATGACTGGAGCGCGCGGGACCTACAGTTTGACGAGATGACCTTCGGCCTGGGTCCGGCCAAGGGCAAGG
>VXOG01000067.1:0-395 GCA_009840165.1 Chloroflexota bacterium
GAAGGCACTCATCACTCCTCCCTGTCGAAACAAGCGTTTTCTGGGACAGGCTCTTATGGGAACATCCGACTCCCGGCGCAGGATTTTGCACAGCTCCACGCCATCGAGACGAGGCAGCATGAGGTCCAAGATTATCAGGTCGGGAGCCAAATCGCGGGCCAAGGCCAGGCCGGATTCGCCGTCGTGAGTAACCTCAGCGGAGAATCCGGCGCGCTCGAAATACACCTTGACCCAGTTGGCGATCCTCGTATCGTCTTCGACTATGAGTACCGTGCCGCCCATCGTCCGTCCTCCGGGAACCCTGTCGGGCGGCGGGGGGGGGGGGGGGGCGGGCGGGCGGGGGGCAGGGGCGGGGCGCACGTGTGTAATATAATTATGTAGTGAAGTCACAGAAA